>NZ_JBXAPO010000010.1:0-224219 GCF_058804065.1 Bradyrhizobium sp. GW821-FHT13H05 | reverse complement strand
TCGGCGGCAAGTCTCCAAAAGATTTTGCCGCCGCCAAAACCGAAATCTCTCGATCAGCGAATTAGTGGACTTGCACAATTGCGAGGAGCGAAGCGACGAAGCAATCCAGAATCCCTCCACGGGATCAGTCTGGATTGCTTCGCTACGCTCGCAACGACGGTGTGGAAACCACGGCGCATCGATAGCGTTCGAAGCGACACCTTGCCCGTCGGGCAAACAACCTGCACGAATTCTCCACCTCGCTTGTCAATCCTCTCCGGCAAACATATTCCACTTTACCGAAATTCGGATTTATCGTACAAACGAAACACCCTGGCCCGAGACAAGGGGCGGATCGCGATCGTCACGAACCGCGGGCCTGGGAGCGATGGACGCGACGGCGCCGGGCGCGAGCGGCATTGCAGGGCGGGAAACCGTGAGCAAGAGCTCTCGTGCCGACGACACGGCGCCGACAGCGTCTTCGCATGGCTTCGGGCGTGAGCACACGCCAGCGCTCGAAGTCCCAGCGAAGATGTGCGCGGACGGCCAAGTCGTGTGGTCCTGACGCCCGGGGTCTGTGCGTCAAGTCCTGTGGTGATGTGTGATGTCCAACCGGGCGCGCGCGTCAGCCATCCGCAGGACGACGGGGGCAATAGTGCATCGCTCCCCGGGGAGAGCACGAAGTACGCCGTAAACCATCGCGCAGGGAAGGCCGAGCATCGGCTGAGCCTGTGGTCCACCCCGTGTGCATTTCTCCAGCGCACGGATCGCGGGTGCCGCCGGCGCCCGGCCTTCCCTGCGCCCTTGTTTCGATGAGGGCAAAAGGACGACGCAAGACTCGGGCGAAACATGCCGCGAGAATGCAAATGCGTGTCTGCGGTTCGGGATGCGCGTTGAACAAGCGAAACCAGTGCACAACACTCCGTCATTGCGAGCGCCGCGAGGCAATCCAGGCTGTCACCGCGGAGGGATTCTGGATTGCTTCGCGGAGCCTGTCATCGGGCCGCGCTTTGCGCGGACCCGGTGGCTCGCAATGATGACGCTGAAGCACCGACCTTCCTGCGAAAACTGGCGCTTCAGCCGCGCTGCAAGACCCGTTACACTCCCCTCCCCGCAATAAAAGCCGACACGCAATGACCGCTTTCGTTCCCCAGATCGCCCTCTATCGCAACTGGCTCGCCGAGCAGCGCGGCCTCACCTTCGCGACCTACGAAGACATGCGGCAATGGTCGGTCCGCGATCTCGATGCATTCTGGCGCAGCATCTGGGACTATTACGATCTGCAATCGCCGACGCCGTTTGCGGCTGTCATCACCGAGCGCAAGATGCCGGGCGCGGTCTGGTTTCCGGGCGCGCAGGTGAACTACGCGCGGCAGGTGTTCAGGCACGTCGACGCTGCCCACGCCGCCGGCTTGCCCGCGATCGTGAGCAGCGGCGAGGACGGCAAGCTGCGCGAGACCAGCTGGCCGGAACTGCGGCGCAAGGCGGCGGCGCTCGCGCTGCATCTGAAGGAGAAAGGCATCAAGCCCGGCGACCGCGTCGCGGCGTACCTTCCCAACATCCCCGAGACCATCATCTGTTTTCTTGCGAGCGCCAGCATCGGCGCGGTCTGGAGCGTCTGCGCGCCCGACATGGCGGCGCCCGCGGTGATCGACCGTTTCAAGCAGATCGAGCCAAAGGTGCTGATCGCCTGCGATGCCGTCACCTATGCCGGCCGCCGGCATGACCGGCGCGATGTCGTCGCCGAGCTGCGGCGATCGCTTCCGAGCGTCGAGCAGGTCATCCTGCACAGTGAGGCTGCCACGGTCACGGCGCAGGACGCCCTGCTCTCCGACATTACCGCAAGGACGGATGCGGCCATCGACGCATTCGAGCCGATGTGGCTGCCGTTCGATCATCCGCTCTGGATCGTCTATTCCAGCGGCACCACCGGCCTGCCGAAACCGATCGTGCACGGCCATGGTGGCATCGTCATCGTGGTGCTGGCGCTGCTCGGCCTGCACAACGATCTCGGCTGCTCCTACCACGAGAATTCGTTCGGTGAGCGCTATCACTGGTACTCTTCGACCGGCTGGATCATGTGGAATTCGCAAGTCGGCGGCCTGCTCAGCGGCACCACCTGCTGCATCTTCGACGGCAGCCCCGGCGGAGCCAAGGACAAGCCGGACTGGACCACGCTGTGGCGTTTCGTGTCGCAGTCGAAATCGACCTTCTTCGGCGCGGGCGCGGCGTTCTTCGCCAATTGCGCCAAGGCCGAAATCACTCTTGCCGCCGCCGGCGATCTGTCGCGGCTGCGCTGCCTCGGCTCGACCGGCTCGCCGCTCAGCGCCGACACGCAAGCCTGGTTCAACGACCGCTTTGCGGCGCTGTCGAAGACCAATGGCAGCAAGGCGCAGGCCGACATCTGGTGGGCGAACATCTCCGGCGGCACCGATTTCGCCGGCGCCTTTATCGGCGGCAACCGCGAGCTGCCGCAGACGCCGGGCGCGATGCAGTGCCGCCTGCTCGGTGCGGCCGTCGAGGCCTTCAGCGAGCAGGGACGCGCCGTCACGGATGAGGTCGGCGAACTCGTCTGCACCGAGCCAATGCCGTCGATGCCGCTCTACTTCTGGAACGACAAGGACGGCGCGCGCTATCGCGCCAGCTATTTCGAGACCTATCCGGATAATTTCGACGGCAGCGGCCGCGGGCCGGTGTGGCGGCACGGCGACTGGCTCAAGGTCAATCCGGACGGCTCCTGCATCATCTATGGCCGCAGCGATGCCACCATCAACCGGCACGGCCTGCGCATGGGCACGAGCGAGCTCTATTCCGCGATCGAGGCGTTGCCGGAGGTGCTCGACAGCCTCGTCGTCGACCTCGAATATCTCGGCCGCGACAGCTACATGCCGCTGTTCGTGGTGCTGCGCGACGGCGTCACCTTCGACGGCACGATGCGCGCGAAGATCAACAAGGCGATCGAGACCAGCCTCTCCCGCAGATTCCTGCCGAACGAGATTTTTGCCGTCGCCGAGGTCCCGCGCACGCTCTCGGGCAAGAAGCAGGAGCTGCCGATCAAGAAGCTGCTGCTCGGCCAACCCGTCGAAAAGGTCATCAACAAGGAAGCGATGGCCAACCCCACCTGCCTCGACTGGTATATCGCCTTCGCGCGCGACTATCTCGCCAGAACCGCGGCGTGAGTCAGGCGCCGCCGAAATTGGACGGATCGAGGTTCCTGTTCTCCGACGGCGGAATCGGCGGATGGCCGGGAAACTTGTACCAGCCGGGTGGCACAGGTGCGTCCTCGGCGGGCCGAACAACGACGGGGTGACGCGCGTGAGCGTGACGGGCGGGCGCCGCGGCCGCCGGCGCGCATGCCGACATCAAAAGGAAGAGAAACAGGACGGACCGCATAACAAGGACTCCAACGTCCACCCAAGCCGTCATGTGGTGCGGGAACCACGCGGTGCTACGCATGCGCATGTCACGACTGGTCACATCGGCGGCACCGCGGTACGCCGAAGATCAGCCCAATTGCGCCAATCGCGTTTGCACTCCGTTCACCGATCGCCGCTAGATCAGGACGGATCCTTTGTGACGAACACCTGACATGGCCGACCTCAACGCCGTCCTCACCAGGCTCAACGACCGTCTGCTCCGCCTCGAGGGCGAGCTGTTCGTGCTGCGCTCGCTGGCGCGCGCGACGCTGACGGCGGGCGACGACCATGCGGCGCGGATGCGCAAGCTGGTCGAAGCCGCCAAGGTCGCACTCGACGACGAGGCAAAACGCGAGCTCGACAAGCCGACCCGCAAATATGTCGACGCAGCGACTGCGCTTGTGGAGGAGTTGCTGGTGGAGCCGACCCCGGCGCGCCCATTGTTCACCGTCATCGACGGCGGCCGGCGCGACTAGCGCATCAGATCGGGCGTGTCGTACCGAGATCCCCGGAGTCAGCCTTCAGCCGGCTGAGACCCGCTTCGATGATCGCGATCTCCTCGTCGATCTTGCTGATCGGCAGGCTGAAATCGTAGCCGGACCTGCTCTTCAGATCGACCGCGAGCCGCTGCCTGTGCATCATCAGCTCGTCGAGCCCACGACGGTTCTTCAGACGCACATAGGCGTCCACGATCTGCTCAATCGCGCTCGGCATGAAATTGGTCCCCGCAAAAATGCCCGCGCGGCGCACCCACGCCGGCGGGGCATTTTCGGTGTCGCGGTACGCAATACAAATCCGCGACGGATTCGTCGATACGACAAGCAAGTTGAGAACGTATTACCGTCTGATGATTTCGTGATAGCCGAGCATGAAAAAGCCGCTGGCAATGACGCCAGCGGCCAAAGCCGGGTTCGAAAACGGATCCGGAATGAAATTTGGCCAGCCCCGGTTGGTGCAGGTTCTAACCGCACACAACAGATTCCTCTGTTAAAAATGAAACAGAGGAACCGGTGCATCCATTATTTGCTGCCGACCGTGGCAGCACGGCAACGCTAGTCCGTGACGCAAAAATACTTGCGCGGCAGCCTGCGGTAGGCGCTGTAGCGGTAGTACGGCCTGTAGGCGTAGCTGCGATAAATCGCCGGCGGCTCCTCGCCGTAGTAAGCCCGGTGGTAGAAATTGTGGGGCACCCCTTCAGCACAGCGATAGGCATCCCAGGTCGGGCCGATGAAGGGCGCCACACCGATCTCCGGAGGCACCGCCGGATAAGGCCCACCGGCGCGCGCCGGAGTGGCCACAATCAGTGCGACGAGAAGGAAAAACCACGCGCTGCGCATGCGCTCGCTCCCGAGACGGTGCAATGCACGCATGGAAGCACCGGAACGGCCGGCCGCGCAATCGCGGAATCGTCGTGTCCTGCGCCCGGCGCGTTGTTGATAACCGGCGTAAACGGTCCGGGGATGGTGACAGGGCGTACCGACGTGTTATCGGGGGATGACGCAGTTGCGAGACGGATCGGACACCCATGCGCATCACCCTTGTCGGCTCCCGCCATTTCGGCGTGACCACCCTGAACATGCTCCGGGAGCACGGCGTCTCGATCGTGCGGGTCGTGGTGGCCGATGCCGAGGATCGCCTCGCCGCAACCGCCAAGGCGGCCGGCATCGAGGTGGTGGTTCAGGCCGATCCCAAGCTGGTGGTGGCCTCCGAGATCGCCCCCGACACCGACCTGATCATCACCGCGCACAGCCACGCCCGGATCGGCAAAGATGCACTGGCCGCGGCCAAGCTGGGCGGGATCGGCTACCATCCCTCGCTGCTGCCGCGTCACCGCGGCAAGGCCGCCGTGGAATGGACCATCAAGGAAGGCGATCCGATCGCCGGCGGCACCATCTACCATCTCGCCGACCGCATGGACGCTGGCGCGATTGCCGCCCAGGAATGGTGCTTCGTGAAAAAGGGCGAGACGGCGCGGGAACTGTGGGAGCGTGCGCTGGCCCCGCTCGGGCTCAAGCTGCTCGCCGACGTGATCGATTATGCCAAGGTCCACAAGGCGCTGCCGTCCAAGACGCAGGACGAGCAGTTCGCGACCTCGGCACCGAGTCTCTCCTGAGATTAACGATTAACGCGAAGCCGCATTGATTTTGCTTCGAAAATTGCAGCCGGAAACCCAAATAAACCATTGTTTCCACAGGAACAATTTTCGATTTGGCATCGCAACAAATTTCCGTCACATTTCGTCCGAATAAGTGACAGCATCTCAGACATATTCAAGGACGGAATTCATGCGTTTTGATCGCATCGCGGCGTTCTGTGCCGCTTCAGTTTTTACCGGCATCCTCGCCGGCCCCACCCTCGCCCAGACCCCCTATGACGGCAACTGGCAGGTCACCATCGTCACCAAGAGCGGCACCTGCGAGCCGACCGCGAGCTCCATGCTGACAGTTGCCGACGGCAAGATCACGGCGCCCGGCGCTAACGTTTCCGGCACCATCGGCAGTGGGGGACTTGTGAAAGTTTCGATCAATGGTGCATATGCCAACGGTCAACTCAGCGGCAACGCCGGATCGGGGAAGTGGAATGGAGCATCTGCAGGCATACCGTGCAGCGGGCGGTGGGAAGCATCGCGCCAATAAGCAATTCGAGACCAGTGTCATGAGCCGGCGGCTGCTGATTGCGACCGCCGTTTTGTTTGCAGCAGCGGTCGCGAACACCGAGAGCAACGCCCAATCCGGCCCGTTTGCCCCGCTGGCGGGCAGCTGGAGCGGCTCCGGCACCGTGACGCTTGATGACGGCTCGACCGAGCGGATCCGCTGCCGGGCCAAATACACCCCGATCGGACCGACCATGGAAATGTCGCTGACCTGCGCCAGCGACGCCTACAAGTTCAACCTCGGCGCCAACGTCAAGGCCGAGGGCAGCGCCATCACCGGCAGCTGGTCCGAGGCCAGCCGCAACATCTCGGGCTCGCTCCAGGGCCGCGGCGGCGGCGGAAGCTACGAGCTGGTCGCCTCCACCGCCGGCTTCAACGCCAACATCGCGCTGAAGACGAGTGGCAACAAGCAGAACGTCACGATGCGCGCGGACAGCCAGTTCCGCGGCGCCAACATCTCGCTGTCGAAGTAAGACGACGGCACGGTGACACGACAAGAGCCCCGGCGATCCCGCCGGGGCTTTTTCATGCGCCCGGAACGAACGCGGTGACCTCGATCTCGACCTTGGCGCGCTCGTCCACGAGACCGCCGATATAGAGCAGTGTCGACGGCGGAAAATTGCGTCCGAGCGTCTCCTTCCAGGCCGCACCGATGCCGGCACCGGCGGCCTCATATTCACTGCGGCTGGTGAGATACCAGGTCAGGCGGACAATGTGTTCCGGACCGGCGCCGGCTTCGCCCAGGAGCTTGATGATCCGTTTCAGAGCGGCCCCGACCTGCGCCGCCATGTCGGGAGCATAGTTGCCGGTCTCATCGCCACCGGTCTGCCCGGCCAGCACCACCCAGCGGCCCGGCCCCTCCATCACGACGCCATGGGAAAAGCCGCGCGGTTTTTTCCATTCGGCCGGCTGCAAGATGTGCATGAGCGAAGACTCCCGATTTTCTCGTTGTTCGATGAAGCCTTAGCACGCCGCCTTGCATCGCTGCATCCGCAGATTTGGCCGTTGCAAACGACGTCGATGTCGCCGATACCGGCCACCCCTTCAGATTTCGCCTCAGCATCCCGCCTCATGACCACGACACCGTCCAAGACGATGGCTGCATTGTGGATGACCGGATGGCTGTCACTGACGCTGGTGATGGCGGTCGCGGGACGCGAGGCTGTGCGCGAGATGAACGTCTTCCAGGTGATGGAAGTGCGCTCGCTGCTCGGCCTCTGCATGCTCTATCCGATGATCCGGCGCTCCGGCGGCTTCGTAACACTCAAGACGACGCGCTTGCCCCAGCACATCGCACGCAATCTGATCCACTACGTCTCGCAGCTCGGCTGGTTCTTTGCGCTGACGCTGATTCCGATCGGCCAAGTGGTCGCGATCGAGTTCACGATGCCGATCTGGACCGCGATCCTCGCCGCCAGCTTCCTGTCCGAGCGCATGACATCGTGGAAGATCGCCGCGATCGCGCTCGGCCTCGTCGGCGTGATCGTCATCGTGCGGCCCGCGACCGGCGAGATCAATCAGGGCCAGCTGATCGCGCTCGGCGCTGCCGTTGGTTTCGGCGTGTCCATGGCCCTGGTCAAATCGCTCACCCGTACCGAGAGTGCGCTGGCGGTCCTGTTCTGGATGCTGGTGGTGCAGTCGGTCGCAGGAGTCCTGCCGACGCTCTATGTCTGGGCCTGGCCCCCCACTTATGTCTGGGGTTGGGTCCTGGTGATCTCGGTCTGCGGCACGTTCGCACATTATTGTCTCGCCAGCGCGATGCGCTATGCCGACGCGACGGTGGTGGTTCCCATGGACTTCCTGCGGGTTCCGCTGACCGCGACTGTCGGCTGGCTGCTGTATTCCGAGCGGCTCGACGCCTGGACTGTGCTCGGTGCGGCGCTGATCCTGTTCGGCAACCTGCTGAATCTGAAGCCGGCGGCCCCGGTTCCCGCCCGCACGCACGCAATGAACCCACGCACGGCCTCATGCGACAAACAAAATGGTCGAACGTGATTTGGATCACGTTGGAGGGGCATTCCACCGTGCACATTCGGCCATGAGGCAATGGGTTGGGCGAACTGTCGTTTCGCTGGCGCGAAACCGGGCGTGTCGTGTAAGTTCGTGGCCAATTTGTTGCTGCCTGCAATTCGATTCTGTTGGGGATTTCAGATGCGCACTCTCACCCTCCTCGCTTCGCTGATGTGCATGGCGCTGTCGGTCAGCGCCGCACAGGCCGATCGCCGCGTCGCCTTCGTCGTTGGTAACGGCGCTTACAAGAACGTCGCACAATTGCCGAACCCGCCGATCGACGCCAAGGCGATGGCTTCGACATTGCGCAATGTCGGCTTCGAAGTGATCGAAGGATCCAACCTCACGCGCGACCAGATGACGGAGAAGCTGCTCGACTTCGGCCGCAAGGCGCAGGGCTCCGATGTCGCGGTGTTCTACTATGCCGGCCACGGCATCGCCGTCGGCGGCTCCAACTATCTCCTGCCTGTCGACGCCGACATCAAGTCCGAGATGGACGTCAAGCTGGGCGCCGCCATCAACATCGACCTGACGCTCGACCAGACCATGGGCGACGCCAAGGTCAAGCTCGTCTTCCTCGATGCCTGCCGCGACAATCCGTTTGCCGCCAAGATCAAGTCGAACTCGGCGACCCGCAGCGTCAACGTGCAGAGCGGTCTTGCCGAGATGAAGTCCGGCGAAGGCACGCTGATCGCGTTCGCCACCGGCCCGGGCCAGACCGCGCTCGACGGCCAGGAAGGCAACAACAGCCCGTTCACCCGCGCGCTGATCGACAACATCACCAAGCCCGGCGTCGAGATCCAGCAGGCGATGACGTCGGTGCGCGCCCAGGTCAACGAGGAGACCCACAAGGGCCAGCTGCCGTGGGGCCATACCAACCTGATCGGCGCTGTCTATCTCAACCAGGCCCCGACAACCCAGGTCGCCAACGCGGCACCGACCGCCGCGTCCGGCAGCGTGCCGGCGGCGAGCGCCGGTAGCTCTGACGGTGTCGAGCTCGAATACTGGCGCTCCGTGAAGGAGTCCAACAAGCCGGAGGAGCTCAACGCTTATCTCTCCGCCTATCCGAACGGCCAGTTCAAGGCGCTGGCGCTGGCGCGGCTCGCCGCGATCAAGAGCGGTCCGTCGACGACGACCCGCAATTTGAACGCAGGCGTTGATCCCGCGACCTTCACCGATGATGCAAGCCAGCTCACCGAGGACCAGATCGGCCTCGACAAGGGCCAGCGCCGCGACGTGCAGCGCCGCCTCACCGGGCTCGGCTTCGACACCAAGGTCACCGGCGCGTTCAGCGACGAGACCCGCACAGTGCTGAAGCGCTGGCAGGCCGCCCGTGGCTATCCCTCGACGGGCTACCTCAACAAGCTCCAGCACAAGGCCCTGCTCTCCGAGATCGTGGCGGCGGCGCCTGCCACCGCGAGCGACGACAGCGCGAAACCGGCCCGCCGTGCGCCGGCCCAGGCCCAGAGCGCACCGGCACCCCGCCACAATGGCGGCGGCGATGCCGGCGCAGCCTTCGTCGGCGGTGTCGTCGGCGGCATGATGGGCGGCATGTTCCGTCGCTGAAGCACAAAGCCAGGCTACAGATGGAAAAGCCCGGCGCAAGCCGGTCTCTTTCGTTGCTAATAGTCCTGGGTGAACCAGGGCACGAGCGTCCGGATCCGCGGCATCGCCTGCGTCGTGATGCTCATTCGCGCCATCTCTGCGATGCGCGGCGCCAGGGATGAGAGATCTCCACGGCGGGTCACCAGAAGCAGCTCACGAAAGAATCCAGGGCCCGGCAAAGGCAGAGCGCTGACTTGCGCCGCGTGAGCAAGCCCTTGCAACAGACATAGCGGCGTGGTGATCGCCACGCCCATGCCGGTCGCAACCATGGCGACCAGACTGTCCGAGGTGTCAAACTCGAAAGCCCGCGGCGGGCGAATGCCCAGGCGGCTCAGATGGCGCTCGACCTGAGCCCCTGCATAGGAACGCTCGCTGTACCGAACCAGGCGATGTCGAGCGAGGATCTCCCGCAGATCAAGGCCGGCAAATTCGGCCTCCATGCCGCGCGGTACCACCAGCAGATTTGGCTCGCGATAGAATGGGAAGCGTTCGACATCATACAGGTCATCCATCGCGTCGCATGTGATCGCGGCGTCGATCTTGCGATTCATCAGCGCCTCGGCATGTGAATGAGCGAGGCCCGACCATACGGACAGACTCAGTGCGATCTCACCCGTCATGAGTTCTTTGACGAGGTGCGCGCCGACCGTGGCAGCATAGGAGTCGACGAGGCCGAGCCTCAGATCAACCCGTTCAGACTGTTCCGCCGCGACCCGGAGCGCGCCGAGAAGCGCATCAAAGTCGCGGTTCAGATCGAGAACTCGGCTTGCGAGGATGCGCCCCGCCCGGGTCGGCGTGAGCGGCCTGCGGGTCCGGTTGAAGAACGCGACGCCGACCGCGGCTTCGGCACGCCGGACCGCCTGAGACACGGCGGATTGTGTCATCCCGAATTGGCGGGACGCTTCCAGCATGCTGCCGGAGTCTGCGACGGCGGCGACGATCTGCAGGCTTCGCAGGTCTGGAATAGGTGACTGCATCTGAATGACTTAAGCAAAAGTCATTTCAATATGCAAACTTTCTTCATTTCATGAATTATCCTTGTCGCAGAGCCGCATTTGAAAGCAGACTTCGTGCTGTCCTAACAATTAAGCAGTCCCGATCGATGCGCGAGAAAGCGGATATTCTGGTGATCGGCCTCGGTGCCATGGGCAGCGCGGCGCTCTATCAACTGGCCAAGCGAGGGGTGAAGGCGATCGGTCTTGATCGCTTTGCCCCGCCGCACACGATGGGGTCCAGCCACGGCGAAACCCGCATCACCCGGCAGGCGGTCGGCGAAGGCCGCGATTACGTGCCCCTGGTGTTGGATACTCACCGGATCTGGCGTGAGCTCGAAGCCGAGACATCCGCCGAGCTGCTGAACCCGTGCGGCGTCATCGTCATGGCGCCCGGTGTCGGCGAAACGTCGCACCATGGCAAGCCGGATTTCGTCGCACGTTCGATTGCGGCAGCCCGTGACTTCGGCATCGCGCATGAGGTGATCGACGGGCGGGAGGTCGCTCGCCGCTTCCCGCAATTCCTGAACCTCGAGGGCAACGAGAAGGCCTATTACGAACCCGGCGGGGGCTACGTTTTTCCAGAGCGTTGCATCAAGGCGCAACTGACTCGCGCCGAGCAGCTTGGCGCAACGATACGCACGGGAGTTGAAGTTCTCTCCATCGCCCAGAGAGGCTCCGCCGTTCGGGTGGAGACCTCCTCAGGCACGTTCGAGGCGGCCCAGGTGGTGGTGTCGGCAGGCGCCTGGAACGCTCGCCTGCTCGGCGCTCCGTTTGACCGTGTGCTCACGGTGAAACGTCAGGTCCTCCATTGGTACGAGCTTGAGGACATGAGCGCGTATCGCGCCAACGCGCCTGCGTTTATCTGGATGCATGGCGCGACAGATGTCGACTACTTCTACGGCTTCCCGCCACTGCCAGGCGAGCGTCGCGTCAAGGTGGCGACCGAGCAGTACGAGACCAGCACAACGGCCGATACCGTCGATCGCAACGTTGATCCGGCGGAGTCGGCCAAGATGTACCGGATGCACGTCAAGGGGCGGCTCGCGGGCGCCACGCCCCGTGCCGCGCAGGCGGCCGCCTGCCTCTACACGACAACACCCGATCGGGGATTCATCATCGACCGGCATCCTGATCAGGACAGAGTCTTTGTCGTCTCGGCGTGCTCCGGTCACGGCTTCAAGCACTCGGCCGGGATCGGAAACGTCGTCGCCGAGATGATGGTCGATGGTCGAAGCTCGATCAACCTTGCTCCATTCTCCGTGTCCCGTTTTTCGTGACGTTTGGCACGAACCTTGTAACGCAAAAGAGTACGCGCGGCGCATGTCGTGATTGCAATCCTGGAGGTGTCACCGATGAGAAATATGCTCCGTTCCATGATGGCAGGCGCGACGGCGCTGCTAATGCTTGGCAGCGCTCAAGCCGCCGATGGCGTCGACGCCATCAAGCAGCGCGGCACGTTGAACGTCGGCGTCAAGGCTGACTACAAACCTTTCGGATATCGTGATCCCACGGGAAACGTGGTCGGCATCGAGCCGGACCTCGCCGCCGACATTGCCAAGCGCCTCGGCGTCAAACTCGAGCTCGTTCCAGTCGCAGCCTCGAACAGGATCGAATTTCTTCAGCAGGGAAAGATCGACCTGCTGATCGCGACCATGTCGGACAGGCCGGAACGTCGCCGCGTCGTTCAAGCCATCGAGCCGCTGTATTATTCAGACTATGTGAACATCCTTCTCAACAAGAAGGCCGGCATCAAGGACTGGGCTGACCTCAAGGGAAAGCCCGTCTGTGCAACGTCGGGGGCCTGGTACAACAAGGACGTCGCCAAATCCTACGGCCCCGAAATTGTCGCGTTTGACGGCTCGGAGAAGCCCCTGTTCGCGATGAAGCAGGGCAACTGCATCGGCTACGTCTACGATCAGACCTTCCTGCAAGGCAAGCTGCTGGAGGACGAGTGGAAGACGGACTACGACCTGCCCCTGAAAGGCGTTCTGCCTTCGCCGTGGATGATCGCTGTTGCGCTCGATAATGCCAGTCTTCAGAAGCTGCTCGAAGATACGACAAAGGACTGGATGAAGACCGGCTTCATCGTGGCAGCGGAAAAGAAGTGGGGCATTACGCCAACCGAGTATTCGCTCTCCATGCACGAGCAATACAAGGACAAGTAGACGCGTAAACCGGGGCGCCAGGTCCACCTTGCGCTTCGAACAGGTCAAGCCAATGCACTGATACGAGGCATCGCCTCAACACTTCGGTGTCGCGCAATATGCAAGCAATCGGCGACTGGTTTCAGCGGCTCTACGAGACGACGGGGCTTAATTTCTCCGTGTTCTACGATGCGTATGACTGGGACCGCTATTTCGGCGGCCTCAAGATGACGCTGCTTCTGAGTGTCACGACCATCCTGCTGAGCCTGATCATCGGCGCGGTGGGCGCCTTGCTGCAAGGCAGTCCGTCGGTGTTGTTGCGGCTGCCCGTCAACGCTTTCGTGGTGGTGTTCCGCAACACGCCCCCGCTGGTCCAGATCTTCTTTTTCTATTTCGGCCTCGGCACCATGCTTCCGGCCGTCGAGGCGGCGGGCATGCGCGTGCCGCTGCTGAGCAACGTCCAGTGGGCCATCATTTCGCTGTCACTGTTCGCTGGCGCCTTCAACGTGGAAATCTTCCGCTCCGGCATCGAGGCGGTACCGAGGACGACGCTGGAAGCCGCGGAGGCGCTCGGATACACGCGCCTCAAGGCCTACATCCATATCGTCCTTCCGCTGGCCATTCGGGTCTGCCTACCCGCCCTGAACAACAACCTCGTCAACCTGCTCAAGACGACCACCCTCGCCTACGCGATCGCCGTCCCTGAAACGCTGTATGCGGTCAAGCAGATCTGGTCGGAATCGCAGAACGTTTTCGAGATGATGGTCGTGTTGCTGGCGACCTATGGCATTCTTGTCGGTGTCCTCGTCTGGCTGATGCATCGCTGGGAGCGGGCGATGCACATCCCCGGATATGCGCGATGAAGACCGCCGAGTCCGAGCACCGGCTCGCCGTCCTTCTGCCGTATCGTCCTGCGCCGGCCCGGATGTCCGTTCGGATCGGCCCGCTGCCCGCTGCGATCCTCTGTTTCTGCGCCATCATGGCCGCATCCACCGCGTGGGCGCAGGCTGGACCGACCATGCTGTCGCCGTTTCAGGTCATCGTGAAATGGTCACCGCTGCTGCTGCGCGGGTTCGTCTTCAACATCGCGATCTCCCTGATGGCCATGCTGCTGGGGACCGTTGCCGGCCTTGGCCTGGGGCTGGCCCTGTTGTCGGAGTCCAGGCTGCTCGCCGCCGTCAGCTGGCTCGTCACGCAATTCTTCCGCAATGCGCCCTGGCTGGTGCTCCTGTTCTTCGTGATGTTCCTGGTGCCCTTCCAGGTCACCGTCTTCAAAACGACCATCCCCCTGCCGGACTGGATCAAGGCGACCGTGGGCTTCGCCCTGCCCGTCATGGCGAATGTCGCCGAGGTCGTGCGCGGTGCCGTCCGCTCCATTCCGTCGACGCAGTGGGAGGCCGCGGAATCACTCTCCTTCACGCGCCGCCAGACCATGTGGCTGATCATGCTGCCACAATGCATCAAGCGCATGCTGCCGCCCTGGATGAACATCTATGCGCTGGTCGCGATGGCGACGGTGCTGGCATCGATCGTGGGCGTCTCGGAAATGCTCACGCTGACAGCGCAGGTCCACGCCGCAGAGGGCGGCAGGCCGGAGTTGTTCGCGCCGCTCTACGGCTTCGCGCTGCTGTGCTTCTTCCTCTACTGTTATCCGATCAACCTCTGGACCGCTCGTCTCGAGCGTCGGTTCCGCGTACGCTGAGGACCTGAGCATGGCTACGAGCTGGACTCCTGATCAGCCCATCGTTCAATGCGTGGACGTCAGAAAGTCATTCGGCGCGCTCGAGGTCCTGAAAGGCATCAGCCTGTCGGTCAGAAAGGGCGAGGTGATCTGTATCATCGGCCCGTCCGGATCAGGCAAATCCACGCTGATCCGCTGTATCAATGCCCTTCAGCCGATCTCGTCCGGCAGCATTCAGATCGAAGGCATCGAGGTCACCGATCCCAGGCTCGACAAGCTGGCGCTGCGCCGCAAGGTCGGGATGGTGTTTCAGCAGTACAACCTCTTCCCGCACAAGACCGCGCTCCAGAACGTGATGATGGCGCCGATCCATGTCCTCGGCCAGAAACGCGCCGAGGTCGAAGCGCGCGCCCGGGCACTGCTTGCCAAGGTGCGGCTCGCAGGCAAGGAGGACACCTATCCCGGCGAACTCTCCGGCGGACAGCAGCAGCGCGTCGCCATCGCCCGTTCGCTGGCGATGCGACCGGACATCATGCTGTTCGACGAAGTCACCGCCGCTCTCGATCCGGAAACGGTCAAGGAGGTCCTGGTCACAATCCGGGAGCTCGCCGAGGATGGGATGACATGCATCCTCGTCACCCACGAAATGAACTTCGCCCGCGAGGTCGCCGATCACGTCTACTTCACCGACCGCGGTGTGATCGTCGAGCACGGGCCGCCGGAAACCTTGTTTACGGCGGCCAAGGACGAGCGGACGCAACGGTTCCTGTCGCAGGTCCTCTGAAGTCTTGGGCGAGCCGGCTTTCCGCCCCCAATCCGGGGAGCGGAGCTACTTCCCCGCCACCTTCCGCAGCGCCTCGTTGATGCGGTCCTGCCAGCCGGGGCCACCCTCCTGGAAGAACTCCAGCACGTCCTGATCGATGCGGAGCGTGACCTGCTCCTTGATCCCCGGCGCCACGTTCTGCTTCGGCGGCGCCACGACGACCTTGGCGGTCACCTTCTTGAACGCTGCCTCAGCCTCGGTCCGCGCGTCGCCCAACGTCCGCGGCCGCCTCGGTGGTTGATCCGCCATGTCCTAGATTCCCTCAAACAGAGCCGTCGAAAGATACCGCTCGGAGAAGGACGGCACTATAGCCAGGATGGTTTTTCCCGCAGCTTCCGGCCGCTTGCCGATCTGGAGGGCCGCGGCGATCGCGGCGCCCGAGGAGATGCCACCGGGAATGCCCTCGTGCCGCGCCAGCGACCGTGAGGTCTCGATCGCGGTCGTCGAGTTGATCTTCACGATCTCGTCGATCACCGCGCGATCGAGGATGTCAGGCACGAAGCCCGCGCCGATGCCCTGGATCTTGTGCGGCGTGTGCTGGCCACCCGACAGCACCGGGCTTTCCTCCGGCTCGACCGCGACGACCCGCAGGGACGGCTTGCGCGGCTTGAGCACCTGGCCGACGCCGGTGATGGTGCCGCCGGTACCTACGCCGGCAACAAAGAAATCGATGTTGCCGCCGGTATCGTTCCAGATCTCCTCCGCGGTGGTACGGCGGTGCACCTCGGGATTGGCGAGGTTCTTGAACTGCTGCGGCATGACCGAATTCGGCGTCGTCTTCACAAGCTCCTCGGCGGCGGCGATCGCACCCTTCATGCCCTGCGCGGCCGGCGTCAGCACCAGCTCTGCGCCGAGAAAGGCCAGCATCTTGCGCCGCTCGATCGACATGGATTCCGGCATCACCAGCTTGAGCCGGTAGCCGCGCGAGGCCGCCACGAAGGCGAGCGCGATGCCGGTATTGCCGGAGGTCGGCTCGATCAGGACGGTGTCGGGCTTGACGATGCCGGCCTTCTCCATGGCGATGATCATGGCCGCGCCGATGCGGTCCTTCACGCTTGCGGCCGGATTGAAATATTCAAGTTTTGCCAAAATCGTCGCGTTCACGCCGTGCATGCCCGGCAGGCGGCGCAAGCGAACGATCGGCGTGTCGCCAAAAGCCTCGACGATCGAGTCATAGATCCGGCCGCGGCCGGGTTGGTGCGCTGCACCCGTCTTGGACGACGCGTCCATGATGAACTCCCTGTGACGACAATTTGCGCTTCTATCGCAGCTCATACGCAGTTACGGACAGCTTGCGGCGACACGCAAGCGACAATGCGGCACATGTTAAATACGCTGCATCGCAAAATCGCGTGAGCTGTAATTATAAGAAAACCAACGCATTTGTGTTGCGACCTCGTCAACTGATTCTGCTTATGTTAGACTTACGTCTCAAAGCAGGGAGGTCACCACGATGTCAGCAGTCGCTGAAGTGTTGTCGACCGTCGTAGCGAACCGCGATCCGCGTTGCAGCGAGTTACCCACCTGTCCTGTCTGCGCCGACTCCATGGTCGCCGCCGAAGCATCCGCCTACGTCTCGGACCACGTGATCAGCTATCTCTGGACCTGCGACAATTGCGGCTACGGCTTCGTGACCAAGCACGCCGTCAAGCAACGGATCGTCTGTAACTGACACCCGTCGCGCTTCAGCGCGGGGCGATGTCGCCCCTCGCCCAGTCCTCACGCGTACGCCGATAGAACTCCTCGAACGTTCCGTGTGCGATCGCGTCCCTGATGCCCTGCATCAGGAACTGGTAGTAAGCGATATTGATTTCAGACAGCAGCATCGCCCCCAGCGTCTCGCCCGCCTTGACGAGATGATGCAGATAGGCGCGCGCATAGTTGCGCGCTGACGGCCAAGAACTCTCTTCATCGAGCGGACGCGGATCGTCCGCGTGCCGCGCATTGCGCAGATTCACCTGGCCGAATCGCGTGAAGGCGACGCCGTGGCGGCCATTGCGCGTCGGCATCACGCAATCGAACATGTCGATGCCGCGCTTCACCGCCTCGAGGATGTCGTCGGGCGTGCCGACGCCCATCAGGTAGCGCGGCCGCTCTTGCGGCAGCAGCGGTGCGGTCTCGTCGATCATCGCCAGCATCACGGCCTGCGGCTCGCCGACAGCGAGGCCGCCGATCGCATAGCCGTGGAAGCCGATCTCGACGAGGCCTTGCGCGCTGGCGTGACGAAGCTGAGGGATGTCGCCACCCTGCACGATGCCGAACAGCATGTAGCCGTCGGGCGCGCTCTCGAAGGCGCGCTTGCTCCGCTCGGCCCAGCGCAGCGACAGCCGCATCGCGCGATCGATGTCGTCGCGTTCGGCGGGCAGCCGCACGCATTCGTCCATCTGCATGGCGATGTCGGAGCCGAGCAAGCGCTGCACCTCGATCGAGCGCTCCGGCGACAGCTCGACCTTGGCGCCGTCGATATGCGAGCGGAAGGTGACGGCGTGCTCGGTGACCTTGCGCAGGTCGGCCAGCGACATCACCTGGAAGCCGCCGGAATCCGTCAGCATCGGCCCGTTCCAGCCGGTGAATGTCTGGAGGCCGCCGAGCGCAGCGATCCGCTCGGCTCCTGGGCGCAGCATCAAATGATAGGTGTTGCCGAGCACGATGTCGGCGCCGGCATCACGCACCTCGCGCCAGTGCATGCCCTTCATGGCGCCGGCGGTGCCGACCGGCATGAAGGCCGGCGTCCGCACCACGCCATGCGGCGTCGTCAGGCACCCGGTGCGCGCGGCACCATCGGTGCCGAGCAGCTCGAAATGATTGGGAAGATTCATGCGGTGCTTATTGCGTGTCAGGCGGGGCCGATCAACCCGTTCGGGCCTCGCGATGCGTCAGACTGGGACACATTTGACGCGGGCTTGATGGCCGCCGCGGCTTGCCAAATAAAACGATACCGTGTAGTTTTACCGCGGGGTCTGGACGAAATGCCGTTGGCGAATTTGCCGGCGGCTGTAGATGCGTGATCGCCAGCCACCGACAATGCCCCCCACTTCATGTTCGACCGAAATGTCCGGCCCCTTGCGTGGCCGGATCAGGCAGACAGCCGCCCACCTGATCGGATGCCTGGTGCTGACCTGTACCCTGGTGCTCGGCGCCTGCACCTCCCTGCCCCGGACGCCCTACACGGCTGCCGAGGCCAGTACATCGCGCGTGCTCGATATCGACGGCCTCAGGCGCTACGCCGACGAGCCGATCACCAAATTCAGCTTCGAGAAAGACACCAGCACCGCGAACAAGTCCTACCTCGCGCTCTCCGGCGGCGGCGCTGACGGCGCCTACGGCGTCGGCGTGCTCAATGGCTGGAGTGCCGCGGGCACCCGCCCGCACTTCTCGGTGGTCTCCGGCGTCAGCACCGGCGGCCTGATCGCGCCCTTTGCGTTCCTTGGACGGCAATATGACGACACGCTGAAAGAGGTCTACACCAGCGGCATCGCAGAGAGCCTGCTGAACGATCCCAGCATCATGCGCGTGCTGTTCGGCTCCGGCCTGTTCGGCAATACGCGGCTGCGCGAGCTCGTCGCCCGCTATGTCGGGCCGGAGATCATGGCGCAGGTCGCGCGCGAAAGCGCCAGGGGCCGACGGCTGCTGATCGTGACCACCGATCTCGACACCCAGCGCACCGCCATCTGGGACATGGGCAAGATCGCCGCGGTCGGCACGCCCGAAGCGCTCAAGCTGTTTCGCGACGTCATGGCGGCCTCCGCCAGCATTCCGCTGGTGTTTCCGCCGATCATGATCGACGCCGAGGGCCAGGGCCGCAGGTTTCAGGAGATGCATGTCGACGGCGGCGTAACGTCGCCCGTGCTGACGCTGCCGGAAGCTTTGCTGTTCCAGGGCAGCCGCCTGCCGGGCACGGCGAAGATGGACATCTACATCCTCGTCAACAAGAAGATCGAACGCAATTTCGAGCTGGTGTCCAACAGCACCATCGACGTCGCCTCGCGCAGCCTGTCGGCGATCACGCAGTCACAGACCCGCTCGATCATCTTCTCGACCTATGATTTCGCCAAGCGCAACCATCTGGGCTTCCACCTCTCCTACATCGCGCGCGATTATCCGGCGCCGCCGTCGGAAGGGTTTGACACCGCCTATATGCGGGCGCTGTATCAGCACGGATATGAGAAGGCGGCGGCGGGCCAGGCCTGGACCTCGACGCTTCCGTGAGGTCCAAGTGACGGAACGGCATCGTTCCGAGACCGTTGACGATAAGGCCAATTCGGCCAGATTCGCGATGACGCCCCGACCGCTGCGCGTTATAGAGCAATGACCATTGTCACGACCGCGCAGGAATCATTGGGCATGGGATTGACTGCGACCAGGACAAGACCGGCAGCGCCACGGCGCGAAGTACCGAAATCGCGCGGCGGCCGGCCGACCAAGACCGCCGCCATCGAGCGCGACCAGCGACTGATCGAGGTCGCCACCCGCCTGTTCCTCGATCGAGGCTTTGACGCGACCTCGCTCGATGCGGTCGCGGAAGCAGCGCGCGTAAGCAAGCCGACCGTCTATTCCCGCTATGGCGACAAGCGCGGCCTGTTTGCGGCCGTGCTGAGGCGCGAGATCGCGCGCTGGCTTGCGCCGCTGTCGGCAGCCGCCGAGACACAGCTCTCCAGCGCCACGGACATCCCCGTCGAGCAGCGGCTGGTCGAGATCGGGCGCGAGATGCTGAGCTTCACCTGCGGACCCGATGCCGTCGCGTTCAGCCGCATGATGACGTCGCAGGCCATCAACTTCCCCGACGTCGCCAAGCTCGGCATGGAGGAAGGCTGGCTCAAGGCCGTCGCCACCACGGCGCGCTTCTTCGACCATCTGGTGGCGCAAGGCGCGCTCGACGTCGACGACACCACCATCGCGGCCGAAGTGTTCCTCGACGTCGTCGTCGGTCACACCCACCGCATGGCGACGTTCGGAACGGCGCTGGAATTGAAGTCCGCGGAAAGGCGGATGCGGATCGCGATCAAGCTGTTTCTGGCCGGTGCGCTGGGCCCGGCCGATCGCGTCCAGGACGTCCCCAGGGGCGCCCCGAAGGACACCTCCAAGAGCACGCCGCGCCGACGCTCGTCCCGCTGACAATTCCGTGAGGTTGCGATCTATCCCCCGGGAGAACGCGCCCTCGTCATTGACCAAAATAAAACGATACGGTATTGTTTCGTTATAGGTGAGACGGACCGCTTTTTTCACCAGCCCCAAAAGAGGTCCGTATCGCTAAGATCGCCGCGACGGGTACAGCCCGCCGTGACGCTCCGCGGCCGGCCGATGCCCAAGGTCGGCCGCGAATTCTTTACGATCATCCGGCACACTCGCTGGCCGAGGGTTTCGAGCATGACGACAGCCAAACGATGGACCTCGCAACTGCTTGCGATCGCCTTGCCGGCGCTGCTCCTCGCAGCGCCCGCAGGAGCGGCCGTGACCGCAGGCACGCCGACTGCGCTTCACAGCGACACAGATGGTGATGCCGAGGCGGACCGCCAAGCGGTCAGCCGCGAGATCGAACGATTCCGCTCGTCCTCGATCTCGATCAGCCAGGCGATGGCGATTGCGGAAGCGCGTCACGCCGGCGCCACGACGGCGGATGTGAGCTTTGACGGCGGCTCCGGCGTGCCGGTCTACCGGGTGAAGACCCTGCATAACGACCGGATCTGGCGTCACACCATCAATGCCACGACCGGCGAACTTATTGGCGGCGAAGCCGCCCTCCCCCTCGCCGAGCTCGACGGCGACGATCGCAGCAACCTCGCAGCGCTCGGTGCGATCAGGCACCGCCTTGCTGACGCCGTGCATGTCGCCGAGCGCGCGGCCTCGGGCAAGGCGATCAGCGGCGGGCTGGTGCGTGAAGGCGGCCGGCTGAACTTTTCCATTGTCGTCATCAGCGGCGACGACCTCAAGGAGGTCATCCTGGAGCCGCCGGGCGCCCGGGCGAAATAGCGGCGGCCACAATCCCGCCGAAAAGCCATTGACGGACGCAAAACTCTCCCTCATAAGTCGCCGCCATGTTCATGACCACCAAACGCACGACCAAAACCACCACGGCCTTCGGGGCCCGGGGAGGCGTGCGCTTGTAGTCGTCGACTAAAACGCAATCAGCTCTACCGAAGCCCCGCCCATGATGGTCCGGGGCTTTTTTGTTGTCTGCAACTCAATGGAGGACAAAGTGAGTAACGATCCCGTCGTCGCGATTGTCGGCGTCACCGGTGCGGTGGGCGCCGAATTCATCGCCACCATGGACAAGCGCGGCTTTCGCGTCGGCAAGCTCAAGGCGCTCGCCAGCGCCCGCTCGGCCGGCAAGACGGTGTCGTTCCGGGGCAAGGACGTCGTCATCGAGGAGCTGACCGAGCGCGCCTTCGAAGGCGTCGACATTGCGCTGTTCTCCGCCGGCAGCGGCATCTCCAAGAAGTTTGCGCCTGTTGCGGTCAAGGCCGGCGCCGTCGTGGTCGACAACTCCTCCGCCTTCCGCATGGACCCGAACGTGCCGCTGGTGATCCCCGAGGTGAACGGCAACCGCATCCGCGACCACAAGGGCATCATCGCCAACCCGAACTGCGCCGCGATCACCGCGCTGGTGCCGCTCTGGCCGATCCACCAGAAGAACCGCATCAAGCGTGTCATCATCTCGACTTATCAGGCCGCCTCCGGCGCCGGCGCCGCCGCGATGGACGAACTCGTCGAGTCCACCCGCGCCAATCTCAACGGGCAGGTCTATACGCCCAAGGTGATGCCGCACCCCTACGCCTTCAATCTCTTCAACCACAACACGGCCGTAGACCCCGAGACCGGCTACAACGACGAAGAGACCAAGGTCATCAAGGAGACCCGCAAGATCTTCGAGGACGAGAGGATCGCGATCGGCGTCACCTGCGTCCGCGTGCCGGTGCTGCGCGCGCATTGCGAGGCCATCACCTTCGAGTGCGAGAAGCCGATCACCGAGGACCAGGTCCGCGCCATCATGGCGCAGGCGCCCGGCGTCAAGATCGTCGACGACCGCGTGAAGAACTACTTCCCGATGCCGATCGACGCCTCGGGCCAGGACGACGTCCTGGTCGGCCGCATCCGCAAGGACCTGAGCGATCCCTCCGGACATTCGATCTCGATGTTCGTGGCGGCCGATCAGCTGCTCAAGGGCGCCGCGCTGAACGCGGTCCAGATCGCAGAGCTGCTGCCGCAGCGGGTGATGGCGTAGCGGAAGGTGCGTAGGGTGGGTTAGCCCTGCAGATGCGCGAAACGCATCTGCTCGGCGTAACCCACCTCTTTCGCCTCCGCGGAAACAGAAGTGGTGGGTTACGCCTTCGGCTAACCCACCCTACGGAACCGCCCGAAACAACAAACACGCATCCCCGTACGAATAGAACCGATACCCTTCCGCGATCGCGTGCGCGTACGCCTGCTGCATCGTCTCCAGCCCGGCAAACGCCGACACCAGCATGAACAGCGTCGACTTCGGCAGGTGGAAATTCGTCATCAAAATGTCGACGGCGCGGAAGCGATAGCCGGGCGTGATGAAGATCGACGTCTCGGCTGCGAAGGGCTGGATCATGCCGTCCTCGCTGGCGGCGCTTTCGAGCAGCCGCAATGAGGTGGTGCCAACCGCGATGATACGGCCGCCATTCTTCCGGGCGGTGTTGAGCCGTTCCGCCGTCTCGGCCGAGATCGTGCCCCACTCCGCATGCATCTTGTGGCCGTCGGTGTCGTCCACCTTGACCGGCAGGAACGTCCCTGCCCCGACATGCAGCGTGACACGGTTGATGCCGACGCCGCGGTCGCTCAGCGCCTGCTCCAGCGCCGGGGTGAAATGCAGTCCCGCGGTAGGAGCGGCGACGGCGCCCTCGTTCGCCGCAAACATGGTCTGGTAGTCGGCGAGATCCTGGTCGTCGGGCGTGCGTTTTGAGGCGATGTAGGGCGGCAGCGGCGGACTGCCGAGATCGGCGATGGCCTGGTCGAGCGCGGGGCCATGGAACGAGAATGACAACGTCACCTCGCCCTCGCTGCCCTTGGCCTCGACCTCGGCGTCGAGATGGCCGAGCAGGCAGACCTTGCCTTCATTGCCAAAGCGGATGCGGTCGCCGGCGATAAGCTTCTTCGCCGGCTTCACCAGAGCCTGCCAGCGCGAGCCGTCGAGGCGCTTGATCAGGGTTGCCTCGATCTTCGGCTCGGTCTCGCGGCCAATGCGGCGGCCCCTGAGCTGTGCCGCGATCACCTTGGTGTCGTTGACGACGAGCTGGTCACCCGGCTTCAGCCATTGCGGTAGCTCGGAGATGATCCGGTCGCGCAGCGCACCATTCTCCACGACCAGCATCTTCGCGGAGTCGCGCGGGCTCGCCGGGCGCAACGCGATGCGCTCGGCGGGCAGATCGAAATCGAAGAGATCGGTGCGCATGTCGGGTTCAGCGCCATACAGTCAGACCCTCATGGTGAGGAGGCGCGTAGCGCCGTCTCGAACCATGAAGGCCGGGCTGCAGCAGCAGGGCCTTCATCCTTCGAGACGCGCGTTCCGCGCTCCTCAGGATGAGGGCGGAGCACTTATTCCGCGTCAGCGGCCATCCGCGCCTTGACGATCTTGTCGGGGTTCTGCACCGGCTCGCCACGCTTGATCTTGTCGACGTTCTCCATGCCCTCGGTGACCTTGCCCCACACCGTGTACTGGTTGTCGAGGAAGCGGGCGTCGTCGAAGCAGATGAAGAACTGGCTGTCGCCGGAATCGGGGCTCGCCGCGCGCGCCATCGAGGTGGTGCCGCGCACGTGCGGCTCCTTGTTGAACTCGGCCTTCAGCTTCTTGCCGGAGCCGCCGGTGCCGGTGCCGTGCGGGCAGCCGGTCTGCGCCATGAAGCCGTCGATCACGCGGTGGAACACGATGCCGTCGTAAAAACCCTCGCGGACCAGTTCCTTGATGCGCGCGACATGGCCGGGCGCCAGATCAGGCCGCATCTCGATGGTGACCGGGCCCTGCGTGGTCTCGAGGATCAATGTGTTCTCAGTGGCGCTCATGCTCGTCTCTCTTGCGTTGGAGGTGAAGTCTTGTCAGGTGAAGTTCTGCGGCTACGGAACTGGATCGCGAATGGACGCCCTGCGGCGGCGCCGGCCATTGCATCGGTAAATGGCATCGGCGTGCAGCGTTGCAACGCCTCCATCACCGCGATCCGGTATTGCAGCCGGTCATTGTCGGAGGCCTCCGCGGATTCATAGGAAATCCTCGGATGGCCCAGAATGTCGCCGGACCGGTTAAAGCTCACGACGACGGTGATGTCGAGTGGGCGAGCCCTCGCAGGCGGCGGCGGTTTCCAGCAGGTCCGCAGGTGCTGGAAGATCTCCTGGATGGTGTTGACCTGGCCATCCTCGGCGGCCGCACAGGAGGCGCCGAACAGCAGCACAGCGGCAGCCAGCAAAAGCCTGTTGCCGCAGCGCGCCATGGTCTCGTCCTACTTGATGTCGGAGGCGACCTGCACCTTCACCATCTTGTCGGGATCGGTGACGGTGCCGCCGGGCGAGCCGGCCGGCGCCTTCTTCAGCTTGTCCACGACGTCCATGCCCTGCACGACCTCACCGATCACGGTGTACTGGCCGTCGAGGCTGCCGCCGTCGGCGAACATGATGAAGAACTGCGAGTTTGCGGTGTCGACGCTGTCGCCGCGCCGGGCCATGCCGACGATGCCGCGTGCGAAATGCACCTTGGAGAATTCCTGCTTCAGGTTCGGATATTTCGAGCCGCCGGTGCCGTTGAATTTCTCGCCGTCGCCGGTCTGCGCCATGAAGCCGTCCATCACGCGGTGGAACGGCACGTTGTTGTAATAGCCCTCACGCGCGAGCGTCTTGAGGCGCTCGGCGTGCTGCGGCGCGAGATCCGTGCGCAGCTTGATGACGATGCGGCCCTTGGTGGTGTCGATGACGAGCGCGTTGGCCTTGTCGAGATTCGCAGGCAGTTGCTGCGCCACCGCCGGGACCGCACTGAAGAGCGCGGCAAAAATCGTGGCAAGAATTGCGAGACGACGGATCATGAGAACTCCGGATCAGGTGAGATGAAACAGCGCGCCGTTTTCAGGCGAATTTGGCCTTGAGCAGGCTGGCTACGAGCGGCGGCACAAAGGTCGAGACATCTCCGCCCATGCCCGCGATCTGACGCACCAAAGTGGCGGTGATCGGGCGGACCATCGGAGAAGCCGGCAGAAAGACCGTGTGCACCTCCGGCGCCATGGCTTCGTTCATGCCGGCGAGCTGCATCTCGTAATCAAGGTCGGTGCCGTCCCGCAGGCCGCGAATCATGATGGTCGCGCCATGCCTGCGCGCGGCGGTCACCGACAGATCGTCAAATGTCGCAGTTTCGAGCACGCAGCCGGCCTGGGCCGCGACCGGCCCGCAGACGTCCAGAAGCATCTTCAGGCGCTCCTCGGTCGAGAACAGCGGCTTCTTGCCGGGATGGAGGCCGACCGCGACCACCAGCCTGTCGCACAGGGGAACGGCATGCCGGACCACGTCCAGATGGCCGTTGGTGATGGGATCGAAGGAACCTGGGTAGAAGGCGATGCGCGGCATGGCTCCCTCCTACCGCGCCCGGCCCGGCCCGGCAAGCCGGCCAGGTTCCCCGTCCGTTTCCCGGAAAATGTCCCGCCCATCCGTGTCGGCGGCGGCCGTTTTGTTTCGTCCTCGGGGCAGCCACGAAACAAAACGGACCGCGAACGAAACCATTTCCCGTATCCGCGAAGACGTCCGGAAACTGGCCATGGTTACTAATCCACCCAACGAAGACGGGCCGCACACTGGGCGTAGCGGCCGCATCACAGGGGACTGTCAATGATCAAGGCTCTTTCAGCGATCGCCATCTCTGCGTGTGTTGCCGCAGCCCTTACCCTCCTGCCCGGCTTTGCCCCGACCGTCGAAGCCAGCGTGCCGCAGCCGCTGGCCAAGAGCGACCGACTCGACATCCGCGCCGTCGGCCGTGATTGCTCGCAGCAGGCCTGGCCGAATTTCGAGGCATCCTGCCTGCGCCGTGCCGGCACCAAGGCCGACGTCCGCGTGGCGCGCCTCGTGACGGCCGACCGGACCCCGTAGTCGGATCTGTCAGCTCCGCGTCAGGGAGCTCGCCGGTATAAACCCCATGGATATTTGCGGCGCCCCGTCGCAGACTGTGTGATGCTCGCGCCCGTCGGAATGGCCCGGCGGGCGCGATCCCATCGGGGGGTTGCCATTGTCCAGTACGCCCGCAGTCGCTTCCGGCCATCATCCCGATCCACTGCCGCTTGCCATGACCATGGGCGCCCTCGGGGTGGTCTATGGCGATATCGGCACCAGCCCGCTCTATGCCCTGAAAGAAGCCGCCAAGGCGGCTGCCCACGGCGCGACGGTGACGCCCGAAGCTGTCCTGGGCGTTGCCTCGCTGATCCTCTGGGCCCTGCTGCTGATCATCTCGCTGAAATATGCGCTGCTGATCCTGCGCGCGGATAACCGCGGTGAAGGCGGCATCGTCGCCCTGCTGGCGTTGCTCCATGCGCGTAACGCCCAACCCGGCACCTGGCGCGCCCACCTTCTGGTGGTCGGCCTCGTCGGCGCCGCCCTTCTCTATGGCGACGGCGCCATCACGCCGGCGATCTCGGTGCTCTCGGCCATCGAAGGTCTGAAGGTCGATGCGCCCTCGCTCGCGCCCGCCGTGGTGCCCGTGACCGTCGTCATCCTGATCGGCCTGTTCATGATGCAAAAGCAGGGCACCGGCTTCATCGGCCGTATCTTCGGACCGGTGATGCTGGCCTGGTTCATCGTGCTTGCCGCGCTCGGCATCCACGGCATCGTCAAGGCCCCCGCAGTGCTGGCGGCGCTCAGCCCGCTCTATGCCTTCGACTTCCTGATCCACCAGGATTTTCACGTCTCCTTCGCAATCCTCGGCGCCGCCTTCCTGGCGGTAACAGGTGGCGAGGCGATGTATGCCGACATGGGCCATTTCGGCCGCCTGCCGATCCGGCTTGCCTGGTTCGCAATCTGCCTGCCAGCGCTGGTGCTGAACTATTTTGGCCAGGCTGCACTCTTGATCACCGATCCCACGATGATCGAGAATCCGTTCTTCCAGCTCTGCCCCGACGCCTTGCACTACCCGCTCGTGGCGTTCTCGGCGGTGGCCACCGTGATCGCCTCGCAGGCGATCATCTCCGGCGTGTTCTCGCTGACCCAGCAATCGATCCAGCTCGGCTTCCTGCCGCGCATGCAGATCCGCCACACCCAGAGCGACGCGATGGGCCAGATCTACGTACCGCTGGTGAACTGGCTGCTCGCCGCCGCCACGTTGGGGGCGGTGCTGAGCTTCGGCACCTCGGATGCGCTCGCCGGCGCCTATGGCATCGCGGTGTCGCTCTTGATGGCGATCACCACGCTGCTCGCCGCCCTGGTCGCGATTCAGTGGGGCTATTCGCCCTGGCTGGTGGTCGCCGTGAACGGATTTTTCTTCGTCATCGACGTGATCTTCTTCTCGGCCAATTCGGTCAAGCTGTTCGAGGGCGGCTGGTTTCCGCTGCTGCTCGCGGGCCTCGTCGCCTTCATGATGCTGACCTGGCGCAGCGGCGTGAAGCTGGTCGAGGCAGCGCGCGCCAAGCTGCGCCAGCCCGAGGAGGATTTGATCGAAACCGCGGTGAACAAGTGCAGCGCCAGGCTGCCGGGCACAGCGGTGTTCCTGGCATCCGCGCCAAAGGGCGTGCCGCTGGCGCTGACCCAGTTCGTCAAGCATAACCACGTCCTGCATGAGCGCATCATCCTCGTCACCGTCCTGATCGAGGAAGCGCCGCACATTGCCGACGAGGAGCGCGCCGAGGTGGTCGAGATCATCCCCGGCATCACCCGTGTGATCCTGCATTACGGCTTCATGCAGAACCCGACGATCTATGAGGGGCTGACGTTGACCTGCCGGCAGGGCAAGCTGCCCGGCATTGACCTCTCCGACATCACCTATTACGTCGGCCGCGAGACCATCATCCCGCGCGAGGACGTCCCAGGCATGTGGGTCTGGCGCGAAACCGTGTTCGCCTTCCTGCAACGCAACGCCGAACGCTCGGCCGCGTTCTTCGGCGTGCCGACCAAGCAGGTCGTGGAGTTCGGCACGGAGCTGGAGATTTAGGGCAGTTCGTAGCCCGGATGGAGCGCAGCGCAATCCGGGTTTCCTGCCAAGCGTGAGAGCCCCGGATTTCGCTTCGCTCCATCCGGGCTACAGGTCCGCACCAAAAAATGAGTGACGAGACGCCTCTCATCCTGAAACCTCGGCTGGCGGTCTCGGTCGATCAGGTGCAATCGATCATCCGCCGAATGTCACCGCATGCTTCGGTGCTTGGTGTCACCGAGCTGCATGGCGGGGAGATCAGCACCGTGCTCGAGATCGCGCTGGCGGATGCGCCGGCCTGCATCCTCAAGATCTACCCTGAATCGCTGCAGTGGAAGATGGCGAAGGAGGTCTATGTGCTAGGCCTCCTGCAGAATCTTGGCACGGCCATTCCCAAAATCCTGGTCGCCGACGACACGCGATCGGCGATCGACTTGAACTATGTGCTGATGACCAGGCTCGACGGCACGGTGCTCGGCCGGCGCGAGGCGGCACTGTCGGAGGCAGAACTGTTTGCGGTCTACGCCGAGATGGGCGCAGCGCTGCGCGGGATCAATGACGTCGCGCTCGACAGCTTTGGCTATATCGGCCCCAACGGGGTCTGGACCGCGCATCCGAGCAACCACGCCTACATGTCCGCGCAGTTCGAGAGGAAGCTGACGGAGTTTGGCTCGCGCGGCGGTGATCCCGCACTGGCGGCACGCCTGCGGGGCAGCGTCGCGGATCGGCAGCATCTGTTCGAAGCAGCCGCGGCCCCTCGCCTCTGCCATTACGATTTCCATGCCGGCAACGTGCTGGTGGCGTCGCAGGGCGCGCCGCACCTCACGGGCATCGTCGATTTCGAGAACGCGACGTCAGGCGATCCGCTGATGGATATCGCCAAGGCGCTGTACTATTTCACTGCGAAAGACGCGCCCAAGCGCGATGGATTGCTCGCAGGCTACGGTCCAATCGCGCGCGCCGACTGGCAGCAGACGCTCGATCTTTACCGCATGTATTGCACACTGGAACTCTGGTGCTGGATGGCGCAGATCGGCAAGCATAATGCGCTTGCCGATCTGACGCGCGAATTGGCGAACGCCGTCTAGGACGGGGCGTTACTCCCCGTTGGCCTCACCGTTGCCGTTCCCACTCTCCGCCTCTTCCGTGATGTGCTCGACCGAGACCACGTGCTCGTCCTCGGCGGTGTCGAACACGATCACGCCCTGGGTCGAGCGGCCGGCGATGCGGATACCTTCGACCGGGCAGCGGATCAGCTGGCCCTTGTCGGTGACCAGCATGATTTGATCAGCATCTTCGACGGGGAAGGACGCCACCAGATTGCCGTTGCGGTTGTTGACGCTCATGGCGACGATGCCTTTGCCGCCACGGCCCGTGGTGCGGTACTCGTAGGACGAGGTCCGCTTGCCATAGCCGTTGACGGAGACGGTGAGCACGACCTGCTCGGCCGCCGACATCTCGACATAGCGCTCCTGCGGGAGCTGGAAGCTGCCGGAGGTCTCCTCGGCTTCCGCGTCCGCCGCCGGTTCCTCGGACGCAGCTTCGCCGGCGACCGCGCGGCGCATCTTCAAATAGGCCGAGCGCTCGTCGGACGTGGTCTCGACGTGGCGCAGGATCGCCAGCGAGATCACCTTGTCGCCCTCGCCAAGCGCAATGCCGCGCACGCCCATCGAGGTGCGCCCGGTGAACACGCGCACGTCGGTGACGGGGAAGCGGATGCACTGGCCGCCGGCGCCGGTCAGCAGCACGTCGTCGCGCTCGGTGCAGATCTGCACGTCGACGATCGCTTCATTCTCGTCGAGCTTCATCGCAATGATTCCGGGGCGGCGGACGTCGACGAAGTCGGACAGCTTGTTGCGCCGGACGTTGCCGCCGGTCGTGGCGAACATCACGTCGAGGTTGCCCCAGGTGGATTCGTCCTCCGGCAACGGCATGATCGTGGTGATGCGCTCGCCCTGCTCCAGCGGCAGGATGTTGATCAGCGCCTTGCCGCGCGCGTTGGGAGCAGCCATCGGCAGCCGCCAGACCTTCTCCTTGTAGACCTGGCCGCGGGACGAGAAGAACAAGACCGGCGTGTGCGTAGAGGCCACGAACAGGCGGCTGACGAAATCCTCGTCGCGGGTCTGCATGCCGGCGCGGCCCTTGCCGCCGCGGCGCTGCGCCCGGTAGGCCGACAGCGGCACGCGCTTGACGTAGCCGGCGTGGGAGACGGTGACGACCATATCCTCGCGCTGGATCAGGTCCTCGTCCTCGACCTCGCCTTCCTGCTCGATGATGACGGTCCTGCGCGGGGTGGCGAACTCGGCCTTCACCTCGGCAAGCTCGGTCTTGATGATGCCCAGCACGCGCTCGCGCGAGCGCAGGATGTCGAGATAATCGGCGATCTCGCCGGCGAGCTTGTCGAGCTCGTCGCGGATTTCGTCGCGGCCGAGTGCGGTGAGGCGCTGAAGGCGCAGATCGAGAATGGCCCTTGCCTGCTCCATCGAGAGCCGGATCGTGCCGTCCGCGCTGATGCGGTGACGCGGATCGTCGATCAGCGTCAGCATGTCCTCGACGTCGCGGGCCGGCCAGTCGCGCGACATCAGGGTGTCGCGCGCAGTGGTCGGGTCTGGCGAGGTGCGGATGACGCGGATCATCTCGTCGATATTGGCGACCGCGATGGCGAGACCGACCAGGATGTGGGCGCGATCGCGCGCCTTGGCCAGCAAATACTTGGTGCGCCGCGTGACGACCCGCTCACGGAAGTCGGCGAAGATGGCCAGCAGGTCCTTCAGATGCATGATCCGCGGACGGCCGCTGTCGAGCGCCACCATGTTGACGCCGAAGCTCGTTTGCAGCGGCGTGAATCTGTAGAGCTGATTCAGCACCACGTCAGGCACGGCATCGCGCTTCAATTCGATGACGACGCGGTAGCCATCGCGGTCGGATTCATCGCGCAAATCGCCGATGCCCTCGATCTTCTTTTCCTTGACCAGCTCGGCGATGCGCTCGACCATCGTCGCCTTGTTCACCTGGTACGGGATCTCGGTGATGATGATCGCCTCGCGCTCCTTGCGGATGGTCTCGATCGCGACCTTGCCGCGCATGACGATCGAGCCGCGGCCGAGGTGATAGGCGGCGCGGATGCCCGCGCGTCCGAGAATGACGCCGCCGGTCGGGAAATCCGGTCCCGGCACGATGTTGATGAGCTCTTCGATGGTGAGCGCAGGGTTGTCGATCAGCGCGACGCAGGCGTCGATGACCTCGCCGAGATTGTGCGGCGGGATGTTGGTGGCCATGCCCACCGCGATGCCGCCGGCACCGTTGACGAGCAGGTTCGGGAACTTGGCCGGCAGGACCGATGGCTCGGTCTCGTTGTTGTCGTAGTTCGGCTGGAAGTCGACGGTGTCCTTGTCGATGTCGGCCAGCAGGGCCAGCGCCGCCTTGGTCAGGCGCGCTTCGGTGTAACGATAGGCAGCCGGGGGATCGCCGTCGACCGAGCCGAAATTGCCCTGGCCGTCGATCAACGGCACGCGCATCGAGAAGTCCTGCGCCATGCGGACCATGGCGTCGTAGATCGACTGGTCGCCGTGCGGGTGATACTTACCGATGACGTCGCCGACCACGCGGGCTGACTTGACGTACTTCTTGTCGGGCGTGTGCCCCTGCTCGTTCATCGAGAACAGGATGCGGCGATGCACCGGCTTCAGGCCGTCCCGGGCATCAGGCAACGCACGCGCCACGATCACGCTCATGGCGTAGTCGAGATACGACTTCTTCATCTCCTCGAAGATGGAGACGGGGCGAATATCCGAGGGTTGCGCCGGCTGGTCGCCGGGCTTGTCGTCGTCGTCAGCCAAGGGGGAATCCGATGAATTTTTATCTGGGAATCATATAGCGCATCGCGCCCCTGATAACCACCTTTGCAAGGTCCGGGGAAGCGCTTTTTCCGACTGTTTTTCCAGAGACTTACGCCCTCAGCGCGATCGCTTCGAACCGGGCCGGAATGAGCCGCCGGGAACCCCGTCTCAGGCCCCGAAAATCACCCGGTGCATGATGCGCCCGGGCACCAGCGTGAACAGGCCCGCCACGACCAACGCCCCCGCGAACAGGAGGATCATGGCGCGGCGATGATCGGCGACGCGATGGGTGTGCGCCCGCCACACCGCGAGCGGCAGCATCACCAGCGTGAAGATCGAGAGCAGATGGATCGGACTGAACGGCCCAAGCAGGCGGATCTGGTGGATCCAGAACGACGAGGCCGCCACCATCGCCATCAGCGCCACCCAGATCCAGCCGATCGTCCGGTGCGGCAGCGTGCCCTTGGGGGCGGCAAACTGGACGAGGCCGAGCACGAAGGCGGCCATGGCGGCAAAGGCGTGCAGCGGGATCGCCGGCGCGACCTCAAGCAGCGGCGCAAAGCTGATCGTAAGGCTGATCGCAAGGCTCACGTGAGGCTTCCTCCGACCGACAACCGACCCATGTGAGTAGGATTAACATAAAGTTAATACCATTCACATCGCGGCCGGACAAAGACTTGAGGCAGCACGTGAGGCAAGCTCGGAAAAACCGAGCTTTACCCGCCAATTGGTAAGAAATCCTGCGGCTCTGCGCGAGCAAGGTGACATCAGGGGCGAAGCGCCCCGCCCGCCTCAGAACGGGATGTCGTCGTCCATGTCGCTGTTGCGGCCACCACCGCCGCCGGCGGCTACCGCACGACGCGGTGCGCTGCTGACGGGACCGGAGGAGCCGAAATCGCCGCCCGGCTCGTCGCCGAAGCTGCCGCCTCCGCCGCCGCTGCGGCCGTCGAGCATCGTCAGGGTCGAGTTGAAGCCCTGGAGCACGACCTCGGTGGAGTACTTCTCGACGCCCGCCTGATCGGTCCACTTCCGGGTCTGGAGCGCGCCCTCGATGTAAACCTTGGCGCCCTTCTTCAGGTACTGCTCGGCGACCTTGCAGAGCCCTTCATTGAAGATCACGACGCGATGCCACTCGGTCTTTTCCTTGCGCTCGCCGCTGTTCTTGTCGCGCCAGGTCTCCGAGGTCGCGATGCTCAAATTCGCAATCGGCCGCCCGTCCTGGGTACGGCGGATTTCAGGATCCTTGCCGAGATTTCCAACCAGAATGACCTTGTTGACGCTTCCCGCCATCGCCGCTCTCCACTCCAAATCCCACTGAATTCATAAGGCCGGGCCGCGCCCCGCGGTCCTCTGCAACCTCTCTGGGGCGACCCTATACGCTTGCGAGGACCGATCAGCCCACCGGCCCTCGGGTTATCCCCATATATAGCACTGGACTGGCGTTTGTTCCAGATTTGTTCCTGCCCGGAATAATGCGGGATATTGGAGCGAACGGTGCCTGCATGCCGCCCCTATGCACGGTACTGGACGGAACCTTTTCCGGTTCCAATAAATGACAAAAAGCACTTAACATTCATCAAGTTAGGCACACTTCACTTGTCGCGCGACTGTTGCTTTTCAGCGACGGACTCTGCTCACCCGTTAAGCTACGTTTGCATTGGAATTAAGTTCATATGGGCGTCGCGCCTGATTGGCCGCTTCGGGGACTTCAAGAAGCGGACCGAAACTGGGGAGACTGCAATGAATAAGATTTTGATTGGTGCAATCGGTGTTGTGGCATTGGGCCTGCCGGCTCCCGCGAGCGCGGCGGATCTCGCCGCGCGGCCCTACACCAAGGCTCCGGCGCCGATGGTCGCCACCATCTACGACTGGAGCGGCTTCTACATCGGCATCAACGGCGGCGGTGGCTCGAGCCACAAATGCTGGGATTTTGTCACGCCCGTCACCGGCACTCTGGTTGGCGAAGGCTGCCACAACGCCACCGGCGGCACGGTCGGTGGCCAGGTCGGTTATCGCTGGCAATCGGCGAATTGGGTGTTCGGTCTCGAAGGCCAGGGCAACTGGGCCGACTTCTCCGGCGACAACATCAGCACCACGTTCGTCGGCACGGGTCTTCGCGACCGCTCCAAGATCAACGCCTTCGGTTTGATCACCGGCCAGGTCGGCTACGCCTGGAATAACGTGCTGCTCTACGTGAAGGGCGGCGGCGCCGTCGTGAGCGATCGCTACCGGAGCTACGATGTCGTCACCGGCCTCGAATTCGACCGGGCCAACGAGACCCGCTGGGGCGGTACCGTGGGCGCCGGCGTCGAGTTCGGATTCGCGCCGAACTGGACGGTCGGCTTCGAGTACGATCACATCTTCCTCGGCACCCGCACCATCGGATTCAGCGGCTCCGGCAACTTCCTTGCGGCCCCGCTCGGCGCCGCCACACGCTCTGATCGCATCAGCCAGGACGTCGATATCGGCCTGATCCGCGTGAACTATCGCTGGGGCGGCCCGCTCATCGCGAAATACTGATATCCCTCTGATATCATTGAGATCAAAGGCCGGCCTCGCGCCGGCCTTTTGCTGTGTTTCCGGGCTCGGAACAATTGGTCAGTGATTGTTACGTTTTGCGACTGTTGTGGCTTTTGGGAGACACAACTTGCGGCTTCACTGGTGTAAGCACGACATCAGTTGGACCACAGCGTCCGATGCCCTTCCCAATCGTGGAAGGCACAACAGAAACTGGGACTGGGATTAAGTTGAAAATGAAGAAGGTTTTGTTGGCTTCGGCCTGTTTGTTCGCTTTGGCTGCCCCCGCATCGGCGGCCGATCTTGCGGCCCGCCCGTACACCAAGGCTCCGGTGGCTGTGGCTTCGGTCTACAACTGGACCGGCTTCTACCTCGGTATCGTCGGTGGCGGCGCCTGGGAAAACGCTTCGGGCGACCCGAAGATGAAGGGTGGCTTCGTCGGCGGCACCGCCGGCTACAACTGGCAGACCGGTAACGTCGTGTTCGGCGTCGAGGCCGATGGTGCCTGGGCTGACGTCAGCGCCTCGGCAACCGACGCGCTCACCGGCATCACCGCCACGTCGAAGACCGACGCCATGGGCACCGTGCGCGGCCGCATCGGCTATGCCGTCAACCAGGTGCTGTTCTATGGCACCGGTGGTTACGCCTGGATCGACAACAAGATCACCCTCGCCGCTGGTGGCGCGAGCGTCTCCGACAGCAAGTGGCACTCCGGCTGGACCGTCGGCGCCGGCGTCGAAGCGTTCTTCGCGCCGCAGTGGTCGGTCAAGGGCGAGTACCTCTATCGCAGCCTCGGCGGCGAGACCTACTTCTCGGGCGCCCTGCCCACCGGCACGCTCAACTTCCACACCGTGCAGGTCGGCGTGAACTATCACTTCAACGGCCCGATCGTCGCGAAGTACTGATCTTCGCTACGACGCCATCGCGTTACGAAAGGCCGGCCTTGTGCCGGCCTTTTTGTTTGCGCGCGCACCATTCCCTCAGTTCCGCGATCCTCGCTGCTGCCAGTTGCCGCCAGCGCGCCAACAATCCGTTGACGATTCGCAACTCCCTCTGGAAATCCGTCCTCGTTCTTCCTACGTTCGCTGACAACCCCATCGGCGCCGATCCCGGTTCCGGGCGAAGCGCGCCTTTTTGTTGGCGCGGTCGCGCACCCATGGGATTCCTTGAGGGCAACGCGGATGGATGAAGTGATCAAGGCGAAGCGCCAACAGCAGAACGCGGGCTCCAGCCTGCGCGCAATTACGATCCGTGGCGCGCGCGAGCACAACCTCAAGAACATCGACGTCGAGATTCCCCGCGACAAGCTGGTGGTGTTCACCGGCCTCTCCGGCTCCGGCAAATCCTCGCTCGCCTTCGACACCATCTATGCCGAGGGCCAGCGCCGCTACGTCGAATCGCTGTCGGCCTATGCGCGCCAGTTCCTGGAGATGATGCAGAAGCCTGATGTCGACCAGATCGACGGCCTGTCGCCGGCGATCTCGATCGAGCAGAAGACGACCTCGAAGAATCCGCGCTCGACCGTCGGCACCGTCACCGAGATCTACGACTACATGCGCCTGCTCTGGGCCCGCGTTGGCGTGCCCTATTCGCCAGCCACCGGCCTGCCGATCGAAAGCCAGACCGTCTCGCAGATGGTCGACCGCGTGCTGGCGCTGCCCGAAGGCACCCGCCTCTATCTGCTGGCGCCCGTCGTGCGCGGCCGCAAGGGCGAGTACCGCAAGGAGCTCGCCGAATGGCTCAAGAAGGGCTTTCAGCGCGTCAAGATCGACGGCACCTTCCATGAGCTGGCGGAAGCGCCTGTTCTGGACAAGAAATTCCCGCATGACATCGACGTCGTCGTCGACCGCATCGTGGTGCGCGCCGATATCGGCCAGCGCCTCGCCGAGAGCTTCGAGACCGCGCTGAAGCTGGCCGAAGGCCTCGCCGTCATCGAATATGCCGATGCACCGGCTGCTGCCGCGCCCGCCGAAGAGAAAAAGAAAACCGCAAAGATCCACGACAAGAGCGGTCCCGAGCGCATCCTGTTCTCGGAAAAGTTCGCTTGCCCCGTGTCCGGCTTCACCATCCCCGAGATCGAGCCGCGGCTGTTCTCGTTCAACAATCCCTACGGCGCCTGCCCCGCCTGCGGCGGCCTCGGCGTCGAGCAGCATGTCGACGAAGACCTCGTCATCCCCGACAAGGAGCTCGCCATCGGCAAGGGCGCGATCGCGCCCTGGGCCAAGTCGTCGTCGCCCTATTACACGCAGACGCTGACGGCGCTCGGCAAGCACTACAAGTTCACGCTGACCACCAAATGGAAGGATCTGCCGAAGAAGACGAAAGACGCGATCCTGCATGGCTCGGGCGAGGACGAGATCAAGTTCTCCTACGAGGACGGCGTGCGTTCGTACGACACCAAGAAGCCGTTCGAGGGCGTCATCACCAACATCAACCGCCGCTATCGCGAGACCGAGAGCGAGTGGGCGCGCGAGGAGCTGGCAAAGTATTTCCACGACGTGCCCTGCGGCGCCTGCAACGGTTTCCGGCTCAAGCCGGAAGCGCTCTGCGTCAAGATCGGCGGCAAGCATATCGGCGAGATCTCGGAGCTGTCGGTGAAGGGTGCCGGCGCGTGGTTCGAGACCGTGCCGGAGGCGCTGAACGCGCAGCAGAACGAGATCGCCGGTCGCATCCTCAAGGAAATCCGCGAGCGCCTCACCTTCCTGCTCGACGTCGGCCTCAACTATCTCACGCTGTCCCGCTCCTCCGGCACGCTGTCCGGCGGCGAGAGCCAGCGCATCCGCCTGGCCTCGCAGATCGGCTCGGGCCTGACGGGCGTGCTCTACGTGCTGGACGAGCCCTCGATCGGCCTGCACCAGCGCGACAATGCGCGCCTGCTCGATACGCTCAAGCGCCTGCGCGACCTCGGCAATACCGTGATCGTGGTCGAGCATGACGAGGACGCCATCCTCCTCGCCGACCACGTTCTCGACATCGGTCCCGGCGCCGGCATGCATGGCGGCCACATCATCGCCGAAGGCACGCCCGCCGAGATCATGCGCAACCCGAAATCGCTGACCGGCAAGTACCTGACCGGCGAGCTCGAGGTCGAGGTGCCGGAGCGGCGTCCGCCGAACCATCGCCGCACCATCAAGGTGGTCAACGCGCGCGGCAATAACCTCAAGAACGTCACCGCCGAGATTCCGCTCGGCCTGTTCACCGCCGTCACCGGCGTCTCCGGCGGCGGCAAGTCGACGCTGCTGATCGACACGCTCTACAAGGCCATCGCGCGCAAGCTGAACAATGCCAGCGAAGGCGCCGCCCCGCACGACCGCATCGAGGGCCTCGAGCACATCGATAAGATCATCGACATCGACCAGTCGCCGATCGGCCGCACCCCGCGCTCGAATCCGGCGACCTATACCGGCGCCTTCACGCCGATCCGCGAATGGTTCGCGGGCCTACCCGAGGCCAAGGCGCGTGGCTATGAACCCGGCCGCTTCTCCTTCAACGTCAAGGGCGGCCGCTGCGAGGCCTGCCAGGGCGACGGCGTCATCAAGATCGAGATGCACTTCCTGCCCGACGTCTACGTCACCTGCGACGTCTGCAAGGGCAAGCGCTACAACCGCGAGACGCTGGAGGTCCTGTTCAAGGGCAAGAGCATCGCCGACGTGCTCGACATGACCGTCGAGGAAGCCGCCGAGTTCTTCAAGGCGGTGCCGCGCGTGCGCGAGACTTTTCAGACCTTGCACCGGGTCGGCCTCGATTACATCCATGTCGGCCAGCAGGCCACGACGCTGTCGGGCGGCGAAGCTCAGCGCGTCAAGCTGGCCAAGGAACTGTCAAAGCGCGCCACCGGCCGCACGCTCTACATCCTGGACGAGCCGACCACCGGCTTGCACTTCCACGACGTCAAGAAGCTGCTGGAGGTGCTGCACGAGCTGGTTGCACAGGGCAACACGGTGGTCGTCATCGAGCACAATCTGGAAGTCATCAAGACCGCCGACTGGGTCATCGACCTCGGCCCCGAAGGCGGCGACGGTGGCGGCGAGATCGTCGCCTGGGGCCCGCCGGAGGACATCGCCAAGGCGCCGCGGAGCTATACGGGGAAGTTTCTGGCGCCGGTGCTGAAGAAGGCAAGGAAGCCGAAGCGCGGGAGGACGAGCGAGGCGGCGGAGTAGCTGCTTTGATCGAAACCGAATAGTGCGGATGAGCGAAGCGTAATCCGCCGCCTTTCTCGTGGGATAGGTCGGTCGCGCTTTGAACCACGCTGAATCCTGGAAACCGACATGTCCGCTGGACTCGTGCAGACTTATCGCGCCTTCGCCCACAACAATGCTTGGGCGAACCATCGCCTGCTCACCGCCTGCGCGGCACTACCTCAGTCGGAATTCGAAGCCCACCGCACCGGCTTCTTTCCAAGCCTGCAGCGTACGCTGAACCACATCTACGTCATCGATCTCTTCTACATTGATGCGCTTGAGGGCGGCTGGCTCGGACCGGCGGCCTGGAAGAACGAAGTGCCCTTTCCTTCCCTCGCCGCGCTGAAGCCTGCGCAAGCCGCGATGGACAAGCGCCTGATTGCCATCTGCGATGCGCTGACGCCCGCAGGGCTCGATGACATCGTGAAGATCAACCGCGATACGCGCGTGCAGACTGAGCGGCGCGACCGGCTGCTCATACATCTCTTCCAGCACCAGATCCATCATCGCGGGCAGGCGCACGCCATGCTGTCCGAGACGACCGTTGCGCCGCCGCAGCTTGACGAGTTCTTCGCCGAGGGAGAAGCGCCGCTCCGGGCCGCCGAATTCGCCGAGCTCGGCTGGACCGAGGAGACGGTGTGGAAGTCGATATAGTTGTCTCTTGCGGGACTACCGAACCTCGACGAGATTGGGCGCAATGCCACGCTTAGTCATCTCCTCGCGTTCGGAAGCAAACGAACGAGTGGCCTTGCATCGATCCCCAATTGATGCGTAGCGCCCTTTATCGCCCATCGGGTTCGACGGCTTTCCGGAGAGATCAATCTCCCAGTAGTATGACACGCACACCTGAAGGTCGGATGGCACAGTGCGGCACGTCCTTGGTGGACCGGGATCACACTGTCTCGAATCACGATAAAAATAGATTGGCACGTCCTCGCATACGACGCTCCATTTCCAGAACGTCTTGGTGATCGCGCAGCTGTTGGGGTGCAGCGTGTACGCGGTGCTGAGCTCCGGCACGTTCATTTCCGCGAGCGAAGATCGCATTGCCTTCTCGGTCGAGGGGGCGGCGATCACTTTGGCAATCATCCAGCCGACTCCGGCAACGCCGATCAACGCAATCACGCCAATCAGAATATGCCATTCCGCACGCCGCTGATCTTCTTGTGCAGCTTGACCCATTTGCACCGACCCTTTCGACACGGAGAGCCAGAATATACAAGATCGGGCCGGATAGACGAGCGAGGATGGTTGCGTTTCTCGTGCCTTCGCTTAACGTTCTCATAACGAATGCCCTACTCCCTCGCCATCTTCGATCTCGACGGCACGCTCGTCGATAGCTTCCCCTGGTTCCTGCGCACCATCAACGATGTCGCCGATCGCTTCGGCTTTCGCCGTGTGCGGGATGAGGATATCGAGGGGCTGCGGCATGCTTCGACGCGGGAGATCCTCAGCCGCCTCGAGGTGCCCTTGTGGAAGCTGCCGGCGATCGCGCGGCATGCGCGGCGGTTGAAGGGGGAGGCTGCGGCGGAGATTCCGCTGTTTGCGGGCGTCGAGGCGATGCTGCGGGCGCTGACTGAGAACGGCGTGCAGCTGGCGCTGGTGACGTCCGACAGTGAGGCCAATGCGCGCGCCAAGCTGGGCGCGACGGCCGAACTGTTCTCGTATTTCGACTGTGCCGCGTCGATATTCGGCAAGCCCGCGAAGTTTCGTCGCGTCATCCGGCGCGCTGGCGTCGACCTCGACCGTGTCATCGCGATTGGCGACGAGGTCCGCGACATCGAGGCGGCACGGGCCGTGGGGATTGCCTGTGGCGCGGTGTGCTGGGGTTATGCGGCGCCGGCGGCGCTGCGGGCGCTCGGACCCGACTATACGTTTGAGCGGATGGAGGAGATCACGCGTGTTGTATCGCCAGCGCGTTGTAGCGCGGATTAGCGGAGCGTAATCCGCCGATCGATCGTCGACACAAGATGGCGGATTACGCTTCGCTAATCCGCCCTACCCGATCCCCTACTCCGTCCTGCGCAAGAACGCCCCGAACGCGCGCGGACCGTCGCCGGTCTTGACCTCGCCGATCTTCTTCAGCTCGCTCGCGTCGATGATGACGAGCGTGTTGCTCTCCCAGCAGGCGACGATGACGCGCTTGCCGTCGGCGGTCGCGGCAATGCCTTCGGGATAGTCGCCGACATTGATGCGCTTGACCGGCTTCAAGGTCGCGAGGTCGAACACGCTGACGGTGCCGCCATATTGATCGGTGACGAAGCCTCGCCCCTGCGCCAGCGCCACCGCATAGGGACGCATCCCGACCGGCACGCGGGCGATCTCGGAGCCAGCGGCAATGTCGACCACCGAGACGTCGTCGGAGCCGACATTGGCGGTGTAGGCGCGCTTGCCTTCGGCATCGATGGTGACGCCGAACGGACGGGTGCCGACCTTGATCGTCGCCTTGCGCTGGCGCGTCGCCGTGTCCACCACGGAGACGCTGTCGTCGTCGCGGTCCGCCGAGAGCAGCAGCTTGCCATCGGACGTCACCGCGAGGCCCGATGGCGAGGCGCCGACGGCAATGCTGGCGGTGACGCTGCGCGAGGCCGTATCGATCACCCGCACCGCCGCGGCATACCAGTCGGCGACATAGACGGTGCGGCCGTCGGGCGCCACGGCAATGCCGAGCGGCCCGCCCCCGACCTCGATCCTGGCAGCGACCTGCCGCGTTGCGGCGTCCACCACCGTCACCGCCTTGGCGTCGGGGCTCGTCACATAGGCAAAGCGCCCGTCTGCGCTGACCGCGACGCCCGCGGGCTTGCCGCCGATCGGGATGGTTGCCACCGCTCGCGCGGTGGCGAGGTCCACAACCATCAGATCGTCGCTGAGCTGGTTGGTGACGAACGCCTCCTCGGCGGACGCCCCGCCTGCACCGGCAAGGCAAAGGCTGGCGGCGAGCGCCGCCAAAACCCTGATGCGCACCGTCAGCTTCCGCTCTCGACCTTCTTCTTCAGCGCCTCGAGGCCGGCCTTGTAGAGCCCGCTGACCGCCGTCTTGGCCGCTTCGTCGCTCAACTCCGGCGGCGGATCGTTGTTGGGAAAGCCGCGGTAGAACGCGCCGGCCCATTCCAGCATCGCGCCCTTGCCGTCGGCGCTCGGCGTCACTGTCAGCGTCGAGGAATAGTTGGTCACCGGCAGGACCTTCACGTCCACCGTTGTGATCCGGTAGGAATAGGTCATCGCGGCGGCGTCGAACTTGTAAAGCTCCTCGTCCACGGTGGCGCCGCCGGTCAGGGTCAGCTTCCGCGTCGCGCCGATCTCGTTGCCCTTCTCGCCCTCGGTCTTGGTGACGGGCGGCAGCCAGCTCATGTCCTGGAAATTGCCCATCACTGCCCACACCTTGGCCGGGGCTGCGTTGATCTCGATGGACTCCCGCACCTTCTGCCGGGTCGGCCCGTGGGCCCATGCCGTGGTCAAGGCCATCCCCGCCAACGCCAGCGCCGCCACCCCGGCGAACGCCGTTCCGCTTCTCATCCTCATGTCGTTTCCTCACCCTTGAATCTGCGCGACTTGAGGCGCGCTGAGGCCATGGTAGCGCATTTTTGGACCGTGGCGAGACCGGTTCGCGGCACGGCTGGGACGGGCGGCGCTCCCCGTCCACACCATCCCTTGCGTTGCCCGACGGGCAAAACACGCCGGATCGGGGTCAATGCATCCACGTCGAAATAATTCGCTTTACGCGAATTCGGAATTGTCGCATGTTTCGGCCATCCCAGCCCGGTCCGAGGGGCGTATCGCGATCGTCACGACACGCGGGGTGGGACGCGGTGGACGCAGGCGGCGTCGGCGCGAAGGTGGTTTGCAGGGCGGTTCACGCCGTGAGCAACTGCCGGCGCGCACACGACCGGTGCAGCCTGCGTACGGCAAAATCGTGTGGTCCTGGCGCCCGGGGTCTGTGCGCCAAGTGTTGCGGTGATGTGACGGCCCAACCGGGTCCGCGCATCAGCCATCCGCAAGGCGACGGGGGCAATAGTGCATCGCTCCCCGGGGAGAGCGCGACATAAGCCGTCAACCCACTGCGCAGGGAAGGCCGGATGTTTGGCTTCACCTGTATGCCGCTGTGCAGCTTCTCGTAGCGCAACCTTCGCACAGTGGACCGCGGGTGCCAGCCGGCACCCGGCCTTCCCTGCGCCCTCGGCACCTCTTGGGGGCGGTGAATGCAGCAAAGCTCGGGCGGAACGCGCCGCGAGGATGAGAGTCTATGCCAGCCTTTCGACAACCGTCTCGTGCCCCGGACGCAGCGCAGCACGAAGTGATGCGCCTGCAGAGCCGGGGCCCATGCGTCAGCGATCCGTGCAGCCTCCTGAGTCCCGGCTCTGCGCAGCAGCGTTTCACGCTGCAGCGCGTCCGGGACACGAGAGGAGCAACGCCGCCGCTTCATTCTCCGTCATTGCGAGCGCAGCGAAGCAATCCAGACTGCCGCCGCGGAAAGATTCTGGATTGCTTCGCTGCGCTCGCGATGACGACGGAGAGAGCCAGTGCCGGTAGCGTGCCTCGATTACTCCCCCAGCGTCGCCTCCACGAACCCACGCGGATCGTCGCAGAATTCCCGCATCACCCGGTAATGATCAGTCTGCTCCACTGTCACAGGCTCCAGACCGTATTTCCCGGTTTCCAGCCCGTTCCGCCTCATCCTTTGGCAGGAACATACAGGGAACACAATCCCCGCGAAAGCTGCATCTGAGAAACATATAGAAATAAACAGAAATAAGCACGGCAAGCGTTACGGGGCACGAACTAACACTTGAGATTGTGGACCGGAAACGCGCTGAGAAGACGTAGGACAGCGTGCTGGCATGAGGCCAGCTCCCACCTCGCGACCCCGGCAATGATTGACGGACGTCCGGGACAGTACGCCGCGAGGAATGCGCGATGGTGACGACCTATTTCAGCTACAGCTACATCACGCGCAATCTCCAGCAGTCGCTGACGCGGGTCGGGCAGCAAACGGACGTCGCGCGCGAAGCCGCCTACTACAAGGCCAACATCGGCAAGGTGAAGACGGCCGATGACCTGATGAAGGACTACCGCCTTTATCATTATGCGACGAAGGCTTATGGCCTGGAGGACATGGCCTACGCCAAGGCCTTCATGAAAAAGGTGCTGGAGAGCGACCTCAACGATCCCAACAGCTTCGTCAACAAGCTGGTAGACAAGCGCTACGCGGAGTTTGCCGCGGCATTTTCCTTCAAGGGCACGGCGACGCCGGACGCGCAATCGGATAACCAGACCGATGATATGATCGGACTGTACACGGCGACCAAGCAGAGTCAGGTCGACGCACTAGCCAGCGACACGAATTACTACAACGCCAAGATCGGCGGCATCACCAACGCGGACCAGTTGCTGAACGACGACCGTCTTCGCAACTATGTCTACTCGGCCTTCGGGATCGACGAGAGCAAGTGGCCGCGCGCCACAATCAGCCAGGTCCTGAGCAGCGATCCCTCCGATCCGAACAGCTACGTCAACACCACCTTCACGTCCCAGTTGAGCGGCCTCAATGCCCAGCTCACGCAAGCCAATTCGGATGTGAGCGCCACCAACACGAAGATCGCCGACTACACCGCGCAGCTCAAGCAACCGGGCGCGGACGTCGCCCAGCTGAACGTCCAGATCCTGGTCGAAAAATACCATCTGGAGACATACACGAAAAGCGTTTCCGATCTCACCGACCAGATCTCGACGATCGGCGAGTTTGCAGACCTGGCTGGCGCGTTCGAGTTTTCGGCCGACGGCTCGCTTCCGTCGGGTGTGCCTGCGCAGACGGCTGCAAACATCACGCTCACGACAAATCGGTTCGACGACAGCAAGTCGGCCGTTTATGCGGCAGCAAGCCCGCTGAGCGAAGCTTTCGCAATCACTCAATTCAGGAACGCTGTCGTCAAGATCGATTCGATGCAGGCATTCATGTCGACGCCGGCCGTCTATGATTTTGCGCTGGGTGCCGTCGGCCTCGATCCGGCAACAGCCTCGAAGGACACCATCAAGGCCGTCCTCGAAAGCGACCTCACCGATCCCAAGAGCTACGTCTATACGCTCAAGGATGATCGCTACGTCCAGCTCGCGCGCGCCTTCAACTTCGACGCAAACGGCAATCTGACGACGCCCCTGGTGGCCCAGGATCCGGCCGAGGTCCTCCAGATTTCGAAGGACTACGTCATCGCGGCGGTGAAACAGGCCAGCACGCAGCAGCAAGCGGCCGTCAAGACACAGGCCGCGAAAGACGCGACGGCCTATCAGGAAGCCATCGCAAGCGTCGACAGCGTGTCCGATCTGCTTGCAAACCGAAAGCTGATCGACTTCGTTCTCGTCGCCAAGGGCCTGGACCCCAAGAAGGTCAGCGACGACTATCTCAAGAAGATCTTCGCCTCCGATCTGAACAATCCCAAGAGCTTCGCCAACACCGAGAGCGATCCGCGCTTTGCCGAGATCGCGGCGTCGTTCAACTTCGACAGCAAGGGCAACGTCGCGCGTCTGGCGATGATGGGCCCCCAGAAGCGGGATCAATTCCAGGAAACGCAGGCGAACTATGTTCAGCAAAGCCTGGAGCAGCAGCAGGGCGATACCAATCCCGGCGTGCGCCTGGCGCTCTATTTCCAGCGAAAGGCGGGCGAGATCACATCGGCATACGACATCCTCGCCGACAAGGCTCTCTCGGAGGTGTTCAGGACCACCTTCGACCTGCCTGATTCAATGGCGGCGATGCCGATCGATCAACAGGCCAAGTTCGTGGACCGCTTCATGAAGATCCAGGATCTGTCGGATCCCAACAAGCTTACGAAGCTGCTGAACCGCTTCTCCGCCATGTACGACATCAGAAACAGCCAGACCACCGGTCAGGGTCAATCACCCCTGCTCAACCTCTTCCAGGGATCGAGCTCAGGGATAAGCGACTCTGTGTACCTGGCGATTGCCAAGCTACAGTCTCGCTGATGACAGCTCGCCGATGCTAGCCTAGCACCTCGAGCACCAGCTCCATGGTCATCAGCACGGGATTGTCGCCGCGGATCAGACGCCCCTCCGCAATGCCGCCGGTGTAGTCGATCAGGGCAACGTCGAGCTGGGCCTCGGGCGCTTCCGAAGACCCCGGCGCAATCGTCCCGGCCGTCACCGCAAGCTCCGTGGCGAACGGCTCGGTCACGCCGCCATGGGTGAAGCGCGCGCCGATGGTCGAGCCGACACCACCATGGATCTTCGCGCGCGCAATGCCCTGCGCTCGGCAAAACTCTTCGAGGCAGCCGGCAAAATCCTGATTGGGCCGCAGCCTCAGCGCGAAGGCCCGGCTGGTCGTGCGCGCACCGGTGCTCGCGGAAGCGACCGGCCCGAACAGCTTGAAGTTGGTCTCGGGATCGGGCGCCGCGGTGAACATCGCGCCATCGACGCCAAAAGCCTCGACCTCGAACGGCTCGGCGACAATAGTCTCGTCCGGCAGCATGTGGCCGCCTCCTGGCTTGCCATCGGCCTCGGTCCAGAGCCCGTGGCAATGAAAGAACGGCGCACCGTCGCGCATGCCGAGCGTCATGGTGCCGAGCCTGGTCCGCGTCACGCCCTGGGGCCGATAGGTCTCGCTGTAGAACGCGGCATTCTCACGCGTCTTCGACAGCGCCGGCATCACATAGGCGAACGGCCCGAGCGTGCCTTGGCCAAAATTCAGCACACCGCCGGCAAATCCCTCCGCCGCGAAGCCGCGGCGTGCGGCCTCCAGCAGCGACACACCGGCCTGAAGCGTGAACGAGAAAGCGCGTCCCCTCGCCTCCACCCATTGGATGCGCTCGGCGGCCGGCGCGCCCGGTTGCTTGATGCTACGCATGACCTTCGCTCAGCCCGCCTTCGTCTTGTCGAGGTCGAGCAGCCCGCGCGCCTCGAGTTCGTCACGCACCATGCGCTTCGGCACCTTGCCGTAGCCGGACTTCGGCAGCGCCTCCCAGAAGAAGAACCGCTTCGGCATCTTGTAGCGCGGCACCTTGGGCGACAGGAACGCCGCCATCTCGGCTTCACTCACCGGCTTCGCGCCTTCGCGCGCGACGCAGACGGCAACGCCGACCTCGCCCCAGGTCGCATCGGGCACGCCGAGCACCGCGACCTCGCCGACGCAAGGATGCGTCAGGATCTTCTCCTCGATCTCGCGCGGATAGATGTTCGAGCCACCGGAGATGTACATGTCCGACGCGCGTCCCGTGATGTAGACAAACCCCTCCTCGTCCATATGTCCGAGATCGCCGGTCCGGAACCAGCCGTTGCGGAACGCCTTCGCATTGGCCTCGGGGTTGTCATAGTAGCCGGCGAGCACCGCAGGCCCGATCACGCAGATCTCGCCGCTCTGGTTGGCCGCGAGCTCGCGCCCCTCGTCGTCCTGGATCGAGACCTGCATGCCGGTGCGCTCGAAGCCGCAGCTGCCGATCTTCGCATGCGGGCCGTCCTCGGGATCGTGCAGCGCCGCCGGCAGCACGGTGATGTTGCCGGTGACCTCACCCAATCCAAAATACTGCACGATGACCTTGCCGAGCTTCTTCAGCGCGGCCTTCTGATCTTCGCGATACATCGGTGCGCCGGCATAGATCACGTGGCGCAGCGAGGAATGATCGTATTTATCGACCGCGGGATGCTCGACCATCATCTTCAAAATCGTCGGCACGGTGAAGAGATTGCTGACCCTGTGCGTTTGGATCAGGCGGAATGCCTCGTCGATGTCGAACTTCTCGGTCGGCAGCAGCACGGTGCGCACGCCGCGCGCGGTCTGCACCAGCTGATGCACGCCGGCGCCATGCGACAGCGGCGCCACCACCAGCGAGGCATCGTCTTCGGTCACCCCAGGCGTGAGATCGGCGAGATGGTTGGTGACGACAAAACCCATCTGGCCGTGGGTCAGCACCGCGGCCTTGGAGCGGCCGGTGGTGCCGGAGGTGAAAAAGAACCAGCAGGGGTCATCGTGCTCGACAGCGACGTTCTCGATCACGGCGCCCGCCTGCGAAGCGATGGCCTCCGCAACCGACGTCTCGCCGAACGAGGCCTTGCCGTCCACGCTCCAGGTGAACTGCAGCGCACCGCCCTTCACGGCCGCGGCGTGCTCGGGAAAATCGACATGGCACAGAAACGCCTTCGCGCCGGAGGCCTCTGCGAGATAGGTCACCTCATCGGGCATCAGGCGGAAATTGGTGGGCACCCAGACCGCACCGAGCCGGAACGCGGCGAACATCGAGAAGAACATCTCGTCGCCATTCTTGGAATGGACGAGGATGCGGTCACCCTTGGCGATGCCGCGCGCGGCGAGCGCCGCCGCTAACGCCGAGACCCGCGCATCGATCTCGCGCCAGGTCCAGGATCTCTCCCCCCAGACGAAGCCGGGACGCGATCCATGCCGCCGCGCATTCTGGGTCAGCATGTGAGCGAGATTCATGACGCGGCGGGACATGCGCAGGGGCTGCATCGGGCTTCCTCTTCGACAGCGGACGGCGCGCTCGCCGCTCCGCTCATTGCAGCCCATTTATCGCGATCGAACGTGCCCCCGCAAGGCCGCCGGCCGCGTATCAGATCTACGGTTGCTTGAACGCAAACGGCGTCGCCGTGATCGCCTTCTCCTTGGAACAGGCCTGCGCACCAAAGCCGCCGCAATAGCTGCCATGCAGATCGAAGCGGATGGTGCGCCCGGCACCGCGCTTCATCGGCGGCGCCACGATCTTGTAGCTGCGGACATAGCCGTCGAACACCGGGCGCACGCTGCCATCCGGCAGCGTCACCAGGATGGTCATGACGCAGCCGCCCGTTCCGCAATAGGTGGTCTCGCGCTCGCCGCATCTGGTGTCGCGGAAATCGACGATGTAGTCGTCGCGGCCGTCGCCGGTCAGGTCGAGCTTGCGCACCGTGTCCGGCGCGAAAGTGACCGCGCCGCCGTCCTGGCTCTCGCATTCCTCGTTGGCGTAGCGCAGCGCCTTCTGCACGCCGGCCGGATAGTCGGCCGGATTGAACGGCTTCGCATGATCGGCGCGCGCGACGGTTGCGAGCAGTGTGAGCAGGAGGATCAGATATCGCATTGGCGTTGGTCGTGCGCAGGCCCGCAATCGTTCAGAGAATTTTAAACATGATCAGCGCAACCTCGGTCAGTTCTCGCGTACAGAGTGTCGCATCATGATCAAAGCGCCCGCCTTCCTCCTGTTGTCGCTGGCGCTCGGCGGATGCGCCGTGGGCCCGCAAGCGCATCTGGCGTCCGATCCCGCCTTCAAGTCGGCACGCTACGCCTGGGACGGCGCCGGCGAGAATCCCAATCAGCCGCGCGCTGCCGCAGCACCATCGCGGACGGCGCGTGCCGCCGTATCGGAGCGCGGCATCGAGGCCGAGCAGGACGCCAGGGTCAATCGTTCCCTCGTCATCTGCCAGGGCTGCCTTCGTCCGCAGCCGCAGGCAGAAGATTCCAGGCTGGCCAAGGCGAATGATTGAACCGGGCAGCAAGATGCTGATGATCTCGCCGAAGAGCTGACCGGAGACGACATGAGCGACGTCATCGACAATAAAGCCCAACATCGCTTCGAGCTGGAGGTCGAGGGCTATCTTGCGACCGAGCACTACAAACTCGACGGCAAATTCATCACGTTCGAGCATACGGATGTGCCGAAGGAGCTCGGCGGCAAGGGCGTCGGCTCGAAGCTGGTGCAAGGCGCGCTTGACCAGGTCCGCGCGGCCGGACTGAAGCTGATCCCGCAATGCCCGTTCGTGAAAGCGTGGATCGAGAAGCATCCTGACTATCAGGATCTGGTGAAGGCCTAACCGCCGTCATTGCGACCGAAGATTACAGTGCCCCGAGCTTCCTCAGCTGCTCGTGCGCCGTCTGGAGTCCCGGCTTCAACTCCAGCGCCTTCCTGAAATCGGCGATCGCGCCCGGCTTGTCGCCGAGCCGCAGCTTCGCCTGTCCGCGGTTGTTCCACGAGAACACGTCGGAAGGATCGTACTGCAGCGCCTTGTCGTAGTCGGCAAGGCCGCCCTTGTTGTCGCCCTGGTAGAGCCGGATCATGCCGCGATTGCGCCAGCCGCGCGCATCCGTCGGCGCGACGCGGATCGCCTCGCCATAATCGGCGGCGGCACGGTCGAGCTGCTCGCTGTCGCGATAGACGTTGCCGCGGTCGATGAAGGCGAGCAGATCAGGCGCAAGCTTGATCCGCATGGTGTAGTCGGAGAGCGCATGCGCCATGTCGTGCTTGCGATAGTAGACCAGGGCGCGATTGGCGTAGGCCGTGGCATAGGTGGGATCGCGCTTGATCGCGGCGTCGAAATCGGCAAAGGCGCCGTCGAGGTCGCCCTTGTTGAAGCGGGACTCGCCGCGGTTGCTGAAGGCCAGCGCCAGCGACGGATCGAGCTTGATGGCCTGGTCGTAGCCGGCGATGGCGCGATCATAGTCGCGCTTGAAGCTGTAGACGCGACCGCGGTTGTTGTAGGCGCAGGCATAATCCGGAGCGAGCCTGACCGCCTCGTCCAGATCGGCCAGCGCGGCATCGAGCTCGCGCTTCTCGGTGAGGCCATGGCCGCGATTGCAATAGGCGCCGGCGAGCCGCTTGCCGGTCTCACTGTTCGTATCGATCACGGTCGAGCAGGCCTTGACCCGCTCGTCCGGCGTGCTGGTCAGCCCCACGCAGGCCTCCCAGACCGGACCGCCTTCGGCCGCAGCCGGGACCGGCGCGGTCGATGCCAGCACAGCAAGCAACACCATAAGGCTGAGCGGGACACGCATTTTCCGGATATCTCCCCTGCGGCGACCTCCCTTGGTCGCACCTTGGCAAGGGCGGGTTCAGCCGCCTAGATCAGGGAGCAGGCATCGCTTCGGAAGGATTTCGGATGGCGGCATCAGTACGCGACAACAAGGACAAAAGCCGCTTCGAGCTCGATGTCGGCAGCGAGCTTGCCTTCGCCAATTACCGGCTGACGCCGTCGGCCGTGATCATCACCCACACCGAGACGCCGCGCGCGCTGCGCGGCCGCGGAATCGCATCCGAGCTGGTCAAGGGCGCGCTGGATCTGATCCGGCGCGACGGCCGCAAGGTGATCGCCGGCTGCGGCTTCGTCGTGGACTATCTCGAGAAGCATCCCGAGGATGCGGATCTCGTTGCCTGAACGCAAAAGGGCCCGCGCGAGCGCGAGCCCTTGGCGATGACCGAGCGATCGGTCAGTGCTTGATCTCAGGCGGCAGCTTGCCGCCATTGGCGGCGAGCTTGGACATCACCTGCTTGTGCAGCCAGACGTTCATGCTCGCGGAATCGTTGGTGTCGCCGCTGTAGCCGAGCTCCTTGGCCAGGTCCTTACGGGCAGCAAGGCTGGAATCGATGTCGAGCGCCTTCAGGAGGTCGACGATCGAGGTGCGCCATTCCAGCTTCTCTTTCTGGGCAGCGACCAGCTTGTCGACGATAGCCGCAACGTCCACGGTCGCCAGCGGCGCGGCGGCGGGCGCAGACGACGGCGCCGATCCGCCTGGCGCGGCGCTGGCGGGCGCGCTGCCCGAAGCTGCGCCACCGGCGGGCGCGGCGGAAGCCGGATGGCTGCCAAAGATCGCGCTCACGATTTTCCCGAAAATGCTCATGTCTGCTCCCCGAAAAGGATCCGTTGGAAGGACCTTGAGTGGCCCTTCGCGAGTGGAACTTATAGACCAAGTTACTGCGTTGCGCCCGCGAAGTTCTGCGAACCAGCGACCAGCATCAGCTTATCTGCGGCAAAATGACGACCGAATGACATCGTCGAGGTTGCACTGCGGCATCGAATCTCACCCAAGCGTGAGGGACAGGACTCGGAATTGGGAGTAGCGTTCGAGTTCAACTCGCGAGCCCGTCCGGAATTCGCGTCTGGTTGGAATCGCGAAAACTCAGAGAAGAGCGGCCGCTTGCGCCGTTTGCCGGCGCCGGATTCGGCTGCCCGGCAAGGGAGCTAGCGACCATGGCCACACTCTACCAAGGCAATGTGCCCACGATGGCCCAGCCCACTGATACGGCTGGACCTGTCATCCGCACCATTCAACTGTCCGACCTGCACGACGCGCTCAAGCGCGGCTGGGAGGATTTCAAGGCGGTTCCGAGCCACGCCATCATCCTGTGCGTGATCTATCCGGTGCTCGGTCTCGTCATCGCGCGTGTCGCAATGGGCTATTCGGTGATCCCGCTGCTGTTTCCGCTCGCCGCAGGCTTCGCCCTGATCGGCCCGTTCGCGGCGCTTGGCCTGTATGAGCTGTCGAGCCGGCGCGAACGCTATGAAGAGGCCAGCGCCTGGGATGCCATGGAGGTGCTGCGCTCGCCGTCGTTCGGCGCGATGCTCGGTCTCGGCACGCTGCTGCTCGCTCTCTTCGTGACCTGGGTTACGACCGCGCAGGCGATCTATGTCGCCGCATTCGGCTATGAGGGCGTGACCGGGATCTCGGATTTCCTGACGCGCGTCCTGACGACCCAGCAGGGCTGGTGGCTGATCGTGGTCGGCTGCGGCACGGGCTTCCTGTTCGCGCTCGCCGCGCTCTGCATCAGCGCCGTGTCGTTCCCGTTGATGCTGGACCGCCATGCCGGTGCGTTCGAGGCGATGGTCACCTCGCTCCGCGTCGTCGCCAGGAACCCGGTGCCGATGGCGGCCTGGGGCCTGATCGTGGCGGTGCTGCTGGCGCTCGGCACGATCCCGGCATTCCTCGGCCTCGCCGTTGTCATTCCCCTGCTCGGCCACGCCACCTGGCATCTCTACCGCAAGGTGATCGTGTCCGATCCCGGTGCACGGCCCGTTCCGCCTCCGCCGCATCGTCCGCGCAAGCCGGCCGCCGACTTCCCCGCCAACCTGTTCCCCTGGCGTAACAGGACGGACGCTTAACGATCACGTGACATCCGATCCTGCCCGGCTGCGGGCAGGATCGGGGACTGTCATGCGCCTTGCTTTGGCCGCGGTTCCGGCCGAGATTGCGCGCGCCGGTCAGATCACTTCACGGAATCAATTTCATCTGATGACCCCGACGATTTCTCGTCTTGCTCTCGCAGCCCTCGCCCTCTCCGCATCCATCCTGTCCGCCGAGCCCGCGCGCGCAGCCGTCGCCTGCGGATCGGGCAATTTCGACGCCTGGCTTGCGGACTTCAAAGCCGACGCCGCGGCCAAGGGCATCTCGCAGCAGGCCATCGCCGCCGGGCTTACCGGCGTGACGCTCGATCAGAGCGTGCTCAACCGCGACAAGTCGCAAAAGGTCTTCACCCAGACCTTCGAGGAGTTCTCCGGCCGAATGGTGCCGCCGCGGATGACGCGCGGCTCCAACATGATGAAGCAATACGGCTCCGTGCTGTCGCGCATCGAGCAGACCTACGGCGTGCCCGGCGAGGTGCTGGTCGCGATCTGGGGGCTGGAGACCGATTTCGGCGTCAACACCGGCAAGTTCGCAACCATCCGCTCGCTGGCGACGCTGGCCTATGATTGCCGGCGTTCCGAGCAATTCCGCGCCGAACTGCTGGATGCGCTGCGCATCGTCCAGCGCGGCGATCTTGCCCCTGCCGACATGAAGGGTGCCTGGGCCGGCGAGCTCGGCCAGACCCAGTTCATGCCCTCGTCCTGGATGAAATACGCCGTCGATTTTGACGGTAACGGCAAGCGCGACCTCTTGCACAATGCGCCCGACGTGCTCGCCTCCACCGCGAACTATCTCGCCGGTTATGGCTGGCAGAAGGGCAAGGATTGGCAGCCGGGCGCCCCGAATTTTGCAGTGCTCCAGCAGTGGAACAAGAGCGAGGTCTATTCCAAGACCGTCGCCTATTTCGCGACCCAGCTCGCGCACGCCCCCTAAACACCGTTCGGCTAAACGTATAGGGCCGATCGCTCGGCGACCGGCCCTCTCTTGGATTGCGTTGACCTACCTGTTTACTTGCCCGTTTACTTGGCCATGGTGGCTTGCATCGCCTTGTTCAGGTGCATGCCGCACACACCCATCTTGCCGTTGAGCAGCGCATCCTGCGCAGCCGTGATCTCCTTCTCGGCGGCCCACTTGCTGTCACCATCAGCCATGTTCTCGATCGCGGTCTCCGTCTTCTCCAGATTGGGCCCGCTGCAGCCACCCATGGCGTGCTTGGCGGCCTGGGCTGGCGCGACGGCGAATGCGACGGCGGCAATTGCGATAACCCCGAGTAACTTCGTCATGATGTTACTTTCCTTCTCTTGTTCTTGGGACAGACCAGCGACATTGCCGGAATCTGCGACATGACTTTCCTCCGGTTGCGGCAACATGACGCAATAAATTCCCCGCGAGAATTGCGTGATGTTGCGCGCGGCGCAGAGCCGCATGCAGAAATTCTGATTTTCATTACAACTTTGTAATCAGGCCTCACACGCTTGGCGTGTGCACTGCATCAAACGATGTGCTGACGCTCAAGCTAGGGACGATTGCCTTGAAGCATCCGGCCGCGCCGCAGGCCGCCCCGATAGCCTGCCGGCCGGCGCCAAGCGAATCGCAACTGCGCGCATCTCCTTGAGCCGCGGAACCTCTTCATTAGTGCGAATATGTATTCACTTCTATAATTTGCGCTTCATGCGATTCGCGCATGCGAGACTTGGGCTTACAAGCTGCTCCATCGTCTTGCGGATCACGAGAACGTAACTTATTTCCACCATCATCGGAACCGCGGGAATTGCTCTAAACCCGTGATTTCACGGACTTTTACTGCTCCCTACGATGACTCCCGCCTAGCTCTTGGGCGGGACTGCCAAGAGGTTAATCGCTCCTTACCGATGCCATGCGCTGTTCGCTTAGCTGCATCGCAACATCGGAACTTTCGCAGTGCACCACTCTCACCTATATTCATTTCAACGATGACGCCCGGGCAAGGGCTGAATCGAACTACAGGAGACTACCAATGCTGCTCTCGCTCATCCGCATGATCCAGGCTTTCCGGGACTATCAGCGCAATGTTGCCGAGCTGTCCCAGCTCAGCGATCGCGAACTGGCCGATATCGGCCTCGATCGCTCGGACATCCCGCGCGTTGCCGCCGGTCAGTATCAGGGCTGATATCGTTCAGCCCTCACCGGACGAACCGATAGCGCCCGCCTCGTGCGGGCGTTGTCGTTTCTGATGGCAGAAAACTCGATCTCGGCGATTCCACTGGTCGCCGAAAAGCGCTACCTGTCCGCCCCATGACAGGACCCCAATCCAATATTGTGCACGTGATCGGCGCAGGCCTTGCCGGCTCCGAGGCCGCCTGGCAGGTGGCCAAATCCGGCGTGCCCGTGGTGCTGCACGAGATGCGGCCTGACCGCATGACCGAGGCGCACCGCACCGACGGGCTCGCCGAACTCGTCTGCTCCAATTCGTTCCGTTCGGACGACGCCGCCAACAACGCCGTTGGCCTGCTCCATGCGGAGATGCGCCGCCTCGGCTCGCTGATCATGCGCGCCGCCGACGCCAATCAGGTGCCCGCCGGTGGCGCCCTGGCGGTCGACCGCGACGGCTTTTCGGCCGCCGTCACCAAGGCGCTGAACGACCACCCCCTGATCGAGATCGCTCGCGGCGAGGTCGCAGGCCTGCCGCCTCCCGACTGGAGTAACGTCATCGTCGCGACCGGCCCCCTCACCTCCGCCCCGCTGGCCGATGCCATCCGCGAGCTCACCGACGAGAACGCGCTCGCCTTCTTCGACGCGATCGCGCCGATCGTGCATCGCGAATCCATCGACATGTCGGTGGCCTGGTTCCAGTCGCGCTACGACAAGGTCGGACCCGGCGGTACCGGCGCCGACTACATCAACTGCCCCATGACCAAGGAGCAGTATGACGGCTTCGTCGCCGCGCTGATGTCAGGTGAGAAGACCGAGTTCAAGGAGTGGGAGACCAACACGCCCTATTTCGACGGCTGCCTGCCGATCGAAGTGATGGCGGAGCGCGGCCCCGAAACGCTGCGCCACGGCCCGATGAAGCCGGTCGGCCTCACCAACCCGCACGATCCCACAACGAAGGCCTACGCGATCGTGCAGCTGCGCCAGGACAACAAGCTCGGCACGCTCTACAACATCGTAGGCTTCCAGACGAAATTGAAATACGGCGAGCAGCAGCGTATCTTCCGCACCATTCCGGGGCTGGAGAAGGCCGAATTCGCCCGCCTTGGCGGCCTGCACCGCAACACCTTCCTCAATTCGCCAAAGCTGCTCGACGGCCAGTTGCGCCTGCGCGCGCAGCCGCGGCTGCGCTTTGCCGGCCAGATGACGGGCTGCGAAGGCTATGTGGAATCCGCCAGCGTCGGCCTGATCGCCGGCCTCTATGCGGCGGCTGATGCCCGCGGCGACACGCTGGCGAGTCCACCCGGTACGACCGCGCTGGGATCGCTGCTCGGCCACATCACCGGCGGTCATATCGAAACCATCGAACCCGGCACGCGCTCGTTCCAGCCGATGAACATCAATTTCGGCCTGTTCCCGCCGCTTGCGAGTGCTCCGACGAAGAAGCCGGACGGCACGCGGCTGCGCGGCAACGAGAAGACGGTGGCCAAGAAGCAGGCAATGAGTGCGCTGGCGCTCGCCGATCTCGATCGCTGGATCGCCGATCATTTGCGCATCGCCGCAGCAGCGTGAGCCTCATGAGTCTCCCGAAAGACGACGCCGCGACACTGTCGGCGCGCTGGACCGAGGGCGTGCTGCTCAAGCGCGACGTGTTCTCGACCGTCGAGCGTGGCCGTTTCCGCGGCGAAAGTGGCGAAGTCGACGCCGTGCTGCGCCGGCTGGATGAAGTGCCGTGGTGGTCATTCCTGCTGGCGAGCCACCTGTTTGCGCGCGAGAAGCACGCGCTGGTGCTGGCAAAAGGCCTGAACGTCGGCCCCGAGCTGCTGTGGGCCGGCCGCCGCGCGCTGGCGCGCGGCTTCGTCGACGGCGTCGCGCTGCATCTGGCCAAGCCGCATGGCGACCTCGCCTATTTCCGCTCGGCCAAGACGGCACTGCGCCGGCTGCGCCGCGCCGGCATCTGCCACAACGATCTCGCCAAGGAACAGAACTGGCTGGTCGGCCGCGATGGCCGCGCCTATGTGACCGATTTCCAGCTTGCGGCGTGCTTCAACCGACGCGGCCGGCTCTATCGCATCCTCGCCTATGAAGACCTCCGCCATCTGCTCAAGCACAAGCGCTCCTATGCACCGGAGGCACTGACCCCGCGCGAGCGAAAAATCCTCGCAAAGAAATCATTCGCCGCGAGCCTGTGGCTAGCAACAGGCAAGAAGGTCTATCGCGCGATCACGCGCGGCCTGTTCAACTTTACCGACCGCGAGGGCGGCGGCCGAAGGCTCGTCAACGATGCGCCGGTGCTGGCGGAGCTGATTCGCAAGAATCCGGCCGTGCGCGACACCGCGATCGTGGCCTTTGCCGATCGGCGCTCCGGCGTCGGGCTCTATGCGTTCGTCGAAGCGGATCAGGCTGCGCTCGAAGGCCAGTTGCGGAACGAGCTTTCGGCCGCGAAGGGCCCGAAGCCGCCAGAGCATATCCAGGTCGTGCACGCGCTGCCGCGCGACGCCGGCGGCAAGCCGCGCACCGAGATCCTGCAACTGGTCGCCATGAACCAGCTCGACCTGATCGAGCCGATGATGAAGAACGACCAGGACCGCGCCTTCCTCAAGGACATTCTGGAACAGCGCAAAAACCTGCGCGACCGTTTCAATTTCGAGGCGGACCTGCCGGCGGGCTAGCCCGCGGGCGACGCCTTGAAGCGTCCACATTGACGATAGAGAAGCGGTTGGACAAGGCAGGTATGGTCAAGGTGATGGGCACTCGGGGGACGATGATGCATCGTGTGGTCGGCGGCATGCTTGCCGGCCTCCTGTTGCTCGCGACCTCGCCCGCCATGGCCGAAACCCCCGCCGAACAGATCTCCAGCTTCCGTCTCAAGCACGGCGAGGTCCGCGTCGTTCGCGATGCGACCCTCGACCGGATCGCCATGGACCAGGCGCGCGCGATGGCGGCGAAGGATGACCTCAGCCATGACGCGCTCGGCCCGTTCAACCGGCGCGTCGCGCCGGCCGGCGCGGGACGCGCCGCCGAGAACATCGCCTACGGCTACGACAATTTCGAGAAGACGCTGGGACAGTGGATCGACTCGTCGGGGCACCGCAAGAACCTGTTGCTGCACAACGCCTCGCGCGTCGGCATCGCGAGTGCCAAAAATGCCAGCGGCAAACGCACCTATTGGGCGATGGTGATCGCCGGCGATTACGAGCCGAAGAAGGGCAAGGGCAGCAAGGACTCAGAGCCGCTGGTCGCCGTGAAGCGCGAGGCCGCCCCCGCGAGCAAGCCCAAGTCCGAAGCTAAGTCCCAATCCAAATCCGGCAGTTGCCACATCAAGCTGCTCAGCCTCTGCATCTGATTGCTGCCGGGCATCTTGTTCGCATTCCTTAACGCGTCTAATTCAAGCGCTTGACCGCGATAGATGGAGGCGTTGTTGATCGACATCGACCAGATTCGGGCCGACACGCCGGCCGCCTCCCGCCTCGCTTATCTCCACAATGCCGGCGCGGCCCTCATGCCGGCGGCCGTCGTCGCAGCGATGAAAGACCACATCGATCTGGAGAGCGAGATCGGAGGTTACGCCGCCGCCGATCGCCAGTCCGATCGGCTCGACGCGATCTACGGCTCGGTGGCGCGCCTGCTGAATGCTTCGCCCAACGAGATCGCCCTCGTGGAGAACGCAACGGTTGCCTGGCAGATGGCGTTCTACGCGCTTGCATTTCGCAAGGGTGACCGCATCCTGACCGCCGAAGCGGAATACGCCGCCAACTATGTCGCGTTCCTTCAGGTTGCCAAACGTACGGGCGCGGTGATCGATGTGGTGCCGAGCGATGCCAGCGGCGAGCTCGACGTCCATGCGCTCGAGCGCATGATCGACAAGCGCGTGAAACTGATTGCTATCACCTGGGTTCCGACCAATGGCGGGCTGGTCAACCCCGCGGCCGCGGTCGGCAAGATCGCGCGGGCGCACGGCATCCCCTACCTGCTCGACGCCTGCCAGGCGGTCGGCCAGATGGCGGCCGACGTGGAAGCCATCGGCTGTGACATGCTGTCGGCCACGGGCCGCAAATTCCTGCGCGGCCCGCGCGGTACCGGCTTTCTCTATGTCCGCCGTGCGCTGCTGCAACAGCTCGAGCCGCCGATGATCGACCATTTCGCGGCGCCCTGGGTCGCGCGCGATGAATATCGGCTGCGAGACGATGCCCGCCGCTTCGAGACCTGGGAGAACAATTACGCGGCCCGGCTGGGGCTGGGGGCCGCCGTCGATTATGCGCTCGATATAGGTCTCGGCCCTATCGAACAGCGCTGCCGCACGCTCGCAGACCGTCTTCGCGGCGGCCTCGCTTCCCTTCGCGGCGTCACCATACGCGACCTCGGACGCGCGCCGGGCGCGATCATCAGCTTCACGATGGATGGGTATGAGGCGGATGCCAACGTCCGCAGCGCCGCTGAGGCTGGCATCACAATCGGGGCTTCAGATCCCGCGAGCACCCGCATCGATGCCGAAGTCCGCTCGCTGCCTCCGGTCGTGCGAGCCTCGCCGCATTACTACAACACGGAGACCGAGATCGACCGGCTGATCGGTCACCTCGCGGGTCTGGCGCCACGATAGCGGCATACGCCGCTCAGGTGCAGCGCGCGCTCAATCCGGATGCACTGAGCCTCGCCATGACCTCGTCGAGATGCGCGCTATCGCGGGTCTCGATCACGAGTTGCAGCAGCGTCGCCTTGGCCGGCAGGTCGGAGAAGGTACGCTGATGCGAGACCTCGATGATGTTGGCGCCGGCCTCTGCCAACAGCGACGCCACGGCGGCGAGCTGCCCGGGCCTGTCAGGAATATCGAGCGACAGCTGGGTCAGCCGCCCCTCGCGCGCCAGCTCGCGCGTGAGCACCGAGGCAATCAGCCGAGTGTCGATGTTGCCGCCGCTGAGGACCAGGCCGACCTTCTGGCCGGCGAAACGGGACGGATCGGACATCAGCGCGGCGAGGCCCGCGGCGCCGGCGCCCTCGACGACCGTCTTCTCGATCGAGATCAGGGTCGCGACCGCGCGCTCGAGCTCGGCCTCGTTGACCAGCGCAATGTCGTCAACCAGGCGGCGGACGATTTCGGTGGTGATCTTGCCCGGCGACTTCACCGCGATGCCTTCGGCCAGCGTATCGCCACGCGCGGGCAGAGTGCCGCCATGGATGGCATTGTACATCGAGGGATAGAGCCAGGCCTCGACGCCGAGGATCCGCAGCGACGGCTTGACCGATTTGGCGGCAATGCCGATGCCGCTGATGAGCCCGCCGCCACCGATCGGGACCACCAGCGTGTCCAGCTCCGGCACGGACTTGAGCATTTCGAGGCCAACCGTGCCCTGCCCCGCGATGACAAGTGGATCGTCGTAGGGATGGACAAAGATCATGCCGCGGGCTTCGCCATGGCTCCGCGCATACGCGGCCGCCTCTTCCAGCGTCGCGCCCGTCACCACGACCTCGGCGCCGTGGTGCCTGGTGTTCTCGACCTTCACCATGGGCGTGCCGACCGGCATCACGATGGTGGCGGGAATGCCGAGCCGCTTGGCGTGATAGGCAACGCCTTGCGCGTGGTTGCCCGCGGACATCGCGATCACGCCCCGCGCGCGCTCCTCCGCCGTCAACGCGGTGAGCCGGTTGAGCGCACCGCGCTCCTTGAACGAGGAGGTGAACTGGAGATTCTCGAATTTCAGCCAGATGTCGCAGCCGCAGATGTTGCTCAGCGTACGGCTGTAGCTACAGGGCGTCTCGACGACGGCGCCGCGGATGGTCTCGGCGGCGGCATGAATATCGCCGGGAGCGACCGGAAGGCCGCTGAGATCTGAGGACGTGGTTTGGGACAAGTCAGCCATGGGACAGCATAGAGCATTTGCCCGGACCGGGCGACAAGCCAACCGCTATTTGGTAAATTCCCGGGAACGTGAAGCCCGCCACAGCGTCCACAGCGTACGCAGCCGCGACGAGGGCTGCGGCGTAAACGGGTTGCGCCCGGGTTGCGACAGACGCTTGAGGTCGGCCCGCACCTGGCTCAGCGGCAGAAACGCTGGCCGCGCCGATGCCGGCACCTCCGTCAGCAACGACAAGGCCGTGGTCAAATGCTGCTGCGCCTCGCCCGCGAGTTGCTCCAGCACGGCGCGCAAGCCCGGCGTCTCCTTGCCGGCGAACACGTCCTCCATCTGACAGCCGTGGCTCGCCAGCACCTGCTCCGGCAGGAACAATTGCCGGTGCGCAGCATCGCGCGGCAGATTGGCGATGACCTGCGCGATGCCCTGCGTCAGCCCGGCATGGCGGGCAAGATGTTCGACCGCCTCCGACGGCGGCGCCATGATCCGGGCCGCGAGGGCGAACAACGCCGAACAGGTCGCGGCCAGATAGCCTTCCAGCGCCGCCATCGTCGGCATCGGATCGTTGTAGAGATCGAACTGGTGCTCGTCGACGAGCAGCGACAGCGGCTCGACCGGCAGCTCGAAATCGCGGATCGCGCGCAGCAGCTCGGCCGCCACCGGATTGCCCTCGGCACTGCCATGGACGAGGCCCGAGAACAGATCGGTCCACCATTGAAAGCGGATCTCGCCGGGCAAGGGCTGGCTCACCTGGTCACGGACACGGACGATTTCGACATTGAAGGCATAGAGCGCCAGCAGCGCGCGACGCTCGGCGGCGGGCACAAACAAGGTCGCAGCATAGCGCGGAAAGTCGTGGCTGCGCACGAGATCGGCGCAGAAGGCCGCGGAATCGGGCGGCGGCGCAGAGCTGCTCATGCTCATGGCACGGCGATCAGCGCGGCGGCCACGCGCCGCCGTTCGCCGATCATGATGTTGTAGGTACGCACGGCCGGACCGGTCTGCATCGTATCCACCACCACCCTCACCGCTTTGAGCGCCTGCCGCAGCTGCGGCGGCGGCAGCCACACCCCGGTTCCGGTGCCGATCAGAAGCGTGTCGATGCTGTTGGCGGCCGTGAACACCCGATCCAGCGAATAACGGTCGATCCTGGCAGGATCGGTCACGTCCCAGGCCCATATCGCGTCGGGCAGGCAGAGCAGCGATCCCCGATGCGACATGCCGGCAAAAGCGAAGCCGCCCTTGCCATAGGCCTCGATCGGCGCCGAGCGCGGGAAATGCGGTGCGTTGGGATCGCCGGCCATGAGCTTCGTCCGAATAGGCTTACTGCCCTCGCAAACGTGTACGAGGGCGTGCGGTTCGGATCATGCCTTGTTTTTCTTCGCCGGCGTAGCCGTATCGGGCGCATCTTCGCGATGCTCGCCGACGCCGAGATAGATCAGGATCGGGGCTGCGATGAAGATCGAGGTATAGGTGCCGACCAGCACCACGCCGAACATCATCACCGCGGTGAAGCTGTGGATGGCATGGCCGCCGAACAGCAGCAGGGCCAGCAGCGCCAGCGTCACGGTGAAGTGGGTGATGATCGAGCGCGACAGCGTCGAGTTGATCGACTCGTTGAGAAGCTGCGGCATCGGCATCTTCTTGTAGCGCCGCAGCATTTCACGGATGCGGTCGTAGATGACCACGGTGTCGTTGAGCGAATAGCCCAGAATGGTGAGCAGCGCGGCAATGCTGGTCAGGTCGAAATCGACCTGGCTGATCGACATGAAGCCGATCGTCAGCACGATGTCGTGCACGTTGGCGATCATGGCGCCGAGCGCGAACTGCCACTCGAAGCGGAACCAGAGATAGACCAGGATCGCGATGATCGCGAGCATCAGGCCGAGCATGCCGTAAGCCAGCAATTCGCCGGCGACGCGCGGACCGAGCACCTCGACGCGGCGGTACTCGATAGAATCGCCGAGTGCGGTGCGGACCTTCTGCACGGCCTCCTGCTGCGCGGCATCGCCGCCCGGCTGCTCCGCAACGCGGATCAGGACGTTCTCGGGCCCGCCGAACTGCTGCAATTGCACTTCGCCAAGACGCAAGCCATCCAGCGTCGTGCGCATCGCTGCGATGTCGGCGGCGCCGGACTTGGCCCGCACCTCCAGCAGCGTGCCGCCCTTGAAGTCGATACCGAGATTGAGGCCATGGGTGAAGAACAGCGTGATGGCGACGATCGACAGTGCCGCCGAGATCGGAAAGCTGATGCGGCGGAAGCGCGTGAAGTCGAAATGCGTGTCGTCCGGGACGATGCGCAACGACGGCAGCAAGCCGAGGGCCGCGACCACGGTGAGAATGGCGATGAGGACGCCGAGCCCGATGAGAACGGTGTGAGTCACAATCAGGCTCCTAGATCGGCACGCTCTGCGGCCGCTTCCACCGCACCCACCAGGCGACGATCAGCCGGGTCATGGTGAAGGCGGTGAACACCGTGGTGATGATGCCGATGCCGAGCGTCACGGCGAAGCCGCGCACCGGACCGGTGCCGATGTAGAACAGCACGGCGGCGGCAATGAAGGTGGTGATGTTGGAATCGAGGATGGTCGCGAGCGCCCGCTTGAAACCGGCGTCGATCGCCGAGATCGCATTGCGGCCGCCACGCAACTCCTCGCGGATGCGCTCATAGATCAGCACGTTGGAATCGACGGCGATACCGACGGTGAGCACGATGCCGGCGATGCCGGGCAAGGTCAGCGTGGCGTTGAGCAGCGACAGCAGGCCGAAGATCATGGCGACGTTGATGGCCACCGCGATGTTCGCGAACACGCCGAACAGACGGTAGGTCAGCAGCATGAAGATGATGACCAGGATCGAGCCGACGTAAGCCGCAAGCTCGCCCTTCTCGATCGAGTCCTGGCCGAGGCCCGGACCGACGGTGCGCTCTTCGACCACGGTCAGCGGCGCCGGCAGCGCGCCGGCGCGCATCAGGATCGCGAGGTCGTTGGCCGACTGGACCGTGAAGCTGCCCGAGATCTGTCCCTGCCCGCCCGTAATGGGCTCGTTGATCCTGGGCGCAGAGATCACCTTGTTGTCGAGCACGATCGCGAAGGGCAGCCCGACATTCTCTTGTGTAGCCTGCGAGAACTTGCGCGCGCCCGACGTATTGAACTTGAAGCTGACGACCGGCTCACTGGTACGCTGGTCGAAGGTCGCCTGGGCGTCGATCAAATCGCCACCGGCGACCAGCACCTGCTTCTTGACCACATAGGGCGTAGGCGGCGGCGAGGCGCTCATCAGCAACTCGGATTCCGGCGGCAGCCTGCCCTGCTGCGCCTGGTCCGGCGACACGGTCGTGTCGACCATGCGGAATTCCATCTTCGCGGTCTCGCCGAGCAGCTTCTTCAGGCGGGTCGGGTCCTGAAGACCGGGGACCTGCACCAGGATGCGGTCGGTGCCCTGGCGCTGGATCACAGGCTCGACGGTGCCGAGCTCGTTGACGCGGCGCTCGACGATCTGGATCGACTGCTCGATGGTCTTGCGCATACGGTCAAGCATCGCGGCCTGCGAGACGCTCAGGCGGATCACGCCGCCGCCGGCGTCGGTGACTTCAAGGTCGCGCTGGCCGCTGGATCCCATCAATCCGCCGAGCGGCTGGGCCAACTCGCGCAGCTTGGCGAGCGCCGGCTGCCAATCGGTTTCCTTGGTGATGCGAACTTCGGCCGCGTCGTTGCGGACGGTGACGCCGCCGGTGAAGCCGATCTTGGCATCGCGCAGCGTGCGGCGAACGTCGTCGCGGACCTGATCCAGCCGCTCCTTCTTCACATAGTTGGAATCGACCTCGAGCAGCAGATAGGAGCCGCCCTGAAGGTCGAGGCCGAGCACGAGCCGGCGCTGCGCCCAGGCCGGCCAGGTCTTGACCTGCGCTTCGGGGAAGAAGTTCGGGACCGCGCAGAGGCACACGATCAGCGCCGTCAGGATAATCCCCAGCGCCTTCCACCGCGTGAAATACAACATCGACTGGACCTGTCAGATCAGGAGACTTGCAGGAAGACTTGAGAAACTCGCGGAAGCATTCACTTCGACGCGGCGTCGTCCTTGGCGGCTTCCTTCGCGCTATCCTTGGATTCTTTCGCCGGCTCGCCCTTGGCGCGCACGCCGGAGACCATCGAACGCATCTGCCGCACGCGCACGCCGTCGGCGATCTCGAACTCGATCTGGTCGTCGTCGACGACCTTGGTGACCTTGCCGACGAGGCCGCCCGAGGTCACCACGGTGTCGCCGCGGCGGATATTCTTCACGAGGTCGGCGTGGTCACGGACCTTCTTCTGCTGCGGACGCAGAATCAGGAAGTACATGATCACGAAGATCAGGGCGAACGGCAGCAGCGACATCAACATGCTGTTGGTGTCACCGGCGCCCGCAGCCTGGGCATACGCAGGAGTAATGAACATTCGGACGATCCTCGTGAGAACGGGGGAAAGCCGGTCAGGCCCCTTGGGCGACCGGCTCGGTCAAATTCGCGCGGACTATAGCGGCCACCGCCCCAATTGCAACGCTGCCAGACCGCCCTTTTGGCCACCTTGCGGCGCGCCGTCAGGCCCGATAAGGCTGCATTCTCAGGAACTTCGGACATGCCCAAAAAACCAAGCAAAAGCCCGGCCGGCAAAGGCCCCCGTACCCCTGCCAGAAAGCCCGCTCGCGTCGCGGCAAAACGCCCCAAGGGGGCCGTCAAGGCAGCCCTCAAGACCGCCCCGGAGCTCTCCCAGGAGCGCCTCGTCCGCGCGCTGGAGACCATCGCGGCGCACCTCGCCGCCCAGGGCAAGCCGGCTGTCGAACGAGAATCGTTCGAACGGGCCGATGCCTATGTGTGGCACCCGGATGGCCGCCTCTCGGCGGTGCCGCGGGTCAGCCGCGTCGAGCTGTTCCTGCTGAAGGGCGTCGACCGGATGCGCGACATCCTGATGGAGAACACCGAGCGCTTCGCGGGCGGCCTGCCCGCCAACAACGCCCTGCTCTGGGGCGCACGCGGCATGGGCAAGTCGTCGCTGGTGAAGGCGGCGCATGCCAGCATCAACGCGGCGCGCAAGGCCTCCGACAGGCTGAAGCTGATCGAGATCCACCGCGAGGATATCGAAACGCTGCCGATGCTGATGGAGAAGCTCCGCGACGCAAGCTTCCACTTCATCGTCTTCATCGACGATCTCTCCTTCGACGGCAACGATGCCTCCTACAAGTCGCTCAAGGCCGTGCTCGAAGGCGGCATCGAGGGTCGGCCCGAGAACGTCATCCTCTACGCCACGTCAAACCGCCGCCATCTGCTGGCGCGCGAGATGATCGAGAACGAGCGCTCGACCGCAATCAATCCCGGCGAAGCGGTCGAGGAAAAAGTCTCACTGTCGGATCGCTTCGGCCTGTGGCTCGGCTTCCATCGCTGCAGCCAGGACGAATATCTCGCCATGGTGCGCGGCTATTGCAGCCATTTCGGCATAGAGGTCGACGACGAGGCGCTGGAACGCGAGGCGCTGGAATGGTCGACCACGCGCGGCTCCCGCTCGGGCCGCGTCGCCTGGCAGTTCGTGCAGGAGCTCGCGGGCCGGCTCGGTGTGAAGCTGACGGCGACGTAGCAAGCAGTATCGCCTCACCCACAATTGTCATTCCCCGCGAAAGCGGGGAATCCAGTACGCCGCGCCTTCTCGGCTCAACAACAATCGTCTCTGGATACTGGATCGCCCGCTCCAGTGCGCAATTGCGCACTGGGCGGGCGATGACAATTTGTATGTGGTGACGGCGCGCCCTACCCCGGGCTCTCGCCTCACGCCCCGTTCAGGAATTGAAGCGGGTCAACCGGGCTCGATCCCTTGCGGATCTCGAAGTGGAGCTGCGGCGACGCCACCTCCCCGGATTGACCCGACTTGGCAATGACCTGACCGCGCTTGATGGTATCGCCGCGCTTCACCAGCAGCTCACTCGCATGGGCATATGCGGTGACGTAGCCGTTGGAGTGCCGAACCAGGACCAGATTGCCGTAACCTTTCAGTTCGTTGCCGGAATAAGCGACGACGCCGTCTTCCGCCGCCTTGACCGGCGTACCCTCGGGCACCGCGAGATTGATGCCGTCATTGGACTTGCCGTTGGTCTTGGCGCCGTAGCTCGTGACCACTTTGCCGCGCACCGGCCAACGGAAGGTCGGCAGCGCGCTGGTGGTCTCAGCGGCCTTCGCCGGAGCCTCCGCAGCCTTCTCTTCGACATTGGTCGTGGCCTGCGCCAGGCGTGCACTCTGCACGGGTGCTGCGACGGCGGCCATCTTGGTGGCGGGCGCGGGAGCAGCCGCAACAGGCTGCAGCGTCCCCGCAACCGGAGCAGCCGAGACCGGAGCCGCGGCAACCGGCGCCGCGATCGCGGCGGTCTTTGCACCGGGCACGGTCAGCTTGGTGCCGAGCTTGAGCTTTGCCGAGGGATCGAGGCCGTTGGCACGGGCAAGTTCAGCCGACGAGATGTGGTTCTTGCGGGCGATGCTGGCGAGCGTGTCGCCACGATTGACGAAGTGGGAGCTCGGCGGCGCAGCCATGACCGCTACAGGCTTCGACGCAGGCGCCATCGCGGGAGCCGCTGCGACCGGAACCATCACAGGTGCAGGCGCCGCAGCAGTGGCGCCCGGATGCGGGATAATGATCTGCTGGCCGGGCGAGAGCGCGCGCGGCCCCTTGTAGCCGTTGGCGGCAAGGATTGCTTGCGGGGTGACGTGATAGCGCTTGGCGAGCACATCGAGCGTGTCGCTGGTGCCGACGATGATCTTGGTCCCGCCGGCGGGCTGGGCGGCTGCGACCGAGCGCGGCGGCACGGTGGCCGTGGTGTCGAGATGCGGCTGCGCCGGGGGCGCGTAGGAGCTGACGCCGCGGCCGCCACCGGACATGCCGCCGCCTGTCGCAACGGGATAGGATTGCGGTGCCGACACCGCGGGTGGCGGCAGGGGTTGCGACTGGTAGTAACCGGGCTGCGTCTGCGGCCGCGAATATTGCGGCAGCTCACGCTGCGGAGGCGGTGCCTGCTGCACCGAACCGGTCGATTCCTGGGAAAAGGGATTGGAGAAGTTCGACTGGGACAGGCGCGACGACATGTCGGCGCTGCACCCTGCGAAGCTGAAGGAGATCAGCGCCAGCACCGCGACCTGCGGTACGCGGCGCGAGTAAAGCAACTCGGCGACGACAGACATGGTTACTCACTCGTACGCAACAGAACTGGTCTTTTAAGTAAACACGTCGCGAGTAAATAACGGCTTAACCCTCCCAATAAGATGTTGGCGGCACAGCCAATCCGGAATTCTACAGCTCCCGCGCCACGCCGGGCAGCGCCGGCACGAAGCGGACCTCGACGAGTTCCTTGCGCTCGATCCCGGCTTCTGTCCGGGTCAGACGGATCAGGGTCTGCACGCCCTGATGCGGACCGACGGGTGCGATCAGGATGCCGCCGACCTCAAGCCGCTCGACCAGGTTCTCGGGAAGCTGCTCCACTGCGGCGGTGACGATGATGCGGTCGAAGGGACCGATATTGACGGGCAGGTTGAGCCCGTCGCCCAGCATCACCTCGACATTGTGATAGCCGAGCTTCTCGATCCTCGCGCGTGCGACGTCCGCCAGCTTGCGATAGCGCTCAACCGTCAGCACCTGCCCTGCCAGCCGCGACAACACCGCGGCCTGGTAGCCGGAGCCGGCGCCGATCTCGAGCACGCGGTGCCGCTTCTGGAGCTGGAGCTGCTCGGTCATGTAGGCGACGACGAAAGGTTGGCTGATGGTCTGCCCGCACGCGATCGGCAGCGCGCTATCGCGATAGGCGCTCTCGCGGTCGGCTTCGTCGACAAATTCGTCGCGCGGCACCTCTTCCATGGTCCGCAGCACCGCCTGATCGCTAATGCCCCGACGCCTCAGCGTGAGCTGAAACATCATTTTTTCCGGCGGGTGCTGATGGGAGGTCATTGCTGCTTGTATCGTCTTGCCTGGTCCGGGTCGTCGCTTGCGTAGCTTGGGCCCCGTGCAAGAATCTTGTTCCCTGCCGAGGAACCCATGATAACCCTTAGCGGCTGTACTTGACCACAAATTGGGTTGCGGCGGACTGGCCGCAAAGGCCATTTTCGGGTGTCCGCTCGCCGAAACGCGCATTGCGTCGATTCGTGTTATCTGCGAACGTTTTCGAGAATGGGCAAGGACTCACCGACAATGACCGCGACAGGGCTTTCCGGCCGCTCTGTATTCCTCGTCGAAGACGAGGTGATGATCAGGATGATGGTCGCGGACATGCTGGAAGAGCTCGGCTACAAGGTCGCGGCCGAGGCCGGCGACATCAACGAAGCCCTGCGGCTTGCCCAGGCGACCGAGTTCGACATCGCCATTCTCGACGTCAACGTCAACGGCAAGGTCATCTCGCCGGTCGCCGACGTCATCAAGGCGAAGGGCTGCCCGTTCATCTTCGCGACCGGCTACGGCTCGTCCGGCCTGCCCGAGCAGTACCGCGACCGGCCGGCGCTGCAGAAGCCGTTTCAACTCGACGCGCTCGGCAAGACCATCGAAGCCGCGCTGCGCGGCAGCTAGCCGCTATTTCAGAGTCGCGCTCAGCTCTTCCGAAAACGCTTCGTTGGTGCGGTCAAGCCTGAGCGGCGTGACCGAAATGTAGCGCTCGCGGAGTGCCGCCAGATCAGTGCCCTCCGCCGGCGTATCCATCATCGCGGCACGCTCAAAACCGATCCAGAAGTATGGATTGTTGCGGCCGTCCTTGCGCTCGTCGATCCTGAGGAAGCCGAGATTGCGCTTGCCCTGGCGGGTGACGCGAATGCCGAGCACGTCCTCCGGCGCGCAGGCCGGGAAGTTGACGTTGATGACGGTGTCCTTGGGGATGCCGGCCTTGATCACCTTGCGCAGGATGTCGGGCCCGAACCTGCGCGCGGTGTCCCACAGCGGCCGGTCGCGGGTCTCGACGCTGAACTCCTGCGACAGCGCGAACGACGGCAGCCCCAGGATGGTGCCTTCCAGCGCGCCGGCGATGGTGCCGGAATAGACCACGTCCTCGGCGACGTTGCGGCCCTTGTTGACGCCGGACAGCACGAGATCCGGCGGTTTGGTGCCCAGGATATGCCGTGCGCCCATGATGACGCAGTCAGTCGGGGTGCCGCGCACGGCGAAATGGCGCGGGCCGACCTCGCGCAGGCGCAAGGGGTCGTTCAGCGACAGCGAATGCGACACGCCGGACTGGTCGAGCTCGGGCGCCACCACCCAGACGTCGTCGGACAGCGCCCTGGCGATCTCCTCCACGACCTTGAGGCCGGGAGCGTGGATGCCGTCGTCATTGGTGCAGAGAATACGCATGCGGAAGGTCGATTCCTGAAGCCGTTTGGGCCGTCTTATCCGGCTATGGCGGATCAGGCAAACCGCCCAGTCCCGGCGGCTAAAGTCCCGACGGCCGGCCGGCGGCAGAGCTCATCTGTGATCTAGCTCATTGCCGCGGCGCAGCATCGCCCCCTATTTTCGGATGATATTTCTGTAGCGACGGGACACCCCCGATGACCCGCTTTGCAGCCCTTGTCTGTCTTGGAGTTGGTCTTGGCCTGAATGCGCTCGTAGCGCTTCCGGTACGGGCACAGGATTCAGGGGCCGCGGACCGCTGCTTCCCCTGGCAGGAGTTCCGTGGCGGCGTCTGCGTGGCCAAGGGCACCCCTCTTGCTCCGCCGCCTGGGAAGACGCAGCTCCCGAGCCCGCCGCCTCTGCCGGAACGGAGCGAAACGCCCGCCCCGCCGGTCTGCCCCGCTAACAGCCATCTCGACGCGACAAACAGCGCCTGCGTCGCCGACGCACCGCCACCTCCAGCCGCGCCGTCCCGCACGCTGATTACCATCACCTGCGTCGGCGGCACGGCGAGCGCCAGCCAATGCGCCTGCCCCGCCGACTTCCAGTTGATGCCGGCAGGCACCGATCCCGGCGGCACCTGCGTGCGGACCGACGCAGAGAATTGCCAGGGTGGTGCGATGACCGTCACCGGCGAATGCCTGTGCAACGGCCAGGTCACGATGTCCGGACAGGTCTACGATCTCGAATTCTCGCGCGGCAAATGCGTGCCGAAGCGCTGCCCGCGCGAAGGCCCTTGCGCCACGACGGCCGTGAGGCCGGAGAACGAGGCTCCACCAAAACTGTCATCCGACGAGCCGGAGCGGCATCGCCTTTGCGCCAAGGGCATGGTCGCGACACGCCACGGCTGCGTGCCGGCACGGCACCGGTCACAGACCATCGATCCCGGTGCGCTGCTGCGGATGACGCCGGCCTATTCGAGCCCGATGCCGTATTAGCGGCGGATGCGCCATTGCGGCAGGAAGCGCGCGAGCCGGCCCTCGGCACGCAGCGTCATTGCCGGCACGACCGGGCTGACGACAGGCGTCTCGATCACGCCAAGCGCCTTCAGTTGCGCGACGATCGGGTCCGACGCCGGCGCCTCAACAGGTGTAATGGGAAAGCGTTCGCGCGCGACCGTCAGCGCCTTGTCGAAGTCAGCAGCGTTCACACCGGGCTTGGCCCGCCGGCTCTGCACGAGATTATCGTCCCAAAGCCGCGCGAGTTCGATGTCGAGCACGCCGCGCAGACGCTGATCGACGGCCTGGATGCCGGCCCCCGTCACCGCCCATTGTCGGCCGACCCAGAAGATGTCGCTGTGCAAGGCCATGAACGGTCGGTTCGCATTGACGGGTGGCCGGCAGGATAACCGGCCGCCCGATCTTCGCAACCAAACGTTTCTATCGTGACAGGCGAGCAACGCCCCTTTAGTCGCGCGCAACCACTTTCAGGCCGCCCATATAGGGCTGGAGCACGTCGGGGACCGCGATCGAGCCGTCCTCCTGCTGATAGGTCTCCATCACCGCAATCAGCGCGCGGCCGACCGCGGTGCCGGAGCCGTTCAGCGTGTGCACGAAGCGCGGCTTGCCGTCCGGCCCGCGCGAGCGCGCATCCATGCGGCGCGCCTGGAAGTCGCCGCAGACCGAGCAGCTCGAGATCTCGCGGAACATGCCGCCGTCGCCCTGTCCGGGCATCCACACCTCGATGTCATAGGTTTTTTGCGACGAAAAACCCATATCTCCTGCGCAGAGCGTCATCACGCGATAATGCAGGTCGAGCTTCTGCAACACCTGCTCGGCGCAGGACAGCATCCGCTCCAGCTCGTCGCGGCTCGCCTCGGGCGTCGTGATCGAGACCAGCTCGACCTTGGTGAACTGGTGCTGGCGGATCATGCCGCGCGTGTCGCGCCCGGCCGCGCCCGCCTCGGCACGGAAGCACGGCGTCAGCGCGGTAAGGCGCATCGGCAATTGCTTCTCGTCGAGGATGGATTCGCGCGCGAGGTTGGTGAGCGAGACTTCAGCGGTCGGGATGAGGCCAAGGCGCTCGGTCTTCAGCCGCTCGAGATCGGGGGCTGCAAGCAGCTCGCCACTGATCGCCCAGAACTGATCGTCCTCGAATTTCGGCAGCTGCCCGGTGCCGAACATTACCTCGTTGCGCACCAGCAGCGGCGGGTTGATCTCGGTGTAGCCATGCTCGTTGGTGTGGAGGTCAAGCATGAACTGGCCGATCGCGCGTTCGAGCCGCGCCAGCCCCTTCTTCAGCACGACGAAGCGCGCGCCGGAGAGCTTTGCCGCCGCCTCGAAATCCATGTAGCCGAGCGCGGTGCCGAGATCGTCGTGCAGCTTCGGTGCGAAGCCGTAATTGCGCTTGGCGCCGAACACATGGTGCTGCACGTTGCCGTGCTCGTCGACGCCATCGGGCACTTCGTCGAACGGAATGTTCGGAATCGCCGACAACTCTTTCGCCAGCTCCTCGTCGGCAGCCTTTGCGGCGGCCTCGAGCTCCGGCATCGTGGTCTTGAGCTCGGCGACCTCGGCCATCAGTTTGGCGGCGCGCGCGTCGTCCTTCGCCTTCTTGGCGTCGCCGATCTCCTTGGAGGCCGCGTTGCGGCGCGCCTGCGCCTGCTCCGAGGCCAGGATCGCCGCCCGCCGCTTCTCGTCGATTGCGAGCAGCGATGCCGACAACGGCTTCAGGCCGCGCCGGGCGAGACCGGCGTCGAAGGCTTGCGGATTGTCGCGGATCGATTTGATGTCGTGCATGGCCGTGGTCCTGGGGCTGCGCGTAAACATACAACGGCAAACGTTGTACGTCAGCGCGTCTCCCCTAGCACTCTGTCATCGCCCGCGAAAGCGGGCGATCCAGTATTCCTGAGACGGGGGTGATTCTCCGCGAGGCCGCGGCGTACTGGATTCCCCGCTTTCGCGGGGAATGGCAGCCGAGCTAGCCGCCCTATTCTGCCGGATTGGCCGGCGTCGAGACGTCGGTGCCGGTGGTCGCCTGCGAGGCCGCCGCCTTCTTCTCCACCATCGCCACCGCGATAATCGAGCCCTCGTAGAGCAACAGCAAGGGGATCGCGAGCGAGCACTGGCTGAGCACGTCGGGCGGCGTCAGCACGGCTGCGATCACGAAGGCGATCACGATGAAATAGCGGCGCTTTTCACGCAGCATTTTCGAGGTGACGATGCCGATGCGGCCGAGCAGCGTCAGGATCACCGGCAACTGGAAGGCGATGCCGAAGGCGAAGATCAGCGACATCATCAGCGACAGATATTCGCCGACCTTGGGCAGCAGCTGGATCTGTGCGGTCTCGTCGCTGCCGGCCTGCTGCATGCCGAGCGAGAAGCGCACCAGCATCGGCAGAACGACGAAGTAGACCAGCGCTGCGCCCAGCACGAAGAAGAAAGGTGTCGCGACCAGATACGGTACGAAGGCGTTCTTCTCGTGCTTGTACAGGCCCGGCGCGACGAACTTGTAAATCTGGGTCGCGACGATCGGGAACGAGATGAAGCCGGCGCCGAACAGTGCAAGCTTGAGCTGGGTGATGAAATATTCCAGCAGCGCCGTGTAGATGAACTTGGAATTCTCGGGCCCCGCGACCCACACGAACGGCCAGACCAGCACGTTGTAGATCTGCTTGGCGAAGAAGAAGCAGAAGATGAAGGCAAGGCCAAAGCCGAGCAGCGCCTTGATCAGCCGCGAGCGCAGCTCGATCAAATGGTCCATCAGCGGGGCCTTGCTGGCCTCGATATCGGCGTCGCTCATGACGCTTTGGCGTCCTTGATCGCTTCGGATGGCGCGGTGTCCTGCGCAACCACCGGCGCCTGCTCGACCTCGCGCGTGATGGCGAGCGGCTCGTTGACCGCCGTATGCGCCTCGGCTTCCACGAAGGTCTCGGGCGTCGGCGCTTCAGGCGTGGTCGGTGTCGTCGGCGGTTCAACAGCGGTGGTCGCGGGCGTCTCGGCCGGCTTGTCCAACGCATCGACGCGGAGCGCGTCGCTGACGTCCTTCTGCAGCGAGGTCATCAGACCACCACCGGTGAAGCCGGCGGCGGCTTCCTTGACCTCGTCAAAGCTCTTCTTGAGGTCGGCCATCTCGGCCTCGCGCATCGCTTCCTGGAACTGGCCCTGGAATTCGGCGGCCATCTTGCGGGCCTTGCCCATCCACTGTCCGACCATGCGCAGCACGCCCGGCAGCTCTTTCGGGCCGATGGCGATCAGGGCCACGACCCCGATCAGAACCAGTTCACTCCACCCGATGTCGAACATGAGGTCTTCCGTTCACGCCAGCCGTAGCCGGCCCAATCCCCCGCGCGCAGGATCGGGGCCGCTTTACCCGCGTCTCGCGTGCTGCTTCCGGCTCAGACGGCCTTGCTGCCGACGTCGGTCCGTGCCGCGGTCGGCGCGGCATTGTGCTCGATGGACTTGGACGGCTCGGCGGGCTTGTCGGCGACCTTGTCGTCGTCCTGCATGCCCTTCTTGAAGGCCTTGATGCCCTGCGCCACGTCGCCCATCAGATCCGAAATCTTGCCGCGGCCGAACAGCAGCAGGACGACTGCGATCACCAGGATCCAGTGCCAAATGCTAAGCGAACCCATCCTGCAACCCTCCAAACACGCATGGCCGGGGACCCGGCCGATCTTCCCGGAAACCTAGGCGCGGCAGGCCTCAAAAACAAGGACCAAGGCAGCGCCAATTCGCTGTTGGCGCTACGTAATCTTGCTAGTGTTAACTGGTCGCAGGGCGGCCATAAAAGGCCGGGACGTCAGTCCTCGCTACTGCCCTCGCCGCCCTCATTGCCGCCTTCCGGCGGGCTCTCGGGCTCGACCGCAGGCGCCAGCGCCAGATCGAGGTCTTCGCCGGGTTCCAGCGGATCTTCGTCCTCGCGCAGCTGCGGATCATCGGACGGGGTCGGCACGCTGAATCCGGTCGGCAGGCGCGAATCCAGCAGGCCTGTGCCCTTCAGCTCCTCCAGGCCCGGCAGGTCGCCGAGCTGTTCCAGGGTGAACTGCGACAGGAAGTCCTCGGTGGTTCCGAAGGTCAGCGGGCGGCCCGGCGTCTTGCGACGGCCGCGCGGCTTGATCCAGCCGGTCTCCAGCAGCACGTCGAGGGTGCCCTTTGACGTCACGACGCCGCGGATCTCCTCGATCTCGGCGCGCGTCACCGGCTGGTGATAGGCGATGATGGCGAGCACCTCGATCGCGGCGCGCGACAGGCGGCGGGTCTCGTGGCTCTCGCGCGTCATCAGCCAGGCGAGATCGCCGGCGGTGCGGAACGTCCATTTGTTCGCAACCTTCACGAGGTTGACGCCGCGCAAGGCATAGTCGGCCTGGAGCTGTTCGAGCGCGGCCTTGACGTCCACGCCCTCGGGCATGCGCTTGGCCAGCGTCGCGGTGTCCAGCGGTTCACTCGAGGCAAACAGCAGCGCTTCCAGCAGCCGCAATTCCTCGGGACGTGCCTGGGGCTCGTTCTCCATCGGCTCGGCCTCTTCAACCCGCACTTCAGCCAGGCTTGCCATGGCAGATTCTCCTTCTTGCACTTAAGCGACCGGCGCGTCGGGCGCAGGAGCTGCGTCCGGGACCGGTTTAGGACGCCCCTTCCGGAAATAGATGGGCGCAAAAGCCTGTTTCTGGTTCAGCTCGAGCTGGCCTTCACGCACGAGCTCCAGCGCGGCGGCGAAGCTCGAGGCGAACACCGTCGCGCGCTGCGTCGGATCGGCAACGTGACGGATCAGGAAATCGTCGAGCACACCCCAGTCGTCCTGCTCGCTGATGCTGCCGACCAGCCGCTCCAGCGTGGCGCGCGCCTCCGCAAGCGACCACACGGTGCGCTTGGCCAGATGCACGCTTGCCAGCACGCGCGACTGGCGCTGCGAGGCATAGGCGGTGAGCAGATCGTACAATGTCGCGGTGTATTTCGGATGCCTGATCTCGGCGATCTGCTCGGGCTCACCGCGCGGGAAAATATCGCGCAGCAATTGCTGACGGTTCATCAGCCGGTTGGCGGCTTCGCGGATGGCTTCGAGACGGCGCAGGCGGTTGGCGAGCGCGGTTGCCATCTCCTCGGCGCTCGGGCCTTCCGCGCTCGGAGGCTCCGGCAGCAGCAGGCGCGACTTCAGGAAGGCGAGCCAGGCGGCCATCACGAGGTAATCGGCGGCCAGCTCCAGCCGGATCTTCCGCGCGGCTTCGATGAAGTGGAGATATTGGTCGGCCAGCGCCAGGATCGAGATCTTGGCGAGATCGACCTTCTGGTTGCGAGCAAGCGCGAGCAACAGGTCGAGCGGGCCCTCATAGCCCTCGACGTCGACCACCAGCGCCGGCTCATCCTCGGCGAGCTCTGCGGGCCGCCCGGTTTCAAACGATAGGATTTCTGCGGTCATGCGGATGCCGTGTTTGCGCGTGCGATCAATGCGTCCAGCTCAGTGCGTGCGGCCACGCGGTCGAACGGTTGCGGTGCCCTGCGTGCGGCGAGCGCGGCTTTCGCCCGCGCCAGCGCCTTGCCGGACAATTCAGGTGTCTGGCCGGCGACCTCGCGCATCTCCTCGATGTTGCCGTTGCAATGCAGGGCGATGTCGCAGCCAGCCGCGAAGATGGCACGGGTCCGTTCGGCAATGCTTCCCGCCAGCGCGTTCATCGAGACGTCATCACTCATCAACAAACCTTGGAACCCGATTGCGTCGCGAATCACCTCGGCGATCATTGTCGCAGATGTCGTCGCCGGTTGGGCGGGGTCGACCGCGCTAAACACAACATGTGCAGTCATGGCCATCGGCAGATCGGCCAGCGGCTTGAACGCGGCGAAGTCGGTCCGTTCCAGCTCGGCCCGCGGCGTATCGACCGTCGGCAGCTTGAAATGGGTGTCGGCGGTGGCCCGGCCATGGCCGGGAATGTGCTTGAGCACCGGCAGCACGCCGCCCTGCTCCAGCCCCTCGGTGACCGCGCGCGCGATCGCCGCAACCTTGCCCGGTTCCGTGCCATAGGCCCGGTTCCCAATGACGGCATCGGCCCCCGCCACCGGCACGTCAGCCAGCGGCAAGCAATCCACGGTAATGCCGAGATCGGCGAGATCGGCCGCGATCAGCCGGGCGCTGAGGCGCGCGGCGGCGAGGCCAAGTGCCGAATCAATGTCGTACAGGTTCGAGAAAATCGCGCCGGGCGGATAGACCGGCCAGTGCGGCGGCCCAAGTCGCTGCACCCGTCCGCCCTCCTGATCAATCAGGACAGGCGCATCGGGGGCGCCTGCAACCGACCGCAATTCCGCAACCAATGCAGCAACTTGAGCAGGGGCCGCGACATTGCGCTTGAAGAGGATGAAACCCCATGGACGTTGGCCACGGATAAACTCCCGCTCGGCGGCGGTCAGTTCCGTTCCGGAAACGCCGGTAATGAAGGCCCGCGTGCTCATAACGGCCGATTAACCCTGCCCCGTCAGGGGGTCAAGGAATCGGCGGATAATACTACGGGATAAAGCACTGCCCGCCGGCCGCCATCAGCTCCTTGCAGAACTGGCTGGCTTCCTGCCGCGTCCGGTAGGGACCGACCAACGCACGGTACTTCACCTTGCCATCCGACAATTCGGTCCGCCTGATCACCGCCGAACGGGAGCCCAGAACCGACGGATACTTGCCCTGCGTCACGCGGTACGACTCCCTGGCCGCCGCTTCGGTGTCCTGGGACGAAACCGACACCATGACGCCCTGGCTCTCGGGAGCAGCGCTTGGCGCGATCTGGGTGGGAGTGGTGGCAGCCAACCGCTGCGGGGGTTCGGCGGCAGGCGCGGGCTGCGGCGCCAGCGAGAGCGGCTGGTTGGCGCTGGCATTGGCCGAGGTCGGCGGGTTGCGCGGAGCGGCCGGTGCTGCGACCGGCTTCGGCGGAGTTGCCGGTCTTGCGGCCGCAGCCGCCTGCGGCGTGCCGCTATCGGTCTGATCGCCCTTCACAGCGACGGTCCGGATCGGACGCGGCGAATTGTTCGGAAGCGTCCCGTTGCTCGCGATCGGACCCGCACTTGGCGGCAGGGCCGCGGACGGCGAAACGCTCGCCACCGGCGGCGGGTTCGCATTCGGGTTCAGCGGCGGGAACACGACGCGGGGACCACCCGCCTTGGCGTTGACGTCGACAGGCGCCTCCTCGCGCGGCACGATCTTCTCGGCACCATCGCCGGTGACCATGCGATCGGGCACCTTGGCCGAGGAATCCGTGGGCGCAGGCACGATCTTGGTCGGCGTGTTATCCGCTTTGATGATTGGCGGCTCGCCGCTGCGGGGCGACCCCACATAGGTCTTGTAGGCGAAGGCCGCACCGGTGCCGACCACGGCAAGCGCCAGGATCGCCGCGACCGTTATCATGCCGCCGCGCTGCTTCTTCGGCTCGTCGAGATCAGCCTCGGGATAATCGCTCTGGAATGCGTAGGGATCGTCGGGATAGGCAGGATCGCGCTGATAGTCCTGCTCGCCCGCCTCCAGCCGGCCATAGAGCGCATCGTCGTAACGCGCCGGATCGGGCTGCTGATACGGCTCTTGATAGGCTTGTCCTTGGTCAGCCTGATCGTGCTGCTGGTAAGCCTGATCCTGGTAGGCTCGCGCCTGATAGGCGTGATCCTGATAGGCCTGCGGCTGGTGGAAATCAGGCTCGGGCGCGGTCGGCTGAGCAGAATAGCGATGCAACGGATGAACCGGGTTGACTGAAACGGGATAGTCAGGCTCCGGCGCGGGGGCCGGCTGCGGCTGCACATTGGCGCGCCGCATCCATGAGGGCGGCCCGGGCGGAGGCGGCGCAGCCTGCTCGGCATAGTCCTGCTGATAATCGTCCTGAGAATAGTCGTCGCCCTGATAGGACTGGGTGGGCGCTGGCGCAGCCGGTTGGGCGCTGGGCCGTCCCTGAGCTGCAAACGGATCGGTCTGTCCGATCAGGCGGGCGAGTTCGGCCAAGGGGTCATTTTCCACCTTGCCATGCTGGTCGCCACCGCGACCATAGTCATCGGAGGGAAACGGTCTGTCCTGATATCGATCGGCCATCGTGATGATGCGTCCCTTCGGGAAAGCCGCGCGCCCCTCGACCAAGGCGCGGCTTTCGACCCACAAGACTTTCAACCAAGTCTAAGCGATCCGGCTTCTGCCGGTTACCCCCAAAATTCCCCTTAAGTAGTTCGCCCCAAACTACCGCATCTCGTCCGGGGCATGGACGCCGAGGATGGCGAGGCCCGATGCCAGGACAGAGACGACGCCCTGGACCATGGCCAGTCGCGCCTTTGTAAGATCTGCATCATTATTGATAATGAAGCGTAAATAGGGCAAATCGCGCCCCTTCGTCCAAAGTGCGTGAAATTCGCTCGCTAAGTCATAGAGATAAAAGGCAATCCGGTGCGGCTCGTGGGCCGCGGCGGCGGCTTCCAGCATGCGCGGAAATATTGCGAGGCGCTTGAGAAGATCGAGCTCGACCGGGTCCGACAGCCGTTCCACCGCCGACTCACCGAGCCAGGCGATGCGCTTGCCGGCATCCTCCGGAAGGTCCGGGAACACCTCGGCCCGCGCGTTGCGGAAGATCGAGTGGCCGCGGGCGTGGCCGTACTGCACGTAGAACACGGGGTTGTCGCGCGACTGTTCCATGACCTTGGCGAGGTCGAAGTCGAGCACCGCGTCGTTCTTGCGGTAGAGCATCATGAAGCGGACGGCGTCCTGGCCGACTTCATCCACCACCTCACGCAAGGTGACGAAGTCCCCGCTCCGCTTCGACATTTTGACCGGCTCGCCATTGCGCAGCAACTTCACGAGCTGGACGATCTTGACGTCGAGCGCGCCCTTGCCTGACGTCGTCGCCTTCACCGCCGCCTGCATGCGCTTGATGTAGCCGCCATGGTCGGCGCCCCAGACGTCGATCATCTCCGCAAAACCACGGTCGAACTTGTTCTTGTGGTAGGCGATGTCGGACGCGAAGTAGGTGTAGGAATTATCCGACTTGATCAGCGGACGATCGACGTCGTCGCCATAGGCGGTCGCCTTGAACAGCAGCTGCTCGCGGTCTTCCCAATCCTCGACCGGCGCGCCCTTCGGCGGCGGCAGGCGGCCTTCGTAGATGTCGCCCTTGGCCTTGAGGAAGTCGATGGTCTCGGCGACCTTGTTGTTGCCAGTCTCGATCAGCGAGCGCTCGGAGAAGAACACGTCGTGACGGATGTTGAGGGCCGAGAGATCGTCCTTGATCTCGTCCATCATCATCGCGATCGCCTTGGCGCGCACGGTCGGCAGCCATTGCGCTTCGCTCATCGCGAGGAGCTTGTCGCCATGCTCCTTGGCAAGCACCTGCCCGACCGGCTTCAGATAGTCGCCCGGATAGAGTCCTTCCGGAATCGCGCCGATGTCCTCGCCAAGTGCCTCGCGATACCTCAGGAACGCCGAGCGCGCGAGCACGTCGACCTGGGCGCCGGCGTCGTTGATGTAATATTCGCGTGTGACGTCGTGGCCACCGAACTCGAGCAGGCTCGCCAGCGCGTCGCCGAACACGGCGCCGCGGCAATGGCCGACATGCATCGGCCCGGTCGGATTGGCCGAGACGTATTCGACGTTGATCTTGGAGCCGCCGCGGACGCGGCCGTAATCGGCGCCCTCGCGCAGCACCGTCCGCAGGGCTTCGGCCCAGGCGGCGGGCTTCAAGGTCAGATTGATGAAGCCCGGGCCGGCGACGTCGACCTTGGCGATCAGCGCGTCGGCGCGCAGCCGCTCGGCGATCTGCTCGGCGAGGTCGCGGGGCTTTGCCTTTGCCTCTTTCGCAAGCACCATCGCGGCGTTGGTCGCCATGTCGCCATGGGAGGCATCGCGCGGCGGCTCGACCACCACGCGCGAGAAATCGATGCCCTCCGGCCAGCTGGCGTCCGCGGCGAGCGCGCGGCAGGCGGCGTGCACGCGTGCGAGCACGTCGGCGAACAAATGCGGTGCTGAGGATGTGTCGGGCATGGCCGCCGCCTAACGCAAATCCGGCGTCGAGTCAAAGAGCCGCTGGTGTTCGGTCAGGGCGAAGCGGTCGGTCATTCCGGCAATGAAATTGCCGATCCGGCGCGCCCGGTCGCCCTCATCATCCGCCTCGGCCCCCAGCAGCCATTCCGGCGGCAGCTCGGCCGGCGATTTCAGGTATTTCGCGAACAGATCGAACAGGATCTGTTCCGCCTCCCCCATCACCCGCATCACCCGCTTGTGGCGGTACATGTGCTGGTACAGAAAACGCTTGATGGCGGCCTCCTCCTCGGCGACCTCGGCGGGGAATGAGATCAGCGCCCGGCTTTGCTGGCGCACATCCTGGGCCGATTGCGGTTTCACGGCGGCAAGGTTCTTCTGTGCCTCCGAATAGACCGCGCCGATGAGGTGCGAGATCAGCTCGCGCACCAGCTCCGCGCCGCGCCTGACGTCTTCGAGGTCGGGGTAATGCGCAGAGGTCTCGGCGATGATCTCCGCGGTGAGAGGCATCACCTTGAGATCATCGAGATGGAACAGGCCCGCACGCAGGCCGTCGTCGATGTCATGGGCATCATAGGCGATGTCGTCGGCGATCGCAGCCACTTGTGCCTCGAGCGAAGCAAAGCTCCACAATTCGAGATCGTAGGTCTTGATGTAGTCGGCGATGCCGACGGGAATGCCGTGCTCGCGATAGTGACCGACCGGCGCGCCGCTGCGGTCGGTCAGCGGGCCGTTGTGCTTGACGATGCCCTCGAGCGACTCCCAGGTCAGGTTGAGCCCGTCAAATTCAGGATAGCGCTGCTCCAGCGAGCCGACCACGCGAAGCGCCTGGGCATTGTGGTCGAAGCCGCCGAAATCCTTCAGGCAGGCATCCAGCGCCCGCTCGCCGGCATGCCCGAACGGCGGATGGCCGAGATCATGGGCCAGCGCCAGCGTCTCCGTAAGGTCCTCGTCCAGCCCGAGCTGCCGGGCCAGCGCGCGGGCAATCTGGGCCACCTCCAGCGAATGGGTCAGCCGGGTGCGGTAGTGGTCGCCCTCGTGGAACACGAACACCTGGGTCTTGTACTTCAGCCGGCGGAACGCGGTGGAATGGATCACCCGGTCGCAATCCCGGCGGAACGGGCTCCGGGTCCGGCTCGGCGGCTCGGCGACCAGCCGGCCGCGGCTGCGATCGGGGTCGCAGGCATAGGGCGCGCGGGGGGCTGCCATTCCGACGGACACGGCGAATTTAGTCCCTATCCATTTGATTCTGCGTATGGTGGCACTTAACTATGCCGGACGCGGGATACCAAATGAATTGGGCAAGTGACCTAGGTATGACCGCGGGCCTATCGGAGACGAGCTATGACGACTGCTGTGACCATCAGTGACCGCGCCGCACGCCGGATTGGGGAGATCCTCAAGGGCGAAGGCACAGGCGCGATGCTGCGCATCTCGGTCGAAGGCGGCGGCTGCTCCGGATTCCAGTATAAGTTCGACATCGACCGGGACCGCACCGACGACGATCTCGTGATCGAGCAAGCGAATGCGGTGGTGCTGGTCGATTCCGCCTCGCAGCCGTTTTTGGCGGGCTCGCAAGTCGATTTCGTCGACGACCTGATCGGCGCCTCGTTCCGCGTCAACAATCCGAACGCGACGGCGTCCTGCGGCTGCGGCACCAGCTTCTCGATCTGACCTGACTCAAAATCTGAAAAACAACCCCATGCACAGTAGCCGGTAAGCCGGCACGATCAACTTCGTATCTTACGAAAATAATTGGACGTGTCTTGCAAAACAGGGGTCACGTACTCGATGGAGTATTATGTGTGAGTCGTGACACCATCCCACGCTTCTTCATCGTATCCGATAAGCCAGTTCAAAGCGTGGTGTCTTTCTTGCGTCACGCCAGGATTGAGACCCGCCGGTACCTGCTGTCCCCTAATACGGGCATTTCTAACAGCCCAGTGGTACCTGTAGATCAGATCGGCCTGATCAAGAATGTCGGCGATCGGACGAAGTTCGGAGTCTTCGATGAACTGAGAGGTTGTCCTTTCGGCCATCGTCCCAGCGGCGAATCCCACGTCGCAAATCTGAGCTGGCTTTCCTAATTGCGCCACGAAGCCCAACGCCCAAAGCAGAGTCCAAGCGGCTTCGTGCCTCCAAGTGAATTGAATCCGGTCGTGCTGCGAGGGGGACTTGTCGAGCACGAAAGCGAGCTCCCGGGGAGTCAGATGTGGCCGGAGTTCGTATGATTCCAGAAGTTGTTCAACTAGCTCTTCCCCAAGCCCTTCGCCCTTTGCAGCAACGAAAAGGACGCAAAGAGTGCGCAGTGCGACTTCTTCTTTTGATCGTTTCAGTGCCTCAGCCGCGCTCTCAATAACGGGTAATGTGGCAAGGACAGGTACGCCCTCGGCTCGAAGGATCTCTTCTGACCTGAGCTTTCTATCGATAGCTTCCGCTGAGACCCCGCTATTGTCCGCTGACAGCCCCTCATTCATCGCGCCCCCCAACACCTGTGCAACCTAAGATATCACGAGGCACCTTCCAGCGACAAGATCGAGCATTCCATCGCAACCGCTTGGAGCGCATGCCAGACTGCGGCCTCGCCGTGGCGCGCCAGTAGTGGAAGACAATTATCCAATGCGCATGATCGATCGCCTGCTCTGTTGCCTCACCCTCTTCGTTGCAATCGCAGTCCTCCCCGTGCCTCCCGCGCGCGCGGCCGAAACCTGCCCGTTCATCAGCGCCAAGGAACTCGCCGGCGCGATGCCGGCGCTCAAATGGTCGCTGAATTCAAATCAGGACGGCCGCGGCTGCATCTATCATGGCGGGCGCGGCGACACGATGATGTTGACCGTGTTCCGCAATCCCGACAAGGACCACGCCAGGGAATTGTACGCGACCTTCGTCAAGACGCTTGGCGAGCGCATGCCGCTTAGCGCAGTGTCCGGGATCGGCGAAGAAGGCCAGGGCGGAACGAGCGCCGCCGGCGCGGAGCGCCAGGAGGCCTCGGTCGTCGCCTTGTCCGGCGATTACATTCTGCAGATCAGCGTCTATCCGATCGGCCGCCGTGCCGACGGCGCGCTGCTCGGACCGATCACCCAGGCCGCGCGCGTCGCCATTGGCAATGTGAGCAAGACCAGCGAGCGGTTCGGCACTTGTGAATGGCTCACCCCTGGGGATGCCGACGGTTTCCTCGACAAGAGCACGCTGCAGGTCCAGCGGACCGGCGCGGGCAGTTGCATGATGTTCGATCGCGAGGCCAACACCATGGTCGTCGCGGTGATCGCGACCTCGCGCGACACCGCCATCGGCATGATGAAACGTCCGGGCCCCTGTCAACATTTGGCGATCCCCGAGCTCGGCAGCGAAGCGTTCGGCGAGCATTCCTGCACCAAGGGCAACGGCAATGCCGCCAACATCTTCGTCTGGAAGAACGGCAGGCAGGCGTCGATCCTGTTCGCGCCGGTCAAGCCGCATCCGGAGTCGGGCTCGGTCGAGCACCTGAAGGCGGTCGCCGCGCGGGTCTACGGAAAACTGTAGCGAATCTGACTGGCCTCAAGCGCCCGTCATCTGCCTTTCCTCGTCGGTCCACTCCACCTCGTCAGGCATCAGCTCCGGCTGAAGCGGCGCGTCTTCCGCGACCACGTGGCCGTCCAACGCACGCAGCAAGGCCGCGACCAGCGCGGGCTTGCGCAAGGGCTTTGCCAGGAAGTCCGACATCCCCGCCTCGCGGCAGATCTTGACGTCCTCGGGGAAGGCGTTGGCGGTCAGCGCGATGATCGGCTGGGATTCGAAGCGGCCGCCTTGCGCACGGATCGCCCGGGTTGCGGCAAGGCCGTCCATGTCGGGCATCCGTACGTCCATCAGCACGACATCGAAGTCGCCATCCGAGGCCGCCGCGACGGCCTCGACGCCGTCGGTGACGACGCGCAGCTCGACGTCGAAGGCCCCCAGCATCTTGCTCACGACCATGCGGTTGACGGCATCGTCCTCGGCGACCAGCACCTTCAGCGGCCGATCGAGCCCGGCGATGCGCGCTTTCAGCTCGTCGGCCTCGTCGCGGCCGTCCCCCTGATCGGAGGCCTGCGCCTGGCTCCAGGGCAATACCAGCGTGAAGCGGAAGGTCGAGCCCTCGCCCGGCGTCGAGGTGACGCCGATGGTGCCGCCCATCTGCTCGATGATGCGCCGTGAGATCGCGAGCCCAAGCCCGGTGCCGCCGAAGCGGCGGCTGATGGAAGCGTCAGCCTGCGCGAAGTCGCTGAACAGCTCCCCGACCTTCTCGGGCGCAATGCCGATACCGCTGTCGGTCACGGTCCATTCCACGGTCGCGAGCAGATCGCGGCGCGCCTGACAGGTCACGGCGATCGTGACCTCGCCTTCGTCGGTGAATTTCACCGCGTTGGACGCGAGGTTGAGCAGCACCTGGCGGATGCGCGCGACGTCGCCGCGCAGCGTCGGCGGCAGGTTCGGATCGAGCTCGACCTCGACCGTCAGCCCCTTGCCCTTGGCGCTCGCCCGCACGACGGTCGCGACCGTCTCGACCAGCGCCTGCGGGACGAAGTCGATCGCCTCGAATGCGAAGCGGCCGGCCTCGAGCTTGGACAGATCCAGGATGTCGTTGAGGATGCGCTGGAGATTGTCGCCGGACTCGCGGATCGTGGTGACGGCCTCGCGCTGCTCCGGATCGAGTTCTGTTTCGAGCAGCATGCTGGCAAGCCCGAGCACGCCGTTCATCGGCGTGCGGATCTCGTGGCTCATGACAGCGAGGAAGTCCGACTTGGCGCGGCTTTCGGCCTCAGCCTTCTCCGCGCGCCAGCGCTCGGTTACATCGCGTCCGAAGCCGCGATAGCCGAGGAACTGGCCATCGCGATCATAGGCCGGCTTGGCGGTGAGCGACCACAGCCGCGCCTCGCCGCCGGCGACGACCCTGAGGTTCATCTCGTGCAACGGCTCGGCATGTTCCATCAGGCCGACGATGTTGTAGGCGGCCGCCTTGTCCTCGGGGCAGAGCATGTCGAGCACGTCGGCGAATTGCGATCCCTTCAGCAGCGGAAGCGGCATTTGCGCGACGGCGGCAAAACGCTCGGGCACGTCGACCAGATGTCCTTCAGCGTCGGTTTGCCACAACCAGTCGCTGGCGTTTTCCTGGAAGTCCTTCAGCAGCAGCGAGATGATCTCGGTCTGCCGTTCGAGCTCGAGCTGGGCCTTGAGATTGCCAAGGAACAGGTTGCCCTGCGAGACGATGTTGCGCGCCATGAAGAAGGCAAACAGCAGCAGGAACACCGAGGTCGCCAGATACGGCCCGGCGCCGCACAGCAACAGCGCGCCGGCGCAGCCGACGGTCATGGTCGCGAGATAGACGAGACCCGCGCGCGGGAAGGTCGAGAGCGTGAACGCGCCCCCCGACATCATGCCGACCATCAGGCAGGCGAGAATAAGCTGGCTGGTCGGCTCGACGCGGCTGAACAGCGCCAGCGGCAGCGTGCCCCAGATCGCGGCGAGGAAGAACGCCTGCCGCAGCATGTGTCGCGCGGCGCGGGGCGAGGCCTCCGGCGGCGGGTTTTGATGGGAGCGTCGCCACGAGCGCACCGCAAGCGAGGCGGTGGCGGCGAGGGTCATGCCCCAGATCGCGAGGAAGTCGTTCCAGCCCCTGCCCCAGAACAGGATCAGCACGATGGCAACGTTGAGCATGGTGACGGCCATCGTCACGGGGATCAGCTGCGTCACCGCATTGATCTGCTTGGCGCGGATGCGGCGGAGCTCGCGCTCGCTGAGATCAGCGGTCAGGCCGTCCTCGATCTCGAAGCCGCCGAGCCAATACAGGAACGCGCCGACGAGGCCGTCGCGCGGCTCAGCTCGTTGTGAAGTTTTGACCGGCCATCCCATCCATGGAACCTTTTCCGTATCAATGGCCTGAGGCCCGCTTAAGCCGGGTTAATTTTGTGGGAGATTTTGCGGCGTCCTTGACGGGCACGTTTGCATTTTGTTCTAACAATCGCCCCTGCCCGGAGCCCGCCGACATGCCCATCAGAGTAGCCACCTGGAACGTGAACTCGGTCCGGCAGCGGATCGATCTGCTCCTGACCTGGCTGAAGGAGTGCCAGCCGGACATCGTCTGCCTCCAGGAGATCAAATGCGTCGACGAGGCGTTCCCGCGGCTGGAAATCGAGGCGCTGGGCTACAACGTCGTCACCCACGGGCAGAAGACGTTCAACGGCGTCGCGCTGCTCTCGAAGCTCCGGTTTGACGAGACCAAGTCCGGGCTCGCGGGCGACGATGAGGACGCGCATGCCCGCTTCCTCGAGGGCGTGGTGACGCTCAAGCGCGGCGTGCTGCGCATCGCCTGCCTGTACCTGCCCAACGGCAACCCGGTCGGGACCGAGAAATATCCCTATAAACTCAAATGGATGTCGCGGCTTCTTGAGTATTCGAAGGAGCGCCTCAAGACCGAGGAGCCGCTGATCCTCGCAGGCGACTTCAACGTCATCCCGCATGCCCGCGACGTCCACAACCCCGCCGCCTGGACCGAGGACGCCCTGTTCAAGCCCGAGACGCGGGAGAGCTTTCAGTCCCTGCTCGGCCTCGGCCTGACCGATGCCTTGCGCGCGGTCACTGACGAGCCCGGGCTCTACACCTTCTGGGACTACCAGGCCGGGGCCTGGCAGAAGAACCACGGTTTGCGGATCGACCATCTGCTGCTGTCGCCGCAGGCCAGCGACCGGCTCGCCAATGTCGGGATCGACAGCTATGTGCGGGCCTGGGAGAAGCCGTCGGACCACGTGCCGGTCTGGGCGGATCTGGATCTGGAGGCGGCGTGAGCCACGCCGTGGCGGTGGCAACGGCGCCAAGGCGCCTTTGCTCGCCCTACGGGATCAACCCTACTCCCGGCGGCCCTGGACCCACTGCTCCAGCATTTGCAGGCACATGGCGCGGTCGTCGTCGGAGGATTTGGCGAAGGCGCGGTTATAGCTTTCCTTGATCCAGGTCTCTTCGCTACCGGCGCTGTCACGCGCCAGCGTCAGCCACATCAGGCCGCGCGCGGCCTGCCTCGGCACCCGATCGCCGTTGAACAGCATCTGGCCGAGCAGCGCCTGGGCCTCATGCTGGCCCTTCTGGGCGGCAAGGCCGAGCCAGCGCGCCCCATAGCGGAAGTCTTCGCGCGAGGCGTCCGGGGTCTTCAGGTACAGCCGGGCGAGATCGTACTGCGCATCCGCGTTGCCGAAATAGGAGGCCGCATAGGAGAACATCTCCCGCGCCCTATCAGGATCGGCCTTGATCTTCGAGTTCGGGATGCCGCTCAGATAGTAACGGCCGAGCGCAACGAAGGCATTGGCCACGACCTGCGCCTGCGGCGCGGACGGGCTGTCGTCGGCATGCGCGTTGGCGATGCGGCTGAAATATTCGAAGGCGCGCACATCGTCCTGGGCGACGCCGTCGCCATTGGCGTACATGCGGCCGAGCTTCCACTGCGCGATGGGATGGCCGCCCTCGGCGGCATATTGCAGGGCGCTGAGCGAGGTTTCCTGGGGCGCGGCCACCGGAGCCGTCCTGCTGCGCACGGTCGGCGCGGCGCCCGGCAAGGTGGTCACGACAGGGAGGGCTGCGTCCTTGTTGACCGGCGCGCCGTCAAAGGCGAACGCCGGCGCAGCCAGCGCACTGGCCCCCAACACAAACGCAACTATGGCACGCCTAGATGTCCGCATAGCACTGTTTCTCGTGCGCGCCGCCCGGATGGGTCACTGCCCCCCCGACCGCTGGTCCAACCTGCTGAGCATATTTCCAGAGCGCGCCCGTCGTGTGGTTAGTCGCGCGAGCGCTCCATTTGGTCTTGCGCTGGGCAAGCTCCTGGTCGCTCAATTTTACGTTAAGGGTACCGACGTCCGCGTCGATCTCGATGATGTCGCCGTCCTCGAGCAGCCCGATCGGGCCGCCAATGGCAGCTTCCGGGCCGACATGGCCGATGCAGAATCCGCGGGTCGCGCCGGAGAAGCGACCGTCGGTGATGAGCGCAATCTTGCCGCCCATGCCCTGCCCGGTCAGCGCCGCGGTGGTCTGGAGCATTTCCCGCATGCCGGGGCCGCCCTTGGGGCCCTCGTAGCGGATCACAATGACTTCGCCTTCTTTGTAGGTGCGCTTCTGGACCGCCTCGAACGCGTCCTCCTCCCGGTCGAAGCACCTGGCCGGACCGGTAAACTTGAGGTTGGACATTCCCGCGACTTTCACGATCGCACCTTCTGGCGCCAAATTGCCCTTCAGACCGACCACACCGCCAGTGACGGTGATGGGCTTGTCTGCCGGGTGCACCACGTCCTGGTGCGGATTCCATTTCACGCTTTTGAGGTTTTCGGCGATCGTTCGACCGGTGACCGTAATGCAGTCGCCGTGGAGAAATCCGTTGTCGAGCAGCGTCTTCATCAGAAGCGGTATGCCACCTACTTCAAACATGTCTTTGGCGACATAACGGCCACCCGGCTTCAAATCCGCGACATAAGGTGTCTTTTTGAAGATTTCCGCGACATCGAACAGGTCGAACTTGATGCCGCACTCATGTGCGATCGCCGGCAGGTGCAGCGCAGCATTGGTCGAGCCACCCGAGGCCGCGACCACGGCGGCGGCATTCTCCAGCGCCTTGAGGGTGACGATGTCGCGCGGCCGAATGTTCTGGGCGATCAGGTCCATCACCTTCTCGCCGGCGGTCATGCAGAAGGCATCGCGGATCTCGTATGGTGCCGGAGCACCGGCCGAGTAAGGCAGCGCAAGGCCGATTGCCTCGGAGACGGTCGCCATGGTGTTGGCGGTGAACTGCGCGCCGCAGGCGCCCGCCGAGGGGCACGCCACGCGCTCGATCTCGTCGAGGTCCTCGTCCGACATGGCGCCGACCGAGTGCTTGCCGACGGCTTCGAACATGTCCTGCACGGTGACCTGCTGCCCGCGGAAATTGCCGGGCAGGATCGAGCCGCCATAGATGAAGATCGAGGGCACGTTGAGGCGGACCATCGCCATCATCATGCCCGGCAGCGACTTGTCGCAGCCGGCGAGCCCAACGAGGGCGTCATAGGCGTGGCCGCGGACGGTCAGCTCGACCGAGTCGGCGATGCATTCACGCGACGGCAGCGAGGAGCGCATGCCGTCATGGCCCATGGCGATGCCGTCGGTCACGGTGATGGTGCAGAATTCGCGCGGCGTGCCGCCGGCGGACGCGACGCCCTTCTTCACGGCCTGCGCCTGGCGCATCAGCGAGATGTTGCAGGGCGCGGCCTCGTTCCAGCACGAGGCGACGCCGACGAAGGGCTGGTGGATCTGCTCGGTGGTCAGACCCATGGCGTAGAAGTAGGAGCGATGGGGCGCGCGCGAGGGGCCTTCCGTCACGTGACGGCTCGGCAGCCTCTGCTTGATGTTGGTCTTCGCGTCCATCGCAAACCAGTTTCCCCGGCGAACCCTTTCAGACCCGAAAAATCAGAGCCAAGATTTGAATCGACCCTGGGATTTCCCGTCGCCGCTGAAGGACTGCCGCTGCCCCTAAAACATTAGAGCGATTTTATTCATGTTCGGGTGTGGCCAAAAAGCGGCGGCGATGCGAACGACCCGTGATGAGGGTTAAATCCACCGCGAGTGTTGCGCAGACGGCACAATCGTTACCGGGAAGACACGGGTTGGCTTACTAAGATACCCTCACAAATATGACAATCCACAACTTGAGATTTCCAGGCGGGTGCGGCGCTCCCAACTTTCTCTTCAACGGCCACGCGCGCGCAAGTGAGTCGGTGCGCCCCTTGTCACGTTGCCACTCCCTCTCGTGTCCCGGACAAGCGGCAGCGCGTCAGCGTGGTGGCGCAGAGGCGGCCCCAGAAGCCACGGATAGCGCTCTCGGGGAGACAGGGGCCCCGGCCAGCCCGCACCCTCTCGCGCACGACGCTGCCGCGTCCACCGCAACCCGGCTCGCATATCGTGGCGACGTACGATCGCCCCTCAAGGATGAGCCGGAATGGGCGACACATGCGCCATTTCCGAATTTCGGTGTAGCGGAATATTTTGCCAATGGGGATTGACGCCAATGCAGGTGTTTTGCCCGACGGGCTACGAGGACGCCTCGCCTCGGCATTCTTGACTTATATAGGGTACCCCCCTATGTTATGGTCATGTCCCATACGGTCAAACACAAGTCGAAGCTCATCGGCCGCGTCCGGCGCATCAAGGGGCAATTGGAGGCGGTCGAGCGCGCCCTAGAATCCGAGATCGGCTGCGCCGATGTCCTGATGCTGGTGGCTTCGGTCAAGGGCGCGATCAGTGGCCTCACCACCGAGCTGCTGGAGGATCACATCCGCCACCACGTCGTGGATCCCGCGCACGAAAAGGATCCGGAGAAGGCCAAGGGCGCCGCCGACCTCATCGACGTCGTCCGAACCTATTTGAAGTAACTGACATGATCGACCTGTCTCAACTGCTCCAGCAGAGCAGCGCACACGCTTGGCTGTTCGTGCCCAGCGCCATCCTGCTCGGCGCGCTGCACGGCCTCGAACCCGGTCATTCCAAGACCATGATGGCCGCCTTCATCGTGGCCATTCGCGGCACCGTGCTGCAAGCGGTGCTGCTCGGACTGTCGGCCACGATCTCGCACACGGCCGTCGTCTGGGCCGTCGCGCTCGCAGGGCTTTACTTCGGCGCGCAATGGTCCGGCGAGCGCAGCGAGGCCTACCTGCAGCTGGCCTCCGCCGTGATCATCATCGGCATCGCAGGATGGATGATCTGGCGGACCTGGCGCGACCAGCACGCCGAACACGATCACCACCATCATGACGAGGCGCAGCAGGTCGCGCTGAACGGTCGGACCTTGTCGATCGAGGTGTTCGAGGACGGCGTGCCGCCACGCTGGCGTGTTCGCGACGAGCGGGGCGCGCCGATCGATCCGGCCGACCTCGTGCTGATTACGATCCGCCCCGACGGCGCCGAGCAGTCTTTCCGCTTCGTCGCACGCGAAAACTATCTCGAAAGTACCGAGGACATTCCCGAGCCGCACGCGTTCAAGGTCCGCGTGAGACTGGACGGCAACGCGGCAGAGCTCGTCTTCGAGGAACACGACCACGCGCATATGGACCTCGGCGACGAGGACGACGCCCATGCGCGCGCCCACGCCGCCGACATCCGCAAGCGCTTTGCCGGCCGCACCGTCACGACCGGGCAGATCATCCTGTTCGGCCTGACCGGCGGATTGATCCCCTGCCCGGCCGCGATCACCGTGCTGCTGCTCTGCATCCAGCTGAAACAGTTCAGCCTCGGTTTCGCACTGGTGCTCTGCTTCGGCATCGGACTTGCGATCACGATGGTGTCGGCGGGCGTGCTGGCTGCGCTCAGCCTGCGGCATGTCGAGCGCCACTGGAACGGCTTCAGCCGCTTCGCCCATCGTGCGCCCTATGTCTCGGCGGCGCTGATCGTCGCCGTCGGACTCTACACCGGATGGATCGGCCTGCAAGAAGTCATCTCATGACCCGCCACCGGCTTCGCCGGGCTGCAAGATCACGCAATCCGGCGCAGCGCTGCCACAGCATATCGTCTCGCAGCCGCGGACCAGCGCAGCCATTGTCGCCTCCAGCGCGCGCAGCTCCGCGATCTTCGTCCTGATCGCTCCAAGATGCTTCTCCGCAAAACTCTTCGTTTCGCTACACGGCAACCGCCGCCGTACCGACGCGAGCAGTTCGCGCGTCTCGTCGATCGAGAAATCGAGATCGCGGCAATGCCTGATGAGGCGGATCACCCCGAGAGCTTCTTCGCCATAGACGCGCTGGCCGCCCTGGCGCGCTGGCGGCGCCAGCAAGCCGATGCTCTCGTAATAGCGGATGGTCGGGACCGAGAGGCCGGCCGCCTTGGCGAGGACGCCAATTCTCATGGAAGCTCTCACTTTTCGCTTGAACCTCAAGTGGCTTGAGGGCGTAGCGATCGGATCCATGACGCACAAGCATGAGGAGAATCACATGAGCGTTATTGGGCCGTCCTGCACTCTTCCGTCCGCGACATCGCCAGGATGCGGCTGCGCGGCCAAGACCGAAACGGGCGGGAGCAAGGCCGCGGGCACAGCGGTTGCGACGGCGGTTGTCGCCGCAGCCTGTACGGCGTGCTGCGTACTCCCCTTCACGTTGCCTGCGGTCGTGCTCGCCAGCGCCGGGAGCCTGATTGCCGTGCTCGATCACGCACACGGGCTGATGACGAAGCTTTCGATCGCAATCGTGCTCTGCGCATGGGGCTGGATCATCTGGCGATCGCGGACGAGCGGTCTGAAAATCCGATCGTCGGTGCTGGCTGCAATGTGCGTTGCGACCGTTCTGACCGCGACGGCGGCGCTGTGGCCGGTGATGGAGCCCGCCGTCTTTCACGCGCTCGGGGTCACCAAGAAGTCGAAGCCGCCGGCCGGCTGATGGACGGGCTTGCGATCTTCGGACTGCAATCTGTCAGCGCGATGCTGCTCTTCTGCGCGCTCGAGCCGCGCGGGCCACATTATGTGCTGGCCTTCGCAGCGCCGTGCGCGCTCAGTGCGACTTACCCGCCCCTAGCTAGGCGTGCTCCCGCTCCGCGCAAGTCCGGATCACCGCCCGCTCACCGGCATCGACGAGCTGACCGATTCCGGTCCTGCCTGCGAGCGCGCAGCGAATGATGTTTTCGGCAACCGACCTGCGGAAGCCGTGGTCTTCGCCGCGAGGGCGATTGCGGCAGATCCGATCCAGCGCCAGCTTCATGTTGATCCGTGTACGGGTGTCGAAATGCTCGCTGATCATTCGCCCAGCCTCGATTGCGTGGATGTCCGGGGCGGAAACGCCTGGACGTAGGCCGGGTTCCAAAATGGGATCGCGCAATGTCCGGGCCGCTTACGTCCGCCCTCTCACGCGCTGCGCCTGGGCCCAGGCGATAGCGACGTCGCGCGGCGGGATGTCGATGCGCCGGATCGGCGTCAACTCGCCCGAGGCGGAGACGATTGCGGTCTCCTCACGACGGCATCGCGGGCACACGAAGCGAACCTCGTGCGGCTGCGCCGACCAGCTCGCACGCTTGACGTTGGCCGCCATCGGCCAAGCCTCGCAATGCGAGCATGACACCAGAAACCGCCCGGGATCGAGCATACCCATTCCATCGGACTCCACGTCCTTGCCCACGCCTTCAATGATTATCTCATGCAATTCGTTCCGGTGCGGAAGCACCGCCGGCCTTTGATCCGCCGAGCGTGGCAGGCGGTTCCGTAGCGGTCCATCCTTCGAGACGCCCGCTTCGCGAGCCCTCAGGATGAGGTCTTGCTTCGCGACAACATCTTGGACCCTCATGGCGAGGAGCCCGCCAAAGCGGGCGTCTCGAACCATGAGGCCGAGCGCCTTCCGCAGCGCTCACGCTTCGTCGGCGATCCCGTTGCGGAGCAGGCAGGTCGCGTCGACCGGGACGATGGCGGCAGGAGATGGCGCCGTTGCGATCCGTGCAACGCGCTCCGGTCAGTCGCTCAATGTGCGCCCTTGAGCGTGCAAGACGTGGTGCAGGTGACCGTGTTGCCGTGGTCACACGCCTTGCAGGCGGCCACGCACTGGCTCATGTCGCGGGGATTGTAGGAGCTGTAATTCCGGGCCGGACAGGCTGCGGTCGAGCCCGTGATGTCCTGCTCCTGATTGCAGGCCGCAATCATGAGCGCGAGGATGAGAACCGCAAGAACACGCATGGGATCGCCCTGCAAAAGCCAACGTCAAAGCGACGTTCCCAAGGGCACGTTGCGCTGCAACGAACCCCGGCATTCCCATCGCGAGGAACGAGCCACATGGCGTACCCCCGCATCCAGACCAAGGATGCGCGCCAAACGTTAAAAACGGCTTTCAACCGCGCGGCCCCGCAATGGTTCCACGCATCATGCAGCCGTTTGCATGTCCGAGGCTTACGTCAAGCCTTAGGCAGGTCTTCTAAGCCGCCGCCCTCGTCGCAACCGCGCGCCGCGTCTCGTTCGCGAGCTCGTAATAATGCTCGGCGAGCTTGAGATAGAATTCGCGCTTGGTGCTGTCGGTGGCGAGCTTGGCGATCAGCTCGCATTCGGCGGTGAGCGTCTCGAACCGTTCCAGCCTGTCCTCAAGTTCTGTCATCGGCGTGTCCCCATCAAACGCCTCAAGGACATTAAACCTAAGCCCGGGAAATAGGTCACGGCCAACATCGTTATGGGATAGAATCAATTATTCTAGGGCGGCCCGGCTATTTGCTGTCCATCCGCCAGGCTCCGTCCCAATCGGCCGCCGGCGGGTCCGCCTCAAACTGCGCGGTACGGGCGAGCATGGTACGGGACGGGCCGTCGCCGGGGACGCTCTCCAGCGCGGCGTTGAAGGCGGCGCGGGCATCGGCGAAGCGGCGCTCGCGATAGGCGGCAAGGCCCTCGGCATAGTGCTTTCTCAGGCCGTCTTGCGCTCCCGTCAGCGCACCCGCCTTGCCCATCACCTCGAAGATGGCTTGCGGCGCGTTCTGGCCGGCGACCGCCAGGCGATCGATCTCGCGCAGCTCGAGATGTGAGCCGATCGCATCCGCCGTCGCCTGCGCGATCAGGATGCGGGTGCCATAGACCTTGTTGACGGCTTCCAGCCGCGAGGCGAGGTTCACGGCATCGCCCATCACGGTGAAGCTCATCATCAGCTCGGAGCCGATGCTGCCGGTCAGGACCTCGCCGGTGGCGATACCGATGCGCAAGTCGCACGGCGCCGGCATGGCGCGGATGCCCAGGAGATCCGGCAACTGCTTCTGAAGCGCCGGCACCTGGTCGGCCATCTCGATGGCGGCGAAGCAGGCGAGCAGCGCCGGCTCGTCCTCCTCGATGAAGGGCGGGCCCCAATAGGCCATGATGGCGTCGCCGATATATTTATCGATGACGCCGCGGTGGCTCCTGATCGGAGCCGACATCACCGTGAAATAGTGATTCATCACCTTGACGAGGCCGCGCGGGGTCATGCCTTCGCTCATCGAGGTGAAGCCGCTCATGTCGGAGAACATGATGGTCATCACCCGGCGCTGGCCGTCGATTGCGACCTCGGGTCGGTCGATCAGGCCCTGCACCACCTTGGGATCGATGTAGCGGCCGAAGGTCTCGCGGATGCGCTCGTTGTGCCGGAGCTGCTCGATCATGCGGTTGAAGGCGGCGGCGAGCTCGCCGATCTCGTCCTTGGTCGAGACGGCGATGGTCTTGTCGAAGCGGCCGGCCTCGACCTCGCGGGTACCGGCGAGCAACAGCCGCACCGGGCGCGTGATGCCGCCGGAGACCAGCAGTGCAAAGGCGAAGCCGACAATTGCGGCGAGCGCGGTCACGACGCCTGAAACGATGATCGCCTGGCGCTGGTGCCTGATCACCTGCGACGTCGAGACGAAAACCTGCTTGAGCATGTCGGCGCGGATCGCATCGATCTTCTGATTGAACTGGTCGCGGATGGCATCGATATGCTCCAGCGCGCCGCGGGCCTCCGCCATCTGCTTGGCGTCGATCTGCTTGAGGAGCTTTGCGTGGTCCTCGTTCATATCGCGGCGCAGCTCGGTGACGGCAGTCTCGATCCGGATCTCGATCCGCGCCAGCGCGGCATTGTCCGACGGCGTGCGGGTATCGTCGATGATCGCGTTGATGTGCTTGCGCGCGCCCTCGGCCTCCTCCTCGATCTTGCGATCCGCCTCTTCGAATTCGTGAAACCGCGCCGCATAGCCCTCCTCGTCCGAGGACGCCTGCATCTTCATCATGATCATCCGCCGCAGCGCCACCGACCGCTCAAGCGAGCGGATGTTGGCGCGGGCCAGATCGCCATAGGCCGGGATGTAGCGGTTGGTCAGCTCGTCCAGGAGGACGCCGACCTGGCTCGACATCACCATCGACAGGATCGAGGTGACCAGCATCAGGACGATCAATCCGAGGGCGATGCCGACGATCTTGCGCCGGATCGACTGGTTGAAAAGCGGCATGGGTGCGGGGGCAAAGGCTCAAAGGACGGCTCGGGAACTCAATACACCGGATTTCGGCCCGGGAACACGCGCAATCTGACCGATCGCGACGCCCTGAGCCATGCGCAACCGTCGCGCGAGCCTTATTCGTTAACAAAGGTTAAAAGCCTCTGCTCTATTCCCCGTTGCAGGAGTTCCCGGGCTCCATCCGTATTTTGCCGCATTGTTGCGACAGCGTGACAAATGCGAAACGATGCCGTGGCATCGTTTTCGATGCACTTTGATTCTCGAGCCGCATGTCGTCGCGGACTTTGGTTTGTACTGGTTTCGCAGGGGGACCACGGAATGAACCAGTGCCTACGCTCGCTCGCGTGTGTCGTTGCCATGGCCGCTGTGGCCTTTCTCCCAACCGAGCTGGCGGCGAAGAGCAGTCACAAATCGTCCGCGCCGAAGAAGACGCATGAGGCCAAAGCCGGCAAGCAGCGCCATGCTGCGGCTGGCAAGCACGGCAAGCATGCCGAGGCCAAGCGCAAAACGAAGAAGGACGACGACGAAGCCTCGGACAAACCGGCAGCGCCTCCGCTGACCGGCGACCTTGCCGCGCTGAAGGACGCCATCGATCTCGCGCGCAAGGGCAAGACCGACGACGCCACTGCCGCACGCGAGCGCATTGCCGATCCGGCCGGGCAGAAGCTCGCCGACTGGTTCATGCTGCGTCATTCCGAGAGCACGGCACCTTTCAAGCGCTACGCCGCCTTCCTCGCCGCCAATCCGGACTGGCCGAGCAGCGCCCTGCTTCGCCGCCGCGCCGAGGCGCGGCTGTGGCAGGAGAAGACCGACGCGGCCACCGTGCACAAATTCACGATGGACCGTCCGACCAGCGCCAAGGGCAAGTTCGCGCTCGCCCGCGTGCTGCTGACTGAAGGCGACAGCGACAGGGCTACGCGTCTGGCGCGCGAGGCCTGGCGCACGGACGAATTGTCCGAACGCAGCGAAGAAGATTCCTACGAGGTGTTCCGCGATCTCCTCACCGCCGACGACCATCGCGCCCGCATGGACAAGCGGCTCGGCGCCAAGGACTATGCCGGCGCAAGGCGCGCGGCAAAGCGGCTCGGCGAGGATGCGCTCGCGATCGTCAAGGCCTGCGCCGCGGTCACCGGCAAGGCCAACAAGGCCAAGGACTATCTCGAGGATGTTTCGGCCGAAGCCCGCCGCGATCTCGGCTATGTCCTCTGCCGCGCACAATGGCATCTCCAGAACGATCGCATCGACGACGCAGCCGAGGTGATCCTCGCTGCTGCGCCCGACACGATGGCGGCGCAGGACACCGATGCGTGGTGGCGTGAGCGCCGCCTGCTGGCGCGAAAGCTGCTCGACCAGGGCAAATTCAGAACGGCCTATGATGTGGTCCGCACGGCAGCGGTGCCGGCGATGGAGGTCTATCGCGTCGATTACCATTTCATGTGCGGCTGGATCGCGCTGCGCTATCTTAACGATCCCAAGATGGCGATGGTGCATTTCGCAGCGATCGACGAAGGCTCGCCCAATCCGCTCGCGCTGTCGCGCGCCCATTACTGGCGCGGCCGTGCTGCGGAAGCGATGGGTGCATCGTCCGACGCGCGCCAGAGCTATCAGGCGGCAGCGCGATATCCGACCGCCTATTACGGCCAGCTCGCCCGCGCCAGGCTAGGCCTCGACCGCATCGAGCTGCGTCCGCCCTCGCCCGTGCTGGCCGCGGCCGACACGCCGCCCTCGGACGAGCGCGTACGCGCTGCCGACATGCTCTACGGCATCGGCGAGCGCGACACGGTGCTCTATTACGCCGAGGATCTTGCCAAGGAGAGCACCGACGTCGCAGCGCTCGAAGGCCTCGGCGAGCTCGCCGGCCGTCGCAACGATGCGCGCGTCATGCTGGAGGTCGGCAAATCGGCGTTGGCGCGCGGCCTCGCGCTCGACCATTACGCCTTCCCGACCATCGGCATTCCCGAGCACAAGCAGCTCGCGCCCGCGATCGAGACCAGCGTGATCTATTCGGTGGCCCGCACCGAAAGCTCGTTCGACCAGCGCGACAAATCGGCCGCCAACGCGGTCGGCCTGATGCAGGTGACGCCGGAAGCGGGCCGCGATACCGCAAAGCGCTTCGGCCTGACCTATGACTGGGACAAGATGGTCTCCGATCCCGTCTACAACACGCAGATGGGCGCGGCCGAGCTCAGCGCCTTGCTATCGGAATATCGCGGCAACCAGATCATGACCTTCGCCGGCTACAATGCCGGCCGCGGCCGCGTGCGCGAATGGGTCCAGGCGCGCGGCGATCCCCGGGATCCCAAGGTCGATCCGGTCGACTGGGTCGAGCGCATCCCGCTCTCGGAGACGCGCAACTACGTCCAGCGCGTGATAGAGAACGTGCTGGTCTACCGCGCAAGGTTCGAGAGCAGCGGCGTGGTCGCCGGCAAGAGCGACCAGCGTGTGGTGACGAAGGATGCTGCCGCCGTAGCGACGCCGGTGGGATTTACGGGAGCGGACTAGGTTACGTCGGCATCCACTCTATCCCCTCATCCCGAGCAGCCTCATTCCACCTTGATGTTCGCCGCCTTGATCATCGGCCACCACTTTGCGATCTCGGCCTTTTGCCGCGCGCCGAGCGCTTCGGGGGTGAGCTGATCCTGCGGCGTCATCTCGAGGCCCTGGCTTTCAAGCTGCTTCTTCACCGCGGGATCGTTCAGCGCTTCCACGGCCGCCGCGTTCAGCTTGGTGACGATCTCCTTCGGCGTGCCCTTGGGTACCCACATCCCTGACCACAGCGTCATGTTGAAGCCTTTCAGCCCCGCCTCCTCCGCGGTCGGGATGTCGGGCGCGGACGCGAGGCGCTTGTCATCGGTGACGGCGTAGGCGCGGATGGTGCCGGCGCGAACCTGGTTGATGGAGTTGGAGGTCTGGTCGACGATGACGTCGATCTGACCCGCGATCAGATCGTTCAGCGCGGGCGCGGTGCCGCGATACGGCACGTATTGCAGCTTGATGCCGCTGACGCTCTCGAAATAGACGCCGGCGATGTGGCTGCCGGAGCCCGCGCCGGCCGTTCCGGCGGTCGCCGGCGACGGTCGCGATTTCAGCCAGTCCAGCAGCTCCTTGAGCGAGGTCGCGGGCACCGCGTTCTTGCTGACCACGATCATCGGGTTGCTCGGCAGCAGCACCACGGGTGCGAGATCGGCGACGAGGTCGTAGTTGAGCTTGTAGACGGCGCCGTTGGCGACGTGGGTGCCGAGGTGGCCGAAGGAGATGGTGTAGCCGTCCGGCGGTGATTGCACGGCGCGCCCGACGCCGATCGAGCCGCCGGCGCCGGTGACGTTCTCGATCACCAGGGGTTGGCCGAGCGTCACGCGCATCCGCTCGGCCAGCACGCGCGCCATCGCGTCCGACGGGCCACCGGCCGCGAACGGCACGATGACGGTGATGGGATGCGAGGGATAATCGTCGGCGCGCACGGCACCGGTGAGAGCGAGAATACCGATCAGCCCGGCCCAGATGGCCTTCCTCATTGCACTCTCCCCAGCGATATCATTCTTGTTTTTATCTCTTCCCGCGTACGGGAAGAGAGATCGTTCGTGAAGAGACGAAATGACGCGCTAGAACTGCGAATAGTCGATCGGCTTGTGGCGATCGAGCGTGCGCGTGACCGGCGGCAGCGGGTATTTCAGGCCGGTCGCGCAGTTGAACAGCATCACGCGGTCACCCTTCGAGACGCGGCCGTCGGCAAGGCTGTCCTTGTAGGCGGCGTAGGTCGCGGCGCCCTCGGGACAGAGCAACAGCCCCTCCTCGCGTGCGACCTCGTTCAGTGCAGCCGTGATCTTGTCGTCGTCGACGGCAATCGCAAAGCCCTTGCTCTCGCGCACGGCGCGCAGAATGAGAAAATCGCCGATCGCCTGCGGCACGCGGATCCCGGATGCGATGGTGTGGGCGTCCTCCCAGCGCGTGGCGTGCTCGGTGCCGGCCTCATAGGCGCGCACCATCGGCGCACAGCCGGAAGCCTGCACCGCGACCATCCGCGGGCGCTTGCTTCCGATGAAGCCGATCTTCTCCAGCTCGTCAAAAGCCTTCCACATGCCGATCAGACCGGTGCCGCCGCCGGTGGGATAGAAGATCACGTCGGGCACGTCCCAGCCGAGCTGCTCGGCAAGCTCCAGGCCCATCGTCTTCTTGCCTTCAATGCGGTACGGCTCTTTCAGCGTCGAGGTGTCGAACCAGCCGACCTTGGCCTTGCCCTCGCCGACGATCTTGCCGCAATCGTCGATATAGCCGTTGACGCGGTAGACGGTCGCGCCCTGGAGCTCGATCTCGCTGACATTCACTTCCGGCGTATCGGCCGGGCAGAAGATCGTGGTCTTGATGCCGCAGGAGGTCGCATAGGCCGCGAGCGCAGCACCGGCATTGCCGTTGGTCGGCATTGCCATGTGCTTGACCCCGAGCGCCTTGCCCATCGACACCGCCATGACGAGGCCGCGCGCCTTGAACGAGCCGGTTGGCAGGCGTCCCTCGTCCTTGACGATGATCTCGCCGCCGCCGAGCTTCTTCCCGAGCTTCGGCAGCCGGATCAGCGGCGTCGTCACCTCGCCGAGCGAGACGATGTCCTGGCATTTGCGCACCGGCAGCAGCTCGCGATAGCGCCACATGTCGGCCGGGCGCTGGGCGAGCGCATCCTTGGTGAGCGCCTTCTTCACACCGGCGAGGTCGTAGCGCACAAGAAGCGGCTTGCCGGCCTTGGAGAGGTTGTGGACCTGGTCGGCGGCATAATGATCGCCTTCCATCGCGCATTCCAGATGCGTGACGAAGGTCGGGCGTTCGATGGTGAGGTTGTCGTTGTCGTGCATGGGGTGATTTCCTTCTTATTTTGCAACCGGCTCTCTCTGCTCGTCATTGCGAGCGCAGCGAAGCAATCCAGAATCCTTCCGCAGAGGCAGTCTGGATTACTTCGCTTCGCTCGCAATGACGGCGGTGGACGGCGCCGCCGTCCAATCGTCAAATATTCAGCACCCGCCCATACGCATCCAGCACGGCTTCCTTCATCATCTCCGACAGGGTCGGATGCGGGAATATCGTGTGCATCAGCTCTTCTTCCGTCGTCTCCAAATTCATCGCGACGACGTAGCCCTGGATCAGCTCGGTCACCTCGGCGCCGACCATGTGGGCGCCCAGCAGCTGACCGGTCTTCTTGTCGAAGATCACCTTCACCAGACCCTGGTCCTCACCGAGCGCAATGGCCTTGCCATTGCCGACAAAGGGGAAGCGGCCGACGCGGATCTCGCGGCCGTTCTCCTTGGCCTTGGCTTCGGTCAGACCGACCGAGGCAACCTGCGGGTTGCAATAGGTGCAGCCGGGGATCAGGAGCTTGTCCATGGGATGCGGATGCAGGCCCTTGATGGCCTCGACGCAGACCACGCCCTCATGCTCGGCCTTGTGGGCGAGCATCGGAGGACCGGCGACGTCGCCGATGGCGTAGATGCCGGGGATGTTGGTCTTCCCGTAGCCGTCGATCACGATGCAGCCGCGGTCGGTCTTCACCCCCAGCTTTTCGAGGCCGAGATTCTCGATGTTGCCGACCACGCCGACCGCCGAGATCACGCGTTCGAACTCGGTGGTGACAGGCTTGCCCTTGCCGTCGTCGATGGTGGCGACGACGCTGTCGGCCTTCTTCTCCAGCTTGGTCACCTTGGTCGAGGACATGATCTTGATGCCCTGCTTCTCCAGGCGCTTGCGCGCAAGGCCGGCGATCTCGGCGTCCTCGACGGGCAGGATCTGCGGCAGCACCTCGACCACGGTCACCTCGGAGCCCATGGTGTGGAAGAACGATGCGAACTCGATGCCGATCGCGCCGGAGCCGACCACCAGCAGCGACTTCGGCATCTTCTCAGGGACCATCGCTTCGAAGTAGGTCCAGATCAGCTTCTTGTCGGGCTCAAGCCCGGGCAGCACGCGCGGCCGCGCGCCAGTCGCGACGATGATGTGTTTTGCCTGGTAAGCCCCCTCGCCGAGCGTTCCCTTGGGACCCTCGACGTCGGATTTCTTGACGGTGACCTTGCCGGGCGCGTCGATCGTGGCGTTGCCCCAGATCACGCTGACCTTGTTCTTCTTCATCAGGAAGCCGACGCCGTCGTTCAGCCGCTTGGAGACGCCGCGCGAGCGCTGCACCACGGCCTTCGGATCGAACGAGACGTTATCGGCCGACAGGCCGTAATCCTTGGCGTGCTGCATGTAATGGTAGATCTCGGCCGATCGCAGCAGCGCCTTGGTCGGGATGCAGCCCCAGTTCAGGCAGATACCGCCGAGATACGACTTCTCGACGATCGCGACCTTGAAGCCGAGCTGGGCGGCACGGATCGCGGTGACATAACCGCCGGGACCGGAGCCGATGATGATGATGTCGAAGGATGTATCGGCCATGCTGTGCGCTCGTTCTCGTTCCAACCGGCCTCAATGTTCGAGACCGTCATTGCGAGGAGCTCTTGCGACGAAGCAATCCAGTCTGCCGGTGACGTCCTGGATTGCTTCGCTTCGCTCGCAATGACGACGCGAATTCTCACACCATCATCATGACGGGGTTTTCGATCAGCTGCTTGAACGCGCCGATCAGCTCGGCGCCGAGCGCGCCGTCGATGGCGCGGTGATCGCAGGAGAGCGTTACGCTCATCATGTTCGCGATCTCGATCTTGCCGCCGCGCACCACGGGGCGTTCCTCGCTGGTGCCGACCGCCAGGATGGTCGCATGCGGCGGGTTGATCACGGCGGTGAAGTGGCTGATGCCGAACATGCCGAGGTTGGAGACGGCGGTGGTGCCGCCCTGGTACTCTTCCGGCTTCAGCTTGCGCGAGCGGGCGCGGGCGGCAAAATCCTTCATCTCGTTGGAGATGGTCGAGAGCGTCTTGGTCTCGGCCTTGCGGATGATCGGCGTGATCAGGCCGCCGGGCATCGCCACGGCGACGCCGACGTCGGAATGGTGGTGCTTGACCATGCCGCTTTCGGTCCAGCTGACATTGCAGTTCGGGATCTTCTGCAGCGCGACCGCCATCGCCTTGATGACGAAGTCGTTGACCGAGATCTTGTAGAGCGGCTTCTTCTCCTTGTCCTTGGGAGCAGCCGCATTGATCTCCTCGCGCGCGGCGAGCAGCTTGCCGATGTCGCAGTCGATGGTGAGATAAAAGTGCGGGACGTTCTGGATCGAGGCGGTCAGGCGCTGCGCGATGGTACGGCGCATGCCGTCATGCGGGACGACGTCGTAGGAGCCCGGCTCGAACAGCGACAGGATCTGCTTGTCCGACATGGTCGGCGCGATCGAGGGCGCAGAGGACGGCGCCGCGGCGGGTGCCTTGAGGCCCTTGCCGGACTTGGCTTGCTCGACGTCGCGCGCCACCACACGGCCATGCGGGCCGGTGCCCGTGACCATCGACACATCGATGCCGGCATCCTTGGCGAGACGGCGTGCCAGCGGCGATGAGAACACGCGGCCGCCATGGCCGTTGCTCTGCGCAGCAGGTGCTGCGGCCTGCGGCGCGGGTGCGGCCTTGGGCGCAGCAGGCGCAGGAGCCGGTGCAGCAGCAGGAGCTTCAGCAGCCTTCGGCGGCGCAGCTGAAGCGCTCGGTTTCGCTGCGCCAGCCGCCTTCACGTCCTCGCCTTCGCCGGCGAGCACCGCGATCACGTCATTGACCGGAACGTCCTGCGTTCCCTCGGGCACCAGAATCTTGGCGATCGTGCCCTCGTCGATGGCTTCGACCTCCATGGTGGCCTTGTCGGTCTCGATCTCGGCGATGACGTCGCCGGATTTGACCTTGTCGCCTTCCTTCTTCAGCCACTTGGCGAGGTTGCCCTTCTCCATCGTCGGCGAGAGCGCGGGCATCAGGATGTTGATGGGCATGCTGACCTCAAGACAAACTTTGCAAAACGCCGTCTCCAGAAGCGAAGACGAACGGACCAGATTTAGTTGCCGATGTCGCCTTGCCAGAGGCGCTCATTGGCAGGGATGGAACGCCAATTCTTCATCATGGTGATGGAGCGGTCGTCGGCAAGGTCGATCCAGGGGATTCCGAACTTGTCGAGAATGTCCTTGGATCCCTCGAAGGTGACGGATTCCCCGATCACCACCAGCTTGACCTTGAACAAAGCGAGCGCGCCGGCACACATCGAGCATGGCGACAGCGTGGTGTACATGATTGTGTCGTGGAACGAGATCGCGCCGGCCTCGCGCAGGCAGCTCATCTCGCCGTGCAGAATCACGTTGTTTTCCTGCACGCGGTTGTTATGGCCGCGGGCGATGATCTTGTTGTCGCGCGTCAGCACGGCGCCGATCGGCAGGCCGCCTTGCGCAATCGAGTCCTGCGCCTCGCGGATCGCCTCCAGCATGAAATCGAAGTGATAGGATTCGATCGTCACTGTCAGTGCCCCTTCCCGCGCGGCGTCGTGGTGCCGGTGTCGGTGGGACGCTCGATCTCGGCCTGGAACATCTCGAGGATCCGGTTCAACGCGTCCTCCTCGGTATACTCGCTTTCGCGCGAATAGGCGCGCGCGGCGTGGCGGGCAAGATCGACCAGCAGCAGGCCCCACATGTCGGGCTCCTCGAAGGCGCGCTGGAACGCCATCGACAGCCCGCCGTCCAGCACGAATACGCGCAGGATCTCGACCGCATCGTCGCGGGCGAGGACGTCGGGTGGCAATGGCTGCTCCTTCGGGCCCGCCATGGTCTACCTGTAGCAGACGGCTTTGGCAGCCTCGACCACTTCAGCCGCCGAGGGCAGCGCGAGCTTCTCCAGGTTCGCCGCATAAGGCATCGGCACGTCCTTGCCCGAGACGCGGGTTACAGGCGCGTCCAGATAGTCGAAGGCGTTCTCCATGATGCGCGCTGCGATCTCGGCGCCGACGCCGCTCTGGGCCCAGCCCTCTTCCACCGTGACGGCGCGGCCGGTCTTCTTGACGGAGTTGATGATGGTCTCGGTGTCCATCGGCCGCAGCGTACGCAAATCGATCACCTCGGCCTCGATGCCCTCCTTGGCGAGCTCGTCGGCAGCCTTCAGCGCATAGGTCATGCCGTTCGACCAGGAGATGAGGGTGACGTGGCTGCCGGTGCGCACGATGCGCGCCTTGCCGATCGGGATCACGAAATCGTCGAGCTTGGGCACTTCGCCGGTGTGCCCGTACAGAACCTCGTTCTCGAGGAAGATCACCGGATTGGGATCGCGGATCGCCGCCTTGAGCAGGCCCTTGTAATCGGCGGCCGAGAACGGCGCGACGACCTTGAGGCCCGGAACGCTCGAATACCAGGCCGAGTAGTCCTGGCTGTGCTGGGCGGCGACGCGCGCAGCCGCGCCGTTCGGCCCGCGGAACACGATCGAGCAGCCCATCTGGCCACCGGACATATAGAGCGTCTTGGCCGCGGAGTTGATGATCTGGTCGATCGCCTGCATGGCGAAGTTGAAGGTCATGAACTCGACGATCGGCTTCAGCCCGGTCATGGCAGCACCGACGCCGACGCCGGCAAAGCCGTGCTCGGTGATCGGGGTGTCGATGACGCGCTTGGCGCCGAACTCCTGGAGCAGCCCTTGCGTGACCTTGTAGGCGCCCTGATATTCGGCGACCTCTTCACCCATCACGAAGACGTCGGCGTCGCGGCGCATCTCTTCGGCCATGGCATCGCGCAGCGCTTCGCGGATGGTTTGGGTTACCATCTCGGTGCCGGCGGGCACTTCCGGATCGGGCTCTGCAACGGCTTGCGGCGCAGGTGCGGCCTTGGGCGCGGGTGCTTCAGCCTTTGCGGCGGCAGGCGGCGCAGACTCCGCAGCCTTCGCGGCCGGTGCAGGGGCCTTCGCAAGATCAGCGGCGCTCTCGCCATCGGCGAGAATGGTCGCAATCGGCGTGTTCACCGCGACGTCGGCGGTGCCCTCGGGGATCAGGATCTTGCCGAGCGTACCCTCGTCGGTCGCCTCGACCTCCATCGTCGCCTTGTCGGTCTCGATCTCGGCGATCACGTCGCCGGACTTGATCGTCTCACCCTCTTTTTTCAGCCACTTGGAAAGGTTGCCCTTCTCCATCGTGGGCGACAACGCGGGCATCAGCACTTGAATTGGCATATCGACTCCAAAAGAAAGCTTGCGCGCGTTCAGCGGTAAATGTCGGTCCAGAGCTCGGCGGCATCCGGCTCGGGATCATGCTGGGCAAAGTCGGCGGAGGCGTTGACGATGTCGCGCACCTCGGCGTCGATCGCCTTGAGGTCGGCCTCGCTGACCTTCGCCGCCAACAGGCGGTTGCGCACCTGCTCGATCGGGTCCTGGTCGTGGCGGACCTTCTCGACCTCCTCGCGCGTGCGGTACTTCGCGGGGTCGGACATCGAGTGGCCGCGATAGCGGTAGGTCTGCATTTCCAGGATCATCGGCCCCTTGCCGGCGCGGCACCAGGCGGCAGCCTCGTCACCCGCAGCCTTCACCGCGCGGACATCCATGCCGTCGACCTGCAGGCCGGGGATGTTGAAGGACGCACCGCGCTTGGAGAAATCCTGCTGCGCCGATGCCCGCGAAACCGCGGTGCCCATGGCATAGCGGTTGTTCTCGATGACGTAGATCACCGGCAGCTTCCAGAGCTCCGCCATGTTGAAGCTCTCATAGACCTGGCCCTGGTTGGCCGCGCCGTCGCCGAAATAGGTGACGCTGACATTGCCGTTGCCGCGATAGTTGTTGGCGAAGGCGAGACCCGTTCCGAGCGAGACCTGGGCGCCGACGATGCCGTGACCGCCGTAAAAGTGCTTCTCCTTGCTGAACATGTGCATGGAGCCGCCCTTGCCCTTGGAATAGCCGCCGCGGCGTCCCGTGAGCTCGGCCATGACGCCGTTGGCCTCCATGCCGGTGGCGAGCATGTGACCGTGATCGCGATAGCCGGTGATGACCTGATCGCCCTGCTTCAGGGCCATCTGCATGCCGACCACCACGGCCTCCTGGCCGATATAGAGGTGGCAGAAACCGCCGATCGCGCCCATGCCATAGAGCTGGCCGGCCTTTTCCTCGAACCGCCGGATCAGGAGCATGTCGCGGAGCGCCTTGAGCTCCTGCTCCCTGGTGAATTCCGGGGGCGAACCGCCGTCGATCTTGTCCTGTGCAGTGCTTGCGGCGGCTTTCTTGGGTGCGGCCATAGGAATTCCGGGTCAGAGAAAACTTCAGCCCTCTCTAACCCAAGTCAAACGCCCTTGGAAAGCACCGCGGCGACATGGCACGACTTTCATTATGCCGCACTGCAACGTGGCCGAAACTTTGCAAAACCTTTGGGCTTGATCAGGCAACTTTAGCTCACCCGTCAACGAAGGGGCTGCAAGCAGCCGACGCAAGCAAATTCGGGCACGTTGATCCGCGGGTCCGAGCCCCCGCGCGTGCCCGATTCGCAGTGCCGCCTCACCAGCCCAGCTCGCGCAAATACGCTGCACGGGCAGCAATGCCGGTATGCGTGAAGTCGGTGAACACCCCATCCACGCCGAGGCGGAAGAATTTGAGATATTCAAGGCTGGGATCGCCGCGATAGTCGGCAGCCAGATATTTCCTTTCGTTCCGGAACGTGAAGACATGCACGAACAGGCCAAGCTTGTGCGCATCGGCGACAAGGCTGGTTGCATCCTGCGTCGAAGCCTCCGGCGTCGATCCCTTGAAGGGCGTGCCGTCGGAATTGCTGTCCTTCCACGGCGCGATCTTGAGCGGAACGATGTAAGCCTTCCACGGACCGATGCCATCGGCATAGGTCTTGATCTCCGCCAGGCCCTCGGGGGTCAGCATCGCATCGTACAGGCGCGCATCGCCCTGTAGCGTCCAGTCGAACGGACGCGAATTTGTGATGTTGTTGAGCAGGACCTTGCCGGTCTTGAAGTCGATGCCGTTGCCATCGATGAGCTGGACCTGCCGCGTCTCCAGCCCATGGCTGCGCATATATTTCAGGCTGCCGGGCTCGAAGCTCTGAACAAGGATGGGGGCCTCCTTGGTGTTGAGGCCGTTGTCCTTGATGATCTTGATCAGGGCGTCCTCGAGCGGGTGGCTTCCGGGCGCGCCGCAGCCATTGGCGATCGCCTGAGCATTGTTCCAGGTCGGATTCTTGGTTTCGGGATAGACGAGGATGGGACGCGCCGTCTCCTTGCTCCTGGCCTTGGCGATGTCGATGACGTCCTGGAAACTGATGACCGGGAATTTGCCGTTGAAGACCTTTGGCCGTTCGTTGGCCGCATCATAGGTGGTGCCACCGATCCAGCTCTTCAGCTCCGCCATGGTGAAGTCGGTAATCGACCAGTCGTTGGTATGGTCCTCGCCATCGACGATCAGTGACTTCAGCACCGATTTTGGATCGGCCGGGTCGGTGAGATCCGTGAGGTAGTCAGCAGGCACGCCGGGGGAAGACGGGGCCTTGACGCGCACACCTGATACCGTGCGCTTGCGCACCGCCACGGCCGCATTGGTCTTCGCGACCTCGGCGATATTGGTGTTGTCGGCCAGCCAGGGGTTGTGACGCACCACCAGGACGCAGTCCTTGGTCAGATGCAGGTCCTCTTCGAGCGCGTCGGTTCCGAGCGCCGCGGCGAGATCATATGAGGCCTCGGTCTCTTCAGGCACCAGCCCGGGCACGCCGCGATGTCCGAGGATCAGCGGTGGCTTTCCATCAACGGTCAGGAAGTGCTTCGCGCCGACCGGCGTCGAACCGGTCTGTGCGCAGGCCAATGATAGCGGGAGGAATGCCAAGGCTGCCGCGCCGAGCAGCATCGCTCCAACATGTGCCTTCCGCGAATGACTGATCTTCATGGCCGAGCCTCCGTCTGTGCCTGGCATCGTCTCCGATGCCGCAAGCGCCGAACCGAATGAGGTCGGCGCGCTCGTCTTGTCTCAATTGTCTGACAGACGGATGACGGCGGGTCGGGCGAACGAGGGCTCGGAACGGGCGGCACAGGGTTGCGCCGCCCTCGCCTGTCCGATCAGAAGAAGCCGAGCTTCTTCGGGCTGTAGCTGACCAGCAGATTCTTGGTCTGCTGGTAGTGATCGAGCATCATCTTGTGGGTCTCGCGACCGACGCCGGACTGCTTGTAACCGCCGAAGGCCGCATGCGCGGGATAGGCGTGGTAGCAATTGGTCCAGACCCGGCCGGCCTTGATCGCCCGGCCGAAGCGATAGCAGCGGTTGGCATCGCGGCTCCAGACGCCGGCGCCGAGGCCATACAGCGTGTCGTTGGCGATCGCGAGCGCCTCCTCATCGGTCTTGAAGGTCGTGACCGAGACGACGGGACCGAAGATCTCCTCCTGGAAGATGCGCATCTTGTTGTGGCCCTCGAACACCGTTGGCTGGACATAGAAGCCACCGGAGAGATCGCCGCCGAGCTCGGCACGACCGCCGCCGGCCAGGACCTTGGCGCCCTCCTGCTTGCCGATGTCGATATAGGAGAGGATTTTTGCGAGCTGCTCGCCGGAGGCTTGCGCACCGATCATGGTGTCGGCCGCACGCGGGTCGCCCTGCTTGATGGCGGCGACGCGCTTCAGCGCCCGCTCCATGAAGCGGTCGTAGATGTCGGCGTGGACCAGCGCCCGGCTCGGACAGGTGCAGACCTCGCCCTGGTTCAGTGCGAACATGACGAAGCCCTCGATCGCCTTGTCGAAGAAATCGTCGTCCTCGGCGGTGACGTCCTTGAAGAAGATGTTCGGCGACTTGCCACCGAGCTCCAGCGTGACGGGAATGAGGTTCTGGCTGGCATATTGCATGATCAGCCGGCCCGTCGTCGTCTCGCCGGTGAAGGCGATCTTGGCGATGCGCGGGCTGGAGGCGAGCGGCTTGCCGGCTTCGAGGCCAAAGCCGTTGACGATGTTGAGAACACCTGGCGGCAGCAGATCACCGACGATCTCGGCCCAGACCATGATCGAGGCCGGGGTCTGCTCGGCGGGCTTGAGCACGACGCAATTGCCGGCTGCGAGCGCGGGCGCGAGCTTCCAGCAGGCCATCAGCAGCGGGAAGTTCCAGGGGATGATCTGGCCGACGACGCCGAGTGGCTCATGGAAATGATAGGCGATGGTGTCGTGGTCGATTTCGCCGATCGAGCCTTCCTGGCCACGGACCACGCCGGCGAAATAGCGGAAGTGATCGATGGCGAGCGGGATGTCGGCGGCGCGGGTCTCGCGGATCGGCTTGCCGTTGTCCCAGGTTTCGGCAATCGCGAGGCGCTCGAGATTCTCTTCCATGCGGTCGGCGATCCGGTTCAGGATCGCGGCACGCTCCGCAACGCTGGTGCGGCCCCAGGCGTCCTTGGCGGCATGCGCCGCATCGAGCGCGGCTTCGACGTCCTGCGCGTCGGAGCGCGCAATCTTGCAGACGATCTGGCCGTTCACCGGCGAGGCATTGTCGAAGTACTTGCCGGACTTTGGCGCGACGAACTTGCCGCCGATGAAATTGTCGTAGCGTTGGGCGAAGGGATTCTGGGTGACGCCGAGGAATTCCACCTTGTTCATTGCTCACTCCCGATGTTTGCTGTTTGCGCAATTCGTCGCGTGGTCGCGACTTGCGCCCACGATGTCGCGGGAGACGTTTGCTGTCAGCCCTGCCAGGAGCGATGGACGAGCGGACCTGTCGCAGTTCTGAGACAGGTGGTGGGCGACACTGAAGGGCGGAAGACGCGAGGGCTCAGTGGTTCAGTTCGAACCGCTTCAGCTTCCTGTGCAGCGTGGCGCGGCTGACGCCGAGGGCCTTGGCGGCCGCCGAAACATTGCCGCCGGCGCGGAGCAGCGCCCGCTGCAACACGGCGCGCTGGCCGCCGGCGAGGTGGTCGCGCGCAACATCGCCGCCAAGCAGATCGGCCGCAGGCATCGGTCGTAACGCCCGCCCCGGCGCAAGCCCCAGTCCCGCTCGGGCGGACCGGGTCGCGCCGATCACGAGATCATCCGCATCCACCGCGATGAGGCCGCCGCATTGGCCGTCCGCAGCTTGCGTCAACACGATGCGGGCATGGGCGAAGGCGCGGCGGAACAGGTCGGCCTCGATCCGCTTCGCCGCATCGACCGCCGCAAGCGCAATCAGATTGGAGAACGCATCGGTGCGGTCGGCGCGGCAGGAGGAGACGTCGAGCACGCCGGCAAAGGCCGCCTCATGGTCGTAGATCGGAACCGCGGTGCAGCTCAGCAGCGTATTGCGGGTGAAGAAGTGCTGGTCGCGGTCGATCGTCAGCGGCCGCTGCTCGACGACGCAGGTGCCGATGCCGTTGGTGCCCTCGTGCTCCTCGCTCCAGAGCGCACCGGTCCACAGGCCCCAGGACTGGAACGTCGTATCGTCTGAGGGGGTGCCCCGACGATCGACCGGAATCCCCTCGCCGTCGGCCAGCAGCACGCAGCAGCCGGCCGCGCCAACGGCCTGATAGAGCCGGTCCATCACGCCTTGCGCGACGGCCAGCAGCGGCGCGATGCGCTCGCGGGCCTCGCGGAGTTCCGCGTCGGTCAGCCGCTGGGACAGGCCCCGGCCGGAGGGGTCGAGATGATGCAATCGAGACGAACGGCGCCAAGAGGCCACGAGCGCGGACCGAGCCGCCTGGCCTGATGCAATAGCGGCCTCGACACGAGCCGCGTGATGCTGGGGGGCTTGCCCATTCATCACCGTTTCCTCCGGGTGGCAATTTAGAACGTGCCGGTGCGGCCGGATTGATCTCCGTCAATCTTGCTGGGCAGCGCGCCGGACAAGCCATGCCCCCGCTGGCGTCGTTCCGTCAAGGCGGCAACGCGGCTGCGGTCCTGCGACTTTCGGTGTGAGACGGAGAACGAGACAGTCGGCCGCGACGCCGGCTTTCGATACCGGTTGCGAAACGCGCGGATGCGCTAGTTCTGAGGGATCATCCGAACGAGATCATGCGGATTGACATAGTCGAGCTGGAACCGTGCCCGTTCGTCCAGCATGTCGGGATCGATCCGCGCGGACCGCAGCAGCGAGACGCGCTGCTCGCTCTTGGCACGCTCGCGCTTGAGCTGCGCCAGCTCGCTGGTCAGCGCGATGATCTCCTGGTCGAGCTCCTGGCGGGCGTTGAGGCCGTATTTGCCGGTATAGGCGTTGACCCCGAAATAGCCGACGATGGCGGCCGCCATCGCATACAGGGCAAGGCCGGTCAGGATCGATTTCAGGCGCGCGCGGGAGACCATCCTGGGAAGATGGGGCAGCTTGGTTAAGGGAGTGCTAACTTTGAGCCAGCAGTCCGCTGTCAGATCGCGGACTCAAATCCTCACGGTGAGGAGGCGCGAAGCGCCGTCTCGAACCATGAAGGCCCGGCTGTCGCCCGCGGCCATCCTTCGAGACGACCGCTTTGCGGCCTCCTCAAGATGAGGACCTCTCGTGTGGCCGCAGGCAATTTGCATCAGCCGTGATGCTTGGCCACGTGCGCGGCGAAGGCGTCGATATAGGCCTGGAGCACCGGCTTCAGCGAGTCCTTGACCAGATTGCCCTCCGCGTCAAACGCGTCGCCGACGGCGTTCAGATAGGCCTCGGGCTGCTGCATGATCGGGCCTGAAATGCCCGGCAGGATGTTCTGCAGCGTCTTGGCGGCGCTGACGCCACCGAGCGGGCCCGGCGAGTTCGAGATGATGCCGACCGGCTTGCCGTTGAACGAGCTCTTGCCATAGGGGCGCGAGGCGACGTCGATGGCGTTCTTCAGGACGCCCGGGATCGCGCGATTGTACTCGGGGGTGATGAACAGGACGCCGTCAGACTTCTGGAGTTTTTCGCGGAAGGCCAGCCAGTCGGCGGGCGGCGCACCCTCGAGGTCCTGGTTGAAGAACGAGATACCCACGGGGGTGACGATTTCGAGCTTGAGCGAGGCCGGCGCCAGCTTGGCCAGCGCATTGGCGATCTTCAGCGAAAAGCTGTCCTTGCGCAGGCTGCCGGCGATCACGACGATATTGTAGGCCATGGAGTGTCCTTGAAACCTTGAGGGGAAGTGCCGGGCGGCACTTAAGCGATCCGGAGCGATGGATGCAAGTGCATGAACCGGTCCGGTTTGGAAACGCTGAGTTTCCCGAAAGCAGATGGTTGGGCCCGGTCACCGTAGCCCGGTCGTCGCGCCTGCCCACCCTTCCATACTAACCCTGTTTTGCCCGACGGCACAACTTCTATTTCGATTTTACCGAACCATTGAAATCGCTTGCGATTTCTACTGTGCATGGGGTTGTTTCGACATTTTGTTTTGACAGGCCGCCCCAAAACAATCAGGCCGCCCGAAGGCGGCCTGATCTCCAATGCAAACGTGCGACCCGCTCAGATCGTCGGATTCCAGGCCGACGGGATCAGGCGGTACTTGGCGCCGTCCTTCTCGACATGGCCGACCGAGGGGAAGGTGAAGTGGAAGCCGATGACGGTCGCCTTCTCGGCTGCCGCCATGTCGTAGAATTTGTGGCGCGTCTCCTGCGCCATTGCGGCATCGGTGTCGAACACCACGTGCCAGTCCGGATTACGCAGGAAGAATTCCGGAATGTTGGTGACGTCGGACTGGATCAGCACCTTTGCATCGCCCGACGCAACGGCGAACGAGGTGTGCCCCGGCGTGTGGCCGGGCGTCGCGATCGAGGTAATGCCCGGCGCGACCTCCTTGCCCCACTCGTACTTGGTGACCTTGGACTCGAGGCCGGCAAAAGTCTTCTTCACGTTGGCGAAGTAGTTCTTCATCATCGGGCTGGACTCGGCCTTGGCGGCGTTCTCCTCGCTGACCCAGAACTCCCAGTCCTTGCCCGGCACCATGATCTCCGCATTCGGGAAGGCGAGCGCGCCGTCAGCCAGGCGAATGCCGTTGGTGTGGTCGGGATGCAGATGCGACAGCAGCACGACGTCGATGCTCTTGGGGTCAACGCCGGCAGCTTGGAGGTTTTGCAGGGTGCGGCCGACCGCACCCTTGCTGGGCTCGAGATTGGCGACGCCATTGCCCGCATCGATCAGCACCAGCTTGGAGCCGGTGTTGATGAGCTGCGGATTGAACGGCACCGTGACCATGCCCTTCGGCATGTAGGCGGCCTCGGCCGCCGCCAGCGCCTCGTCCTTCGGCGCGTTGACGACGAACTTGTCGGGCATCGGGAAGGTGCGCGCACCGTCATTGATCGAGGTGCATTCATAGTTGCCGACCTTGTAACGATAGAAGCCTGGCGCCTGGGTCCCGGCTTGCGGCACTGCGGCATTGGCGGCGGTCGGCCGGAGGCCGGTTACGGCGGCCGCACCGATGGCGGCGGCGCCTGCGAGCAGATGACGGCGATTGAGATCGGTCATGGAGAGGTCCCCTTCTGAGCGCTTTGCGGTTTTCCGCTTTCAAATAGCGGCGGAATAATCTCCCGCTTCGCTCAGAAGGCAAGACCTTCTTTCGGTGACGTGCCGTCGCACGTCACGATTATTTATTTGGGTTGATGAGGAATTTTTCGCCGGTGGCGCGTTTGGCGTAGACCGCAATGTTGGCGGGATCGAGCGCCTCGGGAAGCGACACCACCTTGGTGTAATGGCTGGCGAAGGTGGTCTTCAGTTCGCTCACGACGCGCTGGCGCAGCCGTCCGATGTCGGCCGGACCGATCTTCTGAAGGAACGGGGTCAGGAGCCAGCCGCCGACGCCCCAGGCCATGCCGAAGCCGCGCGGCAGTTCGATCGGACGGATATCGAGCGCGCCGTAGACATAGACCTGCTTGTGCACGCTGGAGCCGTAGCGGCTGTATTCCTTGGCGGTCTTGTTGATCGCGATTTCCATGCAGTTGAGGATGTCGCCGGCGAGCTTGCCGCCACCGATGGCATCGAATGCAATGGTGGCGCCGGTCTCGACCAGCGCGGCCGTGAGATCGTCGAGGAAGCTGGGCACGCTGGAATCGACGACGTGCTTGGCGCCGATCTTCTTCAGGATCTCCGCCTGCTCCTTGCTGCGCACGATGTTGACGAGCGGGATGCCGTCCTTGATGCAGATCTTGTTCAGCATCTGCCCGAGATTGGAGGCGGCCGCAGTGTGCACCAGCGCCTTGTGGCCTTCGCGACGCATGGTCTCGGTCATGCCGAGCGCGGTGAGCGGATTGACGAACCAGGACGCGCCCTCCGCCGCCGTCGTGCCCTCGGGCAGCGGCTGGCAGTCCCGCGCCTTCAGCGTCCGGTACTGCGCATACATCGCACCGCCGATCATCGCGACGGTCTTGCCCATCAGCGCCTTCGCAGCATCCGACGCGCCGGTCTTGATGACGATTCCGGCACCCTCATTGCCAACCGGCAGGGACTGGTCGAGCCGCGCACCCATCGCGCGCATCGCCCCGTCAGGCACCTTCGCGGTGATGACGGGCGCCTGCTTCGTGCCGGAGGCCTTGGCCGTGCTCATGTCGGCGGCGCCGACGAGCAGGCCGAGGTCGGACGGGTTGATCGGCGCGGCCTCGATACGGACGACGACCTCGTCCTCGGCGGGCTCGGGGGTCGGCACGTCGAGCAGCGAGATTTCGAGCTCGCCGCTCGCCTTGATCAGCGAACGCAGTTGCAGTCCGGTCTTGCCGTCGCTCATGTCGATCCTCCCCTGTGTTTGTTAGAGCGCTGGCTTATGCCAGCGCCTTCAGTGCCGCCTTGCCGCCGTACAGCGCCTGCTTGCCGAGCTGCTGCTCGATGCGTAGGAGCTGGTTGTATTTGGCGGTGCGATCGGACCGCGCAAGGGAGCCGGTCTTGATCTGCCCGCAATTGGTGGCGACCGCGAGGTCGGCGATGGTGGAATCCTCGGTCTCGCCGGAGCGGTGCGACATGACGGAGGTGTAGCCATTCTTGTGCGCCATCTCGACGGCGGCCAGCGTCTCGGTCAGCGTGCCGATCTGGTTGACCTTGATCAGGATCGAGTTGGCGCGGCCGGCCTTGATGCCGTCGGCGAGGCGCTTGACGTTGGTGACGAAGAGATCGTCGCCGACCAGCTGGCACTTCTTGCCGATGAGGTCGGTGATCTCCTTCCAGCCGTCCATGTCGTCTTCCGACATGCCGTCCTCGATGGTGACGATCGGATAGCGGCCGACGAGGTCGGCAAGATACTTGGCCTGCTCGGAGATCGAGCGGGTCTTGCCCTCGCCTTCATAGACATACTTGCCGTCCTTGAAGAACTCGGTCGAGGCGCAGTCGAGGCCGAGCACGATGTCGGTGCCCGCCTTGTAGCCGGCCTTGCCGATCGCATTCATGACGAATTCGAGCGCTGCGTCCGCCGACGGCAGGTTCGGGGCAAAACCGCCCTCGTCGCCGACATTGGTGTTGTGGCCGGCCTTCTTCAATTCGGATTTCAGCGTGTGGAAGACTTCGGCGCCGTAGCGCAGGCCCTCGGCGAACGAGGACGCGCCGACGGGCAGGATCATGAACTCCTGGAAGTCGATCGGGTTGTCGGCATGCACGCCGCCATTGATGATGTTCATCATCGGCACCGGCAGGAGGCGCGCCGAGGTGCCGCCGACATAACGATAGAGCGGCATGTCGAGCGAGTTCGCGGCCGCCTTCGCGCAGGCGAGCGAGACGCCGAGGATGGCGTTGGCGCCGAGCCGGCTCTTGTTCGCGGTGCCGTCGAGGTCGATCATGATCTGGTCGATCTGGGCCTGCTGCTCGACGTCGAGACCGCTGAGGGCCTCGAAGATCTCGCCATTGACGGCGCCGACCGCCTTGGTGACGCCCTTGCCGAGATAGCGGGCCTTGTCGCCGTCGCGCAGTTCCACCGCCTCATGGGCGCCGGTGGAGGCTCCTGATGGCACCGCGGCGCGGCCGAGCGCACCATCTTCCAGCACAACGTCGACCTCGACGGTGGGATTGCCACGGCTATCGAGAATTTCGCGGCCGATGATGTCGATGATAGCGGTCATGAGAGCCTCTTTTCGGGGAACAAAGGGGGCAGTTGGCGCTGCTTCTACCGCAATGCATCGAAGTGGAAAAGGCCGGGTGACGGCCGCCCGATGTTTGGCTAAGAGGGCGCCACGGAGACCGCCTGATGCCGAAAAAACCCAACAAATCGAAGAACTCCCCCACCCTGCAGCTCGGCCGGGCCGTGGAATGGCCCGATGCACCCGAAAAGGCCAAGCTCGACCGCGTGCCGAATCCGCAAGGAGGCACCGATTATCTGGTCCGTTTCACCGTGCCCGAGTTCACCTCGCTCTGCCCGGTGACGGGCCAGCCCGATTTCGCCCATCTGATGATCGACTACGCGCCCGGCCCATGGCTCCTGGAGTCGAAATCGCTCAAGCTCTACATCGCGAGCTTCCGCAATCACGGCGCCTTTCACGAGGACTGCACCGTGATGATCGGCAAGCGCATCGCCGCCGAGATCAAGCCGAAATGGCTCCGCATCGGCGGCTACTGGTATCCGCGCGGCGGCATTCCGATCGACGTGTTCTGGCAGACCGGCCGCGTCCCGAAGGGCCTGTGGGTGCCGGAGCAAGGCGTCGCGCCGTATCGCGGGCGGGGTTAGCGAGCGCGCCGGCCTGTCGGGTTTTGGGGCAGCTTCTTCCGGGGCCCCTTGGCGCCGCGTCCTGGCACCTTACGCTCCCGCTGATCCGCGACCCGACGCGCCGCCGCCAGCGCCGATCGCGCCCATGCGACGAGCTCATCGGGTTCGTCGAACAGTCTCTCCGGCGCGCGCCAGAACGAAAGATCGATGGTGCCGCCCTTTTTCGCGTAATTCAACGGCGGAAACGATTCCGCTTCCTTCAACTCCGCGCGGTTGCCGTCATCAACACGGAAGTAGAGCGTGTTGTCTCGCACCATCCCGAACATCACTCCGTCGCAGAATACGCCGGTCTTGCCGAACATCCGCCGCACCGTGATGTGTCCGAGCGGAGCGAGTTGCTCGCGCAGAAATGCGACGAAACTGTCGCTGGCAACCATGCACAATCCTCAGGCGAGGCGGCGAGATTCGGAGGATTCTATTGGCCGGTCGCCTGCGTCGATTGTTCGCAAGCATTCTGTGCCACTTCAAGCTGCAAACGGCCAGCAAACCAGGCGCCGGGTTGATCTTCGGCGTCTTCCAGCCCAATCAGTGCCCGCTCAGCACCAGTGTCTTGATCGGCAATAGCAGGGCCTGAATCCGCAACAGCATGGCGTGCACGAGCCCCGTCGCATCGACAACATGCAATCCAAAGCTCTTGAACGCGCCGACCTTCCCCGACGAGATCAATTCGTGATTGCTGGTGTAGGCGTTGGCGATGCAACTGCTGCCCGGCGTCACGCCCTGGAGACCGCCCTGGTAGATCGGCTCCATGAAGACGAGAATCGTACCGGGCCGAGTGGTATTCTGCGCTTCGAGCAGTTGCTCACCGCCCCTGAACTGGCCCGCGGCAATGTAATCCTGCACGTCGGTGACCACCATCGGAATGATCGTCCACGGCTTGGAAATGCAGGTGGCCTCGGCCACCATTCCGACCTTCATGACCTGCGCTTCGATCTGACCGAACCCCGCCGACAATGCGCGTTGCCCGGCGCCTTCGGGGATCAGGACGCCCGCGGAGCGTATCATGGGATTGACGACATCGCCCGGCCGCAGCAGGAACTGCTCGACACGGCCGTTCACGCCGGCGCGAATGTAGGTCTTGTCGAGATCGACCTGCGCTTCGGCGAGTGCCGCTTCCGCGCTTGCCTTCTCGGCCGGAAGGAGCGCGCTGACGCGCGTTGCTGCCGACTGTTTGGACGCGGTCGCGGCATCGACCGAGCCCTGACGGCCGGCGACAGCCACTTCGAGCTTTTCGATATCCCGCTGCGGCACGATGCCTGGATTGCGTTTCTGTAGTTCGCGCTTGACGTCGAGTTCGTCGTTGGCCTGTTGCAATGCGCTCTTGGCTTCCTGAAGCTGGCCTTCCGACTTGAGAATATCGGCCTGCGCCGCCAGCAGCGATGCATCGACCTCGGCGATCTTGCGTTTCGCCGTCTCAAGCGACGCCTGCTGCTTGGAATTGTCCAGCCTGAAAATCACGTCGCCCTTCTTGATCGGCGCGCTGTAGTCGACGTGAACCTCCGCCACCCGGCCGGTGATCTCCGGGACGATCGGAACGGTCCGGTAGTATAACGTCGCCACATTGGTCGACGGATGAAAATAGAAGATCATCGTGATCAGGGAGACCGTCAGCATCAGGCAGGTGATGATGCCAAATCGCAGTTCGAACCAGACCGAAAACAGCGTGATCTCGTGCCCGATGCGCTTTCCCTGCCGATAACGGCGGTAGAGATAGTCCGGAAATATCGTGAGGAGAGAGCACAGCAGCAGCTCAAGCATGGCTGGCCACCTCGCTCTTGGCACCATCGCCGGCTACGGGAGGCTGCGCAACGGCAGCTTCATTCGCAGGCTCGGTCGGATCCTGCTCCGGTGCGACGCCGGCCATTTTCTCGACCGATCCGGCGATCTTGCGCAGCGGCGTGCTGAAGTCGGGCAGATCGATCATGGCGAGGAACAGGCCGATCACCCAGAACAGGTGGTTGTGCGTGAACAGCGCCAACAGCCCCAGCACGGCCACGATCTCAAACTGGAATTTCTGCGACTTGTGCGCCATCCGCTCCGGCATCGTGTGCAGGTGCAGATAGAAATTCCCAACCGCAAGAATTGCCCCGATCAGGACAATGCCAACGACAACCATCAGGACATCGGTATCCCCGGGCGCAGTGATGAAGGACGGCAAATGATGGGGCGCAGCGGGATGAAGCGGCTCACTCACGCGTCTCTCCCTGAAAATGCATTGGGAGCGGATCGCTCCAAATCCATTGTTTCACAATGCGGGAACTTGGCAAGCGCAAAGCCGGTGTCGCAGGTTCACGAGCGAACTCGGATCGCTGTTAGTAGGCGCTGAGCAAATCGACCTTCGCATTTGCGAGCACCAGCCGCCGCGCCAGAATTGCGGCGAGATTGCGCATGATCTTCAGCGATGTTTCCGGATGCACGCGGCGGTAGTCGGCAAAACTGTCGTGCGGAAGTTCGAGGCAGGTGACGGGCGTGTCGGCGAAGACATCGGCGCTGCGGCTTCCCTCCAGGATCGCCATCTCGCCGAACGCCATACCCGGGCCGAGTGAAGCCAGACGCACGCCGCTGCGCAGCTTCACACTGACCATGCCGCTCTGGAGGAAGAACAGCGAATTGGCGGGCTCGCCGGCGGCGATCATGCGCTGACCGGCGGCGTAATGGCGCGTGGTGGACAGCTTGACGATCGCGGCGATCTCGTCGGCGTCGAGCTCGGCCAGCAGCGCCTGCTCGCCGAGATGCGCGCTCTCCTTGACATCGGTGAAGCCGCCGAAGCGATAGATCACCTGGTCCTCGGCCCATTCGATGGCATCGTCGAGCAACGCGAAGCGTCGCAGCCGGCGCGGATCGGCCGTCCTCGCGGAGATCGCGGCCCACACCGCGGAGGCCTCCTCGAAACCCGACAGGATGGTGATGACGCCGGCATTGCCGAGCGCCGTCAGCGTCTCACCCAGAAGCTCCGCGCCGGCCGCGGTGATGTCGGGGGCGCGGCGGAAATCGATGATCAGCAGCGGCGCGTTCGGCGGCTCGCTGGTGAGGCGGCGCGTGAGGTAGTCGATGGTGCCAAAGTTCATCGCGCCGACAAGCTCGAGCACGCGGATGTCGCTGTGGCGCTCGTCGAGGATCTGCTGCTCGCGCGGCTGGCGGCTGCGGCGCGAGGAGATGCCGTAGATGTCGTAATCCGCCATGATGCTGGTGCGGACGTCGGCGTTGCGGTTGAGCATGTGCAGATCGAACCGCGCCGACAGCGCTTCGCAGACCTTCAGGCCGCGCACGCTGTTGAAGTGATTGTCGAGCAGCGGCGAGAAGGTGCCGAGCCCGAGCTGCGACGGCAGCGCCGCGACGATGCCGCCACCGACGCCGCTTTTGGCGGGAATGCCGACGCGATAGGTCCACTCGCCAGCATAGTCGTACATGCCCGAGCTCGTCATCACCGAGAGCGTGCGGGCGACGATATGCGGCGTGATCACCTGCACGCCCGTCACCGGATTGATGCCGCGATTGGCGAGCGTGGCCGCCATCACCGCAAGATCGCGTGCGGTCACCAGGATCGCGCATTGGCGGAAATAGACGTCGAGGACGGCATCGACGTCATCTGGCAGCACCGCGTAGTTCCGCAGCAGCCAGGCGATGGCCCGGTTGCGATTGCCGGTCGCGGTCTCCGAGGCATGCACGGCGTCGTCGACGCCGAGCTCACGTCCGGCAAACTGGCTGAGTTTTGCCCGGACGCGCTCGAAGGCGCCCTTCCCGTCCACCTCGTAGATCAGGCCGGAGCAGGCGATGGCGCCGGCATTGACCATCGGATTGAAGGGCCGGTTGTCGTTGGTGAGCCGGATCGAATTGAAGGCCTCGCCGCTCGGCTCGACGCCGATGGTGGCCGCGACGCGCGCTTCACCTACCATCTCCAGCGCCAATGCAAAGACGAAGGCCTTCGAGACCGACTGGACCGTGAACGGCACAGCGCTGTCGCCGACCTCGTAGACATGGCCGTCGATGGTGACGAGCGCGATGCCGAAATGGTCGGGGTTGGCGCGCGTGAGTTCGGGGATGTAGTCGGCGAGCTCGCCGGACTTGTCGGCGCAGAATTCCTCATAGCAATCGGTCAGGAAGCGCCGCAGCGGTGGCCTGGTGGGGTATCCGGTCGAGATCTTCCCGGCTGCACTGGAACGGCTGGTCTGGGCGTCCACGATTCCACACCTCGATTTGCCCAAAATCGAAGCAATTCACGTGCCATGTATACCGAGTCCCGGCGTGGCACTGTGACGCGAAAAGACGAAGGCCGCCAAGCCTGACGCCGCGACGGCTTATCGATTGGCCGCTTGTCTCCGGCGTCTTACGCCACCGCACGCACCTTGCTGATGAAGCCGTCCACCTCTGACGTAAGCGAGGTCGACTGGCGCGACAGATTGGCGGCGGCCTTGAGCACGCCGGACGCGGCGCGGCCGGTCTCGTCCGCCGCCGACGACACCGTTGCGATATTGCGTGTCACGGTCGAGGTTGCCTCCGCCGTGTGCTGCACGGTGTTTGCGATCTCGGCCGTCGCCTTGTTCTGCTCCTCGATGGCGGCAGCGATGACGCGGTTGATGCTCGAGACTTCCTCGATGGTCTTGACGATGCCGTCGATCGCCGCGACCGCCTTCTGCGTCGCGCCCTGGATTTCCGTGATCTGGGTGCTGATCTCCTCGGTGGCCTTCGCCGTCTGCGAGGCCAGGTTCTTCACCTCGCTCGCCACGACCGCAAAGCCCCGGCCGGATTCGCCGGCGCGAGCCGCTTCGATGGTCGCGTTCAGCGCGAGAAGGTTGGTCTGGCCGGCGATCGAGGTGATAAGGCCGATGACCTCGCCGATGCGGTCGGCGCCATCGGCAAGCGCACGCATGGTGGTGTCGGTCTCCTTGACGGTGACGACCGCCTGCTCGGTGGCGCGGCTGGCCTGCTCGACCTGGCGGTTGATCTCGCGAATGGAGGCGTTGAGCTCTTCGGCCGCGGCTGCAACCGTCTGCACGCCGCTGCCGACCTGATCGGCAAGGGTCGAGGCCGAACCGGCCTGGGTCTGGGCTTCCGCCGCCGTGCCCGACATCGAGCGCGCCGTCGTCTCCAGCTCACCCGAGGCGCTCGACAGCGCCTGCACCATCTGGCCGACGCGGCTTTCGAACTGCCGCACAAGGCCGGACAATTCGGACGCACGCTGCTCCTTCTCGGCGCGTTCGGCCGCCTGATCGCTCGAGAGACGCTCGGCGTTGATCATAGCGTCCTTGAACACCTGCAGCGCTGACGCCATGCGGCCGATCTCGTCGTTGCGGTCGAGGCCGGGCACCACACCGGTGAAATCATGCGCGGCGAAACGGGTCATCACGCCGGTGATCGCGGTCAGCGGCCGGGTCACGCGGTTGCGCATCAGCATCAGCCCGCCGATCGTCAGCGCCAGCGACGCCGGCACCAGAAGGCCGAACAGGATCAGGCTGAAGCGGGCACGCGAGGCGCCGTCTTCGGCGCGCGAGATCATGTTGGCGAGCGCGGTCTGCGTGACGATGACGACATTGTTGGCGCCGACCAGCTGGCGATCGCGGTAGTCGATGCCCGCGACGCCGGCGGGCTCGCCGGCGAGCAGCTTGGCCGCAATCGCATTGCGCTCGTCGCTGAGCGCGCCGGAGATTTCCGGCTCGGCGTTGCGGATCGCCTGGAGCAATTCGGGCGAGGCCACGTTCGGGCTGAGGTCGCGCACGACCAGCCAGGACTGCTGGATGCGGCCGCGCAGATCGGCGAAGGTGACGCCGTCGGTTGCGGTCCAGGTCTTGTTGGCGAGGATCGAGGAGAACTGGACGAGAATGGTCTGGCCGGCATTGGCGCGTGCCTGCCAGGACGCCTGCTTGGCGATCAGGAGGCGATCGACCACCGGGTCGATCAGCGTCATCGCATCGTCGACATGGGCGGTGACTTCGCCGATCGCGTCCATATAGGCGTCGCTGATCTTGGCCCAGCTCGGCTGGAGGTTCGCGTCACGCGCGCTCTTCTCCTGCTTCAGAGCCGTGATCGCGCGCGGCCGCAGCTCCTCGAGCTGCGCCCAGATGCCGCGGAGCTTGTCGAGCTTTTCGGCAAGACCGGGCGCATCGACGGCGGCGAGGCTCTGCAACGCCTGCGCATAGTTCTTCTGCACGGTCGCCCGCTGCCCGGCGAGGCTGCTCATGACGCTGTCGGGCGCGGGGGCCGCCGACGCCAGATAGCTTAGCGTATCACCGCGCTCCAGGCGGAAGATCACCAGCGTGTTGGTCAGGTCACGGCTCGCAACGGCGAGCGAGACGATGCGGTTGCTGTCCGTGTAACGGGTGACCGCGAGCTTCAGCGCATAGGCGCAGATGACGACGAGGACGAGACCGAGAGACCCAACCACCGCCCCGAGGATACGGGCGACCGAACGCTGCTTTTGCATCGATAGATCCACAGATGTTGCCGCCATTGCGTGGCTTGCGGGCAATCTACGGAGCGAAGGGTGAGGTTTGATTTAAGATTGAAAGGATTTGGCTACCGTTCTTTCACGGGAAATTACGGGGAATCGGTAATTCGATACTTCCGTCAGGCGCGTGCGTCCGACGGCGCCCGCGGCTTGAGCAGCCGGGACCAGACCAGACCCAGCACCAGCATGATCGCAGCGCTGGTGAACAGGGTCGGCCCCTTGCCGACATGCGCAAGCCCGAAACCATAGGCGAGTGGCCCGACCGTCTGGCCCATGAAGAAGAAGAACGAGTGCAGCGACATCGCGGTCGCGCGCGCCTCGATCGACAGTTCGCTGGCGAACACCTGCAAGCAGCCATGGATCATGTAGAAGCCCCAGCCCATCGCCAGCATGCTGGCGAATTGCAGCTTCCAGCCGAGACCGAAGGCAAGCAGACCGAGTTGGAGTGCCACGATGCCGCCGCCCGCGATCATCATGCTCTTGACGCCGAGCCACGGCAGGATGCGCGCCACCGTGAGGGTGTAGAGCAATCCGCCGACCGCAAAACCAGCGATCACGATGCCCGCGATCGACAGCGATTTCTCGCCGAGATCGAACAGGAACGCGGCGATGAAAGGAAACAGGCCCAGCACGCAGCAGCCCTCGATGAACACGGCGGAGTAGCAGTAGCGTGTGTTCGGATTGGCGAAGATGGTGCGGTAGCCCTGCCGCAGGGTTTTCAGGTCGGTCTTTGGCGGCGGTGTCAGCGCGGCGCCGCGAAAGCCCGCCGCGACAGCGACCGCCGCAATCAGGCCAAGGGCGCCAAGGATCACCAGCACGCCGCGCCAGCCGATGAGATCGCCGATGATCCCACTGGCGGATGCGCCGAGCAGATTGCCGGTCATCGACCCCGCCATCGTGCGTCCGATCGCGACCTGCCGCTTGGCGGGCGCAACGAGGTCGGCGGTCAGGCCGAGCGCGACGGGAAACACGCCGCCGGAGGCGATGCCCGCCAGGATGCGGGTCGCGAACAGGGCCGAGAACGAGGTGGCGAGCGCGCCCAGGATGCAGGCAACGCCGAGCAGCGCGAGGCACAACGTCATCAACCGCGCCTTGCCGAACAGATCGGCGGCCGCTCCGATCGCCGGCTGGACCAGTGCGTAGATCAAGGCGAAGCCGGCCGCGATGCTCGCAGCGGTCGTGATACTGATCGCAAAATCGTCTGCGACATGCGGCAGGACGGGATCGAGTGCGCGCGTCGACAACGCCGCCGAGAATCCGGCGAGCGCGATGATGTTGATCGCTGGCGGAAACTTCTGGTCGGAAGACGGCCTGGTCACAGGCTGGTGCATCAGCGCGTGGTGCTCTTTGACGTACTCTTGGCCAGAGCGTCGAACGCCATCAGCTTGGCGATCAGCCCTGCGAACTCGCGCAGCGGCACCATGTTGGGACCGTCGGACGGCGCGCGATCGGGATCGGGATGGGTCTCGATGAAGACGCCGGCGACGCCGACCGCGACAGCCGCACGCGCCAGCACCGGCACGAATTCGCGCTCGCCGCCCGACGAGGTCCCCTTGCCGCCCGGCTGCTGCACCGAATGGGTGGCGTCGAAGATGACGGGTGCGCCGGTGGTCCGCGCCATGATCGGCAGCGCGCGCATGTCGGAGACCAGCGTGTTGTAGCCGAAGGAGGCTCCGCGCTCGGTGACGAGCACGTTGGGATTGTTGGCGCTGGTGATCTTGGCCACGACATTGGCCATGTCCCAGGGCGCCAGGAACTGGCCCTTCTTGACATTGACGACCTTGCCGGTCGCCGCTGCCGCCAGCAGCAGGTCGGTCTGCCGGCACAGGAAGGCCGGAATCTGCAGCACGTCCACCGCCTGCGCCACCTCGGCACATTGCGCGGCATCGTGCACGTCGGTCAGGACCGGCAGGCCGAGCGACGAACGGATCTCGGCGAAGATCGGCAGCGACTGCGCGAGCCCGAGGCCGCGCGCCGCCGACGCGCTGGTGCGGTTGGCCTTGTCGAACGAAGTCTTGTAGACGAGGCCGATGTTCAGCCGGGCGGCGATCTCCTTCAGCGCGGAGGCCACCTCCAGCGCATGCTGGCGGCTTTCGAGCTGGCAGGGTCCTGCAATGATCGAGATCGGCAGATCATTGCCGAACTTGACCGTGCCGATGGTGACGACAGGCGCCGCTGATGTCGAAGAGCTCAAGGCAAATCCCTCGTTTCGGCGCGACCATAGCCGCCATCAGGGTCGGATCAACCCCAATCGCCCCGGGCCGTCAGAATATCAGGGTTGCGCCGGGCCTTCCTGCGAGGCCCTTGCGCTGGCGGCCCCTACTTCACCGCCGAGAAGGCGGTCGGCGTCAGGAACTGGCTGACGATGTTGCCGACGATCTGGCCGTCCGCTTCGCTCTCGGCGCGACCCTTGATCCAGTCCGGATCGGTCATGAACTTGCCCCACTTCGCTTCGCGGTCGGCGAGCGACTCCCAGGCCAGGAAGTAAGTCAGCTCCTGGTTGGATTCGCCGATCAGTGTGGTGAAGAACCCGGCCTGCTTGATGCCGTGCTTCTCCCAAATCTTCAGCGTCACCGTCTCGAACCGCTTCAGCAGCGCCGGCAAACGGCCGGGCACGCAGCGATAGATGCGCATTTCGTAGATCATTCTTGGCTCCTCCCTGAACAGGCCCGGCGGTTATAACGGTTGGCCACGATGGTGTCTTGAGCCCTGCCCGGCCGCCCCTGTGGCGTTTTGCGCATGGCTAGGTAGCCTCCGGCAACGCGCCACGTCCGGCTCCCGCAATGCTGCCGCAATGATCGGGCCGCTAGAATGGCTTTGGTTGAAGCCGAGGTGCCGGATCATGCGGATTTTGCTCGTCGAGGATGAGGCGGAGATGGCCGGCGCACTGGCGTCAGCGCTGAAGCGCTACGACATGGTGGTCGACCATGCCCCGACGCTCGCCGAAGCGGAGGAGGCGATTTCCGCCGACGTCCATGCCGCCGTCCTGCTCGACCGCCAGCTCCCCGACGGCGACGGCCTCGCTTTGATCCCGAAGCTCCGGGCGCGCGCCGACGGCGTGCCGATCATCGTCCTCACCGCGCGCGGCGAGCTCGCCGATCGCATCGCCGGGCTCGATAGCGGCGCCGACGACTATCTGGCCAAGCCGTTCGCGGTCGAGGAGTTGCTCGCGCGGCTGCGTGCGGTGCTGCGGCGGCCCGCCGGCCTTTCCCCTGACTTTATCCGCGCCGGCCGCCTCGCCTTTGATGTCGGTCATCGCGAAGCCAGCATCGACGGCCAGCCCTTCGAGCTGCCGCGCCGGGAGCTTCTGGTGCTTGAAACCTTGATCCGTCGCATGGGCCGAACCGTGCTGCGCTCGGCGCTGGAAGAAGCGGTCTACAATTTCGACGACGAGATCCAGTCGAACGCGCTCGACACGCACGTTTCACGGCTGCGGCGAAAGCTCGCGGAAGCGGACGCCGGCGTCGAGATCCATGGCATTCGCGGCGTCGGCTATCTCCTCAAGAAACTGCCAGCCTGAAGAAGCTGACATGAGCAAGCACGACGATCCCTATTGCCTGCGCTCGCGGCTGAGCTGGCGCCTGCTCTCGCTCCAGGCCGCGATTCTGATTGCGCTGGTTACAGTCGTCCTCGCTGGACTGTGCGCCTCCGGCTTCGTGCTCGCCGAGCGCGACGAGGACCGCGTCATCGACGTCGTCCAGCGCACGCTCGCGCGTGATGCGCAAGGTGGACTGACCTTGCGGCCGACGGCCGAGCTGAAGCAGTTGCGCAGCGAGACACCCGACCTCTGGTTTCTGGTCCGCGACCGGCAGGGGCGCTCGCTTAACGAAGGCACCGTGCCGGCCGAATTCGCCGCGATCGGCAGTGGCCTCGACCAGATCAGCCAGGCGCGGCTCGGCTGGCAGATGTTCGCGGACGATCCGCGCAAGCCGGCGGCGCGGCTGAAGCGGGTCGACACCGAAGCCGGCAACGTGCAGGTCATCACGGCGACGCAAGGACGGCTGACCGGCACCAAGGCGCTGTTCATGACGTCGCTCGCATTCCTCGGCATCGCCCTGCCCAGCCTGCTCCTGATGGGAACGGCAACGTTCATCGCGACACCGATGATCGTGCAGCGCGCGTTCAGGGGCCTCGATACCACGGCGGACGAGGCGCGGCGCATCGACATCCATCAGCGCGGCGCGCGGCTGTCGGTGGAGCGGATTCCGCTGGAGGTCGTGCCGCTGGTGACCGCGATCAACGACGCGCTGGCGCGGCTCGACCAGGGTTATGCCCGCCACAAGCGCTTCGTCGCCGACGCCGCGCACGAGCTGCGCACGCCGATCGCGATCCTGAACACGCGGCTGGAATCGCTTAGCCCGGGGCCGGACAAGACCCGCCTGCTGGAGGATGCCGCGCGGCTCGCAACGCTCGCCGAGCAATTGCTTGATATCCAGCGGCTCGACCGCTGCGGCCATCCCTTCACCAACGTCAATCTCGCTGCGCTCGCGCAAAGCGTCGCCGCCGACCTCGCGCCGCTGGCGATTGCGGCCGGCTACGAGCTGGCGCTCGATGCGCCGGAGACGCCGATCGAGACGATCGGCGACGCAGCGGCGCTGGAGCGCGCACTGACCAATCTCGTGCAGAATGCGATCCAGCACGGCCCGCGCAGCGGCACGATCGGGATTCGCGTCTCCAGGCCTGCGAGCATCGAGGTCTCCGATGAAGGCGCCGGCATTCCAGCCGACCAACGCGAACAGATCTTCGAGCCGTTCTATCGGCTGACGCCGCTCGATCGCGGTGCCGGCCTCGGCCTCAACATGGTGCGCGAGATCGTGCAGCTGCATGGCGGCCACGTCTCGGTGGCGGATGGGCCGGACGGCGGGGCCTGCTTCAGGATCACGCTGCCGCCGATGCGACAGAGCTGATTCAATCCGCATTCGCGCACCACAGCGCAATGCTGTCGCAATGCGCTCCTCCGACACTGCATCCGTCTCACCTCTGATCCCAGGAGGTGCAAACCAAGATGCCGGAGTGCGCATGCCCAACGATTTTCTTTCGTTCTTCCTGTCCTGGATGTCGTCCCCGCGCCGGGTCGGCGCGATCGCGCCATCGGGTGCGGCGCTCGCCGATCTCATCACGCGCGAGATCAGTGCGACGACAGGTCCGATCCTCGAGCTCGGTCCCGGCACCGGCGCGTTCACCTACAAGCTGCTCAAGCGCGGCGTCCGGCCGCAGGACCTCACGCTGATCGAATACGGCTCCGACTTCATGAAGCTGCTGCAAATGCGCTTCCCCGGCGCACGCGTGCTGTGGATGGACGCGGCGCGGCTCACCACAGAGCGCCTCTATGACGGCGCCCCTGTCGGCGCGGTCGTGAGCGGGCTGCCGCTGCTCAACATGTCGACGCGCAAGGTCGTCTCCATCGTCGGCGGCGCGTTCAGCTATCTCCGCCCTGGCGGCGCGTTCTATCAGTTCACCTACGGCATGAGCTGCCCGATTCCGCGGCCGGTGCTCGACCGTCTCGGCCTGCGCGCAACACTGGTGGACCGCGCCTTCCTGAACGTGCCCCCCGCCGCCGTCTACAGGCTGACGCGGCGGCCGCAGATGAAGCTGATCACAGGATCGGTTGCGCCTGAATCGTCAATGCGGGTCGCGTTAGAACCGATGCATCACGCGCGCGGCTATTCCACCGCGCGCTGAGACATCACACCAGCCGGCTCTGCACCATCGCCGCCTGAATGAACGAGGCGAACAGCGGGTGCGGCTCGAACGGCCGCGACTTCAGCTCGGGGTGGAACTGGACGCCGATGAACCAGGGATGATCCTCGTACTCGACGATTTCAGGCAGCACGCCGTCGGGCGAGAGCCCTGAGAATTTCAGGCCGTGCTGCTCGAGACGGTCCTTGTACGCGGTGTTCACCTCGTAGCGATGGCGGTGGCGCTCGGAAATCTCGGTCGCGCCGCCATAGACCTGGGAGACCCGGCTGCCGCGATTGAGCGCGGCGGGATAGGCCCCTAACCGCATCGTGCCGCCGAGGTCGCCGGCCTGCGAGCGCTTCTCGAGCTCGTTGCCGCGCAGCCACTCCGTCATCAGGCCGACCAGCGGTTCCTTGGTCGGGCCGAACTCGGTGGAGTTGGCCCCCTCGATGCCGACGAGGTTTCGCGCGGCTTCAATGACAGCCATCTGCATGCCGAAGCAGATGCCGAAATACGGCACGTCGCGCTCGCGCGCGAACTGCGCCGCGCGGATCTTGCCTTCAGCGCCGCGCTGGCCGAAGCCGCCGGGCACCAGGATGCCGTTGACGTGTTCGAGGAACGGCGCGGGATCTTCCTTCTCGAAGATCTCGCTCTCGATCCAGTCAAGATTGACCTTCACCTTGTTGGCAATGCCGCCATGCGAGAGCGCCTCGATCAGCGACTTATACGCATCCTTCATGCCGGTGTATTTGCCGACGATGGCGATGGTGACGTTGCCCTCGGGATTGCGGATGCGCTCGTTGATCTGATGCCAGCTCTTGAGCACCGGCGGGATGCGCGATTCGATACCGAAGGCGGCGAGCACTTCGTCGTCGAGGCCCGCCGCGTGATAGGCCTCGGGCACGGCATAGATGCTGTCGGCGTCGCGCGCCTCGATCACGGCGCTTTCGCGCACGTTGCAGAACAGGCCGAGCTTGCGCCGCTCCTCCTTCGGGATCTCGCGATCGGTACGGCAAAGCAGGATGTCGGGCTGGATGCCGATCGAGCGCAGCTCCTTCACCGAGTGCTGCGTCGGCTTCGTCTTCAATTCACCGGCGCTCGGAATGTAAGGCAGCAGCGTGAGGTGAATGTAGATGGCGTGATCGCGCGGCAGCTCGTTCTTGAGCTGGCGGATCGCCTCGAAGAACGGCAGGCCTTCGATGTCGCCGACGGTGCCGCCGATCTCGACCAGCACGAAATCGTAATCGTCGTTGCCGGAGAGGACGAATTCCTTGATCGCGTTGGTGACGTGCGGAACCACCTGGATGGTCGCGCCGAGATAATCGCCGCGCCGCTCCTTGGAGATGATGTCCTGGTAGATGCGCCCCGTGGTGATGTTGTCCTGCTTGGTCGCAGGCCGGCCAGTGAAGCGCTCGTAGTGACCGAGATCGAGATCGGTCTCTGCGCCGTCATCGGTCACGAACACTTCGCCGTGCTGATACGGCGACATCGTTCCGGGATCGAGGTTGAGATAGGGGTCGAGTTTGCGGAGGCGGACCTTGTAGCCCCGGGCTTGCAACAGGGCACCGAGTGCCGCTGAAGCCAGACCCTTGCCGAGCGAAGAAACCACGCCGCCGGTGATGAATATGTACCGCGCCATGGGGCTTAACCTCTAATCCCTCGAATTCGATTCGCCAAAGCGATTCGTATGCCGCCCCAAATAATCTGCGGGCCTGTGGGTGAGCCAAAACTAAGAGTGGTGACAGGGTCTTGATGGGGATTGTTGATGCAGGACGGTAGCCACCGCCCTGCATGGCCCCCCTGCTTTATTGCGAGCGCGGCACCTGCGGGCCGCTCGGAGCCGGCGCCTGCTGCTGCTCGTCGGCCTTCTTCAGCGAATCCAGGATACCGCCCGAGGTCGGCGGCGTAATCGGGCCGCCTCCGGCCGGCTGGCCCTGGGACGCCGGCGTGCCGATGATCGACGAGGGCGCGCGGTTGTAGCCCGCATGCCAGGACAGGAACAGGCTGGTCAGGAAGAAGCCGGCGGCGAGGATCGCAGTGGTCCGCGACAGGAGATTCGCGGTGCCGCGGCTCGACATGAAGCCGGCGCCGCCGCCCATGCCGAGGCCGCCGCCTTCCGACTTCTGGAGCAGCACGGCGCCGATCATGACGGCGACGATCATGAGGTGGATGACGATGACAACAGTCTGCATAGTGTCCTTCCGTCACAAGCCGACAGCGCCGAGACGGCGGCCGATCGTGCTTCGCGGGTTTTCCTGAAGTTGCGCGGTGTTACACGATCGGAGGGGGTATTGCCACCCCCGATCAGTCCCGAACCAAAGCTTTGGATTAGCTAAGGGCAGCCCTTGGCGATCGCAAGGAAATCGGCCGCTTTCAGGCTGGCCCCGCCGACCAGCGCGCCATTGACGTTTTTCACCGCCATCAGCTCCGCCGCGTTCGAGGGCTTGACCGAGCCACCGTAGAGAATGCGCATCTTGGCGCCTTCAGCCTTGAACCGGGAGGTCAGGAGTTCCCGGATAAACCCATGAATCTGCTCGACATCCTGGGCCGTGGGGGTCAGGCCGGTGCCAATGGCCCAGACCGGCTCATACGCCACGACCAGATTGGCGGCGGTCGAGGCGTCCGGAAGCGAGCCGCCGAGCTGGCCACGCAGGATGTCCAGGGTCTGGCCGGCGTCGCGCTGGCCTTGGGTCTCGCCGACACACACGATCGCCGTCACCCCGGCGCGCCAGGCGGCTTCGGCCTTCTGCCTGACGAGGGCATCGCCCTCACCATGGTCGGCGCGGCGCTCGGAATGGCCGACGATGATGGCGGTTGCGCCCGCATCCGCCAGCATTTCGGCGGCGATATCGCCGGTATGGGCGCCGGAGGCCTTGGGGTGGCAGTCCTGGGCCCCCACCCCGACCTTCTTGCCATGCGCCTTGTCAGCGAAGGCCGCAATCAGGGTCACCGGCGGGCAGACCAGCAGATCGGCCTTGGCGGCGACATCTGCCGCGCCGTTGAGCATGGCGTCGAATTCGGCAGCCTGGGCCTTCAGGCCGTTCATTTTCCAGTTGCCGGCAATCAGCGGGCGGATGGCGTCGGTCATGTCAATTTCCAGCAGAATGAGGTTTGTAAATGCGCTAGCAGAGCTGCTGCGGCAGTTCCAGATTCTTGTTTTGACGCGCTTTCCTGACGCGAAACCGGGGTCCACTTCGCTGGAAAACGCTTTGGGGCTTTTAACCGCAGCCTCAAGCGGCTGCCTGACCTGAGGTTGCGGGGGGAAAGCCGCCACTTTATGATGATTGATCAATTTGGTGACGCGCTTTTGCGGAATCTGCATTAAGACGCGCTCCCGATCCCCTCCTGACCAAACAAGTTGGACCAAATGCTTCGAGGAATGCGCAAGGCCTCATCAAACTGGCTCGGCAAGACCATTATGGCCGTGGTGATGGGCGTGTTGATCGTCAGTTTCGGCATTTGGGGCATCGCCGACATCTTCAAGGGCTTCGGGCAGTCCACTGTGGCCAAGATCGGCCGCACCGAGATTTCGCTGAACGAGTTCCGCCAGATCTATACCGACCGTCTGCAGCAGATCAGCCGCCAGTTCGGCCGTCCGCTGACGCCCGATCAGGCGCGCGCCTTCGGCCTCGACCGCCAGGTGCTCCAGCAGACGATCGCGGAAGCGGCGCTCGATGAAGAGGCGCGGCGGCTCGGGCTCGGCCAGTCCGACGAGCAGATCCGCCAGGTCATCATGAACGACCCCAACTTCAAGGGTGTCGGCGGCAGCTTCGATGCGAACCGCTTCCAGGCCGTGATCCGCAATTTCGGCTACACCGAGCAGCGCTACGTCGCCGAGCAGCGCAAGGTGTCGCTGCGCCGGCAGATCACCGGCACGATCGGCGCCGGCCTCGAGCCTCCGAAAGCGATGCTCGACGTCTTGACGCGCTTCCAGAACGAGCAGCGCGCGATCGAATTCGTCAGGCTCGACGCCGCGCAGGCCGGCACGATCGACGCGCCCTCGCCCGAGGCGCTCGCCGCTTATTTCGAGGATCACAAGGTTCAGTTCCGCGCGCCCGAATACCGCAAGATCGCCTTCGTGGTAGTCTCGCCGGAAGACATCGGCAAATGGAGCGAGGTCTCCGACGAGGACGCAAAGAAGGTCTTCGAGCAGCGCAAGGACCGGCTCGGTACGCCGGAAAAGCGCCAGATCCACCAGATCGTCTTCCCCAACGCCACCGAAGCGCAGTCCGCACGCGAACGTCTTGCCGGCGGATTGTCGTTCGAGGATCTCGGTAAGGAACGCGGGCTGAGCGCGTCCGACGTCGATCTCGGGCTCGTGACGAAGTCCTCGCTCGATCCTGCGGTCGGCGATGCCGCCTTCTCGCTTCCGGTGGGTGAAATCAGCCAACCGATCCAGGGGCGCCTCGGCACCGCGATCATCAAGGTCGACACAATCCAGCCGGGGATCGAAGCCGACTACACGAGCCTCGCCGGCGAGATCAAGCGCGAGATCGCCACCGAGCGCGCGCGCGTCAAGGTCGCCGAGCTCCGCGACAAGATGGAGGACGAACGTGGCGGCGGATCGAGCGTGATCGACGCCGCGAACAAGCTTGGACTTGCCGCCGTAAGCATCGACGCGGTCGATCGCTCCGGCCGCGCCCCGAATGGCCAGCCCGTCGCCAGCATCCCGCAGGGCCTCGATGTGGTGTCGCAGGCCTTCAACACCGATGTCGGCGTCGATAACGACTCGATCTCTTTCAAGGGCGGCTATGTCTGGTACGACGTGCTCGCCATCACGCCCGCGCGCGACCGCACTCTCGACGAGGTCCGTGACGAGGTCGAAGCGCGCTGGCGCCAGGACCAGATCGCGACCAAGCTGAAGGCCAGGGCGACCGAAATGGTCCAGAAGCTCGAAGCGGGCAGCAAGCTCGCTGACGAGGCGGCAGCAATCGGCCGCAAGGTCGAGACCGCGAGCGGCTTCAAGCGCGACGACACGCCCGCCAGCGTGCCCGCCGCCGTCGTGGCTGCGGCCTTCCGCACCGCCAAGGACGGCGTCGGACAGACGCCGGTGACCGGCGGCACCGAGGTGATCGTCTTCCGCGTCACCGACATCGTCGAACCCGCGGTCGACGCCGCCTCCGACGCGGTCAAGAAGCTGAAGGACAGCCTCGACCGGGCGCAGACCGACGAACAGGTCGCGTCCTACGTCAACAAGCTTGAAACGGACATCGGGACCACCATTAATCAGGCCGCCTTCGCGCAGGTGACCGGCGCGAACCAGTGAGTTGAAAGCACGCGATGGACGACCTGAAATCAATCATTGGAAAAGTGGCGACCGGCGCCAGCCTGTCGCGTGACGAAGCGGCCTCCGCCTTCGACGCCATGATGTCGGGCGAAGCCACGCCCTCGCAGATGGGCGGCCTCTTGATGGCGCTGCGGGTGCGCGGCGAGACCGTGGACGAGATCACCGGCGCGGTCACGGCGATGCGCTCCAAGATGCTGACGGTGACGGCACCGCCTGACGCCATCGACATCGTCGGCACCGGCGGCGACGGCTCCGGCTCGGTCAATGTCTCGACCTGCGCCTCCTTCATCGTCTCGGGCGCCGGCGTGCCGGTGGCCAAGCACGGCAACCGCGCGCTGTCGTCGCGCTCGGGCGCGGCCGACGTGCTGGCTTCGCTCGGCGTGAAGATCGACCTGAGGCCGGAGCAGGTCGGCCGCTGCGTGCGCGAATGCGGCATCGGCTTCATGTTCGCCCCCGCGCATCATCCCGCGATGAAGAACGTCGGCCCGACCCGGGTCGAGCTTGCCACCCGCACGATCTTCAACCTGCTTGGCCCGTTGTCCAACCCCGCCGGCGTGAAGCGCCAGATGGTCGGCGTGTTTTCGCGGCAATGGGTGCAGCCGCTGGCGCAGGTGCTCAAGAACCTCGGCTCCGAATCCGCCTGGGTGGTGCACGGCTCCGATGGCCTCGACGAGATCACCCTCACCGGCCCGACCTTCGTCTCCGCGCTCCACAATGGCGAGATCAAAAACTTCGAGGTGACGCCGGAGGATGCCGGCCTGCCGCGCTGCGAGCCCGGTGCGCTCAAGGGCGGTGACGCCGATGCCAATGCGATTGCGCTGCAAAGCGTGCTCAGCGGCAAGCCAAGCCCCTATCGCGACGTGGCGCTGATGAACGCAGCTGCGGCGCTGATCGTGGCCGGACGCGCCAAGGACCTCCGGGAAGGCGTAGAGATTGGCATGAAGGCGCTCGACAGCGGCGCGGCGAACGCGCGGCTGAAGCATCTGATCGCAATCTCCAACGGCTGAGCCTGACATGTCGGACATCCTGACCAAGATCGAAGCCTACAAGCGCGAGGAGATCGCCGCCGCCAAGCGCGCGCAGCCGCTCTCGATTGTCGAGGCAAAGGCCAAGGCGCAAGCAGCCCCGCGCGGCTTCGTGCGCGCGATCAGGGCCAAGCACGCCAACGGCGATTACGCGCTGATCGCCGAGGTCAAGAAGGCCTCTCCCTCGAAGGGGCTGATCCGTGCCGATTTCGATCCGCCACTACTTGCCAAGGCCTATGAGGCCGGCGGTGCCGCCTGCCTCTCGGTGCTGACGGACGCGCCCTCGTTCCAGGGCCATCTCGACTTCATGGTGGCCGCGCGCGCCGCGACCTCGCTGCCGGTGCTGCGCAAGGACTTCCTGTTCGACACCTATCAAGTGATCGAAGCCCGGGCGCATGGCGCCGATTGCATCCTGATCATCATGGCGGCGCTCGACGACGCCACCGCGAAGGACCTCGAAGACGCTGCGCTGGCTTACGGCATGGACGTGCTGATCGAGATCCATGATCGAGCCGAGCTCGATCGCGCGCTAAAACTGCGTTCGCCGATGATCGGCGTCAACAACCGCAACTTGCGCTCCTTCGAGACCACGCTTGCCACCAGCGAGGCGCTGGCGCCACTGATCCCCGGGGAGCGGCTGATGGTCGGCGAGAGCGGCATCTTCACGCCGGCCGATCTTGCGCGGCTCGAGCGCGTCGGCATGTCGACCTTCCTGGTCGGCGAAAGCCTGATGCGGCAGGCCGACGTGACCGCCGCCACGCGCAATTTACTTGCACGCGCGACTGCGGCGCACGCAGCAGGCACGCGCTGACATGGCGCGCAAGCCATCCGCGACCAAGTCAGCAAAAACCAGGGCCGGCGCTGCCCTGACCCATATCGACGCCTCCGGTGAGGCGCGGATGGTCGACGTCTCGGACAAGCCGGCAACCGAGCGGCTCGCGGTTGCCGAAGGCCGCGTCGTCATGACCAAGGCGACGCTGGACCTGATCGTCTCCGGCAACGCCAAGAAGGGCGACGTGCTCGGCACCGCGCGCATCGCCGGCATCATGGCCGCCAAGCGCACCTCGGAGCTGATCCCGCTCTGTCATCCCCTTGCGCTGTCGAAGGTCACGGTCGACATCGAGCCCGACGCGAAGCTGCCGGGCTGCCTGGTCCGTGCCAGTGTGAAAGTCACAGGTCCCACCGGCGTCGAGATGGAGGCCCTCACGGCGGTGTCGGTCGCCTGCCTCACCATCTACGACATGATCAAGGCAGTCGAGCGCGGCGTGCGCATCGAGGACATCCATCTCGTCGAGAAGCTCGGCGGCAAGTCCGGCCACTACCGCGCCTGATCCCGCAACTATTACTTCAGCGACGAGCTGATCGATCCGAATTTCAGCTTCAGCGTCGAGCCGAGATTGTTGACCACGGCGATGATCGCAAGCGCGATGCCGGCGGCGATCAGGCCGTATTCGATTGCGGTCGCACCGGATTCGTCGGCAATGAAATTCCTCAAAACGTTTTTCATGATCGTATCCACTCTGTGTCGCTAGCAGGCTTGTTCGCAAATCACATGCCAATGCGACCTTGAGGATCACCAGCATGTTAGATGGTTAAGCCTTGGTTGATCATCGTGCGACCGGCAGGAATTGACCAGCGCCGCGCGAACTTTGCGGCAATTCCTGCACGTCTGGCGTCCCGTACATCGATCGATTTTGTTTGTGATCGTTCATGTCGCATTAACCGCGCTTCCTAACTTCGCCTCCACACCGTTCCCGTAAACCGACGGATGTTATGAGGGTCAAGAATTGATCCTGGCGTGTGCGCGGCAACGAACGACATGATGACGAAATACGGCAGTCGCCTTTTCGACCAGGCCTTCGTCCGCAGCGGACCGATCCGCTGGCTGGTAGTGGGCGGCACGCTCCTGATCGCCGCGATCGCCGTCGGCGCGGTTTTGATGGCGCAGAATTTCCGCGAGCGCGCGCTGCGCAACTCCGGCCGCGAGCTGGAAAACACCGTGCTGATGCTCGCCCATCATTTCGATCAGCAATTGCAGGATTTCGCGGTCATCCAGAAGGATTTCGTCGACCACGTCCGCACCATCGGCGTTGCCAGCGCCGACGACTATCGCAAACGCCTTTCCGGCCAGGACATCCACCGGCTGCTGCGCGCGAAGATCGAGGCGCTGCCCTATATGGGCGGCGTCAACGTCATCGATGCCGACGGCAATCTGATCAACTCGTCGACGGCGTGGCCGGCCCCGAAGGTCAACGTCGCCGATCGCGCCTATTTCCGCACCTTCCGATACGACCCCAACGCGCCCGACGTCCTGGTCGAGCCGGTGCACAGCCGCATTTCCGGCGCCTGGACCATCCTGATCGTGCGCAAGATCGTGGGACCGAACGGCGAGTTCATCGGCGTGGTCGGACGCGGCATCGAACCGGCCAATTTCGAAAAGTTCTTCGAGACCGTCGTGCTCGGTGAAGGCGCGACGATCTCGATGTTGCATCGTGACGGCACGCTCCTGGCGCGCTATCCGCACTCCAGCGAACTGATGGGACGGAATTTCAGGAACGGCCCGTTCGCGCATCAGCGGGTGTTCGGGCTCGACCACTTCGCCGGACGCTTCATGAGCCCGGTCGACGGCGAGGACCGCCTGATCTCCTCGCATGCCCTGCCCCACTTCCCGATCCTGATGATGGCCACCACGACGCGCGCGGCGGCCCTGACCGACTGGCGCGAGCAGATCGGCATCCTGATCTCGGTCGCCGCCTCGTCCGCGCTTGCGATTGCCGGCGTTCTGATCGCGATCGTGCGCAAGCTCCTGGAGCAGCACCGTCTCTCGCGGGAACGGTTGACGCTGGAAAAGCAGCGCCTGGACCGCGCCGTCAACAACATGACCCAGGGCCTTCTGCTGTTCGACGCCGAGCAGCGGCTCGTGGTGTGCAACCATCGCTATATCGAGATGTACGGCCTGTCGCCCGATGTGGTGAAGCCAGGCTCAAGCTTCCACGACATCATCGCGCATCGCAAGACGACCGGCTCGTTCACCGGCGATGTCGATCAATATGTCGAGCGCGTGCTGCGCGACATCCAGGTTCGCAACTCGATGGTGGTCGACACCTCCGATGGGCGCTCGATCCAGATCCTCAACGAGCCGCTCGCGGACGGCGGCTGGGTGGCGACGCACGAGGACATCACCGAACGCCGGCGCATCGAGGAGCGCATTACCCACCTCGCGCATTACGATGCGCTGACCGACCTGCCCAATCGAACCATGTTTCACGAACATCTGCGCGCGGAGCTGGCCGCCATCGCCGAGGGCGAAGAGATCGCGGTGCACTACATCGACATCGACGAGTTCAAGGGCGTCAACGATGCGCTCGGCCATCTCGTCGGCGACGAGCTGCTGAAGTCGGTCGCGGCGAAGCTCAGCTTCTGCGCGGGCGCCGGCGACTTCGTGGCACGGCTCGGCGGCGACGAATTTGCGATCGTGCAGAGCGCGGTCACGTCGCCGGAGCAGGTCACCGATCTCGTCGCCCGGGTCTTCCAGGCCATCCGCACGCCCTTCGACTGCATGGGTCATCATCTCACCACCGACGCCAGCATCGGCATCGCGCTGGCGCCGGGGCACGGCACCGCGCTGGACCAGATCCTGAAGAACGCGGACATGGCGATGTACGCCGCCAAATCCGCCGGACGCCGCACCTATCGCTTCTTCGAGCCGGAGATGGACGCCAAGGTCCGCGACCGGCGGCAACTCGAGATCGACCTGCGCCACGCCATCGCCCATGGCGGCCTCGAGGTCTATTACCAGCCCTGCCTCGGCCTCAAAGACGACCGCATCACCGGCTGCGAGGCGCTGGTGCGCTGGCGTCATCCCGAGCGCGGCATGGTCTCGCCGGCCGAGTTCATCCCGATCGCCGAGGACACCGGCCTGATCAACGAGATCGGCGAATGGGTGCTGGCGACCGCCTGCCGCGACGCCGCGAGCTGGCCCGACGGCATCCGCCTCGCCGTCAACGTCTCGCCGGTGCAGTTCAAGAGCGGCACCCTTGCGCTGAAGATCATGGCGGCGCTCGCCGCTTCCAACCTGCCTGCGAGCCGGCTCGAGCTGGAGATCACCGAGGCGGTGCTGATCCGCGACGACGACACTGCGCTGGCGATCCTGCACCAGCTCCGTTCCATCGGCGTGCGCATCGCGCTCGACGATTTCGGCACCGGCTATTCCTCGCTGAGCTATCTGCACCGCTTCCCGTTCGACAAGATCAAGATCGACCGCTGCTTCGTCAGCGACATCGCCGGCCCCGACGGCTCCGCCAGCATTGTCCAGGCCGTCGTCAACCTCGCTGCCGCCCGCCGCATGACCACCACGGCCGAGGGCGTCGAGACCGAGGAGCAGCAGCGCCTGCTCCGCGCGCTCGGCTGCTCCGAGATGCAGGGCTACCTGTTCAGCGCCGCAAAGCCGGCCGACAAGGTGCTGGAGCTGTTCGCAGCTCATCGCAGCCGGCTCGCTCAGCGCGACGACAACGAGAGCCGCCGCCGCGAGGCAGGTTAGGGCGAAGCCCGGATGTCGGCGCAACGACATTCCCAGAAGCTTTCCTCGAGACATACGACGCAGGTCTGCTCGAGACGCTCCCTCAGGGCGTGCCGGGCGCGATGAAGGCGGACGGTCAAATTGTTCACGGTCACGCCAAGATCGGCTGCAACCAGCTCCCGCGGCTCACCGGCGAGATCCACCCTCCTGATCACTTCGGCATGCTCCGGCTTCAGCAGGGATAGGTGGGTATATAGGCACTCGCAGACCACGGCATTCGCCGTGGCGTCCTCGTTGGCTGCAAGACGATTGTTGAGCTCAAGCGGGAACGACATCTCCCGCATTCTGCTCTTTGACATCTGACGGTGAAAGTCGGCGATGGTGGTCGCCAGGACCCGGCTCAACCAGCCTCGAACCGAATCCGCATCACGAATGTCGCCGGACCGCTCCAGCGCGCGCAACATGAACGCCTGGAGCACCTCCTCCGCTTCCGCCTTCCCGCCAAAGCGTCGCTGTAGATAGCTGCGGAGGCGATCGTAACTGCCGACGAGGGCGGCACGAACCATTGTGTCCTGCGCATCCAGGGAACCGGCTGTCCGCACCGGCAGACTCTCGTTCGGCGATTTCATGGCGCATCGTCCTTGCATGATCTTCGGCAGGTCGCCTCGTTTGAGCGGGAACGCGTCAAATCGGTCACGACTGCGATCCGCGGATGCGGCATTCCCCCGAACAAGAGTTGCGAGAGATCCTGCTCCAGCGGCGTTGACGCGATCTCCGTGCCTTCCACAGGCCGGCGATCGCTATGTCGGCGTTCCTCCGCTCGACGCGCAGCGCGCGCGAGCAACGACCGAGACCCGGCCCTGCCGCTTCGCCATGTGCGACGGCCTGGCGCGCATCGCCGTCATCTGCTGGGGCATTTCGCTCCTCGCAGACGTGTCGATCCGCGCTCGAACCTCGAGCGATGCAGTTCGATCTTCGGGAGCTGTTTTAGGCGATGGGGGGGCGGTAGTGGCGGCGGAATGCGCCTGCGTCACCCATCACATCAGGCTGTGCTTCACAGCGCGCGTGCGGCACGACGAACTCCGCGATCCCGGGGGCTTGAGGCGACACGGCGCTGAAGCACAGCACCGAGCCGCAGCAGGTGGCATGCCGATTGCCGGGCCGGTCCTGGTCGTCGTCGCCATCCCCAGGCATCGCAACGTCATGCGAATGCATCGCCGATCCGGCACCTTCATCGTGCTCATGCGCATGCGCGTGCATATGCTTATGCGCGGGCTGATCGGCCTGATGCTCGTGCGGAATCGACGCATCGAGAGCGATCGGGATCGCGAGGGACGGTGTCATCGAGGCAAGCAGATAAGCGATGGCGACAAGCCATCCCCACCACCTTCGCCTTGGCCTTCTCAAGCCAATCATCTGTGCACCCACGGCCTCGACCCGGAACATATAGCTCTGGTTGCAAGGGCGGCCAACAGAAAACGGCACGCGCTGCGCCGCCAATGCAAGATCGACGATGAGCGTCGTGCACCTCGCGGGATTTTAGGGCTCGACGCCCTATCCGGCCGCACGATGCAGCGCGAAATGAGCGTCAAATTTTTTTGCCGGATTCTGTAATATGCGACACTCATCTCCGTCGCACGACCGGACCGGTCAATGATGCTTCATCCAGCCGACGCCTTTGATGTCGTTGAACGAGTCGGTTCTGTGACACAGAAAGCATTGATTGACCGATGCGTGCTCCTGCCCCGTGATCATCTGATCCATCATGACGAAGTGGCCCATGTAGTGGCTCGGCGGCGCCTGATGGCATCGGGCGCAGTCCCTCGACGTTGGCGAGGGATGCAGGAAGCCGGTGATCTTCCAGGACGCAAGCCCATGGCACTCCGCACAATTCCCTCCGAACAATTCGCGGTGCGGCTCCCGGTTGCTGTGACAGCCGGCGCAATCGAGCTCCGCCCTTTCCCGCCGGTCGGACTTTGGCAGGCCCAGAAACGTCTTCAGGTCCGTCGCCAATTGATCGGAAGCGCCCCGGTCGAACGATGCTGGGCCGGGGGGAGACCTCGTGACTTGCAGCAGTGTGGCGTGATCCATCCTGATCGGCCGCACCTCGCCCATGTGCTCGATATGGCAACCGGAACATTGACTGCCCGCCGCGGCGTGAAACGCCGTCGATTGCTTGGCGAGATCCCCGGCGGACGGCGCGTGACAGGAGATACAGGCCACCGCATCGACGCCCCTCACCGGCGTGTGACAGCTCTCGCATTTGTCGGACAGGAATGCATGCTTTTCGGAAAGCGGTCCGGGCATCACAAACCTCGTCCACCCCGGAACGACCTCGGGGCTACCCCGATAGAGAGCGACCGACACGACGGTCGCGCTTGCGACGGCCAGTGTCGCAATGACGGCGTAGAGCACGCCCCTGATCGTCACGCGAGCCACCGCAGCCCGTAATAGACCTCGGCCGCCACATGCACCGCGAGCAGCGCATACATGACGATCGCCGCCATGACATGCAGCCCGATCCACTGCAGGAAGATCTTCTTGATTGCTTCGCTCGATCCGATCGCCGATTCGAGGTCGGAAATGCCATCGACGAGTTGCAGAACAGGCACATTCTGCAACGCGGATGCAGGCAGGGCGGAATCATCACGCCCCCCCCGGTCGAGCGACAGCATAGCCGCCGCAATGTGCTCATAGGCCGACCTCAAGGTCGCCAGATGCGACTGCTGCTGGCGGAGCTCCATCGCGGTTTGCGGCAGGTAGTAGCGCCCGACAAATCCGGTGACGACAACGACCAGCATGCTGGTCACCAGGGCGATCCCAAGCGGGCTTTGAAACTTGTGACCGGTATGCAGCAGCGCGAAGAATGCCGCCGCGATTCCGGCATAGGCGTGAAACGCCAGGAGCGTCGGCATCGACACGCATCGCGCGACCAGGGACTTCAGACCCACGCTGTATTTCGTCATCGGATAGACGAGAAGGAGGACCATCAGCACGGCGGCACCGACCCCGAGGACAAAGCCCGCCAGGCTTCCTGCGAACCGCCTGTCGGCGTGCAGCAGGAACGCCGGCACCAACAGCAACAGGGCCGCCAGAACGACGTCGGCGATCAGACGCTCTTTCCCGTCCATCATGTCAGGCCTCGACGACCAGATCTCCGACCGATTTCGCCTGGCAGGCGAGGATCAGACCGTTCGCCTTGTCGTCTGCGGTCAAGGCGTCCTGGACTTCCATCGTGACGTTTCCTTGCAACAGACGCGTCTTGCAGACGCCACAGACCCCGGCCCGGCAGGAATAATCGATCGAAACGCCCGCGCTCTCGGCCACCTCCAGGACGCTCTTGTCCGGAGGCAGCGCCACAACCTTGTCGGATCCCGCAAAGCGAATGGTGGCAGTTGCAGGACCGACTGTCGCATCCCCCCGGTTGCTCGCCGCAGCCCCCGGCACTTGCGCTTTGGCCGCGACCTTGCCGGGAGGTGGAACGGCACCGCGGGCAGGCCCGAAGGCCTCCGCCTTGATCTGCTCGTTCGATACGCCAAGCCCGATCAACGTCTTCCTGATCGCGTCCATCATGCCGGGCGGACCGCACACATGGACCCGTCGGCTGGCCAGGTCGGGCACGGCGTGAGCCAGGAACTCGGCCGTGATCTGCCCCTCGCTTCCCATCCACGACGTGCCTGCGGCCCGCACCATCGTGGCCGCGACATGCAGATTGTTCATCCTGCGCTGAAGATATTCCAGCTCGTCCCGGAAGATGAATTGCTCGGTCGTCTGCGCGCCGTAGACGAGGTAGATCTGGCCGGGCCATGCAATATCCGAGAGATACCGGATCGCCGCCATCAGCGGCGTGATGCCGACCCCGCCACCAATCAGGACGACGCTGTCAGCCTCCACACCCGTGAATGTGAAGGCGCCGGAGGGGCCTGTAACCTCGATGAGGTCACCCTCTTTCAGATGACCATGCATGTAGTCGGAAAGCAGCCCGCCGTCCTCGCGCTTGATCGTGGTCTCGACATAGGCGGTCTGGGCCGCCGACGACGCGATCGTGTAGGAACGTCTGACGACCTTTCCGTCGATCTCGATGGCGTAGGTCAGGAACTGTCCCGGCAGGAACGCAAACGGAATCGCGCCGCCGTCTGGTGCCTGCAGACGGAAGGTCTTCACGTTCGGCGTCTCCGGATAGATCGCGCAGACCTTCAGCTTGCCCTTCCAGGAGCGGCTCGCCTCGACCCGCCGCGGCTGGCGATCTGTCTCCCGGGAAGCTGTCGCCTCGGCCCTGTCGTTCGACACGCCGGCGGCCGTCGCGGACGCGAGCGGCGCCACAGCAACCGGAGCGGCCGCTGCGCGCGTCAGCCGGTCGACCAGCGCGTTCGCCCTGCGCATGCGCGCGACGTAGATGGCAAGCATCGCAAGCGAGAACAGCACCAGCAGCGCCATGGTCGTGACGTGAAACCAGGAGACTGCCGGTGCGCCGTCATCTGCATCCGTGGCGCTCCGCTGAGGCAGCAGGTTCATCTGCGATTTGAACCAGGCCTGCGCGATCTGCTGCGGCGGCTTGCCCTCGTGCAGCGAACGCAGCGCAACCACGCCACTCTGAACGGCGTTCAGGGATTCGCGAAGCCGCCGCGACGCCTGATCCGCGGCAACGACATCGCCTCCGGCAATTGCATGCCGCAGGTCCATTTCGGCACCCGCCAGCCGATCGGCCTCCGCGCTGATCCGCTGGCGCGCCTGGACCTCCAGACTGCTCCGCTGCTCGGCGGACAGCGACGGCATCTCCATCAGTGCCGGGTAAAACTCCTTGCGCGGCCGGCCCATCATGCCGTCCATTCCCATCATCCCCGGCGTGGCACCGCTGGACGGTGCGCCGGCCACATGGCCGCCACTCGGATATGCCGATCCGCCCGGTTGCGACGCCGCATCGCCGGCGGAGCCGGGCGCTGCGGGATGATGCGCCGCATGGTCATCCGCGGCCTGCGCCAGTTCCCAGCGTTGAGGGAACTGACCGGCCCCATGCGTCACGCCGGAGCCGAGGTCCGATGCGAGTGCGGCATTCGCGGCAAGCTGGCTCATCAGGACAATGAGCGCAGACCGGCCGGGTCGACATCGAAGCAGCAGACCGAACATGATCCCGCACTCGCTTCCAGCGCTCAGAACGACGCAATCAGAGGCAGCAGAATCGTGTCTGCGGTCTGCTTCTGGCTCTCGTTCAACGACGCGTAGAGCCGCGTGAAGGCCAGCCGAGCCGCCTTGAGGGCCTCCAGGCGCTCGGACAGATGCCGCTCGTAATGCTCAAGACGATCGGCGCTTCCCAGCTTGTCGTCCATTGCGAGCATCTTGCGCGCATCCAGCAGGTGCTGCCGGCTCGACCGCAGGGCATCCGCCACATTGTTCCAATCGGCAGCCTGCTTGTCGCCGATCTGCAACTCCGCCTTCAGAAACGCGATCCGCCCTTCGAGCCGCTCGGTCACGTCAGCCGGGCCGCTCATCGCGCTGCTGCTGCCAGACGAACCCATCTGGCCGCGCATCATCTTCTCCATCATTTGCATCATCGGCATCATGCCGGAATTGTCCTGGCAACCGGCGCCCTGGCAGTCCCGCATCTGGCCCTGCGGCGGCATCTTCATCTTGTCGTCGCTCATCCGGCCGCCACTCATGTTCTGCGACTGACCTGCCGGCTGGCCCATGTTCATGCCGCTGCCGGAATCCGACGGGTCGGGCTTCTTCGGCATCTTGTCGTCATCCATCATCGCAACCCGCGTGAGATCGGATGCGGCGACCGCGGACGGCAGTCCACCCGGACTCAGCACGAGGACGACAAGGGCTGCCGCACTCACGACAAACTTTTTCGGACAGTTCATGGTCATTCTCCAGGGTTTGATTTGGATGGTCGTCTGCTCATCGAGGTCGACGATGAGGGCAGCGATGTGCGGGTCAGGTGATATAGACGCGAAGCGCCGCCAACTCTTACGCGCAGATGTGTCAAAGGCCGCCGTGTCCCGCATCCGGCACCTCACTGTCATGCCTTCGCCACGGCCATCGCCCCTCGATCTCGATCTGCAGCGAGAAACTCAGAAAGGTGCGGATCACGATGATCAGTGCCAGAATTCCAAGCCGGTCGAACGACGGCACGATCGCGACCATGCCGATGATGTCGGCGGCGATCAGAAACTCGAGACCAAGCAGGATGCCGCGACCAAGATTGGCGCGATAGGAACGAAATGCATCGGCGGGCGCGCCGTGCCGTATCTCCGTCAGCGACCAGACCGTTGCGGCAAGCACTCCACAGACGATCACCACCACGCCGAGCAGCTCAATGGTCGATGCCGTCCAGTGCAGACCGTGCAGAATGATGCTCTGGGTTTCTTCGGTGAAGATCAGCTCTGACGTTATCATCCGCCCGTCTCCTCGCCGGCCGAACGGCTCCTGTCGACGCCCTTCGACCACGTTCGGTAGTAGGCGACGATCGTCATGATCCAGAGGCCCGCGGCGCCGACCAGTAGCTGGGCCCAGACTCCCTCAGATCCGGACTCGAGCACGAAATGCGCGACGAAGGACAGAAAGAGCCCGACGCAGAACACGGACAGCGATTGCTGGCCGCATCTGATCAAGGGCTGGAGGAAGGGCGACCTCAGGCCCGGCCAGTCGATTGGAACGAGAAAGACGACGATGAACACCAGACTCGCCAGATGGATAATGCGATATGGGCCCAGATTGGTCTTGTCGTTCGGAATGAAGATCGCGGCGAGACCATCAGGAACGTAGTCCCGCAATCCCGGGATTCGTTCAGCCAGCGTCATCGCGAGCGCGAAGAGCAGGAAACCGCCGCTCAGGACAATTAGTGTGCGGGACGACAGCAGCCAGCGGTTTGCCGCTGCCCCTCCCAACGCCAGCCAGGCACCGAATACGAACAGCAACTGCCAGGCGAACGGATTGAAATACCAGACCCCGGCCGGATAGGACGGCAAGTTCAAGCCGTAGTGGCGGGCCGCCAGATAAAGACCGAGCGAGCCGATCATCATCGCGTTGCGCCATCGCAGCATGAACCAGAGCACGACGGGAAACGCTGCCATCAGCACGATATAGAGCGGCAGAACATCGAGATTGAGCGGCTTGAATTTGAGTATCAGGCCCTGGGAGAGCGTCTCGACCGGAAAGTCCATCAACGGCGCGACGTTGAACTGATCCATCAAATGAAGATCGTCAAAGCTGTGCGCGATGTAGTGCACGGCGGTGAGATAGACCAGGAACAACAGCAGGTGGGCGACATAGAGCTGCCATACCCGGCGCAGCAACCGGGTTGCTCCGATGACGAAGCCACGTTCCATCATCATCGAGCCGAACACGATGGTCGCGGTATAGCCCGAAATCAACACGAACAGATCGGCGCCGTCGCTGAAGCCGTAGTTTCGCGTCGTGAACCAGGCGAGCACCGAATCCGGGATGTGTCCGAGGAAGATCAGCCAGTTCGCCAGGCCGCGAAACAGATCCAACCGGACGTCGCGCCGTGGCTTGGCCAGCTCCGATCTGATCGTGATCATCTCCCAGAGCCGGCGACGCAAGAGAAATGCAACTTGCAAGGGCCGGACGGATACCTGGATCGTCTCGTCAATCAACTGCGTGCTTCCGGTTCTCTTGCGCGATGTTTGCGGATCGCGATCGCGCCGCGATACTCTCGCCGCTCGTCGCGCGCCGGCACGCTAGGTCGCATCGTTGATGTGCTTTTGACGGACATCAAACCCGAGCGATGCACCTGCCAAATCTTTTTGTCGTCCAGTCATGTAATGAATTGAGGAGTCCTGCGTCCTCGCGTCATTCGATCAGCAGCGTCATCTTTCCGGCAACGCCTCTTCTCGGCATTGCACGTGACCGATGGGGCGCCACCAAGCCACCGATTTCGTCCGGTCGACGCATATTTTTTTCTGTAAGAAGGCCGACACTTCGCGTCGCCTGCTGCAACTCGACGATCCACGCATCGGCGCGCGCAGGCGTGCGCGTCGACATTTGATTTTGCTCAACCTGGACAAGCCCTCTCCGGGTTTGGTTGCCACTCAGTCAAGCCACCGGGACTTGATTGACACCAACAAGATCAAACAGGAGAAACCAAAATGAGTCACCGCAAGCTGATCGTCGCTGCCGCGATCATGTCGTTCGTCGCGTTGCCCGCCGTGGCGCAGACGAGCACGACAAGCCCAACCGATGAGAAGAACGGCCACCACTATTCCGGCGGGCCCAAGACCGAAGTCCCGCACCACATGGGCAAGAAGGAGGGCACCGGCGGGTCGACCAGCGGCTCCGGCGGCAGCCACCATTACGGTGGCGGACCGAAGACGGACGTCCCGCATCACATGGGCCCGAAGAAGGATCAATGACGATCCGACGGTGATCCCGCCGCTCGCGACGATGCGGGATCACCACCTCCCAAGCGAACGATGCGCGCCGAGCCGCTCGACGCCGATATCGCGGAGATCATGCCATTGCTGGAGCTGCGGCTTCATCACCGCGACGAAGAGCTGGTCGACTGTGCGCGGGGCGCTCCGCTGAACGCGACGGCCTCTACGAGGCGACCTTTGCGGCCATGAACCCGAGCCGAGACAGCGTCCCAAAACGAAATCGCCCGGGAGCGGTGATCCACTCCCGGGCGATCGATGTCTCGAAGTCGTAAGGCTTAGTTCGGCACCGCCGCCTTCGGCGCGGGCTTCGCGGCCACCGCATTCGCGGTCTGGCCGTGCAGGAAGTCGTAGGCCGCGTGCAGGGCCTTGTCGTCCTTCTCTTCCGGCGGAACGTAGGATTGCGAGCCGGTCTGCTCGGTGCCGTCGGCAGCCTGCAGATGGCCGCGCATCTGCGACTCCGCCATGGTGTCCATCCGGCCCTTCAGCTCGGGCGGCACGTCCTGGAGGATCTCGATGTCGGGCGCGATGCCCTGGGCCTGGATCGAGCGGCCCGACGGCGTGTAGTAGCGCGCCGTGGTCAGCGCCAGCGCGCCGTTGCCGGCACCGAGCGGAATGATGGTCTGCACCGAGCCCTTGCCGAACGAACGCGTGCCGATGATCGTGGCGCGCTTGTGGTCATGCAGCGCGCCGCCGACGATCTCCGACGCCGACGCCGAGCCACCGTTGATCAGCACCACCAGCGGCTTGCCCTTGGTGAGGTCGCCGCCATGCGCGGTGAAGCGCTGGGTCTCTTCCGGATTGCGGCCGCGGGTCGAGACGACCTCGCCACGCTGCAGGAAGGCGCTCGACACCGACACGGCCTGGTCGAGCAAGCCGCCCGGATTGTTGCGCAGGTCCATCACATAGCCGACCAGCTTCTCCGGCGGAACGTCCTTGGAGATCGAGGCGATCGCCTTCTTCAGGCCGTCGGTGGTCTGCTCGTTGAACGAGGTGACGCGGATATAGCCGATGTCGCCATTCTCGACGTGGAAACGCACCGGGCGGACATGGATGATCTCGCGCTTGATCGCGACATCGAGCGGGGCGTCGGCGCCCTTGCGCACGATGGTGAGCTTGGTCTGGGTGTCGACCGGCCCCTTCATCTTGTTGACGGCCTGCTCAAGCGTCATGCCCTGCACGTTCTCGCCGTCGATCTTGCTGATGAGGTCGCCGGACATGATGCCCGCCTTGGAGGCCGGGGTCTCGTCGATCGGCGAGACGACCTTGACCAGGCCCTCCTCCATCGTAACCTCGATGCCGAGGCCGCCGAACTCGCCGGAGGTGGTCTCCTGCATCTCGGTCCAGGCCTTGTCGTTCATGTAGCGCGAATGCGGATCGAGCGAGGTCACCATCCCGGTGATCGCGCCTTCGATCAGCTTGGAATTGTCGGGCTTCTCGACATAGCTCGCCTTCACCCGCTCGAACACTTCGCCGAACAGGTTCAGCTGGGAATAGGCATCGTCCGCGCCTGCTGCCGCCCTCGCCGCCCATAGTCCGCCCTGCGGACCGGATACCAGAAGGGTCAAGCACACTCCGGTGAGCGCGCCCAGGGGGAACAGCACGGATTTCCGCATGGATGAGTTAGCCTTCTTGCTCGGGGCTCGGGAGCCGCCATGCTAAATGGCGATCCAGCCCGGTTCTCACAATACCATTCTGGTTTCTTCAAGGCCGGGATGCCACGCCGGCTTGCAGACCGCAAAAATCCCTTCGCCCTGACCTAAACTTTTGGCAACGTTCAGAAACCGTCCCGCACAAGGCGGGAATCGGTCGGCCGACCACGCTTCGCAGCTATGCGATATTAGGATGGTTTTGGCTGGCCGGACGGGTTAGGCGATGAGACACGGCTTCAAATTCTCGGGAGGATAACAATGAACGAAGCGCCCCGCATCCGGCCGGAACGGAACGTCGAACTCGGCGCCAGCAGCGAGCCGTTCCAGAACCTGCACGAATTCATCAAAAAGGCACGCGCCAACCTCAACCAGAACGCCTGGGATTATATCGTCGGCGCCGCCGAGACCGAGACCACGATGCGCCGCAACCGCATGGCGCTGGACGAGATCGCCTTTCGCCCGCGCGTGCTGCGCGACGTGCATGAGATCGACGGCTCGGTCGAGCAGTTCGGCCGCAGGATGCGCCTGCCGGTGGTGCTGGCCCCGGTCGGGGCGCTGGAGGTCTTCGATCCGCATGGCGCCGCAAGCGTCGCCCGCGGCGCCGGCGCCTTTGGTGCGGCACACATGCTGAGCTCGGTCACCGAGCCGGGGCTCGAGAAAACCGCTGAAGCCGCGCCCGATGCGCTCCGCCTGTTCCAGCTCTATGTGCGCGGCGACGACGCCTTCGTCAGCGATGTCGTCAGCCGGGCCGTGAAGAACACCTACGCTGCCTTCTGCCTGACCGTCGACACTGCCCATTACAGCCGCCGCGAACGCGACATTGCCAAGCGCTATGTTCGCGAGAGCCGCCTGCGCGCCACCGGCGGCGACTACCAGAAGGGCCTGGAGTGGCGGACCGTGAAGATGATCAAGGACAAGTTCAAGATCCCGCTGATCCTCAAGGGCATTGCCACCGCCGAGGACGCACTGATCGCGATCGACCACGGCGTCGAATGGATCTACGTCTCCAACCATGGCGGCCGTCAGCTCGATCATGGCCGCGGCGCCATGCACGTGCTGCCTGAGATCGTCGACGCCGTGAAGGGGCGCGCCAAGATCATGGTCGACGGCGGCTTCTGCCGCGGCACCGACATCGTCAAGGCGATCGCCGCCGGCGCCGATCTCGTCGGCATCGGCCGGCTGCAATGCTGGGCTCTCGCGGCCAACGGCGAGGCCGGCGTGACGCGGATGCTGGAGCTGCTGGAGGACGAGGTGCTGCGCTGCCTTGGCCTGCTGGGAGCAACCTCGTTCGCCGAGGTCAACAAATCCTGCCTGCATCCGGCCACCGCAACGAACGCGCCGAGCGTGTTCAGCGCGTTCCCGCTGTTCGACCACGAGCCTTACCGATACTGAAAGGACGCAGGTGACATCACTTTCTCCCGGCAGCGCGGATGCGCTGCTGTTTGATCTCGGGCGCGTGGTGCTCGACATCGATTTCTCCAAGGCGATCGCCTGCTGGGCGGGACACGCTGGTTGCAAGCCCGAAGCGATCGTCACGCGCTATGTGCGCGACAGCGAAGCCTATCGGCTGCATGAGGTCGGCAAGATCAGCGACGAGGATTATTTCCAGTCGCTGCGCAATTCACTCGGGATCGGCATCTCTGATGCTCAATTCCTGGAGGGCTGGAATGCGATCTTCGCCGGCGAGATGCCTGACATCGCGGAGCTGTTGCCGCGTGCGGCGAAGCAGATGCCGATCTATGCCTTCTCCAACACCAACCGGCCGCATGTGGACTATTTCTCGAAGGAGTATGCCGACGTGCTCGGCCATTTCCGCGAGCTCTATCTGTCGTCCAGCATCGGCCTGCGCAAACCGGACGCAGCAGCGTTCGACCATGTCGTGGGCGCGATGGGCGTGCCGGCCAACCGCATCGTTTTCTTCGACGATCTGGCGGAGAACATCGAGGGGGCGCGGGCATGCGGATTGACCGCGGTGCATGTGACCTCGCCCCGCGATGTCGGCAACGCCCTGAAAGCGCTGGGGATTTGACCGTATCGCGCTAATCGCGAGATCAGTTCCGGGAACTCATTCTCCGGAGAATGTGGAACCAAATCATTTTGTGCATTTTTGTACAGAGTTCCGGGAACGGAATGCCCCCTTCCGGACTCTTGAGTCCGTTGGGAATTCTACACCGGATGTATCCACGTGTTGGGCAAAACCTACCTTACCAAGCAGGCCTCCCTGCTGATGAAGTTCGCCAGAACCACCTCGGATTCTGAGCTTTCCGCCAGGCTGATCAGCAAGGCCGCCGATTTGAAATCACAGGCGGATCCGATGCCCGACAAGGATCAGGGTCCTGCTGCGCCTGACGTCAGTCCGAGCCGGCCTGGACGTTGACCGATGCTGGCCGTGGCGCTCGTCATTCTTGTCCTCGCCATCGCCATCCTCTTGCCGGTCTATCTCGCCTTCCGGATCATGCCGCGGCGGAGTTGATGTCCCTCCCTCGCGACAGCGTGGATCACGCAGGATAAATCACGCTGCGTGGCTGTTGCTTTGCCTCCCCGCCCGCGCTCGGCTAGAACTCTCGCCGCCGATTTGCCCGAACGGGCGCAGCTGGAGTTTTCACCCGTGGCCCTGATGCCGGTTTCTGACGCGCTTGCCGCGGTGCTTTCCGGCGCAGAGCCGCTGGCTGAAGAAGCGGTTGCCCTCGACAACGCCTTCCATCGCGTACTCGCGCGCGATGTCGCAGCGCGGCGCACGCAGCCGCCCGAGGCGATGTCGGCGATGGATGGCTACGCGGTGCGGGCGAGCGATGCGGCGAAGATCGACGCGCAACTCACCGTGATCGGCGAGGTCGCCGCGGGCCGGCCGTTTGCGGGCTCGGTCGGCGCCGGCGAAGCGGTGCGGATCTTCACCGGCGGCGTCGTTCCCTCAGGCGCGGATGCGGTCGTGATCCAGGAGGACACGGTCGCCGAGGGCAAGCGCATCACGATCAAGGAAGCGGCCGTAACGGGGCGGCACATCCGCCCCGCGGGCGTCGACTTCTCGGAAGGCGACGTGCTGCTGCGCAAGGGTATCAGGCTCACCGAGCGCGACCTGGCGCTCGCCGCCGGAATGAACCACCCGCTTTTGCCCGTCCGCCGCCGTCCGAAGGTCGCGATCCTCGCCACCGGCGATGAGCTGGTAATGCCGGGCACCACGCCCGGCCCCGGCCAGATCGTCTATTCCAACGGCTATGCCCTGCACGCGCTCGCCCGCAGCGAGGGCGCCGAGACCGTCGATCTCGGCGTCGCTGCCGATACGCTGGAGGCCACCACCGCCGGCATCCGCCAGGCCCGCGAGAGCGGTGCCGACATCCTGATCACGACCGGCGGTGCCTCGGTCGGCGACCACGACCTGGTCCAGCAGGCGCTCCGGGGCGAAGGTATCTCGATGGCGTTCTGGAAGATCGCGATGCGGCCGGGCAAGCCAATGATGAACGGCCGGCTCGGGGCGATGCGCGTGATCGGCCTGCCTGGCAATCCCGTGTCATCCTACGTTTGCGGTTTCCTGTTCATGGTGCCGTTGATTCGCGCGCTGTCGGGCCAGCAGGTGATTCATCACCGCCGTGAACGCGCGGTGCTCGGCCGTGACGTCGGCGCCAACGACCAGCGCGAAGACTATCTGCGCGCGCGCCTCGACATGCGCGATGACGGCACGCTCATCGCCCTTCCGGTCAATCACCAGGATTCCTCGCTGCTTGCGAATCTCGCTGCGGCACAGGCACTTCTCGTGCGCGCGCCATTCGCGCCGAAGGCCGAGGCCGGTACGCCTTGCGAGGTGTTGCGACTGCCGGTCTGAACGCTTCGTTCGCACGCGTTCCGCGAACTTTGTCGCGTTCACGGTAAATTAAGCAGTTGCGGAACATGTATCGAACATATAGTGTCCGTTCATGATTTGTTTCGAGGATGTAGCGGCTTATCGCCGAGTTCAGCGTCTCGGAATCGAACGACATCAACCGGGGGATTTTGGTCGAGATGTTAACGCGCAAACAATACGAGCTCCTGCGGTTCATCAGCGAACGGCTGAAGGAAAGCGGCGTGCCGCCCTCCTTCGACGAGATGAAGGACGCGCTCGACCTGCGCTCGAAATCGGGCATCCATCGCCTGATCACCGCGCTCGAGGAGCGCGGCTTCATCCGGCGCCTGCCCAACCGCGCCCGCGCGATCGAGGTGATCAAGCTGCCTGAGCTTCAGGCTGCCGCCGGCAGCCGCCGCGGCTTCACGCCAAGCGTCATCGAGGGCAATCTTGGCAAGGTGCGTACGACGTCCAGCCCGCCCGCTGACGAGGGCGAGCGTCCCGTCGCGGTGCCCGTCATGGGCCGGATCGCGGCCGGCACGCCGATCGAGGCGTTGCAGACCCGGAGCCACACCATCAGCGTCCCGCCCGACATGCTCGGCTCGGGCGAGCATTACGCGCTCGAAGTGCGCGGCGATTCCATGGTCGAGGCCGGTATCCTCGACGGCGACATGGCGCTGATCCAGCGCAACGAGAGCGCCGACACCGGCGACATCGTGGTGGCGCTGATCGACGACGAGGAGGCGACGCTGAAGCGCTTCCGCCGCCGCGGCGCCTCGATCGCGCTGGAGCCCGCCAACGCCGCCTATGAAGTCCGCATCCTGCCGCCCAACCGGGTGAAGATTCAGGGCAAGCTGATCGGGCTTTACCGGAAGTACTGAACCGTCCGCGCGGCGTCGGTTGACGACCGCGCCTGAGCAATTGGAGCGGACGATTGTCCGCTCCGGCTGGATAGTCTTTCTGGTTTTGCACAGATTATCCGGCCACCTCTCCAGCGCTAGATCCTCGGCACGCCGCACGAAGCACTTCGCTTCGCAAGGCCTCTCAGAAACCGAGGAGACAACCATGCGCAAGATCGTCCTGAGCACAGTCACGATGGCGCTGATCGCAGCATCGGCGTCGCAAGCCTTCGCCGCATCGTCGCACCATGCCCGCAAGGCAACGCCGACGACGACGACCGAGCAATTCCGCAATGCCCGCAACGCCGTTGCGCAGCCTTCGCAACCGGCCTGGCAGTATTCCGGCTGGTCGGCGCCTGCTGGTCGCTGAGGGAGACGCACGCCAAAATGCACGGGAGCGGACTTTGTTCCCAGTGCATCTGAAAAAGATATTGTGATGGCAGCCTGCGGACCCAAGCCGCAGATTTGCCCACAACCAAGCAGACGCTTGCAGGCTTCCACTCTGATAGAGGCCTGCGCCTCCAAACCAGAGGCGCGGGTTGCTATCTTCGAATGAGGAGCACCCGATGTGTGACTACAGCCTGCACGCCGTCGCGACGCGCCCCGCAGAAGTCGGCGAGACGATCGTCACGACAACCTTCCGCGGCACCTCGACGCGCGGCTTCGCCTCCGAAGCCGACATGTCCGTCGCGGTGTGTCTGCTGCCGGGAACGGAGCTCGCTTTCGCCGACAACGTCCGTTACGACAATCGCTGGATCTGGACGCGCACGATCAATTCGCGCGTCGGCAAGTTCGGCAAGATCGATCCGCACATTCCCGATCGTCATCACGACGCGATCGAATTCCCCGACGGCAAATACGTGCTGGTGACCCAGCTCGTCGAAGGTCAGCGCGCAACCGTGCTGCAATTGCCGGTCACCCAGCCGCTCGGCGAGCGCGAGCAGAAGCCTGAGATCATTGCCGACAGCCGGCCGACGATCCGACGCCTGCCGATCGGCTGACGTAGCGCCCCCGGCTACAGGTCGGGACCAGGACTGAAGTCGCCATCGCCGGCCGTGGCCGGCGAGATGGTGTGGTTTGCGCCCCGAGAATCCAACCCGCCAGGATTAGCCCCGCACCTCCCCGGCGCACGAAGTTTGCGCGGCCCTGCCTGAATTTTGAACGTCCGTTCCGCAAGCAAATGGCCGATGCTGCCCCGGCAGGTGTCTTGGCTATTGTCTGGACTATTGTCTTGGGCTTGAGGCGGCGGGCACGTTCGATGAAAACCTTCATTCGCGTCGTTGAACTCTGGGTGCCTGACCGCACGCGCATGCGGCTGGAATTCGGCGGTGGCCTCTATGGCGAAGGGCTGTCCGCGTTCAAGGCCGTGAGCGAGAGCCTGCACTTCGGATATGACGATGGCCTTCCCGGCAAGGCCTGGGCCTCTGGCCATCCCGTGATCCTCACCAAATTCGCCAACTCCTATTTCAAGCGGACCGACCAGGCGCTTGCGGCCGGCCTCACCTGCGGCGTCGCGGTGCCGGTCTTTTCAGGTGAATTCCTGCAAGCCGTGATGGTGCTGTTCTGCGGCGACGACGAGGCGCATGTCGGCGCGATCGAGCTCTGGCACAACGATCCCGATACCTCCCACGAGATGGGGCTCGTCGACGGCTACTATGGCACCGCCGACATGTTCGAGTTCAACTCCCGCCACACCAAATTTCCCCGCGGCTTCGGCCTGCCCGGCCGCACCTGGAAGGCGGGCCTGCCGCTGATCATCAGGGATCTGCACAACGCCAAGAGTTTCCTGCGCTGGGAAGAGGCCGCCGAGGTCGGAATCAATCTCGGCGTCGGCATTCCCTACCAGACCGGCACCGAGCGGACCTGGGTGCTGACCTTCCTCTCGGCGCAGGCAACGCCCATCGCGCGGCGCTTCGAGATCTGGGTCCCGAACGAGACCCGTTCAGCACTGGTCTATCGCGCCGGTGATTGCAGCGCGCAGACGGACCTCGCCGCGCTCTACGCGAACAAGACGGTCGCCAAGGGCAACGGCAGTATCGGCGGCGCCTGGGCCACCGGCATGCCCGCGCTCAATGACGATCTCGCGCATGACGCTTCGGTCGCCGGCGCCGAAGCCGTCGCAGCCGGACTGAGCCAGATGATGGCGCTTCCGGTCATCGCGAGCGCGAAGCTGGAGGCGATCCTGGTCTGGTACCTGTAGGTAACTGCAGCATTATTCACTCGGTTCTCGCCCTGCAGCTCTCACCCGACTGGTCCCGACCGTGGTGTTGTGGCTTGCCATCGACGGCTAAATCGCATTCTCGCCGCCGCTTCGTCCAACCATCCTGAGCGGCACATCATTTGATGATTTATTGATGCCCTGATGATTGACATTATCGGGCTAGCCATTAAATTCAACGTCACTGGATCGGAATGGTTCCGACCCGTTGAGGCCTCCAACAGAGGTCAGCACTGAAAGGAGAGACCAAATGAACATCGCCATCTGGTTCGCGAACACCAAGGCCGCCGCCGCCATCCTGCACGGCTGCCACGTCGGCAAGGTCGCCGCGGCCCCTCTTTGCTGAGGGTCGAACTACTCTCCTGTGAAGAGTGTCTTGCTCTTCCAACGTGACGAACGATCGGTTGAACCCTGAGCGCGTCAGTTTCAGGCTTCACGGGAGAACTCTGAGCACGACACGCTGACTCTGACGACTCGCTGCCCCCGAAGGAGGGTAGGCGATGCGTCGGCAAGTGAAAGTTGGTCAAGAATTTGACCTGTCGGTTTCTGGTGTCACCCCGGCGCCTGACGCCGAGAACCCGGCTGAGAAGAAGACCCGACGTGCCCGCTCTCTCGCGGTCGGCCGGGAGTTCGAAGCTACTGTCGAATTCTACGAGATGCGGACTCGTGTCCATCTGACATGGGCATCGCTCAGCATCATCGGTGCTCTCCTCCTCGGAGCGGGAGCATACGGAATGTACAATCACGACTTCAGCGGCCTTAAGAGCGTCTGGAACGCCGCAGGACCGGTCGTCGGCGGTATTTTCAGCTTCTACTTCTTCAAGCGCACGGGAAGTCGACGGGCTGATAGATGAGTGTTGTTGTGAACAGCGAAAAAGAGACACGCAGAGTTCAGATGGAGCTTAGTCCTGGCTCATTTGAACGTCTTAAGAAGCTTAAGGATCTAGTCGAGGCTCCTTCCTACACTGAGGTCATGAAGGACGCATTGCGCCTCTATGAGTTCTTCGTAGAGAAAGACAGTGAAGGGGCAAGCTTTCTAGTTCGTTCGAAAGAAGGCGAAGTGGCAGAGATCAAGATTTTTACTTAGCGGGGTTTAGCCTTCGCAGATATTTTCTGCTTTTGACAATCGACGCGACATATCTGTGAGCAAGATCGAGCTCCAGCGCGGTTGTCCTGGGATTTACTACAAATTAGCCGACGAATAGTGAGAGGCATCGGCGGCGCCTGGGCCACCCGGCATGCCCGCGCTCAACGACGATCTCCTGCATGACGGCTCGATCGCCGCGGCAGAGGCCCGCGCCGCCGGGCTGAGCCAGATGGTGGCCCTGCCGGTGATCGGAAGCGCCGGGCTCGACGCCGTGCTGGCCTGGTACCTGTAGCCGATCAGCTTAATCCTCGGCCTGCAAATCGGCCTCGGACGGCGTCGCGCCCCGGTTGCGCGGCGCCGCGGCCTGCGGCGCGAGGTTCGCGCCGAAATCAGCTTCGCCGGCAGTCGCCGGCGACCACGGGCGGTCAGTGCCTCTGGCTTTCACCGGCTGAACCGCAAAGCCGTCGCCATGCCGTGTCAGCGCGAGCGCGCCTTGGGCAGAGAGACGCTGCCGGTCGACCACCATCGCCGCACAGCCCGGCGGCGCAGGCCTTGCCGTCACCACCAGCGCGGCGCGGCTGCAATCGTCCGCCAATGCGTCGATGCGCAAGGCCAGCGCGACCAGCCGCCCGTCGGCGAGCGGCGTCACGCAGCCGGCCTCGTCGCACGACACGCCGTCAGCCAGCGCCGCACCACCCGGGTCGCGCGGATCGGCGTCGGCAGCTAGCCACTCCTTCAGCAGAAAGCTGTCCTTGCTCGCCCGGATCAGATGCAGGTGCCCGTCCCTGCCCCGTACCGCGACGCTCTGACCGTCGCCTGCGATCAGGACATCGGGCTGCCGCATCGACAGCCCCCAGAGGATCGCCACCAGCAGCACCACGGCGCCTGACCAGCGCAAGGGCGTGCGCAACAGGCCCATCACGATGATGCCGAGGCTGGCCGCAATCAGCGGCGCGATGCCGAAAGCCGGCAGGCGGCCAATCGCGCCCGGCAATGCCGCCACCCAGCGGGAGACCATGACCATCCAGTCGATGCCGATCCCCATCAGCCACCAGAACACGCCGTCGAGCCCGAACGGAGCCGCGAGCAGTCCGAGCAATCCCATCGGCATGACCAGCGCCGAGACCACGGGCATCGCGCCAAGGTTGGCGAGCACGCCGTAGGGCGTGACGCGGTGGAAGTGGAAGGCCGCATAGGGCGTGGTCGCAAGCCCCGCGATCAGCGAGGCCAGAAACAGCATCGTGATCTCGCGGCCGCCCCACATCGCAATGCGCGCGGTCGCCGAATGATCGGGTGAAGCGAACAGGTTCGGCATGCCGATCTGCACCAGCGCCACGAGGCCCAGCGTTGCCGCAAACGACATCTGGAAACTCGGATGCACCAGCGCTTCCGGCGCCACCGCCAGCACGATCAGCGCCGCCACCGCCAGCGTGCGAAACGTGATGGCACGGCGATCGACCATGACAGCGATCAGCACCACCGCGGTCATGAAGAACGAGCGTTGCGTCGCGACCTCCGCGCCCGACAGCAGCAGATAGAACGCGGCTGCGACGAGTGCGGCTCCCGCCGACCATTTCTTGATGGCGAAGCCGACCGCCAGTCCCGGAATAAGCGCGAGCAGCGCGCGCACCGCGAAGAACACGACGCCGGCGACCACCGCCATGTGATAGCCGGAGATCGACAGCACATGGCCGAGGCCCGAGATGAACATGGCGTCGTTCACGGGCGTGGTGATGGCATCGCGCCGGCCCGTCAGCAGCGCGGTCGCGATCGCGCGGTTGTCGCCCTCGAGCGTGGCGCGGATACGCGCGTCGATCGCATCGCGCAGGCCCTGCATGAAGGCGGCATAGCGCAGCCGCAAGCCGCCGGCATCTGGCGGCACTGACGCCGCGATCGCCCCCATCACGAAACCGGACGCGCCGATGCCCTGAAAGAACATGTCGCGCGAGAAATCGTAGCTGCCCGGGCGCACCGGCGAGATCGGCGGCATCAACCGCGCCTTCAACTGCACGAAGCTGCCGACCTCCGGCGCGGTCCCCTTGCGCACCGACAGGCGCACGCGCTCCAGCTTGACGTCGCTGCGCTGCGCCTCCATCGCGGTGACACGCAGCACAAAACGGTCGGTGCGCTCGCGGATGTCGCGGGTTTCGACAAAGCCCGACAGCGACACGGAGTACAGCGGCTTGGCCAGCACGGTGTGCGCGATCCGCGCCGTCTTCCAGGTCGCCATCGCAAAGCCGGCCGCGACCGCCGCGATCATGATCACAGGCGCAAACAGCCGGCTCCGCCGCAGCAGGATGGCGCCAAGCATGAGCGCAACCGCTGTCGCGGCAACGACCCAAAGCACCGGCTCATGATCAGCGGCAAAGTAGAGCGCAATTCCGCAGCCGAACGCGACAGGCACCCAGGGCAACAACCACCCGGCGCCGGCCTCGGCACGCACCCATTCGCGCAGCGTGCCGACGAGCACGGGCCACAGGCCAAAGCCGGCCGGCACGAGGCCGCCGGCAAGCGCAGCCCGGCCCGTCGGCCAGGTTCCTGCAATCCCTTGCGAGAGACGCTGCGGCCGACCCGGCTCCGCCATTCCCTGCACCTTGCGATACGCGACGGATACAGAGGCTACCGGAACGTGCAGGCGGGCGAAAAGCGGTACAGATCAAGAACAAGACCTGCCGGCCCCTACTTTTCCTCTTCCATCGTCACGGCGACGTCCGCGTTGGCGGACAGCCGGACCTTGTTGCCCTCGACACCGGCAACAAGCCCCTTGTCGATGAAATGGTGATGGCCCTTGTGGCTGCCCTCGCCGCTGTCCTTCTTGGTCAGCTTGATGCGGTGGCCCTCGACCTTGTCGACGGTGCCGACATGAACGCCGTCAGCGCCGATGACTTCCATATGCTCTGAGATGTTCTGCATGGTGGGATCCTCTTCTGGACCCACACAACGCACCCGGCCCGCATTCGTTGCTATCGCGGCAATGACGATGCCGTGTGGCGACCGCCAATCAGATCAGCGGCGCCTTCGCCGACGCGTGGTGATTGACGATCTTCCAGTCGCCGTCCTCGCGGATGATGACCCAGCTCATTTTGACAACGAGATCGGAGCGCTCGCCCGCGAGGTCGAACGAGATGGTCGCGCCCATGTTGATCAGATCCGAGCCGGCCTGCGCCGCATTCACCTCGGAAAACACCGCGCGCGGATTGCGCCAGCGCGGCAGGCCGTTGAAGTAATCGGCAACGCCATCCCTGCCCCGATAGAGTTTTGGGTTGGAGCCGAAGAAGAACGCGTTCTTCGAATAAAGCGACGACAGCGCCGTCGCATCGAGCGTCGCGAAGCCGGCGCACCATTTCGCGATGATGGCGGAAACGATGGCGTCGGCTTCACTGCTCATTCGCGCCTCAACCTTTCGCGACTTCCTTTGCGAACGTATCGCGCAGGCCGATGGTGCGTGAAAACACCGGCTTGCCGGGCGTCGAGTCCCTGTCGCGCACGAAATAGCCCTGGCGCTCGAACTGCATCGGCTCGGTCGCGTTGCTCTCGGCAACCGACGCCTCGATCCGCGCGTCCGCCAGAATCTCCAGCGACTGCGGATTGAGATCGGCCGCGAAGTTCGAGGCGTCCGGGCTCGGGTTGGCGAACAGCTGGTTGTAGATGCGGATCTCCGCCGGCTTGGACGTTGCCGCCGGCAGCCAGTGCATGGTCGCCTTGACCTTGCGGCCGTCGGGCGCGTTGCCGCCCTTGGTCGCGGGATCGTAGGTGCAGCGCAGCTCCACCACCTCGCCGTTATCGTTCTTGATCACGCCGGTGCACTTGACGAAATAGGCATAGCGCAGCCGCACCTCGTTGCCCGGCGACAGGCGGAAGAACTTCTTCGGCGGGGTCTCCATGAAATCGTCCTGCTCGATATAGAGCTCGCGGCCGAACGTGATCTTGCGCGTGCCAGCGGAGGGATCGTCAGGATGGTTGATCGCCTCGAGCTCCTCGGTCTGCCCTTCCGGATAGTTCTCGATCACCACCTTGAGCGGCCGCAGCACGCCCATGCGCCGCTGCGACGTGCGGTTCAGTTCCTCGCGGATACAAAACTCCAGCATGCCGACGTCGACCACGCTGTTGGCCTTGGCGACGCCGATGCGCTTGACGAACTCACGAAGGGCTGCCGGCGGCACGCCGCGACGGCGCATGCCCGCCATGGTCGGCATGCGCGGATCGTCCCAGCCTGCGACATGGCCGTCGCGGACGAGCTGGGTCAGCACGCGCTTGGACAGCAGTGTGTAGGTCAAATTGAGCCGCGCCATTTCGTACTGGTGCGGCTTGGACGGCACCGGCAGCTTGTCGATGAACCAGTCATAGAGCGGCCGATGGTCCTCGAACTCCAGCGTGCAGATCGAATGGGTGATGCCTTCGATGGCGTCCGACTGGCCATGCGCATAGTCGTAGCTCGGATAGATGCTCCACTTGGTCCCGGTGCGCGGATGGTGCGCATGCAGAATGCGATAAAGCACGGGATCGCGCAGGTTGATGTTGCCCGAGGACATGTCGATCCTGGCCCGCAGCACGCGCGCGCCGTTCGGGAATTCGCCAGCCTTCATGCGGCGGAACAGGTCGAGGTTCTCGTCCACGCTGCGGTCGCGGAACGGCGAGTTCTTGCCAGGCTCGGTCAGCGTGCCGCGCGCAAGCCGGATCTCCTCCTGGGACTGGTCGTCGACATAGGCAAGCCCGTCGCGGATCAGCTTCTCCGCCCATTCATACAGGCGGTCGAAATAATCCGAGGCGTAGAACAGGTTCTTGCCCCAGTCGTAGCCGAGCCAATGCACGTCGGCCTGGATGGAATCGATATATTCCTGCTCTTCCTTGACCGGGTTGGTGTCGTCGAAGCGCAGATGGCAGCGGCCCGGAAACTCCTGGGCGATGCCGAAATTGAGCGCGATCGACTTGGCGTGGCCGATATGGAGATAGCCGTTCGGCTCCGGCGGGAACCGGGTCACGATCTCCTTGTACTTGGCCTGATCGAGGTCGGCCTGGATGATGTCACGAATGAAATCGCGCCCAACCTCAGCAGCCACCGGTTCTGTCATTACGAAAATCCTGTAGGGAAATCAGCGGTCCTTCTGCCAAATTCGAGCCCCTAGGCCAAGCCCCATGCCCACCTTCCGGTCAAACTTCGGCGATTCTGGCACGCACGCGCTCGACGAAGGCGGCCCGGGATGCCGGGGTGGAGCGATCCATATCGTAGTGCGCCAAATAGAACGACCGAACGTTGGGCCCGCACATCGGTTTCAACGCCCGAAGCAGCACCTTGCGGCCGGGGTCTTGCATGACGATCCGGCTCAACCACCACGGCGAACCGTAGCTCGTCACGACGCCGAACAGGCGGATGTTGGTCAGCAGCGGCTTGATGCGCCCGCCCTTGAGGTCATGGGCGAATGCCGTGCCCGGCGCCCAGACCCGGTCGAAATAGCCCTTGAGCATGGCAGGCATCGAAAACCACCAGTGCGGAAAGCAGAAGATGATGCCGTCGGCGCGCCGCACATCCGCGATGAGGCGCGCCACTGCGTCCTCCGCATAGGGGCCCTGATAGTAGCTGCGCCGCTCGGCCTCGGTCATCTCCGGGGAAAAACCCTCGCGGTAAAGATCGGTCGCGATCACCTCGTGCCGCAGCTCCAGCGTCTCGACGATGGTATGGAACAGCACGTGGTTGTAGCTGTCCGTGAGCGGATGGCTATGAACGACCTGGATTAGCATTGGCACAATCTCCCGGCCCTATGATACACGGTCGCCCATCAACCACCTTCCTCATCCCGCGCGGTCAATGAACACCTCTTCCATCGTCACACGCTTTGCTCCCTCCCCGACCGGCTTCCTCCATATCGGGGGCGCCCGCACGGCGCTGTTCAACTGGCTCTATGCGAAGAAGCACGGCGGCAAGATGCTGCTCCGGATCGAGGATACCGACCGGGAGCGCTCCACCGAGGCTGCGATCGGCGCCATTCTAGATGGACTGAAATGGCTGGAGCTCGGCTGGGATGGCGACGTCATCTACCAGTTCAGCCGCGCCGCCCGGCACCGTGAGGTCGCCGAGCAGCTGCTGGCCGACGGCAAAGCCTATCGCTGCTACGCCACGGCCGAGGAGCTCGCCGCCATGCGCGAGAAGGCCCGCGCGGAGGGCCGCACCCGCCTCTATGACGGCCTATGGCGCGACCGCGACCCGGCCACGGCGCCATCATCGTCCAACATCAAGCCGACCATCCGCCTGCGCGCGCCGCAGACCGGCGAGACCGTGATCGAGGATCAGGTCCAGGGCCGCGTGGTCTGGCAGAACGAGAACCTCGACGACCTCGTCCTGCTGCGCGGCGACGGCAACCCGACCTACATGCTCGCGGTGGTCGTGGACGACCACGACATGGGCGTCACCCATGTCATCCGCGGCGACGACCATCTGATCAATGCCGCCCGCCAGAAGCAGATCTACGACGCGATGGGCTGGGCACTGCCGAGCATGTCCCACATTCCCCTGATCCACGGTCCGGACGGCTCAAAATTGTCCAAGCGGCACGGCGCGCTCGGCGTCGATGCCTACCGCGCCATGGGATACCTCCCGGCCGCACTCCGCAACTACCTGGTTCGGCTCGGATGGAGCCATGGCGACCAGGAGATCTTCTCGACCGAGGAGATGATCGCCGCGTTCGACCTCGCCAGCGTCGGCCGCGCCGCCGCCCGCTTCGACTTCGCCAAGCTGGAAAACCTCAACGGCCATTACATCCGCCACGCCGACGATCAATCACTCGTGAAGATGTTCGAGGACGTGCTGGACCACGTCGTGCCCAGCCGCGACGAGCTTAAGGCCAAGTTAAACGACACCACGCGCGCGCAGCTGCTCAAGGCCATGCCGGCCCTGAAGGAGCGCGCCAAGACGCTGATCGAGCTGATCGACAGCGCCTATTTCATCTTCGCCGACCGGCCGCTGGAGCTCGATCCCAAGGCGGCAGCTCTGCTGACACCGGAAAATCGCAAGCTGGTCAGCCAGCTTCATTCCGCGCTGGAGAAAGTCGAGACGTGGAGCGGCGCCGCCACGGAGGCAGCACTACGCGCCTTTGCCGAGGAAAATAGTCTCAAGCTCGGCGCTGTTGCCCAGCCCTTGCGGGCGGCACTGACCGGCCGCACCACGTCGCCTGGTATATTTGAGGTTTTGGACGTCCTGGGACGCCAGGAAAGTCTGGGCCGGCTAAAGGATCAGGCTACGACGTAAGTCGACCATGCGCGGCGCCATCTTGCAGCGCACACAGCAATAATATACCCATTTCACCCGTACCTTCTGGAACATCCGGCCTGCCCCGCCATGTCATCGGGGCCTTCCGGCTCCGGCCCGTTTCACCACACATCGGGGACCTCTGATGGACGCAAAAGCAAGCAATAAGACCGCCACACTGACGGTCGGAAACAAGAACTACGATCTCCCGATCCACAGCGGCAGCGTCGGGCCTGATGTCGTCGATATCGGCAAGCTCTACGGCCAGTCCGGCCTGTTCACCTACGATCCCGGCTTCACCTCCACCGCGAGCTGCCAGTCCAAGATCACCTATATCGACGGTGACGCGGGCGTGCTGGAATACCGCGGCTATCCGATCGAGCAGCTCGCCGAGAACGGCGACTTCCTCGAGACCTGCTACCTGCTGCTCTACGGGGATCTTCCGACCGCCGCGCAGAAGAAGGATTTCGACGACCGCGTGATCCATCACACGATGGTGCACGAGCAGATGGCCCGCTTCTTCCAGGGCTTCCGCCGCGATGCCCATCCGATGGCCGTGATGGTCGCCTCCGTCGGCGCGCTCGCCGCGTTCTATCACGATAGCACCGACATCAACGATCCGAAGCAGCGCATGATCGCTTCCATGCGCATGATCGCGAAGATCCCGACGCTGGCGGCGATGGCCTACAAGTACACGGTCGGCCAGCCCTTCGTGTATCCGAAGAACTCGCTCTCCTTCGCCGAGAACTTCCTCAACATGTGCTTCGCCGTGCCGTGCGAGGACTACAAGATCAACCCGGTGCTGGCTGACGCGCTGGACAAGATCTTCATCCTGCACGCCGACCACGAGCAGAACGCCTCGACCTCGACGGTGCGCATCGCCGGCTCCTCCGGCGCCAACCCGTTCGCCTGCATCGCCGCCGGCATCGCCTGCCTGTGGGGTCCGGCGCATGGCGGCGCCAACGAAGCTGCGCTTGCGATGCTCGCGGAGATCGGCTCGGTCGACAAGATTCCGGAATTCATCGCCAAGGTGAAGGACAAGAACAGCGAAGTCCGCCTGATGGGCTTCGGCCACCGCGTCTACAAGAACTACGATCCGCGCGCCAAGATCATGCAGAAGATGTGTCACGCCGTGCTCAAGGAGACCGGCCATGGCGATGATCCGATGCTGAAGGTGGCGCTCGAGCTCGAGAAGATCGCGCTCAGCGACCAGTACTTCATCGACCGCAAGCTGTACCCGAACGTCGACTTCTATTCGGGCATCACGCTGAAGGCGATGGGCTTCCCGGTCTCGATGTTCACCGTGCTGTTCGCGGTCGCCCGCACCGTCGGCTGGATCAGCCAGTGGAGCGAGATGATCGAGGACCCGCAGCAGAAGATCGGCCGTCCGCGCCAGCTCTACACCGGCGTGACCCGCCGCGACTACGTCGCGATCAAGGATCGCAAGTAAGTCTTCAGCCAACACGGCTTTCGAAACGGCGCCATCTCACGATGGCGCCGTTTTTGTTTGGCAGGATCCCGCAGAGCGAGCAAAGCGCAAGGGCGAGCGGATGCGGATCATGAACCCGGTGGACGGATGGTTGCAGGTCGTGACCTGCTCGCCGTTTCCCGATGCGGCCGGCGAGATGGTGCTTCGTCCGAGATGCGACATTGACGGGGTGATCACCGCGGAGCGCCTCGCGGCGACCGCCGTGCAATACAACGGTTACGACGTGCCCAAGCCGAAATGGCCGCGCTCCGGGATGATGCTTCCTGTCACCGTTGACCTCGCTGATCCCTCGCGATTCAGGATCGAATGGGATCGGATGCCGAGCGGGCGAGAAGCCGCCGAACAGATCGCGTCGCATGTGCGCGGCGAGCAGCAGGCTGATACGCCCGGCCACCACCCGTTCCCCCGCATCTGGCGCGAGGTGGAGCATGCCGCATCGTCGCCGGCGCTGGTCAATGGCCTGACGCCGCAGCAGACGGAGATTGCGCTGGCCGGCGGCGGCGCCGCCCTCGGCCTCGTTCCGACGACGGCGAAGGTCTTGAGCGCGCACGAGGTGCAACCGAGCAGCGCACCGGGCGGGACGTGGGACATTGCCGTCGCAGTGAACGACCCGAACGGCGGACCGGGTTGGGAAGCCGTCACGCGGATGTCGTTCAGCAGCCCGAGCCGCCGCGAGATCCGCACCGCCGCCGGCGTCGAACTGCCTGTCCTCGTCGACCCGGACAACCGCAAGCGGATCATCGTCGACGTCGCGCGTCTCTCCTGAGGGTTATCGCACACGCCTCATCTTGCTGCCTCGCACAACAACAAGTCGAACGATCGCACCGGCGATCGCTTGACAGCCGAAATGCTCCGCGCGCATTCTTACACTAAGTAAGAATGACGACAGGGATGGAAATGCCGGAGCAGCCGAGAAGTCGGCGGCAGACGCGTGCTGCCATTTTGACTCATCTGCTTCAGTCGGGCGGCTCGTTCCGGCCGCCGCTGGCCAAGGCCGTGCGCCTGTCGGAAGCGAGCCTGTCGCGCATCCTGTTTGACCTGAAGGCCGAAGGCCTGATCGAAGAAGTCAGGCGCCCTGCCCCTTATGTCGGCGGTCCGACGGGCCTTGTCTCGCTCGATGGTTCGGTGGCGCTCGCGGCGCTCGAGCTGACCGGCCAGTGGCTCAGTGTCGGAGTCGGCAGCCTGTCGGGCGAGCTTCACTACACCGAGCGCGTACCGCTGCCGGCAAAGCCAATAACCGACTCGGTCGGCCGGGCGTTTCGCGAAGCGCTGACATTGCTGCGCGACTGGACGCGGCGGCGACGGGTCAGGCTCGCGCAGATCGGCATCACCATTCCCGGCCTCGGCCGCCTGAGCGAGTTCGGCAACCCAATCATTCCCTGCGATGTCCAAGATATCGGCGACATGCTAGGCGAGATGTTTGCGAACGTCCCGGTCGAGTTCACCAATTCGGTGGTGGCGCACGCCATTTTTCACCGCTGCCGCACGGAAGACTATCCGTTCAGTGGCGCGCATCTGTTCGTCTTCGTCGGCCAGGGCGTCGCGGGCGCCTGGATGGACGATCCGATCGAGGCCGATGCCCTGCAACCGGTCGAGCTCGGCCACATGGTGTTCGAAGCCGACGGACCGCGTTGCCGCTGCGGCCATCATGGCTGCGTCGAGGCCTATACCTCGCTGCCGGCGCTCGCCGGGCTGCTCGGCGTGCCGGAGCCGGAGCTGCTCCGGCTTGGCAGCGATTGGGTGACCGCGATCCCGATCTCCTCGCGCGTGCGGCAGGAGCTGCGGCATCGGCTCTATCGCCTTGGCCTTGCGATCGGCAACACGCTGAACGTCAAGCCCTGTCACGGCGTTGCCATCTCCGGCTGGCCGTCGCTGCTTGCGGAGGACGATCGGAAAGCGCTGGTCGACGGCGTCGATGCCAGCCTGCTCGGCGGCCGCAAGCACGCGCAGGCCTCGCTGGCTTTCGTGCCGCCGTCGAATGGCAATGATCCGCAGGCCGCGCTGGCCTTCGCGGCTTTCTGCCTCGCCTGCCGCGGCGGCATGCCGGCCGCATCGACGGAGGCCGCCTGAAATGCCCTGAGCCGCGCGGCCCTCGCGCAAACAAAAGAGTTCACACCGGGAGGAACTTGCCATGCCGATCACGACAACAAGGCGCCGTCTGCTCGCTGGATCTGCGGCCGCGCTTGCGCTGCCGGCCTTTGCCCGCGCGCAAGGCGCAGTCAAGCCGCGGCTCACCGCGATCTCGCAATGGTCCGCAGGCAGCGACGGGGCGGCCATCACGGCGCTCGGCAAGAAATTCGAGGAGAAAGGCGGGGTCTGGCAGCACTCGCCCGTCCCCGGCTTCACCACCGAGATGATGAACAAGCTGCGGGCCCAGATCATCGCGGGCGATCCGCCGGCCTGCTCGCAGCTCAAGGGCCCCGAGATCGCGGCCTGGTCGAAGATTGCCCCGACCGTCGATCTCGACGCCGTCGTCGCGGCCGCCGGCTATGAGAAGGTCGTCGCGCCAGATCTTGCAAAACTGCACAAGCCGGGAGGCAAGTGGATTGCCCTGCCGCTACAGATCTACAGCACCAACATGCTGTTTCTCTCCAAACGCGCCATGGACAAGGCCAAGGCCGACAAGGTCCCCGTCACCTGGGCTGACTTCAACGATCTTGCCGAGAAGATGAAAGCCGGCGGCATCACTTTTCCAGTCGCCAACGGCGGCACCCGCGCCGACGATGGTCAAAAATTCGAGGCCTCGCTCGCTGGCATCAGTCCCGCGGCATACCGCGCAGCGATCATGAATCTCGACAAGAAGGCCCTGGAAGGTCCCGAGATCAAGGCTGCTTTCGCGCAACTGCGCAAGATCACCAACTGGATGGACCCCAATGTCGGCGCCCAACCCTATGCCACCAATTTGAAGCGCTTCGTCGACGGCGACATGGGCATGATGATCATGGGCGGATGGGCGCAGGGCGTATTGCGCAACGCCGGTTTCAAGTTCGATGACTTCATCATCGCGCCGGGCCCCAGCGACAACAGCAAGCCTGTGTTCCTGTTGAATGCCGATGCCTTCATCTTCTGGCAGCGCAAGGAGCCAGATCTGCAAGCCGGTCAGGCGCTGATGGCTCAGCTGGTCATGGATCCGGCGATCCAGACCATGTATTCGCAGATCACGGGATCGATCCCCGTACGCACCGACGTCGATCTGTCCGGTGAAGGCTGGTCGGACGGTCAACGGCGAACCGCAGCCGCCCTCAAGGACGCGGTCGCCAACAACCAGGCCGTCCTGAGCCTTGCGCACAACATGGCCCAGGAAAACGGCCTGACCGCTGCGATGATCGACGTGTTTACCGAGTACGTGAAGAACAAGACCATCACGCCGGATCAAGCGGTCACCCGCCTTGCCGAGGCCGTCGAGGGTTCGCGTTGACCGACGTCGTCTCCACAGCAGCGCGGCCGGGCCGGCGGGCGACGTCCGACGTCGCGCGTCGTCTACCCGAATATCTGATGATCTGGGTGCCGCTGCTGTTATCGGCCGCGCATCTCATTTCGTTTTCGCTGTGGACGATCTGGATTTCGTTCACGCCCTCCACCCTTATTCCTGTTACGGGCTGGGTGGGATTGCGCAACTACAATGCTGTCCTTGCGTCGCGAAACTGGCAGATCGCCTTCGACAATCTGCTGCTGTTCGGCAGCGCTTTCGTGCTGCTGAGCCTGATCGCCGGCCTCATGCTTGCGATCCTGCTCGATCAGCGCATTCGCGGCGAGAATGTGCTGCGATCGATCTTCCTGTATCCGCTCGCGGTGTCGTTCGTCGTCACCGGCACGGTCTGGAGCTGGCTGCTCAACCCCGGCATCGGGATCCAGAAGCTCGTCCATGACCTCGGCTGGACCTCCTTCCGGTTCGACTGGCTAATTGACCGCGACATGGCGATCTGGACGATTGTCATCGCCGCGATCTGGCAATCCTCGGGCTTCGCGATGGCGCTGTTCCTGGCCGGCCTTCGCTCCGTCGACGGCGACATCATCAAGGCCGCGCAGATCGACGGCGCTGGACCGATCCGAACCTACTGGCGCGTCATCCTGCCGACGCTTTGGCCGATCACCATCACCGTCGTCGTCGTCCAATTGCAGTTCGCGATTTCGGCCTTCGATCTCGTCCGCGCGCTCACCAATGGCGGCCCTGGAATTGCGACCCAGCTGCCGGCCCTTGTCGTCTACGACCTCATGTTCCAGCGCGGCCAGCTCGGCCGGGGTGCGGCGGCGGCTGTGCTTATGCTGCTCATTCTGCTCGCGGTGCTGCTGCCCTATGCGGCATGGCGTTATGTCCAGCGACGGCAGGCCACCCATGCGTGACCGATCATTCGCGCCGAGCCGCATTCTGATCTATCTCGTCGTTTTGTTGTTCGCAGCAGCCTATCTCGCACCGCTGGCTGTCGTCGTCCTGAACTCGCTCCGCACCAATGAGGAGATCGCGCAGGGTTCGATGATCGGCTGGCCGCAGCAATGGGCCTGGCGCAACTATCTCGCGGCCTGGAGCGGTTTCTGCGTCGCCGAGACCTGCGCCGGCATCCGGCCATACATGCTGAACTCCGCGCTCATCACGATCCCCGCGACGATTTTATCGACCCTGCTCGGGGCTGTCGCCGGTTACGCCGTGTCGCTCTGGCGTTTTCGCGGCGACAACTGGATCTACGGCATCGTGACGCTCGGCCTGTTCCTGCCCCAGCAGATGCGCCTGTTGCCCTGGACCATCGTGCTGCGGGACACCGGCCTCATCAACACGCTGACCGGTCTGGTGCTGATCCACACCATCCAGGGGCTTTCGTTCACCGTGCTGTTCTGCCGCAACTACTACATCGCCATTCCCCATGAATTGATCAGGGCCGCGCGCATCGACGGCGCCGGGTTCTTCCGCATTTTCTGGCGCATCATCCTGCCACTCTCGGCGCCCATCCTGATCGTCACCGTGATCTGGCAGTTCACGCACATCTGGAACGAGTTCCTCTATGGCGTGACATTCACCACCGGCCAGCAACAGCCCGTCACGGCCGCGCTCATCGCGCTCTCCGCCGCAATCGCGGATATTCCGCAGCATGGCGTGCAGAGCGCCGCGGTGATCATCGCAGCGCTGCCCACTCTGTTGATCTACCTCTTCGGCGGCCGGTACTTCGTACGCGGCCTCACCGCCGGAGCCGTAAAATGATGGGGTTGTCATGGCAGCGCTAAGCATTCGCGCCCTATCCAAGCGCTACGCCAATCTCGAGGTGCTGAAGGGCATCAACCTCGACATCGAGAGCGGCGAGTTCACCGTGCTGGTCGGGCCGTCCGGCTGCGGCAAGTCTACGCTGCTCAACATCGTCGCCGGGCTCGATCGCGCGAGCGACGGGACGATCGAGATCGGCGGGCGCGTCGTCAACGACGTCCCGCCCAAGGACCGCGACATCGCCATGGTGTTCCAGTCCTACGCGCTCTATCCGTCGATGACGGTGCGCCAGAACATCACCTTCGGCATGGAATGCCGGCATGTGCCGAAGGCGGAGCAGGAGAAAGCACTGGCGAATGTAGCCAGGCTGCTCCAGATCGAGCCCCTGCTCGGTCGCAAGCCGTCGCAATTGTCCGGCGGCCAGCGCCAGCGCGTGGCGATGGGCCGGGCGCTGGTGCGCGATCCCCTGCTCTTCCTGTTCGACGAGCCGCTCTCCAATCTCGACGCCAAGCTGCGCGTCGAGATGCGGATGGAGATCAAGCGTCTGCACCAGCGCATCGGCGCCACCATCGTCTATGTCACCCACGACCAGATCGAGGCAATGACGATGGCGACGCGGATCGCCGTGATGCATCGCGGCGTGGTCCAGCAATTCACCGACCCCGACACCGTGTACCGCTATCCCGCCAATCTGTTCGTCGCCCGCTTCATGGGCTCGCCGCCGATGAACACGATGCCGGCGCGGCTCGAGGCCGATTCCGGCGGGCCGGTGGCCGTGATCGGCGCGGGACGCCCGGACGAGGTCCGTCTCCGCCTCCAGGGTTATGACGCGGCGGCGTCCTATGTCGGCCGCGAGGTGGTGCTCGGGATCAGGCCGGAATGCATCGCCGAGGGGGACCGCGTGTTCTCCGGTGCAACGGGTGCGCCCGTCATCGTCACCGCGCCTGTCGAGTTGGTTGAGCCCACCGGGGCCGAGACCATCGTCCTGCTGCGGCTTGGCGGCGAGCCGGCGCAGGCGCGCATCTCGCCGGACGTCCGCCCCGCGCCGGGCGCCATGGCGCCCTTCGCGCTCGACACCCGCCGCCTTTGCCTGTTCGACCCCGAGACGGAGCGACTGATCGCATGACCCAGACCAGCTATGCCGGCCTCGCGGACCGCGTGGTGTTGATCACGGGAGGCGCCAGCGGCATCGGCGCCGCCTTCGTGCACGCTTTCGCAGGCCAGGGTGCGCGCGTCGCCTTCCTCGATATCGACGAGGCGGCGGGTGCGGCGCTCGTCGCGGAAGTGGCGGCGGCATCGGCCACCGCACCGCTTTTCGTGCCCTGCGATCTCCTTGATATCGATGCCTTGCGCGCCGCGATGGCTCGGATTCACGGAGCACTCGGCGATGCCGCGGTCCTCGTCAACAACGCCGCCAACGACCAGCGCCAGGTGCTGGCCGAAGTGACGCCGTCCGAGTTCGACTGGATGATCGGCGTCAATTTCAAGCACGTCTTCTTTGCCGCGCAAGCCGTGGTGCCGCAGATGCAGGCGCGCGGCGGCGGCTCGATCATCAACATGTCGTCGATCGCCTGGATGCGCGGCGCGCCGGCGCTGCCGGTCTATGCCGCGGCGAAGGCCGCGATCGTCGGCTTCACCAATTCGCTGGCCCGGTCGGTCGGCCCCGACCGCATCCGCGTCAACGCCATCGCGCCGGGCATGGTGATCACCGAGCGGCAACGCCGGTTGTGGTATCCGGACGAGCAGGCTATCGCCGAGATTCGCCGCACGCGACAGGCTGTCCCAGACGCGGTGACGCCCGAGGACATCGCGAACATGGCGCTGTTTCTCGCCTCCGACGAGAGTCAGCGCATCACGCGCCAGTGCTTTCAGGTCGACGGTGGTCTTGGCTAGGGCGCCCGCCGCCCCTTGCGCATCGTCGCGAGCACGACGTCGGCGGCGAGCACGCTCGGCGATTTGTTGCCGGTGGACATGATGGCGTCGAGCTGGGCGAAGGCTTCGACCTGCTGCCGGCGCATGGGGCTGTCCGCCAGCACCTCGGACAGCGCCGGCGCCAGCTTCTCCGGCGTACAGTCCTCCTGCAAGAACTCCGGAATGACGTCCCTGCCGATCACGAGATTGGCGAGGATCACGGAGGAGACCTGGACCGCGCGGCGCAGAATGAAAGCTTCGATCGCACCGACGCGATAGGCCGTCACCATCGGAATGCCCGCCAGTGCGAGCTCCAGTGTCACCGTGCCGGATTTCGCCAGCGCGGCGTGGGCGATGCGGAAGGCGGCGCGCTTCTCGGCTTCGCCGATCACGATCTGCGGCTTGACCGGCCAGGTCGCAACGCCCTCGCGGATCGTTGCTTCGAGATGCGGCATGGTCGGCAGTATCAGCTCGAAGGCGTGGCCCTCGGCCTGCAACCGGCCGAGCGTTGCGCCGAACACATGGAGATGATGCCTGATCTCGCTGCGGCGGCTGCCGGGCAGCACCAGCAGCACGGGCGGCTCGGCACCGCGGCGCCTCTGCTCCTCGGCATTCGGCCGCAGCGACGGCAATTGCTCGATCAGGGGATGACCGACATAGCTGCACGGCGGTCCCCGGAGCTTGCGATACTCCTCCGGCTCGAACGGCAGCAGGCCGAGCACGTGATCGACATAGCCGAGCATGGCGCGAGCGCGACCCGGCCGCCACGCCCAGACTGAGGGCGAGACGTAATCGACAACCGGGATCGCGGGATTGTGCCCACGGACGCGGCGGGCGACGCGATGGGTGAAATCCGGACTATCGATGATGACGAGCGCGTCGGGGGCTGCCTCGGTCACTGCGTCCGCGGTCTCGCGGATCAGCCGCAGGATCTTGGGCAGTTGCTGCAACACCGCGGCGAAGCCGACGATCGAGAGTTCCTCGATCGGAAACAGCGAGTTCAGCCCCTCACGCGCCATGGTGGTGCCGCCGACGCCCTCGAACTGCACGCCGTCACCGAGCCGCTGGCGCAGCACCTTCATCAGCGCGCTGCCGAGCCGGTCGCCGGATTCCTCCGTTGCGATCAGAAAGATCTTCCGCTTGGGATCGCGCCCCTGCATCACGCCGGCAAACCGATGACGAAGAGATATTTTGCGTCGGCGAGCGCGATCATCGCCTGCGGCTCGGCGGCGATGGTGTTGCCGGCGATCACGGCGATGCCGGCCAGGCCGGCGTTGGCGATGCCCTCGATGGTGCGAGCGCCGATCGTCGGCAGGTCGAAGCGCAGATCCTGGCTGCTCTTGGGCGCCTTCACCAGCACGCCACGGCCGGTGGCGGCGCGGATACGCCCCTCCTCGCGCAGCCGCGCCACGCGCGCCAGCAGCGCGTCGGTGCCCTCGATGTCCTCGACCGCTACCACATGTCCGTCGATCACCACCACAGCCTGGCCGATGTCGAACGGCCCGAGCGCGGTCAGGACCGCGCGGCCGCGCTCGATGTCGGTCTTGCTGTTGTCGCTCGGCCAGGCGCGGCTGATGCAGCCCTCGGGCATCAACAGATCAGGCGCGACATCCTTGATGCCGACCATGCGAAAGCCGCCTTGTTCGAGAATGCGTCCGACGCCCGACAGCAGATGATCGTCGCCGCCACGGAAGGCGCGAATGACATTGCCGAGCAGCCGCAACGTCGTGAAGTCGAACCGGATCTCCGAGAGCGAGGGCCGCACCAGGGTGCCGATGAAGATCAGGTCGCGGCAACCCTCCTCACGGAACAGCCGCATCGCACGGCCAAGCTGGCCGACCGAGATCCAGCGGTGGCGGAATTTTTCGACCTGCACCGGATCGCAGGCGCCGCGCAGCGGAAACAGTACCGGCGAGATGCCGCGCGCGGCAAGCGAATCGGCAACCGCGAACGGCATGGCACCGCCGCCGGCGACCACGCCGACCGGCGATGAAATCTCAGGAGCCGCCGATGTCATGTCCGCGGCCATTCCGGAATCACTTCTCGATGGCGGGAAGACAAAGCGGACGATGCTTGCCCTTGCCGATGAAATCGAGGATTTCGGCGATCGCGGGATCTTCACCGGCGAGCGGCTGGGCCGCCACAAGCCGTTCGGCGAACATGCCGGGGCCGTGGAAGAGCTTCTGGTAGAACGCGCGCACGGTCGCGAGCCGCTGCTTGGTGAACTTGCGCCGCTTCATGCCGATCAGGTTGAGGCTCTCCAGCACCGCGTACTGGCCGTTGACCAGCCCGTACGGGATGACATCGTCGCGCACGCCGCAAACACCGCCAACCATCACATAGGGGCCGATGCGGGTGAACTGGTGCACGGCGGACAGGCCACCGATATAGACGGCATCGCCGATCTCGCAGTGGCCACCGAGCGTCGCCGACGTCGCGAAGATCACGTTGTCGCCGACCATGCAGTCATGCCCGACATGGCTGTTGTTCATGAAGTAGCCGCCACTCCCGACGCGCGTCAGCCCGCCGCCCTTGATGGTGCCAACGTTCATCGTTGCACCTTCGCGGATGGTGCAGCCCGAGCCGATCTCGAGCCGGGTCGGCTCGCCCTTATAGCTGAGATCCTGCGGCGCGCCGCCCAGCACCGCGAACGGCGAGATCACGCAGCCGTCCCCGACCGAGGTGTGGCCGATGATTGTGACCTGGCCGATCAGCTTGCAGTTTTGGCCGATCACCACATTCGGGCCGATGATGCAAAAGGGTCCGATCTCGGTGCCCTCGCCGATCACGGCGCCGTCCTCGACCCGTGCGGTGGGATCAATCTTACTCATCAAGCAATCTGGCTCATCAAGAAGGTCTGGTTAAGTGTTGAAGTCGCTTTGTTTTCCGGTGGTTAGCGCGACTATGCCCGATCTGTCCAGTGACGTATCATCTCGGCGTATTTCAGACGCCGGATAAGCCGGCCGTCCTGACGCGTCAATGCGTTCATGTGGAGCTTGAAGCCATCGTGGTCAGGGCCCTGGCAATCCTGCTCGCACAGCTCGCGGCGACCCCGATCGTCTCAGAGACGGTCGAGACCGGCGAACACCACCTCGTCGATCTCAAGACATTCGAGTGCCGCGACATCACCCGCAGCACGGTGCTTCAGCGGGTCTGCTACGACCGCGCGCAGCAGGACCTCATCGTCGCTCTTAATGGCGCATATGACCGCTATTGCGGCGTGACGGCGGACACGGTCGAGCGCCTCCTGGGCGCACCGTCCATGGGCCAGTTCTTCAACCAGAACTTCAAGCGCGATGTCACAGCTGGTCACTACGCCTGCGGGACACGGGAGCGCGTCCAGTGGAGCTGGCCCGCTCAGTCGGTCAGCATGGCGCCGACGTCGGCTTCCGCGACGACCTGACCGTTGACCTTGGCGTCGCCGTGAAACCACCACATGGTCTTGCGGCGGCCGAGCGAGCGCATGTGATACTCGATGGTATCGCCGGGCAGCACGGGCTTGCGGAACTTGCACTTGTCGATGGTGAGGAAGTAGACCGCGCGCGGCTTCTCGGTGCCCTCGACCGACTTGATGCCGATCACGCCCGCCGTCTGCGCCATCGCCTCGATCATCATGACGCCGGGATAGACCGGGCGCTCGGGGAAATGCCCCTGGAAGGCCGGCTCGTTGAAGGTGACGTTCTTGATGCCTATGCCGCTGTAATCGGCGCGGATGTTGATCACGCGATCGATCAGCAGCATGGGAAAGCGGTGCGGCAGCGTCTGGAGGATCGCGTTGATATCCACCAGCTCGAACTTGATAGGCGATTCCTCCGTCATTCCCGTCCCTCGTCCTTCGGATCGGCCCTGCTGTCGCGTACCAGGCGCTCCACCGCGATAATTTCCTTGAACCACTGCTTGGTCGGCTTGGCAAAAAAGCCACCCCAGCGTCCGTTCGGCGGGATGTCGTCCTTGACGCCGCTCATCGCGGTCACCTGGGCCCCGTCGCCAATCTTGAGGTGATTGTTGATACCAACCTTTGCTCCCAGCGCCACGTTGTCGCCGATCGTCAGGCTGCCCGCGAGCCCGATCTGGGCCGCCAGCAGGCAGTTCCGTCCGATGGTCACATTGTGGCCGATCTGGACCTGATTGTCGATTTTGGTCCCCTCGCCGATCACGGTGTCGCGCAGGGACCCGCGGTCGATGGTGGTGCCGGCGCCGACTTCCACATTGTTCTGGATCAGCACGCGGCCGGTCTGGGGTACCTTCAGATGGCCCTCAGGGCCAAAGAAGATGAAGCCGTAGCCGTCCTGGCCGATCGAGCAGCCGGGATGGATCAGCACATTGTTGCCGATCAGCGCGCACTGGATCGCCGTGCGGGCACCGACATTGCAGTCCCGGCCGATCTTGACGCCGGGACCGATGACCACGCCGGCTCCAATCACGGTACCACTGCCGATCTCGACATCCGGACCGATGACGGTCAGCGGCTCGACGACGACGTCGTCCTCGAGCCGGGCCGAGCGATCGATGATGGCCGACGGCGCAATGCCGTCATTGCCGAACCAGGACTGCGGGCGCAGCGCATCGCCGTGCCATTCCCGGGCAATCCCGACGAAGGCGCGGAACGGCTGCGCCACCCGCAGCACCGCCACATGCGCCGGCACCTGGGCCTCGAAGCGCGGGCTTACCAGGCAGGCGCCCGCCCTGGTCGCCTTCAGCTCGTCGGCATATTTGAGGTTGTCGAAGAACGCCAGATGCATCGGGCCAGCTTCGTCGAGCGAGGCTAGGCCCGTGACGATTTGGCCGCCCCTCGCGGGGTCGACCAGCTGCGCCTTGGTCAGCGAGGCGATATCGGCCAGCGCTGTGGCAGGCGGTTTCTTGAAGAAGGTCGGCTGCGCCATTCCACCCCGTCGCGGTCCGGCTTCGGCATGAAGCGGTCAGGCCGCATCATGCCTTATCTCATGGATTGAACACGATCTTTTTGGTGTCCGGCCCCAAGGGAAATTCAAGGGGCCGGATCATGCCCTGCTGATCGAATTAGAACGTGGTGCCGCCGCCGAACCGGAATTCCTGGGTGCGGTCGTACTTGCCCTTGCTGAGCGGCACGGCGTAGTCGAAGCGGAGCGGACCGAACGGCGACTGCCAGATCAGGCCGACACCGACCGACGACCGGATCACCCTGCTGTCGTCATAGATCAGGCCGGTACAGGTTCCGGGCGTCGCCGGATTGGCGGTCGACGCAATACAGTTCGAGTTGGATGGCGTGGTCGTTTCGCCGGTCACACCCCACGTCGTCGGTCCCTTGTAGTCATACAGGCCGCCGGCATCGGCATAGACCGCGCCCTTCAGACCCACTTCCTTCGGCAGGAACCAGAACGGCATCTGCAATTCGAGCGAAGCGCCCCAGTACTTGGTGCCGCCCAGCGCGTCCTGCGTGTCGTAAGGGTTGATGTCGCGCGGGCCGATGCCGTTCGGGGCAAAGCCGCGGACGAGATTCGGGCCCATCTGGAAGTGATCGAGCATGCGCAGGTCGTTGCTGCCGATCTTGTTCAGCATGCCGCTCTGCACGTGCACGAGACCGACGATGTCAGACACCAGCGGGGTGTAGTACTTCGCGTCGATGACCGACTTCAGGTAGGAGACGTCGCCGCCGACGCCGGCGAAGTCCTGACGGAAGTCGACGAGCAGACCGTCGGAGGGGTTCTTGTTGTTGTCCAGCGTGTTGTAGGTCAGCGTGTAGCCGAGCGCCGAGGTCAGGGTCTTGCCGCTGGCAAGCTCCTTGCGGACCGGCAACGAAGCTTCGCCGTCGCTGTAGCAGCCAAGGCCATTGGTCGACGGATCCAGCGCAAGGCCATTTGCGTTGGCATAGGCCGGACTCGGGTTGAAGCCCGCGCCAGGGATGTTGTTACAGTTCGCCAGGTAGTACGGCAGCGTGATTTCCTGCTGGTAGATCGAGTAGCGCAGCTGGAGCGAGAGATCTTCACGCAATGAGAAGCCAAGGCGCGGCGAGAAGCCGAGCGTCTTGGTGCCGTAGGAAATGTAGCTGTTGGACAGCTGCTGGCGCTGATAGAGGTCGAGGCCGAGCGCGACGCGGTAGTCGAGCAAATACGGCTCGACGAACGACAGCGAGTAGCCGCGTGCGTACTGGCCATAGGTCACCGACGCCTTGGCGAACAGGCCGCGGCCGAGCAGGTTGCGCTCCGAGATCGAGACTTCGGCGAGCGCACCGTCGGTCGTGGAGTAACCGCCCGAGATCGAGAAGTCGCCGGTCGACTTTTCTTCCATGTCGACGATCAGGATGACGCGGTCGCTCGAGGAGCCCGGCTCCGTCGTGATCTTGACGCTCTTGAAGTAATCGAGGTTCTTCAGGCGCCGCTCGGCACGATCGACCAGCGCGCGGTTGTAGGCATCGCCCTCGGAGATGTCGAACTCGCGGCGGATCACGTAGTCGCGCGTGCGGGTGTTGCCGCGCAGGTTGATGCGCTCGATATAGGTGCGCGGGCCCTCGTCGATGTTGAACACGACGGCGACGGTGTGCGCTTCGAAATTGCGGTCGCCGCCGGGACGGACCACGGCGAAGGCATAGCCGCGGCGCGAAGCCTCGATCTGCATCTCCTCGACCGACTTCTCGACCGATTCGACGTTGTAGAGCGAGCCGACATTGACGCGCGAATAGGCGCGCATCGAAGACGGATCGAAATTCGGAATGCTGGAGCGGAAATCGACCGCGCCGACGCGATACTGCGAGCCTTCCTCGATCTTGAAGGTGACGTTGAAGCCCTTCTTCTCCGGATCGTATTCGGTGAGCGCGGCCACGACCTGGACGTCGGCGAAACCGTTCTTGAGATAGAAGCGGCGGATCAGATCGCGGTCGGCCTCGACGCGATCGGGATCGTAGATGTCGCTGCTGGCGAGGAAGCTCAGCAGGTTCGATTCGTGCGTCTTGATGATGTCGCGCAGGCGATAGGACGAAAACGCGTTGTTGCCGACGAACTCGATCGACTTGACGCCGGTCTTGGCGCCCTCCTCGACCGTGAAGACGAGGTCGACACGATTGTTCGGCTGTTCGATGATTTCAGGGGTGACGCGCACGTCGTAGCGGCCGGACCGGCGATAGATCTCGGCGATTCGCAGCGTATCGGACTGCACCATGGCGCGGGAGAAGGTGCCGCGCGCCTTGGACTGGACTTCAGCGGTGAGCTGCTCGTCCTTGATCTTCTTGTTGCCCTCGAAGGCGATGCGGCCGATCACCGGGTTTTCCACCACGGAGACGACGATCTGGCCACCGGCGCCGCGGTTGATCCTGACGTCCTGGAACAGGCCGGTCTCGATCAGCGCCTTGAGGCCATCGTCGATGGCGCCTTGATCCAGGCGGCCGCCCGGACCCGGCTTGAAATAGGAGCGGATCGTCTCCACCTCGACACGGCGATTCCCTTCGACGGAAATCGACTGGACAGTCTGAGCAAGCGCAGACGAAGACACAAAGGCAGCCCCAACCGGGGCAAGCACCGGCGCGCCGAACATGATCAGGGTTGCAAGCAAGCCCCCCCGGAGTCGCAGTCCAAACTTCATGCGCAACGCGCCCTTATCATTCCGTGCCAGACCCAACCCCAACGCCGGTCCGGAGATTCCCCAAGTTCGAAGCCGCTTGTAGCCAATTTCCTCGGTGCCGCAAACGGCAGCAGACACCGTAATTTCAATTTCATTCCAAGACGTTGCTGATCAGCAACGCCCTAAACCACGCCACAAAAAAGCCCCTATCAGGAAGCCGCCATCCGCAGGATGTCGTTGTAGGTGGCGAACACCATCAGCATCAGCACCAGGCCCAGGCCGATTCGGAACCCCATCTCCTGGGTCCGCTCGGACAAGGGCCGGCCCCGGACCACCTCGGCGGCATAGAACATAAGGTGACCACCATCGAGCAGCGGGATCGGGAACAGGTTCAACAGGCCGATCGACACCGACAGTACGGCGCAGAGGTTGATCACGAACTGGAACCCGGCGCTGGCGGCCTGCCCCGACATCTTGGCAATGCCGAGAACGCCGCTGACCTCGTTGGGATTGCCGTTTCCGACAAACAGCGAGCCCAGGAACTTGAAGGTGCTGGTGATGATGAACCAGACCTGCTCGACCCCGATCTTGAGCGCCTCGCCGATGCCGACCGGCGCGGTCGAGGCCTCGCCGGCTTGCGACTTGTGCTCGACGCCGAGCACGCCGACACGATGGCTGTTGCCGAACGGATCCTTGCGCTCCAGCAGCGCCGGGGTCGCGGTCAGCGACACGACGGCGCCGTCCCGCTTGACCTGGAAGGCAAGCGCCGAACCGGCGTTCATCGCAACGATTCGCTGCATATCGGCAAAGCTCTCGATCGGCTTGCCGTCGATCTGCACGACGACGTCCCCGACCTTGAAGCCGGCCGCCGCCGCTGCGCCCTCGGCGACGACGCCGTCCACGCGCGCGATCGTGCTCGGCTTGCCGTAATACAGCGCCATGCCGGCGAAAATCAGCGCACCCAGGATGAAATTGGCGATCGGTCCGGCCGCGACGATGGCGGCGCGCGGGCCGACCTTCTTGTGGTGGAAGCTGCCGGCGCGCTCTTCAGCCGTCATCGCCGCGAGAGTCTCGGGCGACGGGGTCGAGGCCTCGCTCTCGTCGCCGAAGAACTTGACGTAGCCGCCAAGCGGGATCGCCGAGATCTTCCAGCGGGTGCCGTGGCGGTCGTTGAAGCCGACCAGCTCCGGTCCGAACCCGAGCGAAAAGGTTAACACGCGCACGCCCGCCCAGCGCGCGACCAGGAAATGGCCGAGCTCATGGAAGAACACGACGATCGTCAGGACGAACAGGAAGGGAATTGCGTAGCCGAGGAGCCCATGGCTCAACGTATTGAAACTATGGACGAAAAAGTCGATCATCGAATTCCCTCATCCAGTGCCGCTAGGCCCTGGCCCCGAACTAACTAGGATGCCTTTAAGGCAATTTGAGGCAATAGGGCGGCAGCTCTATTTCGCGAAACATGGTCAACGGATATTGCATCATCCGCTGAGGTCATGGGGGCCTGGTTCCCGCCGCGGATCCAATCGTCCAGCGTCGCCTCGACCAGCCGCGCGATCGCTCCAAACCGGATCTTGCCGGCGATGAAGGCGGCGACCGCGACCTCGTTGGCGGCGTTGTAGACCGTGGTTGCCCCCTTCCCGGTCCGGAGCGAATCGTAAGCCAGCCGCAGCCCGGGGAACCGCTCGAAATCCGGTGCCTCGAAGGTCAGCTGGCCGATCTTGGCGAGATCGAGCTTGGCCGCAGGCCCCTTGATGCGATCGGGCCAGCCGAGGCAGTGCGCGATCGGCGTGCGCATGTCGGGCGAGCCGAGCTGGGCCATCACCGAGCGATCGGAGAACTCGACCATGCCGTGAATGATCGACTGCGGATGCACGAGCACGTCGATCTCGTCGGGCGAGAGCGCGAACAGATAGGACGCCTCGATCACCTCGAGGCCCTTGTTCATCATCGAGGCGGAATCGATCGTGATCTTCTGGCCCATGCTCCAGTTCGGATGCTTCAGGGCCTGCGCGAGTGTCGCCTGCTCGATATCGGCCGGCTTCCAGGTCCGGAACGGGCCTCCGGAGGCCGTGATGATGACGCGGACGAGTTCGTCGCGATTGCCCGAGGCGAGCGCCTGGAACAGCGCGTTGTGCTCGGAATCGGCCGGCAAAATACAGGCGCCCGCCTTCGCCGCGCGCTGCATGAAGAAATCGCCGGCGCAGACGAGACATTCCTTGTTGGCGAGCGCGACATGCGCGCCGCGATCGACCGCAGCCAGCGCCGGCTTCAGACCGGCAGCGCCGCTCACGGCAGCCATGACCCAATCGGCCGGACGTGCGCCGGCCTCGATGACCGCACTTTCGCCGGCGCCGCATTCGGTGCTCGTGCCCGCAAGCGCGGCCTTCAGGTCTGCGAGCTTTGAGGCGTCGGCAATCGCAACGAAGCGCGCCGAAAACTCCTTCGCGAGCTTTGCCAGCGCTTCGACATTGCTGTTCGCGGTCAAGGCTTCGACGCGATAGCGCTCGGGCGAAGCACGCAGCAGATCCATCGTGCTGTCGCCGATCGAGCCGGTGGCGCCGAGGACTGTGACGCTGCGGACGGCAGACGCCGCAGCCTTGTTATTACGCAATGGGACCGCGCTCATATTCTCACCAAACCATAAGACCGCTTCCGGCGCTATGCACACCATGGCGGAGGAAGCCGATAATCCATGCCATCAGGATGGCGGCAACAAAGCCGTCCAGACGGTCCAATAGACCGCCATGGCCGGGAATTAAGTGACTGGAATCCTTGACACCGAAGCGCCGCTTCACCGCGGATTCGAAGAGATCGCCGAGCTGCGACACCACCGAGAGGGCAGCGCTCACCAGCAGCAGCGGAACCGCCTTCCCGATCCCGGAAGCCGCAAAGCCGGCCGCGACCGCAAGGCTGGCCACAAAGCCGCCGAGCGCTCCGGACCAGGTCTTCTTCGGGCTCACGCGCGGCCATAGTTTCGGACCGCCGATGCTGCGCCCGGCGAAATAGCCGCCGATATCGGTCGCCCACACCACCAGCAGGACGAACATCAGCGCGGCGAAGCCGTTGACGAGATCCTTCCGCACCAGGATCGAGGCCAGCAGCGCCGCCGATGCGTAGGCGAATCCCGTGGCGGCCCAGACGAACTTGCCGCGCGCGATCAGCGTCACGATCGCGCCGCCGATGAGGCCGGTGACGACGGCGGTCTTGAGCGCGCCGAAAGCAACGCACAAGCCCATCGTGGCAATGACGATCGTCCCTGCCCCGGTCAGCGCGGTCGAGCCCGCGCCCACCACCATCAGCCATTCGGCGAACAGTCCGATCGACACCAGGGTGACCAGCAGCGCCCACAGCCAGCCGCCGGCGTAAGCGACCGCAATGGTCAGCGGCGCCAGCACCAGCGCTGCGAGGACTCGCATCACGAGATTGCTCGGGGCAGGCTTGGCGCCCGCCGGTGCGGCGTCGGGTTCGCTCACGAGGCGGTTTTCGCGACGAGGCCGCCGAAACGGCGCTCGCGCCTGGCAAATTCGGCGATCGCGCCTTCCAGCGCCGCCTTGTCGAAATCGGGCCAGTGGATCGGCACGAACACGAGCTCGCTATAGGCCGCCTGCCACATCAGGAAGTTGGACAGGCGCTGCTCGCCGCTGGTGCGGATGATCAGATCGGGATCGGGAATGTCGGGCGCGTCGAGATGCGCGCCCAGCGTCTCCGCGTCGATCGTGTCGGGATCGCGCTTGCCCTCCGCGACCTCACGCGCGAGCTTCTGCGCCGCTTTCGCGATCTCCTGCCGCGAGCCGTAGTTGAAGGCGACGACCAGCGTGAGGCGCGTGTTGTCGCGCGTCAGCTCTTCCGCTTCATTCAGCAGCGCGCAGATGTCGCCCTCGAGCCCGTCGCGCTCGCCGATGATGCGCACCTTGACGCCGTCGCGGTGCAGGCTGGCGAGGTCGTTGCGGATGAAGCGGCGGAGCAGACCGAACAGATCGCCGATCTCGCTCGCCGGGCGCGACCAGTTCTCCGAAGAGAAGGAGAAGATGGTGAGATAGCGAATGCCGAGCTCGTGCGAAGCACGCACCACGCGGCGCAGCGCCTCAACGCCGCGGCGATGCCCTTCCGCACGCGGCAGACCGCGCGCGGCCGCCCAACGCCCGTTGCCATCCATGATGATGGCGACATGCGCAGGCGCGTCGGACCGATCGGGTCCTTCCGTTGCTGGCGCGGCGGCGTTGGACATGGAGGCGGCCTTAAACAGTCAGGATTTCTTTTTCCTTGGCGGCCAGCAGCTGGTCGATCTCGGTGATGGTGCCGTCGGTCGCCTTCTGCACGTCGTCGGCGTGACGCTTCTGATCGTCCTCCGACATCTCGTGATTCTTCTCGAGCTTCTTGAGAACGTCGAGGCCGTCGCGGCGCACGTGGCGCGTGGCGACCTTGGCGGCTTCAGCGTATTTGTGCGCGACCTTCACCAGCTCCTTGCGGCGCTCCTCGTTGAGCTCGGGGATGCGCAGGCGCAGCACCTGGCCTTCGGTCGCCGGCGACAGGCCGAGATTGGAATCGACGATCGCCTTCTCCACCGCCTTGACCATCGACTTGTCCCAGACCTGCACCGAGATCAGGCGCGGCTCGGGCACGCTGACGGTGGCGAGCTGGTTGAGCGGCATATGGCTGCCATAAGCCTCGACCTGCACCGGATCGAGCATCGAGGCCGACGCGCGGCCCGTGCGCAGGCCGCCAAGCTCGTGCTTGAGCGACTGAATGGCGCCCTGCATGCGGCGCTTCACTTCGTTGAGGTCGAAATTACCCGTGGCCATCACGTTTCTCCTTCAAAATCCCGGCGACCTCACCCCGCCCTCCCTAAGGGCGCGCGCCTGATGAGCCGTCAGCCGGCGACGATGGTTCCGTGGCCGATGCCACGCAGAATCGCCCCGATCGAACCCGGTTCGGCGATCGAGAACACGATGATAGGCAGCGACGTCTCGCGGGCAAGCGCGAAGGCGGTCGCATCCATCACCTTGTAACCGCCCTCGATTGCCTGCGAATGCGTCAGACGGTCGAACCGCGTCGCGGTCGGATCCTTCTTCGGGTCGGCCGAGTAGACGCCGTCGACATTGGTCGCCTTCAGCACCGCCTCGGCACCGATCTCGGCGGCGCGCAGCACCGCGGTCGTATCCGTGGTAAAGAACGGATTGCCGGTTCCCCCGCCGAGCAGCACGATCCGGCCCTCGGCGAGGTATTTGTGCGCCGCGGTGCGGGTGAACAGCTCGGAAATCTCGGGCATGACGAAGGCCGACAGCGTGCGCGCCGGCGTACCCTTGCGCTCGATCGCCGCTTCCAGCGCGAGGCAGTTCATCATGGTGGCGAGCATGCCCATGGTGTCGCCGGTCGGGCGCGACACGCCGCGCGAGGAGACCTCGACGCCGCGAAAGAGGTTGCCGCCGCCGATCACCACCGCAACCTCGGTGCCGAGATGGCGGGCGGCGATCAGATCGTCTGCAACCCGGTCGATGGTCGGCTGATCGATGCCAAAACCCTGCGATCCCGCGAGATATTCGCCGGACAGCTTGATCACCACGCGACGATAGACCGGATCAGTCATGAGCACTTTTCCTTATCCGGGCGCCGCTTCCGGCGGCGCGCCGGAAGGAACGTTCCGGCGCTTACTTCTTGCCGCTGGCCGCCGCGACCTCGGCCGCGAAGTCGCTTTCCTGCTTCTCGATTCCCTCACCGAGAGCATAGCGCACAAAGCCCGCGATCTTCACAGCGCCGCCGACCTTGCCCTCGGCTTCCTTCACCGCCTGCGCCACCGACTTGCCGGTGTCGTGGATGAAGGCCTGCTCGAGCAGGCAGACTTCCTTGTAGTAGGTCTTGAGGCCGGACTCGACGATCTTCTCGATCACGTTCTCGGGCTTGCCCTGCTGGCGATATTTGTCGGCGAGCACGTCCTTCTCGCGCTTGACGACCACCGGATCGAGACCGGACGGATCGAGCGCCAGCGGGTTGGTGGCCGCGATATGCATCGCGATCTGGCGGCCGAGCGCGGCGAGCTCGTCGGCCTTGCCCGGCGATTCCAGCGCCACGATCACGCCCATCTTGCCGGCGCCGTCGATGACGGCACCGTGGACGTAGTGCGACACCACGCCCTGGCTCACTTCGAGGGAAGCGGCGCGGCGCAGCGACATGTTCTCGCCGATGGTGGCGATCGCATCATTGATCGCAGTCTCGATCGTGACGTCGCCGACCTTGGCGGCCTTGATCTTCTCGACGTCGGCGCCGACGTCGAACGCGACCTGGGCGATCATCTTGACCAGACCCTGGAACTGGCCATTGCGCGCGACGAAGTCGGTCTCGGAATTGACCTCGACCACGACGCCCTTGTTGCCCTTGGTGAGCGCGCCGATCAGGCCCTCGGCCGCGACGCGGCCCGACTTCTTGGCGGCCTTCGACAGGCCCTTCTTGCGGAGCCAATCCTGCGCCGCTTCCATGTTGCCGTCGTTTTCGGTCAGCGCGGCCTTGCAGTCCATCATGCCCGCGCCGGTCGACTCGCGCAGGTCCTTGACCATCGCAGCTGTGATCGTTGCCATCGTTGAAAATCCTTCTTGCCTGCCGGTTTGCCGCGGCGTGGCTCCAATCGCCCCGCCGCGGTCCATCTCAGGAATTCGCGTCAACTGAATGAAATGGTGGCCGGATCGTATCCGGCCAACCGATCGCCCGTTTTGACTATTCCGCTTCCGCGGTCAGCGCCTTGGCCTTGGCCACCCAGGCATCCGCACGGCTCGGCAGACCGACTTCTTCGCCGATCTTGTGCGCGGTGTCGTGGTCGAGCTCGGCGAGCTGCCAGTAGTGGAAGATGCCGAGGTCGTTGAACTTCTTCTCGATCGCACCCGACACGCCCGGGAGCTTCTTGAGGTCGTCGGCGGTGCCGCGCGGACCGGCAAGACCCTGGAAGCCGCTCGACGATGCCGCCGGCAGCTCTTCGGCCAGCGGACGGGTCGAGGCACCGATGTCGATGCCCGAATCGCCCTGGGCGCGCGAGATACCGTCGATCGCGGCACGCGCGATCAGGTCGCAATACAGCGCGATGGCGCGACCGGCGTCGTCATTGCCCGGGACCACATAAGTGATGCCCTTCGGGTCCGAATTGGTGTCGACGATCGCGGCGACCGGGATGTTGAGCCGCTGGGCTTCCTGGATCGCGATGTCTTCCTTGTTGGTGTCGATCACGAAGATCAGGTCGGGCAGACCGCCCATGTCCTTGATGCCGCCGAGCGAGCGGTCGAGCTTGTCGCGCTCGCGCTGAAGCGTCAGGCGCTCCTTCTTCGTGTAGGAATTGGCTTCGCCACCGGCCAGCACGTCGTCGAGGTGACGCAGGCGCTTGATCGAGGCCGAGATCGTCTTCCAGTTGGTCAGCGTGCCGCCGAGCCAGCGCGAATTGACGAAGTACTGCGCGCAGCGCTTGGCAGCGTCCGCGACGCCGTCCTGCGCCTGGCGCTTGGTGCCGACGAACAGGATGCGGCCGCCCTTGGCGACGGTGTCGCTGACCGCCTGCAAGGCGGTGTGCAGCAACGGCACGGTCTGCGCGAGGTCGACGATGTGGATGTTGTTGCGGGCGCCGAAAATGAACGGAGCCATTTTCGGATTCCAGCGGTGAGACTGGTGACCAAAGTGCACGCCAGCTTCAAGCAGCTGACGCATGGTGAAATCGGGTAGCGCCATCGTTCTAATTCTCCGGTTGTTCCTCCGGAAGCGTGTGAGCAAGACGGAGCGTTGTCGCCCCGGCTGCCACCGGACGGCCTTGTGAGCCATGCTTCCGTGTGAGATGCGGCGCTATATAGCGCCATTGCCGCCAGAAGCAAGGAAATAAGGGCCTTTCGGGGGCGGTTTTCGCCCGCGAGAGGCCCCTTCCGTAAATACCCTGCCCCCTCGCCCTCCCCCTAGCACCTGGGCTGGTTGGGTGGACACTTCTTGGGCGCCGGCGCCGCGGGGCGTGGCGGCGGTGCTGCCGGCCGCGGTGGGGCGACGGCCACCCGGGGTGGCGGCGGTGGCGGGGCCGGCCGAGCGACAGGCGGTGGCGCGGGCCGGGCCGCAGCGACCGGCGGGGCCGGTCGTGGCGGAGGCGCAGCCATCCGGGGCGGCGGCGCCGACACCCGCGGTGGAGGCGGCGGCGTCGGCCGCGCCACAGCCTGGGGCCGCGGCGGCGGCGGTGCAGCTGGTCTTGCCGCCTGCGGCGGGGCCGACGGCCTGGCCTGCGGCCTGATCGGCTCATGCGCAGCTGACGGCGGCTGGGCAACCGGTTTTCCCGCGGCGGCGGGCGGCGGGCCGGCCGGCTCACGCGTTGCGGACTTGGCGCGACCGGCAGGTCCGGCCCCAGGCGGTGTCTGTGCGACCGGCGGCTTCGGCGGCTGGCCAGGCACAGCGGCCGGATTTGTCGCATTGGGCGCGGCAATTGCCGGAGCCGCCGCGGTCGGTGCAACCGGATGGCCCGGCGGCGTTGCACCAGGGGCCGTCGCCGTCGGCGCGGGCCTGCCGCCCGGCAAAGGCCCCGCCCCCGCTGGCGGCACCGGCGGGCCACCATGGGTTCCTGGAACCGGCAACGTGTTGGCGGCGGGCAATTTGGTCTGCGGCGCAGCGGTCGGCGCCGCACTTGGAACGGCACTTGGAGCTGCACCTGGGACGGCACCGGGTCCTGCTCCTGGTCCCGCATTGGGCGCGACATTGGCCGGCGTCACCGGCGGTGTCCCGGGCCTCGCCGTCGGCTGGATCGCCGCGCTCGGCGGCATCGGCGCCTTGCCTTGCTGGATCAGGGCCGCGCGTTGCGCGACCGCCTGCGGCACGGCCGGCCCTACCGCGTTGGCGCGGCCGGCAACGGCGGGCGCCAGATTACCCGGTCCCGCGCCAGGCCCCGGCGGAGGCGACATGGGGCGATTGATCACGGTGTTGATGACCGTGGTGTTATGGATGTTGGCATAAATGATGTTGTTCGGCGGCGGCGCGACATAGACCGGCGGCCTGACGAAAACCGGGATCGGCACGAACACCGGCTGCGGCAGCACGAACAGGCCGACCACGGCAAGCGGTGGCGCCAGCACGACGAAGTCGGGTGGTGGCGGCGGCAGATAGTAGACCGGCGGCGGCGGTGGCGGCGCAAAGCCGAACACGGGATCGCCGAACAGCAGCACCGGACGATCGACATAGACGATCTCCTCCGGCGGCGGCGGCGGCACGTCATAGTCGATCATCGCAAAAGTCGGCGGCGGCTCGACCGGCGCGGTCAGGATGGCGAGGCGACGACGCGCATCGCCCGCATGCGGGCCGCGCGGATAGCGGCGCAGATACGACCAATAGGCTTCGGGCGTGTCGGTGCGATAAGTCCGCCGCCATGTGATGGCTTCACGGCGCGCCGCGACGATCGCCATCACGCGCTTCGACATCGGATCGTTCGGATAGGCGGCGAGAAATTCCTCGTAGGCCGGCAGCGTGTCGCGCTGGAGCGCAGCGGCATAGGCATCCTGCACGCCGAGATCACGGATCGGCTTGTCGCGGACCGCAGCGACCTGGTCGGGTGTGTTCTCCGGTGGCGGCGCGTCGGGCCCGCGCTCGAAGAACGAGAATGGCGCGGATATCTTCTGCTCGTTCCACGGCACCTGGGCGCCCTTGCTGGCCTCGTTGACGCGCAGGCGAACGCGGTCGAACACATCAGGCAGCGGCAGGCCGCCGGTGCGAATCATCTCGGCCAGCGACTGCGCGTAGATGCCGTAGGGTCCGGGCTCCTCCGGCGCCACCGTGCCCGGCGCCGCATTGAATGCAATCAGCATGTTCGGGTCAGGCTCGACCAGCGCGAGCCCGCTCGCGATCGGCTGTCCGCCCTCGACGAAGGGCTGCGCGCGCGCCGCATCGAGCACGACGATGTTGGCCTTGAGCGGAATGGACGCGAGCTGGCGCGCATAGTCGCTGATGCGCAACGCCTCGGTCGGAATATCGGTGTCGCGGCTGATGTTGGAATCGACCGGGATGAAATAGTTCTCGCCGGCCAGCTGCACGCCATAGCCGGCAAGATAGATCATCGCGACGGTGCCTGGGCCGGAGGCCTGCGCCTTCTGGATGAAGTCGCGAAAGCTCTTGCGCAGCGTGTCGCCGTCGAGATCGCGCGCGCCGACGACATCGAAGCCCGCCGCCTGCAGCGTCTGCGCGATCAGGCCGGCATCGTTCGCGGTCGTCGCCAGCGGCGACTTGGCATAGGCGCCGTTGCCGACCACGAGCGCGATGCGCTTTTCCTGCTGCTGCGCACGCGCCGAATCCGGCGCGCTCGCGGCAAGGGCCACAATCGGCAAGAGAAGGCAGATGAAGATTCTGAGCGTCCCACGCATGGCTTGCTTGCCCGCTTTTGTTGTTGAGGTGCCAACACGCATGAAACGCGCGGCCAGCTGAATGACACTTGAACGAAACACTTTGTCACGAAAGGCTTGGATTGAGGCGGTGGCATGGCACCCTCCGACCCCAGCCTGTTGCGTCAGCTCCGCGTAAGCTTCGCGGCGGCAGACGAGCGAAAGACCAGTCGGCTCGTTCAGCCCTGCGCGATCAGATCGACCGTTCCCGTCGTGAGCCGGTAGATGCCGCCGACGACCTTGAGCTTGCCCTGCTCCACCGCCGCATTGAGGATCGGCGCGGCCGACTTCAGCTTGGCGACGTTGTCGATCACGTTCTGCCGGATCGCCTTGTCGAGCACCTCGCCGCCCTGCTGCATCGCAGCCTTGGCAGCGGGTGTGATCGCATCGACCAGCGAGGGAATGTGTCCCGGCGGCGGCTTGTTGTCCTTGATCGCCTTCAGCGTCGCATCGACCGCGCCGCAACTGTCATGGCCGAGCACCAGGATCAGCGGCGCGTTCAGCACGGCCACCGCATATTCCATGCTCGCGATGGTTTCGGTGCCGGCAAAATTTCCGGCGACGCGGCAGACGAAGAGATCGCCGCGGCCGGTGTCGAAGGCGTATTCCGGCGCGATGCGTGAATCGGCACAGCTCAGCACGGCTGCGAACGGGTTCTGCCCACCGGCCAGCGCCTCACGCTCATGCTTGAAATCATGACGGCGCGACACGCCGTCGACATAGCGCGCATTGCCCTCCATCAGCCGCTTCAACGCCGCATCGGGCGACAGCACGTTCTGCGGCTTGGGCGGTGACTTGGTATCCTTGGCAAGGGCCTCGCCGGCAAAGGCCACGCTGAGAGCGGAGGCGGCGAGAAACAAGGCCGACCGCCGCGTGGGACTGCGACAATCAAACGGACTTTCAGAGCACTTGGCGCACATGGTACGCTCCTCGCCTCGGTGGTTGGACGATCAGCACAGATCTGCAGGCTGCGACAGCGTCACGAAACGAGGTGCCTTGATGCGCCTTTACTGCGCCAGCCGCAACTCCGCGATCGTCGTTCGCGCGGCCGTGTCATCGAGCGCCAGGAAATCCATCGGCCCCTGATTCTTGTAGCCGGCCGTCATCGCGAGCGTGAGACCATAGCCCAGCAATCCCGTGCTGGCATTGGCGATCACGGCATTCTTGCGATCGCTGAAGCGCGCCACAAAGAACAGCGTCTGCCCCGATTGCGCTGCGAAATCGACGCGCGTGACGCCCGGGAAACCCATCTCCTGCGCCAAGAATTGGTGCGGGCCGGCCGGGCGATCGACGTAGACATAGGTCCCGGTCCTGAGGCCCGTGAGCGGCGCACCATCGAGGGTGAAGTCGAAGGCTCCATCGGCGAGGCCGCCATAGCCTTTTTCGCGCAGCACGACGATGCGTGCCTGCCCCGCCCTTGGCGGCCCGACCTTTCGCAAGGTCTCCGAATAATCCAGCCCGCTCCTCGCGGTCTCACAGCCACACAGCAATGCCGCCGCCATCAGCAGCACCAGCCCACGCAGAAACATCAAACGCCCCTCAAACTTCCCCGGGAGCATGCTAACCGGAAACAGCGAAAAGTTGCAACCGCCCCAGTAAGACAACCTGATGAAATGCCGGGACGGCCGCAGCGCGGCGGCTAGAGCTGCTGCACGTCCACGACGCCCGCGACCGCCTTGATCGCGCCGGCGATCTGCGGCGAGACCTTGAAGCGGCCGGGCAGCTTCATCTCCACCTCGGTCTCGAGGTCGAGCATCATCACCAGCGAGACCTCGCCGTCGCCGCTTCCGCGCGGCGCGATGCCGGGGCTGCCGACTTTTGGCGCGGCGCCGTTCGACGCCGCCATGTCGGGGCCGGCGAGACGCTTGGCGATCGAGTCGAGCGGCTTGGTGTCGCGCACGAAGATGCGCAGGCCTTTCTGCGTCTTGGCGGCGGCATCGTCGAGCGGCTCGGCATGCAGCACGCGCGCGCGCACATCCTCGCCCTGGAGCTCGGCCCCCAGTTGAAGCAGCACGGCGGCGCCTGGCTCGAGCACGTCGCGATATTGCGCAAGGCCCTCGGAGAACAGCACCGCCTCAAAATGGCCCGTGGGATCAGAAAGCCCCATGATGCCCATCTTGTTGCCGGTCTTGGTGCGCCGCTCCATGCGCGACACGACGGTCGCCGCGACCTTGCCGGCGGTGGCGCCGGTCTTCACCGCGCGCGAGAATTCGGCCCAGCTCTGCACCCGCAGGCGCTTCAGGACGGTGGCGTAGTCGTCGAGCGGATGGCCCGACAGGAAGAAGCCGATCGCATCATATTCGCGGCGCAGGCGCTCGGCGGGCAGCCATGGCTCGATCTGCGGCAGCATGATCGTCGGCGCGTCGGCCGAGCCGCCGAACATGTCGTTCTGGCCGACGGTCGCAGCCTCATGCGCGCGCTGGCAGGCGGCGAGGATCGCATCCGCACCGGCAAAGACGCGGGCGCGGTTCGACTCCAGCGTGTCGAAGGCGCCGGCGGCGGCGAGACTCTCGATGATGCGCTTGTTGATCGCGCGCGGGCTGACCCGCGCGGCGAAATCGGCGAGCGAGGTGAACAGACCGTTTTTCGTCCGTTCCTCGATGATCTGGTCGATCGCCTGGATGCCGACGCCCTTGAGGGCTGCGAGCGCGTAGTAGATGGTTTTCTCGCCGACCTCGAAGGTCGCACCGGAGCGATTGATGTTCGGCGGCTCGACCTTGATGCCGAGACGCTGCGCCTCGGAGCGGAATTCGGACAGCTTGTCCGTGTTGTTCAGATCGAGCGTCATCGACGCCGCGATGAACTCCACCGGATAATGCGCCTTCATGTAGGCGGTGTGGTAGGACACCAGCGCATAGGCCGCCGCGTGGCTCTTGTTGAAGCCGTAGTCGGCGAATTTGGCCAGCAGCTCGAAGATGGTTTCGGCCTGCGCCTTCGGCACGCCGTTCTTCACCGCGCCGGCGACGAAGATGTCGCGCTGCTTGTCCATCTCGGCGCGGATCTTCTTGCCCATGGCACGGCGCAAGAGGTCGGCGTCGCCGAGCGAATAGCCCGACATCACCTGCGCGATCTGCATCACCTGTTCCTGGTAGATGATGACGCCGAAGGTCTCCTTCAGGATCGGCTCCAGCACCGGATGGAGATATTCCGGCTCCTCGTCGCCGTGCTTGCGCAAGCAATAGGTCGGGATGTTCGCCATCGGGCCGGGGCGATAGAGCGCCACCAGCGCGATGATGTCCTCGAAACGGTCCGGGCGCATGTCGACCAGCGCACGCCGCATGCCCTGGCTTTCAACCTGGAACACGCCGACCACCTCGCCGCGCGCCAGCATCTGGTAGCTCTCGGCATCGTCGATCGGCAGCGTCGCGAGATCGACATGGATGTCGCGCGGCTTGAGCAGTTTGCACGCGACATCGAGCACGGTCAGCGTCTTCAGGCCGAGGAAGTCGAATTTGACGAGGCCGGCCGGCTCGACCCATTTCATGTTGAACTGGGTCACCGGCATGTCCGACTTGGGATCGCGGTACATCGGCACGAGTTCGCTCAGGGGGCGATCGCCGATCACGATGCCGGCCGCGTGCGTCGAGGCGTGGCGTGTCAGGCCTTCGAGGCGCTGCGCGATGTCGAAGGCGCGCGCCACCACCGGGTCTTCATCGCGGAAGGCCTGAAGCTTCGGCTCGCTCTCGATCGCAGCCGCCAGCGTCACCGGTGCGGCCGGATTCTGCGGCACCAGCTTGGTCAGCTTGTCGACCTGGCCATAGGGCATTTGCAGCACGCGACCGACGTCGCGCAGCACGCCGCGCGCCTGCAGCGTGCCGAAGGTGATGATCTGCGCGACCTGGTCGCGGCCGTAGCGCTCCTGGACGTACTTGATCACCTCGCCGCGGCGGTCCTGGCAGAAGTCGATGTCGAAGTCCGGCATCGAGACGCGTTCCGGATTGAGGAAGCGCTCGAACAGCAGGCCGAACTTGATCGGGTCGAGATCGGTGATGGTCAGCGCCCAGGCGACCAGCGAGCCTGCGCCGGAGCCGCGGCCCGGCCCGACCGGAATGCCTTGCGACTTCGCCCATTTGATGAAGTCCGACACGATCAGGAAGTAGCCCGCGTATTTCATGCGCATGATGACGTCGAGCTCGAACGCCAGGCGCTTGTTGTAGTCCTCCTCCGTCGTGCCCTGCGACAGGCCGTGCACGCGCAGACGGTTGGCGAGCCCCTCCTCCGCCTGGCGCTTCAGTTCGGCCGACTCGACCGCAGCGGCATCGGAGCTCGCGGCGGCGCCGACCGTGAAGAACGGCAGGATCGGCTTGCGCGTCATCGGGCGGAACGAGCAGCGCTCGGCGATCTCGACCGTGGAGGCCAGCGCCTCCGGAATGTCGGCGAACAGCAGCGCCATCTCGGCCCGGGTCTTGAAGCGGTGATCGGGCGTCAGCTGAACGCGATCGGTCTCGGCGATCAGCCGGCCGCCGGCGATGCAGAGCAGCGCGTCATGCGCCTCGTAATCGTCGGTCGCGGCGAAATACGGCTCGTTGGTCGCGACCAGCGGCAGGCCCTTCGCATAGGCGATGTCGATCAAGCCGCTCTCGACGCGCCGCTCCCTGTCGATGTTGTGGCGCTGCAATTCGATGTAGAGGCGGTCGCCGAACAGATGAGCGAGACGCTCGCAGCGCGTCGCCGCAAGTTCGGCCATGCCGCCGGCAAGCGCCAGCGAGATCGGGCCGTCCGGTCCGCCGGTCAGTGCGATCAGCCCCTCGGTCTCGCCGTCGAACCAGTCGAATTTGATGAACGGGGCATGGCTGTCGGGCGATTCGAGGAATGCCCGTGAATTCAGCCGCATCAGGCTGCGATAGCCGCGTTCCTGCGCGGCCAGCAGCACGATGCGCGACGGCCCCATCGCATTGCGCGCGTTCGGATCCTGATCGCCGAAATCGATCGCAAGCTCGCAGCCGACGATCGGCTGGATGCCGGAGCCCGCCATCTTGTCGGAGAATTCCAGCGCACCGAACAGATTGTCGGTGTCGGTCAGCGCCAGGGCCGGCTGGTGGTCTTTCTTCGCGAGCTCGGCGAGCTTGGCGATCTTGATCGAGCCCTTGAGCAGCGAATAGGCCGAGTGAACGTGAAGGTGGACAAATCCGGCGCTCGGCATGGTCGCGTGACGGCCTCTTGCAGATGAGATGGAGCGGTCGCCGGCTCCTCAACGCATCCTGCGCTTGCTCGGCCGACTCGCCTCACAATGGTGGGGCGTCGGGCCGCGAGAGTCCACGCCGGAGCTACGGAACGGCCGCGTCGTCCCGCTTTTCCCCAGGGGGTACTGAGGGGAACATCATCAGTCGCCGCACTAGAGCTGCGGAATCACCTGCGCCCAGATTGCGATCATCCCGACGAACAGCGAGATCGAGGCGAGTGCGGCGGCTTCTTCCACGAAAATCCTGAACATGGTTTGCTCCCTTTCTGGAACGTATGCAGAACATTGTTCTCATTTCGTTCTCGGGAGTCAAGCACTCTCGGCCACATCAAAATGCGATGGTTAACTCGCTGAATTCACGCAACAAAAAAGCCCCGGCACGAGGCCGGGGCTTTCCGCAACCGCTCGAAATGAGCGATCTGTATCAGTAACGACCGATGATCGGGCCGCCGAACTTGTAGTTCACGCGGACGAGGCCCATGTCGACGTCCTGCTTGGTATGGATCGCCAGAGCACCGAGGCCGCCGGTCAGGGTCTGATCCTTGCCACCCAGGAAGATATGGTCGTACTCGACGCCAACCGACCAGTTCGGAGCGAAGCCGTATTCGAGGCCTGCGCCGACCGTGCCGCCCCAACGGGTGTCGTTGGCCGAAGCAAGCGACACGCCGGCGAACGAGGCGTCGTACTTGGTGCCGACCACAGCCGCACCGCCCTTTACGTAGACCAGCACGTTGTTCCAGGCGTAACCGACCTGACCCGTGATCAGACCGAACGAGTCGATCTTGGTGTTGTTGGTGAAGCCGGAGATCGCGCCGACGTGGCTGCCGGAGAAGTCGGCCCAGTTGCCCTGGCCTTCCACGCCGAACACCCACTGGCCGGACTGCCAGCGATAGCCGACCTGGCCACCGACCGTGCCGCCGGTCGCATCGTGCGAACCGTCGCGGCCGAAGCCGACCAGATCCCAGGTCGCGTGCGAGGAGCCGCCGCCGCCGTTGATGCCGATGTAGAAGCCGCTCCAGTCATAGATCGTGGCGACCATCGCAGGAGCCTTGGTGTAAGGCCGCGCCGCGAGATCAGCAGCCAGCGCCGGTGCAGCCGCGCTCAGCGCGACGAGGCTCACAGCGGCAAGCAACAAGTTCTTCTTCATTTGAATCCCGTTCCAGTTTCTTCAGTAGGCCCCCGGGCCGTGGCGTCGTCATACCAGCGATCGACGGAATTGCTGTAACCTCGACGCAACAGTTCACTCCAAAGGGCCGCGCTTCATTAATGAAGATTTAGCGAGGCGCGCTGGAAACCCTTTGAAACAAGAGTTTTCAGCAATTCCAATGTCGACTACACGAGATGCAGTGCATGCGCGCGTAACATCGTCGCGCGCACGATCGCGTGATTGGAGAATCGAAATGCGTGAACGAATTGCCTCCCTCATTGTCGCCACATTTTCGCTCGCCTTCGCCACATTCGCATTCACGCTGAGCGCAAGCACGCCCGCACACGCATTCGGTACGCATCATGCGTTCTGCCTGACCGGCGATGAATGGCCGGGGCTGAGCAATTGCACATTCGACACTTACGCACAGTGTCAGGCGAGCTCGTCGGGCCGCGCGCTGACCTGCATCGCCAACCCGTATTTCGCAGGCCAGAGCGATGATCCCTACGCGTATCAGAATCGTCCCCGCGCGCAGGTGCCGGGTTATTCACCAAGCACCTACCTGCCGCGCTGAGATGCGCAGCGCTTGCCTCGCGCTGGTTGCGATCAGCCTGCTTCAGGCGAGCGCGCCTGCGCGTGCGCAGACCTATGATCCGAGCTATCCCGTCTGCATGCAGATCTACGGCCAGGTCGGCTATTTCGATTGCCGCTACACCTCGCTCGCGCAGTGCAGATTTCTCGCGGTTGGTCGTTCGGCGAGCTGTGTTGCGAACCCGTATTTCGCGGCGAAGAAACCCGCGCGTTCATCGCGGCGCGCTGATTAGGGGTGGCGCAGGCGGGACGCTGATATGCAACCGCTCTGCTGCGCAGCTTCAGTGTTGACGCGGACTGATCCGGGTTTAAGTACGACAGACAAATCTTGCAGGGGTGGCGACGTTCGCTGGGCTGGTTCCCGTTGACGCCACCAATGCAGGACACATGACGACCTCGCCTCACGCGACCGCGCCCCGCGCCAATTCGACCGTGGCTTCGGCGCCCCCTCACCTCGCCATCGTCCTGATCTCGCTCGCGATGGGCGGCTTTGCGATCGGAACCACCGAATTCGCATCGATGAGCCTGCTGCCGTTCTTCGCCGCCGACCTCCATATCGACGAGCCGACCGCGGGACACGCCATCAGCGCCTATGCGCTCGGCGTCGTGCTGGGCGCGCCGCTGATCGCCGTGCTGGGCGCGCGCTTCGCGCGGCGCACGCAGCTCCTGGTCCTGATGGCCGTGTTTGCGCTCGGCAACGCACTCACCGCGCTTGCACCCGGCTTTGGCTGGATGATCGCAGCGCGCTTCCTGTCGGGATTGCCGCACGGCGCCTATTTCGGCATTGCCGCGCTGGTCGCGGCCTCCCTCGTTCCGCAACAGCGCCGCTCGCAGGCGATCGGCCAGGTGATGCTCGGCCTGACCTGCGCCACCATCATCGGCGTGCCCTTGGCCAATCTGATTGGCCAGGCGGTCGGCTGGCGCGCGAGCTTCGGTCTCGTGTCGGTGCTGGCGCTGTTCACGGTTCTGCTGTGCGCCCTGTTCGCGCCACGCGACCGGGCCGGCAGATCGGATCCGCTGCGCGAGCTCGGCGCTTTGAAGAGCGGCCGCGTCTGGATCACGCTTGCGATCGGTGCGATCGGCTTTGGCGGCATGTTTGCCGTCTACACTTATCTCGCAACGACGCTGATCGAGGTCACCAGGGTAAGCACCGCAGTCATCCCGTTCTTTCTGGCCGTGTTCGGCGTCGGCGCCACGCTCGGCAATCTGTTCGTGCCGCGCTTTGCCGACCGGGCCTTGATGCCGACGGCGGGCATCATCCTGTTGTTTGCTGCGGTTGCGCTGCTGGTGTTTCCGCTTGCCGCCGGCAATCCCTGGCTGCTTGCGGCAGACATCTTCGCCATCGGCGCCAGCGTCTCGCTTGGCGCCATCCTCCAGACCCGGCTGATGGACGTCGCCGGCGATGCGCAGGCGCTCGCCGCCGCGCTGAACCATTCCGCCTTCAACACCGCCAATGCGCTCGGCCCGTTCCTGGGCGGCCTTGCCATTCGCGAGGGGCTGGGCTGGACCTCCACCGGTCCCGTCGGCGCGGCGCTCGCGCTGCTCGGCTTCCTGATCTGGATCGTCGCCTGGCGCGACGCCGGACCTGCTCCGGCCGAAATCACCTCGCCCCGCGCGGCTGCTTCACCGGAGAGCGCTCCCGCAAGACGATCCCCGCCGCTTGCCCCGGATGACCGAAGCCGCTCGGATTCGGCCAGCGATCCGGTGGCATGATGTCAGCACTGGTCGCGCGACGCGTAAGACGTCCGGAGTTCTGGCCCGGGATACCTCAGCCGGCCAGTGTTACGATCAAAGGTCCGTTTCGGGTCGCGATCACGGTGTGCTCGTACTGAACGGTCGGCGCTTCGGGGCTGCTGTAGAGGGTCCATGGATCATCGCCACCATCCTGGGCCCACTCGGCGCCCATGGACAGGAACGGCTCGACGGTAAACACCAGGCCGTCGCTCATCACGCGGCGTTCAGAGCGATCGGGCCATGTCGCGATCTCCGTCGGCTCCTCGTGGAGCGAGCGGCCGACACCATGACTGGCGAGATTCCTGACCAGGCTGTAGCCGTTCTTCCGCGCAAACGTCCCGATGGCGTTACCAATGCCGGCAATCGGCTTGCCGGCGCCGACCTGCTGCAGGCCCGTCCACATCGCCCGCCGGCCATCCCTGCAAAGGCGTTCGATCGCACGGGTGGCGGGCGGAACGGCGAACGAGGCGCCTGTGTCCGCAAAGAAGCCGTTCTTCTCGGCTGAAACGTCGATGTTGACGAGATCGCCGCGCGCGATCCGCCGCTCCCCCGGAATGCCGTGAGCGATCTCCTCGTTCACGCTGATGCAGGTCGCTCCCGGAAAGTCGTAGGCCAGCTCCGGCGCCGAACGGGCCCCGGCCGCTTCCAGGAGCTGTCGTCCGATCTGGTCGAGCTCGGCCGTGCTCATGCCCGGCTCGAGCGCCTTGCCCATCGCCTCCAGGGTGTTGGCGACGATGCGGCCGATCTCCTTCAGGCGCGCGAGGTCATTGTCATCAGAGATCGTCATGTCAGGGCTCTCATCGAAACAGCCGGACATAACGCTTGTGAGGCCGGCTTGCAAACGGGCGAGCACGCGCCGAAAAGCAGCCCGGCACCGGCCTTGAACCGTTTACTGCCAGGGTGGTGCGCGTAGCGATGGCGCAATGTTGATGGCCGCTTCCTCGCCACGCTCCGCCATGCCGTCACAGAACGACAGAGCAGCATCATCCAAGGCGCGATGCGGTTCGCGCGCCGCGCGCCAACTATCCCATGGCGAGGTCTCGATCCCAGCGAGCGCCAAGAGATCGCGCGCCAGGTTGACGCGGGCAAAGAACAGGCCGGTCGTCGCCCCGTGACCGAGCTGCGCCGGGTCGATGGCGCCGGTTCGGCATCGCTTCCACGCCTCGATGCCCGTGATGAACTCGGTACGAGGCACATCCGTTGGCTCGAAATCGAACTTGAGGAGACTGCGGTGCAGCTCGTCGAGCTGAGCATCGACCAGCACCCAGCGTTGCTCACACCTCGCCCAATACTCGCACACCCAATGATCGTCGAAGGAATGCCCGGCAAAATACCTGCCGAAACCGCAGCGTATGCGAGCAGGCACGCTGTGATGCCGCAGCACAGCACACAACATCAATGCAAAGTCCCGGCACGTCGCCAGCGCCCGCGACGCGCCCGGCCGGGCGATGCTCAGCGGCCTCGGGTCGATCGCCAGAAGTTGCTCCAGGCGCCGGGCCACAGGCAACGTGGCGCGGCTTTGACCCGAGAACTCAGCGGGGTCCAATCCCTGCCTCTCGATCCATGCTTCGTGGATCAACAGGCCCTGCAAGGCGCGGCACAACGCTGCAATATCCTGCGGCAGTCCGCCGATCAGGGCCGCGTAAGCGCCGGGACCGGTGAACACGCTCTGGCTGGTGTAAGCGTCGGACGTCGCGAGTTCGGTCACGGACTACTTCAAGGCCAGGCTGGTGCAGTACCAGGTGAGTTCTCGGCTTTGCCAACCCAGCAACATTCCGGTTCCCGTGCACTCGGCGTAGGTCTTGAAATGGTAGATGTTTCTGCACGTTGACGACAACGCAGGCCAGCCGGAAGACGAGCATCCGCGCCAAGGTGCATTGCCGGTCCTGAAGCTCGTTTGGCAGCCGTCGACGCAACTGCCCGAGATCCGTTCGAGGCTCGCAAGCTTCGCCATGACCGACGTCGGTGCCGCCAATGTTGTTGTCAGTGAGGGTTCACTGGCCGGCGATGTCCGGCGCGGCACGGCCCTGCCAACTCCGCGCTGCCTCGGCTGACTGTGCCTGGGGACTTCTTTCGGCGCTTCGACCGTGATGCTGGGAAGCGTACCGGCGGGACTGGCCGGCGACGTCGCCGCTTGCGAGACCGCCGTGCCGCCGATCAGGACGATGCATGAACAAGCAGCGGCTAGGCTAGACAAAGACCTCATGGCGATGTCCTCGCAGTGCAGGCGCAGCAAACTCTACCCGCCCCCTCTCAATTGACAAGAGCATCGTACCGGCGACACACGCAAAATCATCAGGCATGTCAGTCGTGTGTCAGCAAAGCGGAACAAGGAGACGCACGCTGACCTCCAGCATGCTGCCGTCCCCCATTTCTGGCGGCGCCGATTGCAGCAATTGCGCGCAAGCGGAAATGCCGATCTGGACGCCGGCGAAATAAAACAGACTCCGGCATGCCACTGCAAGTTGTGACCACGTCGATCATCGTATAGCGTCAGGATCGGTCTTCACTGCGCGTAGCCGATCGCTTCATGCTCGTCCGTATCCTGCTTCTCATTGCCTCGCTCTTGCTTCCCGGCGCCGGCGCCTTGCGCGCAGAAACCCCGGCCGAGAAAGCCGGATTTGCCTCCACGCTGATCATCTATCTTGCCAAGGGAGCGCCCGACGCGTGCGGACCGGGCTGCGACCGCTGGATCGCCATCGAGGGCCAGATCGACCGGGACGCCGCGCCGCGCGTTCGCCGTTTCCTGGCCGGCGTCAAGGACACGCAGCGTCCGATCTACCTGTATTCGCCCGGCGGCAGCGTCGACCCGTCCTACGAGATCGGACGGCTGCTGCGCAGCCGCAAGGCCATCGCGCGCGTCGGCAGAACGATGGTGACGGCGTGCGCCGCGGGCACGCAGATCGACACGGCGTGCCTCAAGGTGAAGAACGCAGGCGGCGAGATCGAGGCCAGGCTCACCACCTACCACGCCATGTGCAACTCGGCCTGCGGCTTTGTATTTATCGGGGCGACATCCCGCGAGGTGGCCCCCGACGCGGTGCTGGCGGTGCATAATTCCAGGCTGATCCTCCAGTTTCGCGGCAATCCGCCTCCACAGGTGGTCGCCGAAGCCCGGCGGCGCCGCATAGCCAGCGGCGACCGCGACCGCACCGCGTTCATCGCGGCGATGGGGATCAGCCACGAACTCGATGAACTGATCCGGACAGTGAAGTTCGAGAACCTGCACATGCTGACGCGCGCCGAGCTTTATCGTTTCGGCATTGACACCCGCCCGCTGGCCGAAACGATGTGGACGCTGGAGAAGGAGGCGCGGCCGTTCGTCCGCAAATTCGCGGTCATGAAGCAGGACAGCGGCACGTCGTTCCGCATGATGGAGTGGCGCCTGTCTTGCGAAAGCAACAAGCGCGTGCCGCTGACGTTCACAGGCGAGATCGACGAGGCGTCCGCCAGCAAGAGCATGATCCTGATGACGGCGGATGCCGAGGCCGGCAACGAGACCGGAGGGTCTGCAATACGGTCCGGCAAGTACGAATTTTGGCGCGGCAGCATCGATGCCGACACGATCAAGGCGATATTGGCGTCCCGCGCCATGCATGTCCGCCAGACCACGACGCTACAGGACGACAAGACGAACACGACGAGATTCGACATCGACTTGACGGGCCTGGCGTCTACGTGGACGCAGCTCAAATCATCTTGCGCGCTGTCCGCGCTGAACCCGATCAGCCCCTGGCCGGCCACGGTGCCGAACGTCAGCCCAACGCCCCCGGCCGTGCCGGCGCCGTAGGCGAGACGCCCGCTTTGGCGGGCTCCTCACCATGAGGGTCTAAAAATCCCGCCGCAAAACGCGACCTCATCCTGAGGGCCCGCCGTAGGCGGGCGTCTCGAAGGATGCGCCGCAAGCGAGCTCCTCGCCGCTTTTTCCTTCATACGCAATAGCCTTGAGTTTCCTCGAACGCGCCCCAAAACCATTCCTTGCGATTTAAGGACCAATCGGTCTATATATGAGCAATGAGCCGTCAAACCCCAGCGCCGTCCCCCCGCGGCCGCCCCCGAAGTTTCGACATGGACGCCGCCGTCGAACGCGCGATGGGCGTGTTCTGGTCGCGCGGCTATCACGCTACGGCGCTTCCGGACCTGCTTCGCGCGACCAAGCTCTCGCGCGGCAGCCTTTACGCTGCGTTCGGCGACAAGCACTCGCTCTTCTTGCTTGCGCTTGATCGCTACATTGCCGATGCCGTGGCCCGAATGGATAGCGAACTCGCTCCCGCCAAAGAACCGATCGACGGCCTCCGAGCCTTCCTGGCCGGCTATGTCGACCGCACCGGCGGTGCCAATGGCCGGCGCGGTTGCCTGCTGGTGGCCACCGCCATGGAGCTGGCTGGCCAGGATGCCGAAGTCGGCCGTCGCGTCGCGGGTTTCTTCAAGGCCATGGAAACCAAACTGACGAATGCACTGTCCCGGGCGAAGACGGCCGGAAAGCTGGCCGATGGCGTCGAGCCTTCAAGCGCCGCCCGAATTCTCGTCTGCTTCGTCGAGGGGCTGCGCGTGGTCGGCAAGACGGCACCGGCGCGGACCGCATCGCAAGCCACCGCTGACGCACTGCTCGACCGCTTCATGAGGTAACCACCCCACGGGCGCCCGGCGCCATTGGCGCGCGCCGATATTTGGACTGATCGGTCTTGAAAGGAACAATGCCATGTCTGCGATCCAGATCGTCTGCGCGATGGCCGTTCCCCTGCTCTGGGGCTATCAGTTCGTGGCCATCAAGGTGGGCGTCACGGAGTTTCCGCCGCTCTTCTTCCTGGCGCTGCGCTTCCTGGCCATCGCGCTGCTGCTCGTGCCGTTCGTCAAGAGGCCCACGCGTCAACAGATCGGCCCCGTCGCAGCGATCTCGATTTTCCTGGGAGGGCTGAACTTCGGGCTGTTCTATGTTGGGCTTGGGCTCGGCTCGGGAAGCATGTCGGCGATCGCCTATCAACTCGCCACACCCTTCACCGTCCTGCTCGCCTGGCCGCTGCTCGCGGAGAAGCCGTCTCTCACCACGTCCGCCGGTGTGGTGCTTGCGTTCGTCGGCGTGGTCGTGTTGGCCGCCGAGCCCGGCTTGTCGGCAAAACCGCTTCCGCTGCTGCTGGTGGTCGGCGCGGCCTTCGCATTCGCGGTCTCGAACGTGCTGACAAAACGCTACGGCCCTTTCGATCCCCTGATGTTGATGGGGTGGTCGTCGCTGCTCACAGTGCCGCAAGTCATGGTGATGTCGTTGCTGCTCGAATACGGCCAACTGGCGAGCCTCGCCACGGCGGATGGACGTGGCTGGCTGGCACTCGCCTACACGATCTTCATCGGCGGTATCATCGGGTTTGGCCTCTGGTTCTGGCTGATCGCCCGCTGCTCAATGGGCCGCGTCGCGCCCTTCGGTCTGCTGCTTCCGGTGTTCGCCCTGATGTCGAGCGTGCTGTTCCTCGGCGACCGCGTGACCCCGAAGTTGATTGCCGGCGGCTTGCTCGCGATCTCCGGCGTGGCCCTGACGCAAGTCAGACCGAGCCTTCGAACTACCTAGACCGGCGTGTAGATCACCAGCTTCAGCGCCGGATCGTCATTGGCCTGAAAGCTCGTGTGTTCGAACCGAAGCAGGCCCTTGGTCGGATGGTTCATGGTCTTGAGGCCCGACGAGGTGCTGCGGATCTCGTGCGCCTCCCACCATTTGACGAATTCGGGGCTGCCCTGCCGCAGCCGCGTCAGCAATTCGGCGAAGGCGGGATCGCCGGCCCAGACGTCGTGGGTGGCGCGAAACATCGCGACCATGCTCTTGGCCACGTCCGCCCAGCCCGCGCCGTAGAATTTTCGCGTCTGCTTGTTGGTCAGCACCAGCAGCAGCGTATTGCGGTCCTGCTCCGGCAATTGCCCGAACGCAAACACCTCCTCGGCTGCGTCGTTCCAGGCCAGCACGTCCCAGCGCCGTCCGACAATGTAGGCCGGCTGCTTCAGGCTCTCGATCATCCGCCGAATGGGCGGCGGCACGATCTCGCGCGTGAATGCGCGCTTGTCGCCGTCGCGCGCCAGTGCCTTGAGATGAGCGTGCTCGGTCTTCGTGAGGCGCAGCGCGCGGGCCAGCGCATCGACGGTGGTGACCGACGGGCTGACGGTGCGGCCCTGCTCGAGCCGGATGTACCAGTCCACCCCAATGCCGGCGAGCTGGGCGACCTCCTCGCGGCGCAGGCCCGCGGTGCGCCGCCGTGCCCCTGCAGGAAGCCCGACGGTCTTCGGCGACAGCTTTTCGCGGCGGGATCTGAGGAAATCGCCGAATTCGACGCGGCGAGGATCGGCCATGGCTCACTCCCACGATGGAGGGTTTGGGGAATACTAGGATAATACCAGGCCTTCTTGTCCTTTCAAGGGCGGCGCATATGAGCTTCACCCGACCTTGAGGTGAACACATGAAAGCTGCCGTACTCAAAACCCTGGGATCACCGCTGGTGATCGAGACTGCCCCTGAACCGGTGCTCGGCACCGGCGAGGTCATCGTCGATGTCGTCGCCACGCGCGTCCTCTCCTACATGAACGAGGTTTTCAGCGGGATGCGCAACTACGCGCTCGACCTGCCTGTTATCCCCGGCCCGGGCGGCATCGGCCGGGTGCGCGCGATCGGTCCGGACGCGACCAAGCTCAGCGTCGGCGACTGGGTGTTCTGCGACCCGACGGTGCGTTCGCGCGACGATGCCGTTGCGCCCGATATCGCGCTGCAAGGCCTCACCGCCGCCGGTCCCGGCGGCATGCGCCTGCAACAGCACTTTCGCCACGGTTCGTTCGCCGAGCAGATGCGGGTGCCGACCGAGAACGTCAAACGCCTCGGCACGATCACGTCCGAGCAGGCCACGCAATGGTGCGCACTGGGGACGCTGCTGGTGCCCTATGGCGGCTTCCTCGCCGCCAATCTGCAACCCGGCGAGACCGTGCTGGTGAGCGGGGCCACCGGCAACTTTGGCAGCGCGGCGGTGTCGGTTGCGCTGGCGATGGGAGCGGCCTGCGTGGTGACGCCGGGCCGCAACGAGAGGATTTTGGCCGATCTCGTCCGCCGCTTCGGCAACCGCGTGAAGCCGGTCAGGCTCACCGGCAACGAGGACGACGACCGCGAAGCGATGAAGCGCGCCGCGCCCGGGCCGATCGACTGCGTGTTCGACATCATGCCGCCCTCGGTGAGCGCGACTGTCGTGCGCGCGGCGATCATGACGGTGCGCGCTTACGGCCGCGTCGTGCTGATGGGCGGCGTCGGCATGGCCGGCGGTGCGGGCCTCGAGCTGCCCTACCCCTGGATCATGCGCAACTGCATCAGCATCCACGGCGTCTGGATGTATCCGCCGGATGCCGCAAGCCGCCTGATCGCGCTGGTGCGATCAGGGCTATTGCGGCTGGAGGAGTACGAGACCACGGCCTTCGACCTCGACCATGCCAACGACGCCGTGGCGCACGCCGCGGCCAATGGCGGGCCGTTCAAATTGACGGTGATCAGGCCGTAATCGGCCTGCCCGCTGCGCGATGCGCCGTCGCAGCGGGTTTGCATGACATGTCAAAGGGCTGAGACGTGTCACCCCCGACCAGCGCCGACAAGGGCCGGCTACTGTGCATGGGGTTGTTTTCGCAGTTTTTAGTCGAGCTCGACCACCTGGCCGTTCGACAGCGAGACGCGCCGGTCCATCCGGCCGGCGAGCTCCATGTTGTGGGTCGCGATCAGCATCGAGACTTGTGTCGCCTTCACGAGCTGCATCAGGGCCTGGAACACATGATCCGCCGTGTGCGGATCGAGGTTGCCGGTCGGCTCGTCCGCAAACAGCACGCGCGGTGCATTGGCAACCGCACGCGCGATCGCGACGCGCTGCTGCTCGCCGCCCGACAGCTCGGCCGGGCGATGGGTGATGCGGTCACCGAGGCCGAGATAGCCGAGGATCTCCTTGGCGCGCTTGACGCTCTCGGACTTCTTCAGGCCGCGGATCATCTGCGGCATCATCACGTTCTCCAGCGCGGAAAACTCCGGCAACAGCCGGTGCGACTGGTAGACGAAGCCGATATCGGTGCGGCGAAGCTGGGTGCGCTCGATGTCGGGCAGTTGCGATGTCGGCGCGCCGTTGACGTAGACCTCGCCGGAATCCGGCGCCTCCAATAGCCCCGCGATGTGCAGCAGTGTCGACTTGCCCGAACCGGACGGCGCGACCAGCGCGACCGACTGGCCCGCCCACAGCGCGAGCTTGGCGTTGTCGAGGATCGTCAGCGCCGCCTCGCCCTGCAAGTACTGCCGCTTTATCTCGTGGAGATAAATGACCGGTACATCTTCCGCCCCCTGCTGCCGCTCCATCAGCCCCTCACTCGTACCGGAGCGCTTCGACCGGATCGAGGCGCGCGGCGCGCCAGGACGGATAGAGCGTCGCCAGGAACGACAGTGTCAGCGCCATGATGACAACCGCCGCAGTCTCGCCGACGTCGATTTCGGCAGGCAGTTTCGACAGGAAATAGAGCTCCGGCGAGAACAGCTCGGTGCTGGTCAGCCAGGACAGGAATTGCCTGATGGATTCGATGTTGAGGCAGATCACGAGGCCGACGATGAAACCGACCAGCGTGCCGACCACGCCGATCGAGGCGCCGGTGATCAGGAAGATGCGCATGATCGAGCCTTGCGAGGCGCCCATGGTGCGCAGGATCGCGATGTCGCTGCCCTTGTCCTTCACCAGCATGATCAGGCCGGAGACGATGTTGAGCGCCGCGACCAGCACGATCATGGTCAGGATCAGGAACATCACGTTGCGCTCGACCTGGAGCGCGTTGAAGAAAGTCGAGTTGCGCTGCCGCCAGTCGACCAGGAACACCGGGCGGCCCGCGGCCTCCGTCACCGCCTGACGAAATGCTGCGATGCGATCGGGGTTGGTGGTGAACACCTCGATCGAGGTGACGTCGTTGCTGCGGTTGAAATAGGCCTGCGCCTCGGCAAGCGGCATGAACACGAAGCCGAGATCATATTCGGACATACCGATCTCGAACACGGCGGCGATCTTGTAGGGCTTGATGCGCGGCGTCGTGCCCATCGGCGTCACGGCGCCCTTCGGCGCCACCAGCGTGATGCTGTCGCCGGCGTGCAGCGACAGCTGGTCGGCGAGGCGCCGGCCGATCGCGACGGCCTGCCCGTCGTCAAAGCCCTCCAGCGAGCCCTGCTTGATGTTCTTGGCGATCGAGGTGAGGTTGTTGAGGTCGTCGGAGCGGATGCCGCGCACAAGGACGCCCGAGGCGTTCCACGGCGATGACGCCAGCGCCTGGCCGTCCACCACGGGTGCCGCAAGGCGGATGCCCTGGACCTGGCTGAGGCGGTCGGCGACGTCCTTCCAGTCCGTCAGCGGCGATTCCAGCGGCTGCACCAGGATGTGGCCATTCAGCCCCAGGATCTTGTCGAGCAGCTCTTTCCGGAAGCCGTTCATGACCGCCATGACGATGATCAGCGTCGCCACGCCCAGCATGATGCCGAGGAACGAGAACCCGGCGATGACCGAGATGAATCCCTCCTTGCGGCGCGCGCGCAGATAGCGCGCCGACAGCATCCACTCGAAGGGCGCAAAAGGCGCGGTTGGCTTGGTCTCGGTCATGGTTTCATCCATCGCTTGATAATCCCATGATTCGGGGTCAATTGTGGCCGGATTGCCGGCCCATTATCGCGCGATGAACACTATTCAGCCGACCAGCCGGGCAACCACGTCCGCAGGCGACAGATTCTCGCGGGAGCCGTCGGCACGCCGCTTCAGCTCGATCTTGCCGTCGGCCAGCCCCTTCGGGCCGATCATGATCTGCCAGGGGATGCCGATCAGGTCGGCGGCAGCGAATTTGGCTCCGGCGCGCTGGTCGGTATCGTCGTAGAGCACGTCCACGCCCTTGGCGGTGAGCTCGGCATAGAGCTTCTCGCAGGCCGCATCGACCGCCGCATCGCCCTGCTTGAGGTTGAGCACCACCGCGCGGAACGGCGCCACCGCCTCCGGCCATTTGATGCCGGCATCGTCATGGCAGGCCTCGATGATGGCACCCAGCAGGCGCGAGACACCGACGCCGTAGGAGCCGCCATGGATCGGCACGTCGACGCCGTCCGGTCCCGCCACGAGGGCCTTCATGGCGTCGGAATACTTCGTGCCGAAATAGAAGATCTGCCCGACCTCGATGCCGCGGGTATTCACCCGCTTCTCTTCCGGCACTTCCTGCTCGAAGCGCGCGGCGTCGTGGACGTCTTCGGTGGCGGCATAGACCGAGGTCCACTGCTTGATGATCGGCGTGAGGTCGCCGTTATAGTCGACGTTCTCGTCCGGCACCGGCAGGTCCAGCACGTCGCGATTGATGAACACGCCGGATTCGCCGGTTTCGGCCAGCACGATGAATTCGTGGCTGAGATCGCCGCCGATCGGGCCGGTCTCGGCGCGCATCGGGATCGCCTTCAGCCCCATCCGAGCGAAGGTACGCAAATACGCGACGAACATCTTGTTGTAGGCGACGCGTGCCGCGGCCTCGTTGAGGTCGAAGGAATAGGCGTCCTTCATCAGGAACTCGCGGCCGCGCATCACGCCAAAGCGCGGACGCTGCTCGTCGCGGAATTTCCATTGAATATGATAGAGATTGAGCGGCAGGCTCTTGTAGGACTTCACGTAGGCGCGGAAGATCTCGGTGATCATCTCCTCGTTGGTCGGCCCGTACAGCAGCTCGCGCTTGTGGCGGTCGGCGATGCGCAGCATCTCCGGGCCGTAGGCGTCGTAGCGGCCGCTCTCGCGCCAGAGGTCGGCCAGCTGGAGCGTCGGCATCAACAGCTCCAGCGCACCCGAGCGGTCCTGCTCCTCGCGCACGATCTGCTCGATCTTCTTCAGCACGCGAAAGCCGAGCGGCAGCCAGGCATAGATGCCGGCGGCCTCCTGCCGGATCATGCCGGCGCGCAGCATCAGGCGATGCGAGACGATCTCCGCCTCTTTCGGATTTTCCTTCAGGATGGGCAGAAAGAACCGCGACAACCGCATGGCAATACTCAAGGAATCAGTGATGGCCTGCAGTGAAACCGGATTGGGAGCGAAAACACAAGACCGGGAATGAGGAAAAGCCGCTAACGCGACGAAATTCCTGTCATTTTTCCGTTGCCTTCAGGTTCGACTTGAACCGTGTGCGCGTTAAGGCGGCGCCACTTCAAGGTCGTCCTCGAGCGTGATCTTGTCGAAATCGGTCACCAGCGCATCGATCCGCACATGCCAGCGGCCGGCAAAGGGCAGCTCGACCTTGCGCGCATGCCAGTAGCCGTCGGGCCCGAGGGAGGCGCCCCGCTCCATCGGTTCGATGCCGCGCTCGGGCAGGCTCAGGGTCAGCGTCACTTCCTTGGCCGTGAGCGGTGTCGCCTCGCCGGTCATGAGCTGGAGCACGAAGTCGTCGACACCCGCCTTGCCCGGTGAGACCAGGACCTGGAACATCGCCTTGTCGGTGTGGATGTGGATTGCCAGCGGTGTCTCCGGAACGATCGTCCGCGGCGGCGGCGTGAAGCGCCAGCCGGCGACGATTGCGAGGATAGTGAGCGCGATCGCACCTTCCAGCAGGATCGAGCGCTTGAGTGCAGGCGCCCCTTTCTCACTCCGAGCCAGGCCCGGTGTCAGCCGGAACCGATTGAGTGCGGCAAGCGCGAGCAATCCTGTGACCAATGCGAGCTTGGTCGAGAGGATCAGTCCGTAGCGGGTCTCGACCAGCGCTGCCGGCTTTTCGAGCTGGATGATCGCGAGTGCGAGGCCGGTCAAGGCCAGCACGCCGACCGCCAGCGCGGCGATGCGCGAAAAGCGGTTCACGATGGGGCGTGTCGCGATCGTCGGCTTCGACACCAGCGCGACCAGCGGCGCGAGAGCACCGATCCAGATCGCAACGCCGAGGCCGTGGAGAAAGATCGACGGCCGGGTCAACACCTCCGGCGGGGCGGTTGCAGCGTGCCCGGTCATGGCGAGCGACAGACCAACGCCGACGAGCGCGATGACCGCAAGAGCGCGCGCATACCGCGCACTGCGCAGTGCCATCAACGCGAACAGCATCGCAATGATGGCAAACACCAGCGCGGGGCCGGCGCTGGTCGCGAACGCGACCTTCCAGGGGGCAGCCGTCGTGAGAGCCGACGGCGGCAGCCCGAGGAGATCGAGGCCCAACGCGCCAACGGAGGCCGCGGCGCTGGGAATACCGGCGGCGAGCGCTAAGCGCGGAACGGTCATCCCGATCATCGACCACGCAATCCAGCGCGCAAAGAACACGCCGCCGACGCCGACAAACAGACCGAGATAGAGGCCGACCCGCGCAAGCCAGATCAGCACGTTCAACCCGGCATCCGCCGTGACCGGAGGCTTTGTCGCAGTCGGCGTCCCGATCGAAAAGATCACCGATCCCGAGACCGGATGACCGTCCTGCGAGATCACGCGATAGCTGACCACAGCCGTTCCCTGCGGCAGCTCCGGCGGCATCACGACCGAAATCGTCTCGCCCGATGCGGTGACGCGCGCGTCGTCCCGCGCCCGGCCCGCACCGTCGATCAACAGAATCGCGCCGGGAGTCACCGTCTCGTTGAAGCGGAACTCCACGGCCTTCGGCGCACTGACGAGCATGCTGCCGCTTGCCGGCTCGACCGTGACAAGCGCCGCATGCGCCGACGCGCCGGTCGCGAGGCCGGCGACGAGCAGCAACGTCGCGAGCGCGGCGAGAAGGCGCATCAGGGTTTGGGCAATAGCTTCACGCCGGGCGCCGGCGACTTGCCCTCATGCGAATGCCCTGCCCCTTCGGCCGGAATTTCGATCCAGCGGCTGACGCCGGTCTCGCATTCCTGGACGACGGGGAAGTACAGGGTCGTGTTCGGCTTGAGCGTATCGGTCAGCACTGTGTGCATGACGAACTCGTCGTAGTTCTTGTCCGGCAGCTTGCCGCCGGACCACGCGACCTCCTTGACGCCGGAGGAGAGCTTGTTGCCGTGATAGTCGTATTCGCTGGCATATTTGCCCTCGACGACATCGACGTTCCAACCCGTCTTCGGCATCGGCTTCACTGCTATCACCCCTTCCGGAATCTGCACGCGGATATTCACCGTCGGCGAGCCGGCGCAGCCGTGCGGCACGGCGAACACGGCCTTGTAGGATGCGCCGACCGTCGCCTGCTTGCCTTCGAGGAAGACGTGCGCACTCGCCGGCGCTGCCGCAAGTACGCCCAGAAGAATCAGCCCGGCTCGCTTCGCCATATTCGGTCTCCCGAAGGTCCAGATCATGCGCATCACATCTTCATTCCCGAATGGTCAGGCATTTTCTTCATCATGCCTGCACCGCCGCCGGGCGCCTGCGCGCCGACGCCCTGCACGTCCAGAGAGATGGCGACCTTGCCGGCCTTCTCGAACTCCAGCGTCACCGGCACCTTCTCGCCCTCCTTGAACGGCCCCTTCAGCTCCTGGAGCATCAGATGAAAGCCGCCGGGCGCGAGCTTCACCGTCTTTCCGGGGTCGATCACGAGGCCCTTGTCGAGCGGGCGCATCTTCATCACGCCATTGTCCATCGCCATCTCGTGAACCTCGGCCTTCCCCGCGATATCGGCGGAAACGCTGACCAACTTGTCCGCCGCCGTCCCCTTGTTCTCGATGGTGAGATAGCCGCCCGCGACCTTGGCGCCACCAGGCGTCGCCCGGCTCCACGCCTGCGAGATGACGAGATCGCCGGCCTTGACGTCGTCGGCGCGCACCGGGGCTGCAAGCATTGCGGTGGACAGCGCTGCGAGCGCGAGGATGCGTGAGAGCTTGTTCATGTCGTTTGCCTTTCTTGTCGTCGTGAACATTATTCCACCCGTCAGAACGTATACTTGCCGGCGAGGACGAAGGTTCGCCCCGGGAACGGATGGAACAGGAAATACTGCTCGTTGAAGAGATTATCGACGCCGAAGTCGAACGCGAAATTCTTCGTCGCGTTATAGTGCAACTTCAAGTCCACAACGAAAAAGTTATCGAACGCGCCATAGACGTGGGAGACGCTGTCGGTGTTGTCCAGCGTCGAATATTGCTTGCCGCTGTAGCGTGCGGCGACGGTATAGGCCCAGTTCTCGTTTGGCCGATAGGTGACGCCGAACTTGGCGCGCCAGTCGGGGACGTAAGGGACGCGCTTGCCGACCGCGGCCGTAGCCAGGCCCGTCAGAGGATCAAAGCCGGCCCAGCCCGCGTCAGCCAGGATTCGCGAGTCGACATAAGTCACGCTGCCGAACAGCTGTAGACCGCTGACGAGAACGTTGTCCTTGTCGGCGGACAACTCGACACCCTGCATCCTGATCGCATCGACATTGCTGAATGTGGTCGCGCTCTGGGTCGCATTGATCATGTTGGTCTGCGCGATGATCGCGTTGTTGGTCCGCTCCCTGAACAGGGTCAACCTGATGCGGCCGTCATTCCAGTGACGCTCGATGTTGAGCTCGCCGGTAAAGTCCTGCTCGGGCTTCAGGAAGGGGTTGGCCACCGTGATCGTATTGCCGACGGTCACGTTCTGATAGAGTTCGAGAACCGTCGGGTAGCGATAGGCCTCGCCGAAATTGACCGTGATGTTCCAATCCTTGTTCGGATCGTAGGAGAGCGAGGCCTTTGGCGAGAAATTGGTCGATGCCAGGCCCGGCTGGTTGCCCGTGAACGACGAGGTGATGACACCTGCCGCATTGGCCAGGGTCACGACGTTCTGACCATCGAGCGATTGCCAGGTCTCCAGCCGCCCGCCCAGCGTCAGTTTCAGATTGGGCTCAATCTTCCAGGCATCCTGCAGCCACAGCGCGCCGGTGCGGGTCTCGCCCTGACTGTTTGCATAAAGCTGTCCCGTGCCGGTCGAGGCCTGATACCAGACCGTCGAGCCATATGTCGGGTTCTCCAAGCGGTACCGGTCGCCGTGGATGCCAAAGCTGATCTCATGCGCGCCGCCGTAACCGAGCGGACGCCAGATGCCCTTGGCATCGGCGTTCTGCCAGTTGGTGCCATCCATGCGCTGGATCTTGCCGTTCTGCGAGAAGCCGACGCCGGTAGGAGTTACGGTGTAGGGATTGAGCTGGGTATCCTCGAGATAGTTGTAGCTCGAGGCGGACAGGTCGAAATCGAATATGCCTTTGGTGTCGCTCTTGATCGCGACCGCGTTGCTCACATGGGTTTCGTCCCAGATATATTTGGCGTTCGCGAAGGTCGTGATGTTGTTGAAGGTCGGCAGCCCGGTTGCCGTCGACCGCAGATAGGTCTGGGGATCGGAGACCTGGTGGTTATTCCATATCCCGAATGAATAAGTCGCCTGCACCTGCGCCGTCACGTCATAGGCGAGGCGGATATTGCCTGACGTCTGCTGCGAATGCGCGAGGATACCTGTGCCAACCACGTTGGCGGGAACGCCCTGCTTGTTCAGCGCGGAAAACGCTCCGGTCGTGCCGGCCGGTATCGTGCTGCTCGTCGTATAGGTCAGCGGTTGCTGATAGCCGTCGAGATAATTGGCACTGACGAGCCAGGACAGCTTGCCGTCGCGATTGCCCGCGGCCGCGCTGGTCTGGCTCGTCACATACGTATCCTTGGTGCCGTATTGATTCCACGGCATCACCGAGACCGTTTCCTTGGCGACCGCGAACGGCTTGTCCGGCATTTTTGACGTGATCAGCAGCACGCCGCCGATCGAGTTGCCGGGATAGGCGGCCGCGAACGGGCCGTTGAGGTAATCGACCCGCCCGATCGCTTCCGGCGAGATCAGGTTCCAGCGCGGCGAGGAGTTCGTGTTGTTGTTGCCGATCAGCGCCGAGATGAGGAGGTCATCATAATAGATCAGCGTGCGCGCGCTGGAGTTCAGGCCCCAGCTTCGCGTCGCCAGCACCGCCTGGTTATCGCCGTCGTTGCGCTTCCGCACGAACAGGCTCGGCATGTATTTGACCGCGTCCTCGGGATCTTTGAGATTGATCGTCTCGTCGACCTCCTTCGCCGTGATGCTGAAGGAGCGCTGCGGCAATTGATAGCGCGCGACGGCGGCCGGCGGATCCAGCGACGGGCGGGTGCTGCCCGCCCCCTGTTCGCGGACGACGGCGGGCGCCGCCCGCTCGCTGGCGGGACTTGTCGACCGGCTTCTGGTGGCAGCCGTATTCACCGCCGGCTTGCGCGGCTTGGGTTTCGCCATGGCGGGCGCATCGACGGTGACCGGTGGCAGCACTGCGCTGCTGCTTTGGGCGAGCACTCCGCTCGACGACGCAAGCAGCGCGGCCTGAACGGCAACGACGCTCACGCCACGGCGGGCATGACAACGTAACATGGGGCATTCCTGACGCCGGCTTTCTTCCCGGCTGCTCGACGGCATCGATCGCCAGCGGACGGACCGCGGCGACACTGAGGGTCGTCAGGAAATTCGAGGAGGCGCGCGAGCCTGGGCGTTTGAGCCCTTGTGCACGGACACACTGGATGCATCCGCCGTGTGCCACACCACACGTTCGGCGTGGCGGACCGGAATAGCGGGCGCGACGTGCGGCGGCGAATCGAGCGAGGCGGCCGCCTGCGCCAGGCAACACAGCGCGCACGCAGCGCCATGTGCGGTCGGCGTGCCGGTCTGGTCGTTCAGACCACCCTGCTCGCTCGCGCTGTGGCAGATGACGGCGGCAGACAACGGATCGGCCACGGCTTGGCCGGCCGCCAGACAGGCGGCAATCGGCGCCAGCACCTGCATCGCCAAAGCAAGCAGGACCAGCGGTAGGAATTTTTGCAGCCGTCCGCGCATCCACCGAACCATTCGTTCGTGCGCTAACTAAACACCTCGCCGGGACCTGAGTCGAGGTCAGTTCCGCCGCCCGCTTGGCCCAGCGCAAATTTCTCGAAAACTGTGGTCGGAGCGCCCCACCGCGGCGCCAGGTTCGGCATTTGAGGCAGCCCAACCGCCCCGCCCATCCACAGATTTCTTATATTTGTCATATGCTTACATGGCTAAAAGCCCGATCATTTCGTTAACTGCTCTTATTTTGAACAATCGTTGCCGAAAATGATGACAAGTGAGAAAAGTTGATCTAGCATCCCTCTTGCTCAGACGTGACCGCGAGGTCGAAGTCTGGTGGTCCAAGTCTCGGGAGGAGCCCCTGGCGCGCAAAACGCAGCGTCGCCCCGTCAATCAAGAGCAAATCTTAGAATCGGGGATAATAGGGTCGACACAATTTTCGAGCGGGGCTAGGGCCCCGCTCTTTTTTTGTCTGCGTGACTGATGCGCTGATGAACGCCTCCCCTCATCCGATCGAACACAGTTTCGAGCTTGCGGCAGCGCGCTGCGCCGATCTCACGCCGCTGGTCTATCAGCGACTGTTCGAACAGCATCCGGAAACGCGGGCGATGTTCCGCTCGCAGGGCAGCGAGCTCGTGAAGGGATCGATGCTGGCGATGACGATCGAGGCGATTCTCGATTTCGCGGGCGAACGTCGCGGACATTTCCGGCTGATCGCCTGCGAGGTCGTCTCACACGATGCTTATGGCACGCCGCGCGAGCTGTTTATCGCCTTCTTCGCAATCATCAGGGATACACTGCGCGACCTGCTCGGCGATGAATGGTCAGCCGAGATTGCGCGAACATGGGACCAACTGCTCGCGGATATCGACGCCTTCGCTGGCATCGCAGCGTAACGCTTTGCGCTGCACCAACGCGCCCGCGGCGATGCCGCGCGCGATTGCAGATTGGGTGGCGTGAACTCTTCGATTGTGAGAGACTTTCCGTATCGGTCGCGCAAGCAATGACGCGCCGACGATAAAATACATGGGAGCGAGCGATGTCCGGGACGAAAGATTTCTCGACGACGAGGCGCGATCTTCTTCAGGCGGCAGCAACCGCCGGCGCCGGGGCTGCCATTCTTGGCAGCATGGGCATAAACCCCGCATTGGCAGCCGAAGTCGGACGCAGCGAGAAGCCGCTGAAGGCGGCGTTCTCCAATGCGGGCCTTCAGGCGACCTGGTGCGCGCAAGGCAAGCAGGCCGCCGAGTTCTGGGGCAAGCTGTTCAATGTCGAGGTCACCTGGTTCGACGGCCAGCTCGACGCCGTGAAGCAGCGCGCGGCGATCGACAACATGGCCTCGCAGAAATGGGACTTCGTCGCGATCCAGGCGTTCGGCATCGGCACCCTCACCCAGCCCGTGCAGAAGATGATCGACGCCGGCACGCCCGTGATCGACATGGACACGTTGATTGCGCCGCTCGACCAGATCAACGTCCACTCCTTCCTCGCCCCCGACAACGAGTTCATGGGCGCCTCGGTCACGCAGGCGCTGTGCAATGCGATGGGCGGCAAGGGCAAGATCATCATGACCCAGGGCGCACTCGGCCACACCGGCGCACAAGGGCGCGCGAAGGGCTTCAACAATGTCGTGAAGCAATTCCCGGCGATCGAGGTGCTCGACACCCAGCCGGCCGATTGGGACGTCTCCAAGACCGCCCGCCTCTGGGAAACGTACCTGACGAAATATCCCCAGATCGACGCGGCGTTCTTCCACAATGACGACATGGCGCTCGCCGCCGCCAACATCATGAAGGCGCGCGGCCGCACCAACATCCTGATCGGCGGCGTCGATGCTATGCCGCCCGCGATCCAGGCGGTGAGCGAAGGCCGCATGTTCGCGACCGTCCGCAATCCGTCCTGCCGCATCCATGGCGGCGCGATCATCGCGGGCGTCTCCGCCGTGGTCGGCGGCGAGAAGAGCGGACAGGGCATTCCCAAGAACGTCGTCACCGACGGTCCTGTCGTGACCAAGGCCAACGCCGCCGGGATGCAGTGGATGCAGGATCATTTCCTGATCTGAGCCTCCATGCGCGAGGATCGTTCGCCCATCCTGGAACTGCAGGGCATCACGAAGAGCTTCGGCGGCGTCGAGGCGCTTCGTGGTGTCGACTTCGCGCTCCGCCCCGGCGAGATCCATGGCCTCGTCGGCGAGAACGGCGCCGGCAAAAGCACGCTGATGAAGATCATCGCCGGCGTGCACACCGAATTCTCCGGCCGCTTCCTGGTCGACGGGAAGGAGACCCATTTCCGCTCGGCCCGCGACGCGCATGCGGCCGGCATCGCCATGGTGCATCAGGAGCTCAGCGTCGCGCCCGACCTCACGGTCGCCGAGAACGTCTTCCTCGGCAACCAGCCGACCAACGCCCTCGGCCTCGTGCAATGGCGGCGCATGGCGCGCGAGGCCGGCGAGCAGCTCGCCCGCTTCGGCATCGACGTCGATCCGATGAGCAGGCTGGGTGACTTACCCATCGGGCTTCAGCAGTTGATCGAGATCGCCCGCGTGCTGTTCTCCGGCGCGCGCATCGTCATCCTGGACGAGCCGACCTCCGCGCTCTCCCCGCCCGAGGTCGAGCGCCTCTTCTCGACCCTTCGACGATTACGCGAGGAAGGCACCGCCATCGTCTTCATCTCGCATTTCATCGAGGACATTCTTCGCGTGTCCGACACGGTGACCGTGTTCCGCAACGGCCGAAAGGTTGCGGAGACCGCAAGCACAGCCACCAGCAAGGGCGCGCTGATCGAGGCCATGATCGGCCGCGGCGGCGAAGTGCTCGAGCACAGCTATAGCGACGATCTGATGCTGCCGCAGCCGAGCGACAGCTCCGTCATCCTGAAGGTCGATCAGCTCTCGCTGGCCCGCAGCCTGAAGGACATCTCCTTCGAGGCCCGTGCCGGCGAGGTGCTCGGCATCTACGGCTTCATGGGCTGCGGCCAGCAGGAGCTGTCGCGCATTCTGTTTGGCAAGCTGAAGCCTGATAGTGGCACGCTCGCCGTCGACGGCACGCCCAAGACCTTCGCCAGCACGGCCGCGGCGCGGCGCGCGGGCGTCGCGCTCGTGCCGGAGAGCCGGCGCGACATGCTGTTCCACCAGGAGCCGGTCTACAAGAACATCTCGATCAGCATTCTCGACCGCATCTCGTCGCTGCTGCTCAAGCCGGCGCGGGAGCGCGATATCGCACAGCGCCAGGTCGAGCAATTGCAGATCAGGCCGCCCGTGGTCGGCCTCGATCTCGGCATGCTCTCGGGCGGCAACCAGCAGAAGGTTGCGCTGGCAAAATGGCTGACTTATCCGCCCAAGCTGCTGGTGCTGTGCGAGCCGACCCGCGGCATGGATGTCGGCGCCAAGAACGACGTCATCAACATCGTCCGCGATCTCCGCGCCAGGGGGCTTGCGATCATCGTGCTCTCGACCGAGCCGGAAACGGTGCTGTCGCTGGCCGACCGCATCCTCGTGCTCAAGCGCGGCGAAGTGGTGCGGGAATTCAGGAACGAGCCGGTCAGCAAGGACCGCCTGCTGGAAGCGGCGTGACGGAGAAGCACCATGGCGAGCAGTGAGACAGTTCCAGCGACGGGTGCGCGGGCGCGCGGCCTCGCACCCTTCCTGCGCTCACAGATGCGCAACATCGCACCGTTCCTGACGCTGATCTTCCTCTCCGCCTTCTTCGCGCTCGCCAGCCCCTCCTTTGCGACGCTCGACAATCTCGGCAACATCCTGACGCAGGTGTCGGTCACAGGCATCATCGCCGTCGGCCTCACCTTCGTGATCCTCTGCGCGGAGATCGACCTCTCGATCGCCGGCATCGCCAACGTCACCGGCATCGCCGTCGCCTACTTCACGCTGCAGGAATCCTACGTCAACATTCCCAACATCCCCCTGCCCGGCGTCGCCGCGATCCTGCTCGCCATCCTGCTCTGCGCAGCTCTCGGACTCGTCAATGCGCTGGGGCTGACCGTGATCGGCATCCCCTCCTTCATCATGACCCTGGCGATGATGCAGATCGCGGCCGGCATCTCGGCGCTGCTGGTGCGCGGCCAGATCGCCTACAAGGTACCTGATGTGATCACGACGCTCGGCTCCGGCTCGATCGGCGGCATTCCCTGGATCGTCATCGTCGCCGCCATCATGCTGCTCGGCGGACATCTGGTGCTGACCTACACGCGCTTCGGCCGCTACGTCTACATGGTCGGCGGCAACCGCGAGGCGGCCGAATATTCCGGCCTCAACGTCAAGCTCATCCTGGGCAGCGTCATGGTGATCTCGGCCGTGTGCTCCGGCATCGGCGGCATGCTGGGTGTCGCCCATTTCGGCAGCGCGCAGCAGAACGAGTTCGACACCTATCTGCTCGACTCCATCGCCGCCGTCGTCGTCGGCGGCACCAGCCTGTTCGGCGGCCGCGGCGGCATCGGCAACACCATCGTCGGGCTGTTCGTGCTCGGTGTCCTCAACAACGGCCTCGACCACGTCAACATCGACAGCTTCCTGAAGATCCTGATCCGCGGCCTGATCCTGCTGGCGGCGCTGATCATCAACGTCTATGCGCAGCGCTTAAGGGAAAAAGCGGCGGAGTAAACGGCGCTCAAAACACAAAATGCGAAAACAACCCCATGCACAGTAGCAAGGACCAGCGAAATCAACGACTTGAGGACGACACGTCGCGCAATTGCTGATTTTTCGAATTCCATTTGACCCGTCGGGCAAAACAGGTGTAGGGTGTCATCATGGCGGCCGTAGCAGCTTCCCGAGACCGCTGGAACTTGATCCGTCATCCTGAGGTGCGAGGCAGGCGATGCGAAGGCATCGCATGCGGAGCCTCGAAGGATGAACGGCCGAGATGCGCAGCCGGGCCGTCGCCCTTCGAGGGCCGCTGAAGGAGCGGCCACCTCAGAGGGTGTGAATTTTTTCGGCGCAGACCGTAGCCGTTGCTGTCCTGGTGTGATTCCCTGCAAGGGTTGATTTGGAGGGGGCGCGGGATGGCTGACGACAAGCTTTTTGGAGAACTGCCTGAGCAGCCGACGCCGCGGACTGATGCGAGGCCTTCGGGAGCACCGCGCCTGCGCGAACCGAAGCGCGACCAGATCGAGTTGCGGGCAGTGGATATCGAGAGCCTGATCGGGGAAGAGCATTCGGCGCGCGTGATCTGGGCCTATGTCGAAAACCTCGATCTGAGCGAACTTGAGGATCGGATCAAGGCGCGGGATGAGCACCCCGGTCATCCCGCCACCTCGCCGCGGCTTCTGCTGGCGCTGTGGCTCTATGCCACCAGCGAGGGCGTCGGCAGCGGGCGTGCGCTGGAGCGGCTTTGCGGGAGCCACGATGTGTACCGCTGGCTGTGTGGGGGCGTGTCGGTGAACCACCATACGCTGGCGGACTTCCGGATTGAACACTCCGTTCTGCTTGACCGGCTGCTCGCCAAACACTTGGCGGCGCTGGCCAAGGCCGGCCTCGTCGACCTGGATACCTTGGCGCAGGATGGGGTGCGGGTGCGGGCG
>NZ_JBXAPO010000009.1:0-280706 GCF_058804065.1 Bradyrhizobium sp. GW821-FHT13H05 | reverse complement strand
GCGCAGCGAAGCAATCCAGAGTCTTTCCGCGGAGGGATTCTGGATTGCTTCGCTGCGCTCGCAATGACGATGTGGAGGTTGCTCGCCAAGTGCCCCAATATCGTAGGGTGAGCAAAGCGAAGCGTGCCCACCCTCTTGTGCGCGACGATCGAAATGGTGGGCACGGCGCTCTGCGCCTTCGCCCACCCTACGGCACCGCCGGCACCGCTTTAATTCAACACCCGCTTGTTGTCCGGGCTGTCCAGCGAGAACGTCGGCACGTCGATCTCGAAGCGCTCGCCGGTTTCGCTGACCATCTGGTAGCGGCCGGTCATGAAGCCGGAGGCGGTCGTGAGCGGGACGCCGGAGGTGTATTCGAAGCGTTCGCCGGGGGCCAGCGTCGGCTGCTCGCCGACCACCCCTTCACCCTTGACCTCCTGCTGGCGGCCGGTGGCGTCGGTGATGATCCAGTGCCGCGTCTTGAGCTGCACGGTCTCCTCGCCCGAATTGGTGATGACGATGGTGTAGGACCAGAAATAACGGGAACGGTCGGCCGACGACTGTTCCGGAACAAAGTTCGGCTCGACGGTCACTTCGATCTGGCGGGTCACGGCGCGGTACATGGCTGCCATCATAACGAAAACCCGGCCGGGAACCAAACGCCGCAGGCCGCTTTCGCGACATCGTCCCGCCCGAATTCGCGGAGAAGTACACCCCCTAAAGAAGACACCCTTATGTGATCCGGCCGCTTTGCGAGACGACGGCCGGACCGGTACACTCCTTATCAACGGCGCGATTTGCGGAAGGGTTTTTAGGCCCCGATGACCATTGCCGACCAAGTGACGGGAACGCCAATCGCGGGAACCGCCGGTGCCAAGTCCGCGGAGGCCAGGCCTGTGGAGGCGAAGCCGCGCGCCGCCGCACCCGCCATCTCGCTGCCCGCCATCGGCGAGCGCGAGCTCCGGCTCGACCTGTTCCGCGGCCTCGCATTGTGGCTGATCTTCATCGACCATCTGCCGCCGAGCCTGCTGACCTGGTTCACGATCCGCAATTACGGCTTCAGCGACGCCACCGAGATCTTCATCTTCATCTCCGGCTACACTGCCGCCTTCGTCTACGGCCGCGCGATGCTGGAGAGCGGCGTCGTCATCGCCACCGCGCGCATCCTGCGGCGGGTCTGGCAGATCTATGTCGCGCACGTCTTCCTGTTCACGATCTTCCTCGCTGAAATCTCCTACGTCGCGACCAGTTTCGAGAACCCGCTCTACACCGAAGAGATGGGCATCATGGACTTCCTCAAGCAGCCCGACGTCACCATCGTGCAGGCGCTGCTGCTGCGCTTCCGTCCCGTCAACATGGACGTGCTGCCGCTGTATATCGTTTTGATGCTGGCGCTGCCCGTGATCCTGTGGTCGATGAAGTGGAAGCCCGACCTCACGCTCGCTTTGTCCGCCGCGCTCTACGTAGTGACCTGGGAATACGACCTCTATTTCTCCGCCTATCCGAACGGCTTCTGGGCGTTCAATCCGCTGGCCTGGCAATTGCTTTTCGTCTTCGGTGCATGGTGTGCGCTCGGAGGTGCGCGGCGCATGTCGCGTATTCTGGCTTCACCGGTGACGATGTGGATATCGATCGCCTATATCGTGGCGGCGTTCTATGTCACGCTGACCTGGTACGTGCCGCAGCTGTCCCATCTGATGCCGAAGCGGCTCGAGCAGTGGATGTATCCGATCGACAAGACCGACCTCGACGTGCTGCGCTTCACGCATTTCCTGGCGTTGGCCGCGCTCACCGTGCGCTTCCTGCCGCGGGACTGGCCGGGCCTGAAATCGCCCTGGCTGCGGCCGCTGATCCTGTGCGGCTCCCACTCCCTGGAGATATTCTGCCTCGGCGTCTTCCTCGCCTTCGCCGGTCATTTCATCCTGGCCGAAGTCTCCGGCGGCGCCGCCATGCATGCGGTGATTAGCCTCTCCGGAATCCTGATCATGTGGGGCGTTGCGTGGGTGATTTCGTGGTACAAGCGCGTAGCTGACAAGAGCGGTGCGAAAACCAAGAACGCCGTCGGCAACGCCGATCTGGCGGGAGGGGGCTGATGAAGGCGAAGGTTCTCCTGAGCCTGGTCCTGCTATGCGGTAGCCTCGCCGCGCCTGCGGCGCGTGCGGGCGATGCTGCGCCTGCGGCTCCCGCAACGCCCCCCGCCTGCGAATTGCCGGCCTATCTGCTCAGCAGCGAGAGCCAGCTTCCCAAGGTCGGCGAGGCCATCAAATCAGGCAAACCGCTCGAAATCCTGGTCATTGGCAGCCGTTCGACCACGATTCCGTCCTCCGAGGACGCTTCCTATCCGGCGCGCATGCAGGCCATCCTGAAGGACAAGCTGCCGCCGCAGGAGCCGGTGCACGTCTCCGTAGAAATACAGAGCAAGAAGACGGCAGAGGAGGCCGCCGCCACCTTCGTTAAGCTGATGGAAGCAAAAAGGCCTACTTTGGTCATCTGGCAGACCGGGACCGTGGATGCTATCCGAGCCATCGATCCCGATGATTTTCGCGGCGCGGTGACCGAAGGGGTTTCCGCATTGCAAAATGCAGGGGCTGACGTCGTGTTGATGAACTTGCAGTACAGCCCGCGTACCGAAACCATGATCTCGGTGCCGCCTTATCTCGACAATATGCGGGTGGTGGCCCAGGAGCATGACGTCCCGCTGTTCGATCGTTTCGCGATCATGCGGCAGTGGAATGATCAGGGTCAGTTCGACCTGTTCAGCCCGTCCCGCGGGCCTGAGCTGGCGAAGCAGGTCCATGATTGCCTTGGCCGGGCGTTGGCACAGTTCGTGATTGACGCCGCCCATCTGGGTCCGGCCCAGCAGCAAAATTGAGGTCTAGCGTTAATGAGTTCTTTCCGCCCTTTTTGCCTGATGGCATGGATGGCTGCGCCTGCCGCGGCTCTGCTGCTGTTGTTGACGCCGGTGTCGCAGTCGCGTGCGCAGGCACAGGCCGCGCAGGCTACGCCCGCACCCGCACAGGCCGCTAATCCCGCGCCTGCATCGCCCTCCCAGACCACCGTTGCCGCGACGTCCCCCGAACAGCGCGGCATCACCGCGCGCGCGATCGACAAGGTGAGGCAGGTCGCAGAATCCGCCGGCGACATCTTCAGCCGCGTGCCGTGCCTGGCGCCGAAGGGCGGCTCGAAGACGATGGGTTCGCTGCCGCATGTCGCGAACAAGCTCGTCGCCGGCAAGCCCGTCGTGATCGTCGCGTTCGGATCGTCCTCGACCGCGGGCTACGGCGCGAGCTCACCGGAATTCAACTATCCGAACCGTCTTGCTGCGCAGCTGCGCCGGAAATATCCGACCGCCGACATCACCATCATCAATGCCGGCGTCGGCGGCGAGGACGCGCCCGAGATGATGAAGCGCCTCCAGAAGGAGGTGATCGACGTGCACCCGGATCTCGTGATCTGGCAGGTCGGCACCAACGCCGTGCTGCGCAACCTCGATCCCGGCGACACCGCCAAGATGGTCGAGGACGGCATCGCCAGCATCCAGGCCGCCGGCGGTGCCGACATCGTGCTGGTCGATCCGCAATATTCGCCGGCCGTCAACCAGCGCAAGGAGAGCGCCGGCAAGATGGTGAAGCTGCTCGGCAAGGTCGCCGAGCTCCGTCACGTCGGCATCTTCCCGCGCTTCGAGGTGATGCGCGACTGGCACGAGAACCAATCGATCCCGGTCGAGAGCTTCGTCATCTCCGACGGCCTGCACATGAACGACTGGGGCTATGCCTGCTTCGCCCAGCTGCTCGGCGACGACATCATCCGCTCCGTCGGCCAGATCAAGCTGGGTGTGAACGTGCCGGGCGATGTGCGGACGTACCGGCCGATGTAGTTCGGTGCCGTAGGGTGGGTCAGGCGAAGCCGTAACCCACCATGCATCAACGACTGCCGAACGAAGTAGGTGGATTACGCCAGCGGACTGCGCTTCGCGCAGCCGCGGGCTAATCACCCTACGATTCAAACTCACGCCTTCTCCAGCGCCGCCGTCAGATCCTCGATCAGATCGTCGGCATGCTCGAGCCCCGCCGAGAAGCGAATGAACCCCTCGCTGATCCCGAGCGCGGCGCGGTCTTCCGGCTTCAGACGCTGATGCGTCGTCGTCGCCGGATGCGTGACGAGACTCTTGGCGTCGCCGAGATTGTTCGAGATCTTCGCAAGCTTCAGCTCATTGAGCACGCGGAACGCGCCTTGCTTGCCGCCCTTCACCTCGAAGCCGACCAGCGTCGAGCCGCCGCGCATCTGCTTCTTCACCAGCGCTGCCTGCGGATGATCGGCGCGGCCGGGATAGACCAGCCGCGAGATCTTGGGATGGTCCGCCAATACGTCGGCGATCCGTCCCGCCGTCTCTGTCTGCGCGCGCACGCGCACGCCGAGCGTCTCGAGGCCCTTGAGCAAAACCCAGGCGTTGAACGGCGAGATCGACGGGCCGGTCTGGCGCATGAAGTTGTGCAGGTGCTCGGCGATGAAGGCTTCCGATGACAGGATGATGCCGCCGAGACAGCGGCCCTGGCCGTCGATGTGCTTGGTCGCGGAATAAACCACGACGTCCGCGCCGAGCGCGAGCGGGCTCTGCCAGATCGGCGTCGCGAACACGTTGTCGACGACGAGCCGCGCGCCGCCGCTATGCGCGATCTCGGCAATCCCGGGAATGTCGAGCACGTCGAGCGTCGGATTGGTCGGGCTCTCCAGGAAGAACGTCTTGGTGTTGGGCTTGAGCGCACGCTGCCACCGGTCGAGGTCGGAGCCGTCGACCAGCGTGGTCTCGATGCCGTAGCGTGGCAGCAGATCCTGAATGACGTAGAGACACGAGCCGAACAGGGCGCGAGATGCCACGACGTGATCGCCGGCCTTGAGCGGCGCGAGGATTGCGGTCGTCACCGCGGCCATCCCGGTTGCGGCCGAGCGGGCCGCTTCGGCGCCTTCGAGCTCGATCATGCGGCGCTCGAACATCGAGATGGTCGGATTGGAGTAGCGCGAATAGATGAAGCCGGGGTCCTCGCCCTTGAACCGCGCCTCACACTCCTCGGCGCTGTTGTAGACGTAGCCCTGGGTCAAAAACAGCGCCTCCGACGTCTCGCCATATTGCGAGCGCAGGGTGCCGGAATGGACCAGGCGGGTTTCGGGACGATATTGCGCGGTGGGCGCCGGGGACTTCGACATAGGACCTCCTCAAGTGACCATCGAAAATGGTCACAAAAAAACCGGCCTGGATAAAACCACGGGCCGGGATCACAGAGGTCCCCGGCCTGTTTAGCGACTTATTTAACGTGGCTGCAAGCCGGCCGGCTCAAATCACCACGGGATAAGTGATGCTCATATTCCGCAATGGCCTTTCCGTCAAGGCGTCCATCGGATAGCCGTAAAAGACTAGTATTTCCTGTATGTCCGGATGCATTTGACCCCTGACGAGGACCCCCGGTTGAGCTTCACGATCGCCGCCGACGCCAATGGTATCCTGCCCGACCGCATGATCGCGGCGATGGCGGAGGCAGGCCTCATCCTGCCCGCCTACGACTTCGTCGAGAGCCAGATCCAGCCGGCGAGCCTCGACCTGCGTCTCGGCGACATCGCCTATCGTGTGCGTGCCAGCTTCCTGCCCGGCCCCGGCGCCACCGTCGCCGAACGCATCGACGAATTGAAGCTGCATGAGTTCAGCCTCGCCGACGGTGCGGTGCTGGAGACCAACTGCGTCTACATCGTGCCGTTGCTTGAGAGCCTGGCGCTGCCGCCGGAGATCGTCGCGGCCGCAAACCCCAAAAGCTCCACCGGCCGGCTCGACGTCTTCACCCGCGTCATCGCCGACGGCACCCGCCGCTTCGACATGATCGGCGCCGGCTATCACGGCCCGCTCTATGCCGAGATCAGCCCGAAGACGTTTCCGGTGCTGGTGCGCGAGGGCTCGCGGCTGTCGCAGGTGCGCTTCCGCACCGGCGACGCCATCCTCAATTCCGACGAGCTCGACGCCTTGCATGCGGCCGAGCGTCTCGTCGACATCGACGATGCCGATCTCTCGGGCGGCGTCGCCGTCTCCGTCGATCTCTCCGGCGAGAAGGCGAGCGGCTTCGTCGGCTACCGCGCCAAGCGCCACACCGGCGTCGTCGACGTCGATCGCCGCTCCGGCTATGCGGTCGAAGATTTCTGGGAGCCGATGTCGGCGCGTCCCGACGGCAGCCTGATCCTCGATCCCGGCGAGTTCTACATCCTTGCTTCGAAAGAGGCCGTGCAGGTGCCGCCCGATTACGCCGCGGAGATGGTGCCGTTCGATCCGCTGGTCGGCGAATTCCGCGTGCACTATGCCGGATTCTTCGATCCCGGCTTCGGCTATGCCGGCGCCGGCGGGCAGGGATCGCGCGCCGTGCTGGAAGTGCGCTCGCGCGAGGTGCCGTTCATCCTCGAGCACGGCCAGATCGTCGGTCGCCTCGTCTACGAAAAGATGCTGGCGCGTCCCGACGCGATGTACGGTCAGCGCATCGGCTCGAACTACCAGGCGCAAGGGTTGAAGCTGAGCAAGCATTTCCGGGTGTAGCCACACACTCCGCTGTCATTCCCCGCGAAAGCGGGGAATCCAGTACGCCGCGGCCCTTCGATTCAATCACTTCCGTCTCGGAATACTGGATCGCCCGCCTTCGCGGGCGATGACAACCAATGTGTGGCGTGTTGCGCCGTCCCATCCGCGATGACACACTCCCGCAAAACAACAAGCCGGGAGCGAACATGACTGCCGCAGCTGACACCGCGCAGGAAGCCCAATGGAAGCGCTGGCGCGCGGTCGCCGACCTCTATCACGCTTACTTCACCGGCCTCATCCTCACCGTCGTCACCCGCCGCGGCACGCCCGATGCCGCCGAGTTCGTCTTCCGCGTGTTTCGCCGCCAGCAGCAGGAGCGTTTCCTGCCGGGACTGGAAAAGCTCGGCCTCAGCCATCTGCCGCCGGCGGTCGCTGCTGCGCAGTACCACTATCTCTCCAACTGGATCGGCGGCGTGCATGTCGAGTACATGCATGAGAGCGACGTCAAGGCGTGGATCCGCTATCCGCCGCCGCGCTGGATCTGGAAGGGCACCGCGATCTGCGGCGTGCCGGGCGAGGTGAGCCGCGCGATGCTGCGCGGCTGGCACGCCAATAATGGCGTCGCGCTCGGCGATACCAGGCTCGGCTTCGTCTGCACCAAGCAGAGTGTCGACGGCCAGGACGGGCTCGAAGGCTACTATCATCAATACGACCATCCGCTCGAGATCGACCAGCGGCTGGTGTTCGCACGGCATCTGGAGGCGCCGCTGTTCGATGCCAAGACCGCGCCGGCATTGCCTGTTGCGAGCTGGCCGAAACCGCGCCTTGAAAAAGCCTATCGCAACTACGCGATGGAATATGTCCGCACCGCCGCGCCCGTGCTGGTGCAGCTGTTCGGACCTGAGGATGCCGGCTATCTCCTGCATCTCACCGGCAAGCTGATCGGCATGCAATATTTTGATGAAGTCGCCACTGCCTTGTCAGCGACTCGTGGTGGCGCGATCGAGTTCGCATCGTTCCTCGACTCGCTATTCGCCGCGCAGGACGATGTGGCCGAGATCACAAAGTCCGAAGGCACGTTCGAGATCCGACAGCAGAGCTGGAAGCTGATGGAAGATGTGTCCGACTATCACCACGCCTGCGCAAAAGTGCTGGAAGGATTGTTCGAAGGCCTCGCTGCCGGATGCGGTCGGCACATCAGCGTGCACCTGCGTCCGACGGCGGGCGGGCGGCCGCCGCTGCTGTGGACGATCGGTTAATTCCACCCACTGAAATGCGCTGCCGCAGGGCACGCCTGCACCCGGCGCAGGAGGAATCGGCAATTGCCGTGCTAACAAGCTCTCGCCGCGCGCTTCGCGCGATGAAATTCATTGGCACACCAAGTGATTGCTGCGCTGCAAATGGCGCTTCTGCCCGGGAGAGGACATGTCCGACATCGCCGAAATCCCGGTCGATGAACAAGAGCGTCCGCTGCCGTCGCCCCCGCGTCCGGTGAAAAGCGCGCTGACGGACGGGCCGATCCTGCGCACGCTGCTGGGGCTTGCCTGGCCGAACGTGATCGCGCTCTCGGCCGGCACCTGCGTGGTGATCGCGGAGACCTCCTATATCGGCCGGCTCGGCGTCGAGGCGCTGGCCGCGATGGCGCTGGTGTTTCCGACAGTGATCCTGACCATGACGATGTCGGGCGGCGCCATGGGCGGCGCGGTGGCCTCCGCCATCGCGCGTGCGCTCGGCGCCGGCGATCGCGAGCGCGCCGGCACGCTTGCCATGCATGCGCTCTTGATCGGCATCACCTTCGGCCTCGTCTTCATGTTGGGCATGCTGATCTTCGGGCCAAAAGTGCTCGAGATGCTCGGCGGCCGCGGCGATGTGCTGACGCATGCGATCGCCTACACGCAGGTGTTTTTCGGCGGTGCCGTGCTGCCCTGGCTGCTCAACACCATGGCGGGCGTGCTGCGCGGCACCGGCAACATGAAGCTGCCGTCGCTGTTGATCCTCAACTCCGCAGTCTGGCAGATCGTGCTCGGCGGCACGCTTGGGCTCGGGCTCGGACCCATGCCGCAGCTCGGCATGCGCGGCGTCGCCGCCGGCGCGCTGACCGCCTATTCCATGAACATCTGCGTGATGGGCTGGTACCTGTTCTCCGGCCGCGCCCGGGTCGTGCCAAAACTGCGCGGATTGCGCATCCAATGGGCGATGTTCTTCGACATCCTGAAAGTGGGCGCGATCGCCTGCTTCTCGCCGCTGCAATCGGTGCTGACGATCTCGATCTTCACCCACATGCTGGCCAAGTTCGGCACCGCAATCCTCGCCGGCTACGGCATCGGCGCGCGGCTCGAATTTTTGCTGACCTCGATCGCGTTCTCGTTCGGCATCGCCTCCGTGCCGATGGTCGGCATGGCGATCGGCGCTGGCCGCATTGCGCGCGCCCGGCGCATCGCCTGGATCGCAGGCGCGAGCGCCTTCGTTGCCGTCGGTGCGCCGGCATGCCTGGTCGCGGCCTTCCCCGATCTGTGGGTCAATATTTTTACAGACAGCGCGACGGTGCGCGCCACCAGCCACCAATATCTGTCGACGGTGGCGCCGTTCTACGCCTTCATCGGGCTTGCCTCGACGATGTACTTCTCCTCGCAAGGGGCGGCCAAGGTGATCGGCCCGGTGCTGGCGCAGACCGCGCGGCTGATCTACATCGCGACGATCGGCTGGTGGCTGTCGACGCATGAGGCGACCGCGCAGAGCTTCTTCTGGCTGGCCGCAAGCTCGATGGTCATGCTCGGCCTGCTCTCCTGCTCCAGCGTGGTGCTGACGCGCTGGGGACCGCGCGAGCGCAAGCCCGCGATCCGGCCGGCTCTGTCGGCGGCGGCGGATTAGGCGCGCTTGCCGGATTTTTGTTTCTGAATATTTCCATCAGCCACCTGGCAATGCCGGGTAACCACGACTGCCCTTTGCCGAAGGCTCCGCGCCAGCTCCTGGGAAGAACGTCGCGTCGAGTTCACCAGAAGCACGGAAAGGCATCATGACCTCGATTTCGGCGCTCTCCTCCCACCACCATCACGCATCGCCGTTGCAGCGATTGCAGGATGAACTGCAAACGGAAGTCAGTTCCGGCACGATCGATTCGTCCGATCAGTCGGCACTGTCGTCCGCGCTCAGCGACATCGACTCCGCCTTGCAATCGAGCAGCGCGAGCGATCAATCCAGCGGTAGCGGATCGTCGGCTGACGCGTTCAAGTCCAGGATCGACGATCTCATCCAGAAGGAAGTTTCGGACGGCAAGCTGACCGACCAGCAGGCCACCGAGCTGCAAGGCATCTTCAAGTCGGCGTTTGCGCAGGGACCGGGTGGGGCAGGTGGTCCGGGTGGAGCAGGCGGACCGCCGCCCGGCGGGCCTCCTCCGGCCAACGCCACGGACAGTTCGTCAAGCGGCAATTCGGTGGTCGACATGCTTCAGCAATTCCTGGATTCGCTGAAGGGCCTGCTCACGGATTCGACCTCGTCCAGCACGACGGGATCGAGCGACACGACGAGTGCAAGCGATTCGTCTTCGACCACCACCACGGACAGTTCGTCGAGCGGCAAGTCGGCGACGGACCTGCTTGAACAATTTCTTCAGTCGCTGAAGAACTCGCTCACGGATCCGACCTACAGCGCGACACAATCCAGCGACGCGACGGATGCACGCGATCCCTCGCTCTCCGGCGTCCTCCTCAACGATCGGATCTGATACCGGCGGCGCCCCATCCGCCGGCCCGGCGCAACCATCCTTCGTGCTCCGCGAAGGGTGGTTGCCGCGTTGCCAGGGTTGTCACGCAGCGGCGATATCTATCCGCTTTAGCGATGCTTGTGGCGACGATGGCCGCCACCGCCGCCGACATTGGCGAGGCGCATCAATTGCGGGATCATCGCCATCATGTCGCCTCCGCCTGAGCCGCCGAGCATGCCCATGATGTCGCCGCCGCCCATGCCGCCGATTCCGGCCGGCATATAGCCGCCTCCGCTCATCGGCGCGTAACCGCCGTAATTGGGCGCGCCGAAGCCGCCGCCGAGATTGCCGCCGCCGAGGCCGCCGCCCATCATGCCGCCAAGACCACCACCGAGCCCGCCGCCGCCGTTCTCCATCATGCGGCTCATCATCGGGCCCATGGTCTGCATCAGCATGGCGAAGCGGCGCTTGCCCATCTTCGCCTTCATCATCTCCAGCATCGGCGCCATCTGGGTCATCATGTCCTCGCCGCCGGCGCCTCCGCCGAGGCCCGCGAATTGCGCCTTTGCCGGCGTGCTCGCGACCGAAAACAACAGCAGCACGGCGGCTGCCTGGCAGATCACCTTGTCCGCACCTCTCATGGCATGCTCCTCGCGTGCGTGGCTTCGCCGGGAGAGCGGAGCCAACCGGACGCACGCCGTCATGGTTACGGCCGGGGAGGAGCGGGCTCTGTGAGAAAAATCACAGAGGCCTGTCAGGCCGCCGCGGATGGAAAAGCCCTGTGGATCGCGGCCACGGCTTCCCCGGTTTGCCCCTGGACATAGGCGGCAAGCTCGTTTGGAAGCATGTCGATGATCCAGACGAGGCGGCACCTCGCCTCACCCTCGGCGATCACCTGCACCGAGGCGCTGTAATGCTTCAGCCGCTCGTTGTTGATCGCATAGACGAGGCGCTGCCGCGCATCGTCGCAATCGACCAGCACCTCGCGCGCCACCGAACCGTTGGCGAAGGTGACGATGCGCGCATCGCCGTCGAGCGTGCAGGCGGTGACGAAGCCCGGCGCCAGCCGCTGCGGCAGTGCGCCGAAGTCGCGCACCGCATCCCAGACGTCGCGGGCCGAAGCGTTGAGAGGAATGTCGTTGTGGATGGAGGCCATGGGTGGGTATCCTTGATTTCGAGAGGTCGTCGCCACAAGCACCGTCATTGCGAGCGCAGCGAAGCAATCCGGAAATGTCCCCGCAGAATCAGTCTGGATTGCTTCGTCGCAAGGGCTCCTCGCAATGACGGAGGAGACCGAAGTGCTCACACGCAAACCGCCTCGACATTGTTGCCATCAGGATCGATCAGGAACGCCGCGTAGTAGGTCGGGCTGTAGTCCTTGCGTGGCCCGGCGCCGCCATTGTCGCGGCCGCCGCTCTTCAGGCCCTCGCTGTGAAAGGCCTTGACCGCGTCATGATTCCCGGCGCGAAACGCGATGTGCGCGCCGTCGGCCTTCCGCCCCTTATTGAGGTGCAGCCACAGCGCCGGCTCCCCCTTCGGCCCGAAGCCGGCATAGCCGTCGCCGCTGGAGCACAGGACATAGCCGAGCGGCGCCAGCACCGCTGTATAGAAGCGCGTGGCGGCATCGAGATCGGCAACGCGAAGTCCGATGTGGTCGTACATGGTCGTCTCCATTGCAATGCGCGCCGCAAATGGCGCACGCCGGAGAGGAACCTAGTCAGGTGAGGGCAAGCCACTCTTGGAGAATCTTGCGCATTCCGGCTAGTTTGCCGGTGTCTCCCCCTGCCACCGGATCACTCGTCTCAGATGATAGACCTGCACCCACATGTTCGTTCCGATCACGCTGATCGTGGCGACGATCAAGGCTGTGAGCTTTTGCGGGGCATGAAGGGCGAGGACGAGCAGGAACGCGGAAAGTGCCGCCGTGACGCCGAAGCTGAACCAGAGTCCAATGAGGCGCGGTGCAAACCAGGCCGGCTGACCGTCGGTGCCCCACTGCATCGGAATCCTGCGCAAGCCGATCTGGCGGCCGTAATAGACGGCACAACCCGCGATGAAGGCGAGGCCGACGGCAAGCGCGACCAGCGTGGCCGCAATCACGTCAATCGAGGCACTGTTCATCCGCCGGCTCGCCGCCTGAAGGGGCGCCAAATCGCCCTTCGGTTGTAATAACGCGCGATGTGCCGCAAGCGCCAGTGCGTCGCACCCGTCTGGTCAACAGACGGTTACCTGCCATCCGGCCAGCGTGTCTCAGTTGAGGACGAGGCGTTTCCCGAAAATCCTGCGCTTCCCGCGCGAGGCCTGGCGGAACTTGGTCGGCGACATGCCGGCGGCGCGGTGGAAAGTGCGGACGAAATTGGAGAGATCGCCGAAGCCGACGTCATAGGCGATGTCGGTGACCGCGATGTCGTCCTCGGTGAGCAGGCGCGCGGCGTGCCTCAGCCGCGAGCGCAGCAGATATTGATGCGGAGTGACGCCGAGCACGGCCGAGAACAGCCGCAGGAAGTGGAACGGGCTGAGGCCCGCCTGCCTTGCTGCCTGTTCGAGATCGACCTCGGCATGCGAATTGTCGTCGATCCACAGTGCCGCTTCCACCGCGCGGCGGCGGTCGCGCGCGGTCGGCGTTGCCGGCTTGCGCGCCTTGCCGGAGACGATTTCGACGAAACGGCCAGCCAGGATCTGGCCGACCTCGTCGAGGCCGAGGTCACTGTTGCCATCTGCCGCCGTCTGGGCGAGCTCGCCCAGCACCATCAGCTCGGGCAACGGCGGCGTCGCGCCGACCTGCCAGGCTTCGCGCCGCCCGCCGAGGGCATCGACGAGATCATCGCTGAGGAAGAACGACAGGCAGACGTCGCCGCTGACATGCTCATGCGTGCAGGTGTATTCGTCGCCGGGCGCGCCGACCAGCATCGCGCCTGCCACCAGCTCGAAGAAGCCGGCGCGGCAATGGCAGCCGAAGCTGCCGGAGCGGACATAGGCGATGGAATGGCCGGTGCGGCACTCGGCAAACGGCGTGTCGCCCGGCCCCGCATCGCAGCGGAACTCGGAGACGGTCATCGCGCGTGTCGTCAGCAGCGTGGTTGCGTCCATCCTGACTATCTAGGTGGGCGCTCGCGGCGGAGCAACGGGCAGCAGCACCTCGAACAGCGTCTTGCTGGCGACCGGATGGGCGCCCTCCAGCGACAGCAGCCGCCGTTTGGAAATCACCCCGCCGTAAGGCGAGATCCGGTCGGCGTAATTGCCGGCCTCCAGCACCCGGTGGCACGGCACGATCAGCATGTAGGGATTTTTGGCGATCGCCTGCGCCACCGAATAGGCGGCACCGGAGGCACCCAGCGCCTTGGCGATCTCGTGATAGGTGCGCGTCTCCCCGCGCGGGATCGTGCAGGTGTATTCGTAGACCCGCCGGCTGAAGGCCAGCACGCCGCCGGCATCCAGGCTGACATCGGAAAAATCGGGATCGCTGCCCTGCAGCAGGCCGACGATGCCCTCGATCGCAAGCTCGGCATTGGGCGGAGGCTGCTGCGCGCGCGCCTCCGGATGGACCTGGAAAATCCGGCGGCGGGTGTCGATCTCCCGCGCCTCCGGCAATTGCACGGCCACGACGCCGGTGCCGCTCCAGATGATGCCGCAGCGCCCTATCGCCGTGTCGAATATCGTGTAGCCACGCCCCACCATGCACACGCCCCACTCAGTGCACGTTTCTCCCCCGACACGAGATCATAACACCGCCACAATCCCGCGCACCTGGAATCTTACTGAATCGTTAAGAAGCATCCGGCCGGGTGCGCCAAACCGCTTGGCGGGACGCGCCGTCTCGGCTAATCAGAACGGGCGCTGCATGCGCATCCGCGGGCGTAGTTCAATGGTAGAACGGCAGCTTCCCAAGCTGCATACGAGGGTTCGATTCCCTTCGCCCGCTCCAAAGAACGTCATGGCCGCTGATTTGGTGAAGTCCTCATGCAGGACATCCGATGGCGTGAATTTCGAGAGCGAAATCCGATAATTATCTGAACGAACGATCCTGCGCCAATCGGTCCGTTGTCCGAATTGTTGCGCGTTCCCCCGACCCCTGGCCTGTCCGGAGGTATGAAGGGCCGCAGATCTGCCAAGGGCATCGGTCGCCCCAGCGTCGGTTCAAGCGGCCGATTTTTGGCGACGGAGCGGATCGCCGCTCGCGCCGCATTTCAGGATGGCGCAGCTTGCCGGCGCAGTCCGATTGCTTGCGTGCAGCGCGGCAGCCTTCAAAATAACCACAGCGGCCGAACCCGTTCACGCTCACCGCGTCGACCGAAAAGACTTCGGCAAGGTCGCTCTCCAGCAAGCCTTGTCACGATGACGAATCGAGCGACATCAAGCGTTCGTCATCCAGGGGCACTAAACCTGCCTTGGTTCGCAGGGGCTCATTGGTGCCGCGTTTTTGTTTCTGACTATCTCGCAAGACGTCCTGGTCCGGCCTGTTGCCGGGTCAACGGAGGCATTGATGACAAACTCAGCACCTGTTTTCACCGCCGACGATGGTCGCGGCGGTTCCGTCACGCGCGTGTCGACCAGCGCAATCGGGGCGCAGGCGGATGACCAAAGTCACCAGCCCGTGTTGTCGCCCGACGGCACGAAAGTGGCGTTCGAATCCTATGCCGACAATCTGGTGCCCGGCGACACCAACGGCGGACCCGACGTCTTCGTGAAGGACCTGACGACCGGGGCGATTACGCTCGTGTCGACCAATGCCAGCGGAGTACAGGGGGACAGCTGGAGCTACCAGCCGGTTTTTTCGCTCGATGGGACCAAGGTTGCGTTCGTATCGGCTTCCGACAATCTGGTGCCGGGCGATACCAACAACGCTTGGGACGTCTTCGTGAAGGACCTGACCACCGGCGCCGTCACGCGTGTGTCGACCAGCGCCGACGGAACACAGGCGGACGGCCTCCAGAGCACCAACCCGATATTCTCGCCTGACGGCACCAAGGTTGCGTTCTATTCCGATGCCGACAATCTCGTGCCCGATGATACCGACCATTTGCGCGACATCTTCGTGAAGGACCTGACCACGGGCGCGATAACGCTCGTGGGGACCAGTCCTTACAACGGGGGAGCCGGCAGCAACGGTGGGGATCAGAATGGTTTTACTTTCGCCCCCTCGTTCTCGCCCGACGGCAGCAAAATCGTGTTCGGGTCAACCACAGGGTTCGGCGCCACCAACGAGATCTACATCAAGGATCTCGCCACCGGGGCCACGACACTGGTGTCGGACAGCGCCGGCGGGGTTCATGGGAATGGCGGCAGCTACGACCCGGTGTTCTCGCCTGATGGCACCAAGGTGGCATTCTATACCTTCGCCGATAATCTTGTGCCGGGTAGTTCCAATATCGGAATCGGCAACATTGTCGTCAAAGATCTGACCACGGGCGTGATCACGCTGGTATCGGCCAATGCCAGCGGAGCTCCGCAGAACAATGGCGAAGCCCAGAAGCCCGTGTTCTCGCCTGACGGCACCAAGATTGCGTTCTATTCACTTGCCGACAATCTCGTGCCGGGTGTCAACGGCTATGAGGTCTATGTGAAGGACCTGATCACCGGGGCCGTCACGGTTGTCTCGACCAACGCGAGCGGGGCGCCGGCAAATGGCTACAGCCAGCTTCCCGGCTTCTCGGCTGATGGTACCAAGCTGATATTCGAGTCTTCAGCCAGCAATCTGGTGCCGGGCGATACCAACGGCACGTCCGACATCTTCGTCAAAGATATTGGCCAGTCGTCCGTTACGGAAGCCAGTCTGACAGACAATGGCGCCGCCCATGTTTCGACATCGGGGGCGGTGTTCTTTACCGACGCCGACAAGACCGACATTCACACGGTCTCGGTGGCCTCGCAAAACGGCAATCTCGGTACCCTCACGGCTATCGTCAACGACGCCGATGGCAAGGTGACGTGGAGCTATGATGTCTCCCGCGCCAACATCGCGCCGCTCGCGGCCGGGCAGACCCATGCCGACACCTTCACCCTGACTCTCGACGACGGCCACGGTGGAACCACGACGCAGGCCATCACCGTGACGCTGACGGGAATCGATGATGCCCCTGTGATCAGCTCGGGGGCGACGGCAAGCTTCGCAGAGAATGGCACTGATGTCGCCTACCACATCGCGGCAACCGACGTGGACGGCCCGACGCTGACCTATTCGCTCTCCGGTGCCGACGCGGCTCTGTTCGACGTGTCGGCGACAGGCAATGTGACGTTCAAGTCCGCGCCCGACTTTGAAGCGCCGAAAGACGCGAACCACGACAACGTCTATGACGTCACCATAGCAGTGAGCGATGGGACAAAGATCACCACAAAGAACGTCGCGATCGAGGTCACCGACGTGAATGATACCACCGGCGGCGGTGTTCTGACCGTCACTGGCTCGACTGGCTTCACATCGATTGATCGGGCAACGGTAAATATCACCGTAACCGGTAATTTGCATGAGACCGGCAGCGCCGGTGTCATCAGCAACAGCACGATCAATAATGTCGGTTCGCTGGACGAAACCAAGGCGGTGCTTGCGCTCGTGAACGATACGATCACCGGCGGTTCCCTCGGTGTGATCGTCGCCAATGGCGGCACCGTCACCTTCGACAAGGTGCATCTGGACGGGGTGTCGCTGCACGCGGCATCGGGTGGAGTTATCGAATCCGTTGCAGGCAGCACCAACACCTTCAACAATGTGGCACTCAAGGCCGGCGCCGCGTTTGACGACAGCGCCGGAAGCGTTCTGGATGTCAGCGGCACGCTGAACAATGGCGGCAGGATCGAGCTGTTCGACGCCGCGAAAATGGTCTTGACCGGCGACACCACAATTATCGGCAATGGCGAGATCAGGCTCGACCCGGGCTCCCTGATCCTGAACGGTGGTGCGCATCACACGCTCGACCTTGAAGGCGGCGCGATCGACGGCGCCGGCACGATCGGAAGCGGAGATCACAGCCTCACCTTGGATATCGGCTTCTCCGGCACGCTCGATGCGAACGGGTCGCAGCCGCTTGGCGTGAACACCGGCAATGCCGTCACCAGCAACGGCCTGATCGAAGCCATGCACGCCTCGCTCCATTTCGACGACGCCGTGTTCAATGCACTCGGAACGATCGCCGCCAATCAGGGCGGTACGATCGACTTCAGGAATGGGTTGACCAATGGCGGCATCGTCAATGTGCACACCGGCGGCGAGGTGGATGTCTCGGGCAATTTCGTCAACAACGGCACGGTCCTGGACAGTGGCGTGCTCAAGGTCGAAAATTTGAGCGGGTCTGGAGCTGTCAATGTCAACAACGGGACATTGGTGGTCACCGGCAATCTGAGCAGCAATGTCGTTCTGACCGGTACGGACTCATTTGTGTTCGAACCCGATGCCAAACAAACATCGGGTGTCATCTCGAATTATACGCCGGGCACGACCCTGGTGCTGGACGGCTTCGATACCGAGGTCAACGAGGCTTTCGACTATCAGACCGGCATTTTGACGCTGACCGATGCGGGTCATCATGCGATGACGCTTCACTTCTCGCCTGGATCCTTGATCCCGCAGGCCCACGGCGCGGCGTCGGATTTTCTTGTCTAGCGGATTTCCATAGCCATTCTGTCGTATCCGGCCTGCCACGCGCTTGCGGCAAGGCGCGATGCGTGAGCCTAATATTCCAATATATTAGCCTCACACACCCCGCACGCGCACCTTTCCCGGCTTAAGCTCTGCGTCGCCCCGGCGGGTGCGGTCCTCGTGTCGGGCGATGTTCGGATGAAGATCAGGACCTGCAAAGAGATGGACCAGCAGAAACTCGACCGTGCGATCGGTCGTCGCTTGAAGACCCTGAGGACGCAGGCGGGCATGACGTTGAACGAACTCGCAGCGCGCTCCGGCGTCAGCCGGGCCATGATCGGGCGGGTGGAGCGGGCGCAGAGCAGTGCGACGGCCGCGCTGCTCAACAAGCTCTGCGCGGCGCTCGATGTCACGCTCAGCGACGTCGTCGCGCTCGCGGAGAAGCCGCCGGAGCGGCTGATGCGGCTGGCAGACCAGCCGCATTGGCGTGATCCCGACAGCGGCTATCGGCGGCGTCATGCCTCGCCGCCGGATGCGGCAAGCGGCATCGAGATCATCGTTGTCGACCTGCCGGCCGGCGCGCGCGTCTCCTACAGCCCCTGGGGCCGCAACGCTTTCACCCAGCAGCTGCTGATGCTCGAGGGCGCGGTCTGCGTGCATATCGACGCCAAGGCGGTGCGGCTGCGTGACGGCGACTGCCTCGACTTCGATGTCATGCGCTCCGTGACCTTCGAGAATGAAACCAAACATGACGCGCGCTACGTCATCATCACGCGGCGCGGCACATCGTACGGGAAAATGTGATGTCGCTGATCGTGCGGGACGCCATGCTGGAGGATGCCGAGGACATTCTGGCCATCTACAATCATGCCGCGATCAACACCACCGCGGTGTGGACCGATGGCCCGGTTGATCTCGATTCGCGGCGCGCGTGGATCCGCGCGCGATGGGACGCCGGCTATCCCGTTCTGGTCGCCATGAAGGGCAGCGATGTGGTCGGCTTCGCCTCGTTCGGCGATTTCCGTCCCTGGCCCGGCTATCGGCACACGGTGGAGAATTCCGTCTATGTCGATGAGCGGCATCATCGCGCGGGAATCGGCCGCGGCCTGATGATTGCGTTGATCGAGCGGGCCACGGCGCTGAGCAAGCACACGATGGTCGCCGCGATCGAGGCCTCGAATTCCGGCTCGATCGCGCTGCACGCGTCGTTCGGCTTTACCGAGGTCGGCCGCATGCCTGAGGTCGGCTGCAAGTTCGGCCGCTGGCTCGATATGGTCCTCATGCAGAAGCGGCTTTCAAGCGGAGTGAGACCGTGACGATGCAGATCCGGACCGGCGACACTTTCGATCCCCGCGTCATCGCGCTGCTCGACCATCACGTCACGGCGGCGCGGGCACAGACCGCGCCGGGCAGCGCCCATGCGCTCGACCTGGCGGGCCTGCGCGCGAGCGACGTCGCGTTCTGGACCGGCTGGGACGGCGACACGCTGGTCGCCACCGGCGCGCTGAAGACGCTCTCGGCCGACCATGGCGAGGTGAAGTCGATGCACACGCTTCAGACCACGCGGCGGCGCGGCTTTGGCGGCCAGATGCTCCGCCACATCATCACCGAGGCCCGTGTGCGCGGTCTGTCGCGGCTCAGCCTCGAGACTGGCTCTTGGACCTATTTCAAGCCCGCGCACGCGCTCTACCAGGCGCACGGTTTTGTGCTGTGCGGCCCGTTCGAAGGCTATGCCGAGGACCCCAACAGCCTGTTCCTGACGCTGGATCTGACCGGCGGCTAGCCACGGCCCGGTGCAACCCGGACTCGAGACTGTCGCTTTTCCCCTCAAAATGAGTTGCGTACCTCAAAACGCCTCTGATAGCCTTCAGGCATGGCCGAGACTCTCGCTGCCAACGCGCTGACGCTGAAGGACATCGCCCGCCAGGCGGGCGTGAGTCTCGCGACAGTGGACCGGGTCCTGCACAACCGCCCGGGCGTGCGGCCGGACACCGTCCGGCGCGTCAGGGAGGCGATCGAGCGCAATGCGTTCCAGCCGCATGTGGCGGCCGCCGAGCTCGCCCGTGGCCGCGCCCGCCGCTTTGCCTTCGTGATGCCATCAGGGCCGAACCCGTTCATGCAGCAGATCGAGGCCTATCTCGGCGAGATGTCGGCCTGGCTTTCGGCCCGTCGCCTCAATGTCGAGATGGTCGCAACCGACGTATTCGACCCCTCCGTGCTCGCAGCCTCGCTGGAGGCGCTGTCGGGCGATTACGACGGCGTCGCCGTGGTCGCGCTCGACCATCCGGGTGTGCGTGCCGCGATCAATGATCTCGTCGATGCCGGCACCAAAATCGTCACGCTGGTGTCGGACGTGCCGTCCTCGCGCCGCCACCATTATGTCGGCATCGACAACATCGCGGCAGGGCGCACCGCCGGCGCGCTGGTCGGGCGGCTGGCCGGCGGGCGGTCCGGCAAGGTCGCGATCGTCGCGGGATCGCAGGGCCTGCGCGACCATGCCGAGCGCATCTTCGGCTTCAACCAGGTGATGGCCTCGGAATTTCCTGACCTCAGCGTGCTGCCGGTGCTGCAGGGACGCGATGAGGACGAACGTTCCGAGCAGCTGCTGTCGCGGCTGTTGGGCAGGCATGCTGACATTGTCGGCCTTTATAACGTCGGCGCCGGCACACAGGGCGTTGCCCAAGCGTTGAATGCCAAGGCGTTGAGCGAGGCCGGCCGCGACAAGGTCGTGTTCGTCGGGCACGACGTCACGGCGCTGACGCGCCGGCTGCTGCTCCAGGGCGTGATGGATGCCGCGATCTCGCAGAACCCCGGACATGAGGCGCGTGCCGCCGTGCGCGTGCTGCTCGCGCTCGCCCGCGGCGAGCCGATTTTGCGCGAACAGGAGAAGATCAGGATCGACATCGTGATGCGGGACAATCTGCCGTAGCGGCAGCGGGACTTCGAACGGCGCGTGGCGGAAAAGGCGACGTCAAGCTCGCACACCGCGACAGGCAAAAGGGAGGACGGCGTGTATCTCGGACTGGACGTCGGCACATCAGGTGTGAAGGCGGTGCTCGTGAGCGAAGCCGGCGCTGTCGTCGCGACGGCGGCGCGCGAGCTTGCGCTGTCGCATCCCGCGCCGCTGTGGTCCGAGCAGGATCCGGATGCCTGGGTCGATGCTGCGACCGGCGCGGTCGATGACCTCGCAAATCGTCATCCGCGTGAGGTCGCTGAGGTCCGCGGCATTGGGCTGTCAGGCCAGATGCATGGCGCGACACTGCTGGACGAGAACGGTCGCCCATTGCGGCCTGCAATCCTCTGGAACGACGGCCGCTCGCAGGCTGAATGTGTCGAGCTGGAGCGGCGCTGTTCATCGCTGCACGCGATCGCCGGCAATCTGGCGATGCCCGGCTTCACCGCGCCGAAGCTGCTCTGGGTCGCGCGGCATGAGCCCGATATTTTCGCGCGCGTCGCAAAGGTGCTGCTGCCGAAGGCCTATGTCCGCTACCGCATCACCAGCGAGATGGTCGAGGACATGTCGGACGCCGCCGGCACGCTGTGGCTCGACGTCGGCCAGCGCCGCTGGTCTTCGGAGCTGCTGCAAGCCACCGGGCTTGATCTGCACCACATGCCGCGCCTCGTCGAAGGCAGCGCGGTCAGCGCAATGCTTGCGCCTGACTTCGTGCAGCGCTGGAGCATGGCGAAAGATGTCGTGGTTGCGGGCGGCGCCGGCGATAACGCTGCGAGCGCAATCGGGCTCGGCGCGATTGCCCCCGGCGATGCCTTCCTCTCATTGGGCACATCGGGCGTCGTGTTCCGCGTCACCGATCGCTTCGCGCCGGCGCCGGCTTCCGCTGTGCATGCCTTCTGCCACGCGCTGCCCGGTCTCTGGCACCAGATGGGCGTGATGCTGTCGGCTGCGGCCTCGCTGGCCTGGCTCTCAGGCGTGATGGAGACGCCGGCTGCGGCGCTGCTGGCGCCGCTCGGCGCGCACGTCGACGGGCCGAGCCCGGTCAAGTTCCTGCCCTATCTCGACGGCGAACGCACGCCGCATAACGATGCTGCCGCCAGCGGCGCCTTTGTCGGTTTGCGCGGTGCCACCGGGCGCAGCCAGATCGTGCAGGCCGTGCTCGAAGGCGTTGCCTTCGCCGCGCGCGATAATCTCGCGGCACTGAGCGCGGCGAGCGGGCCCATTCCCGAACTCGATCTCGTCGGTGGCGGCTCGCGCTCGCCGCTGTGGGCGCAGATCTGCGCCGACGTGCTCGGCATTCCCGTCCACCGCGTCGAGGAAGGCGAGGTCGGGGCCGCGCTCGGTGCTGCCCGGCTCGGGCGCCTTGCCTCCACCGGCGAAGATCCGGCTGACGTCTGCACCCGCCCGCGCCGGCTCGCGAGTTTCGTGCCCCGCGCATCCGTGACCGCGGCCTACGACGAGGCCTATCGCCGCTGGCGCGCGCTTTATCCCGCGTTGAAGGAGAGTCTTTAAGTGAACGCGTCAGCCAAATTCTTCGATGCCAGCACGCCTGTCACCTTTGCCGGCAAGGATGCGGCCAACACGCATGCCTTCCGCTGGTACGACAAGGATCGGCTGGTGCATGGCCGCAGGCTCGAGGATCACTTGCGCTTTGCGGTTTGCTATTGGCATTCGCTGTGCTGGCCAGGTGGCGATCCCTTCGGCGGCGAAACCTTTTTGCGGCCCTGGCATCACGGCTCCGATGCGATGGCGATGGCACAGGCCAAGGCTGATGTCGCCTTCGAGCTGTTCCGCCTGCTGGACGTGCCCTTCTTCACCTTCCACGACGTCGATGCGGCGCCGGAAGGTAACTCGCTCAGCGAATCCGTCGCAAATCTCAACGCGATCGCGGACCTGTTCGAAACGAAAATGGCCTCGGCAAAAGTCCGCCTGCTATGGGGCACCGCCAATTTGTTCACGCATCGCCGCTACATGGCGGGCGCCGCGACCAATCCGGACCCCGACATCTTCACCTATGCCGCTGGCCAGGTCCGCGCCGCGCTGGAAGTGACGCACCGGCTCGGCGGCCAGAACTATGTGCTGTGGGGCGGCCGCGAGGGCTACGAGACGCTGCTCAACACCGATCTCAAGCGCGAGCTCGACCAGCTCGGCCGTTTCGTCTCGCTGGTCGTCGAGCACAAGCACAGAATCGGCTTCAAGGGGCCGATCCTGATCGAGCCGAAGCCGAAGGAGCCGACCAAGCATCAGTATGATTTCGACGTCGCGACCTGCTACGGCTTCCTTGAACGCTACGATCTGCTGAAGGACGTCAAGCTCAACATCGAGCAGAACCACGCCATCCTCGCCGGCCACTCCTTCCACCACGAGGTCGCGCTGGCCGAGGCGCTTGGCGTGTTCGGCTCGCTCGACATCAACCGCGGCGACGATCTGCTCGGCTGGGACACCGACCAGTTCGCGATGAATGTGGGTGAGCTGGCGCTGGTGTTCCACGAGATCCTGAACCGCGGCGGTTTCACCTCGGGCGGGCTCAATTTCGACGCCAAGATCCGCCGCCAGTCGATCGACCCCGACGATCTCATTCACGCCCATGTCGGTTCGATGGACGCCTGCGCGCGGGCCTTCCTTGCCGCCGCCGACATGCTCGATGCCGGCGCGATCACCGCGACGCTCGAGAAACGCTACGAGGGATGGGCCGGTCCTGAGGGGCGCGCCATTCTCGGCGGCCAGCGTTCGCTCGCCGATCTTGCCGATCGCGCGCTCGGTCCCGACTTCGACCCGCAGCCGCGCTCGGGTCGGCAGGAATATCTGGAATCACTCGTCAACCGCTACGTCTGAGCGAGGCTGCTGATGGCAAGTGCTGACGCAACACCGGTCCTCGAACTCCAGGGCATCGGCAAGGAGTTCGGCGCGATCCGCGCGCTGCATGGCGTCGACATGCAGGTCTTTCCCGGCGAAGTGGTCGGCCTGATGGGCGACAATGGCGCCGGCAAGTCGACGCTGGTCAAGATCATCGCCGGCAATTTCCGCCCGACCCATGGCGAAGTCCGCTTTGCCGGCAGCGCCGTCCATTTCACCCGGCCGGTCGATGCCCGCGCCGTCGGCATCGAGGTGGTCTATCAGGATCTCGCGCTCGCCGACAATCTGACGGCGGCCGCCAACGTCTTTCTCGGGCGCGAGCTGAAGCGCAAATTCGGACCGCTCGCGCTTCTCGACCACAAGGCGATGGCGGCGCGCGCGCTGGAATTGTTCGGCGAGCTGCGCTCGGAGACGCGGCCCGACGATCTCGTCAAGCAGATGTCGGGCGGCCAGCGCCAGGCGGTCGCGATCGCGCGCACCCGGCTCTCCAATGCGCGGCTGGTGATGATGGACGAGCCGACGGCGGCGATCTCGGTCCGCCAGGTCGAGCAGGTGCTCGGACTGATCCACCGGCTGAAGGAGCAGGGCGTCGCGGTGATGCTGATCTCGCACCGCATGCCCGACGTATTCGCGGTGTGCGACCGCGTCATCGTCATGCGCCGCGGCGAAAAGCGGGCCGACAAGCCGATCCACGAGACCTCCCCTGAGGAAGTCACCGCCCTCATCACCGGCGCGAAGGAGGCGGCGTAATGGCCATGCCCCTGGAATCCCCGATCACCTTCTCGAATGTCGGCAAGGTCAGATGGTGGCAGCGCGGCATCTTCGCCTCCCAGACCGGCTATGTGCTGCTCGCACTCGCCGTGCTGCTGGTGATCATGCATTTCGCCAGCCCGTATTTCTTCACCGAAGGCAACATGCAGAACGTGGCGAAGAATTTTTCGTTCATCGCCATCGCCACCCTCGGCGTCACCTTCGTGATCATCACCGGCGGCATCGATCTGTCGGTCGGCTCGATGATGTGCTTCTCGGCCATGATCACCTCGATGGTCATGACCGAGCTGTCGACGCCCGGCGGGCTCGGCGCCTCGCTGTTCGTGCACATGGCGGCGGACGGCAAGACCGTGCTGGCCAACGTGCCGGGGCTGATCCTGCTGATCTCGATCGTCGCGGGCCTCGGCGTCGCGCTGATCGTGGGTCTCGTCAACGGCTTCTGCATCGCGGTGCTGGGCCTGTCGCCCTTCGTCACCACGCTCGGCATGCTCTCGATCGTGCGCGGGCTCGGCTATGTCGTGTCCAACGGCCGCGGCAGTTTTCCGGGCGGGCCGGATGCCGATTATTTCTACACGCTGACGTCGGGCGACGTGCTCGGCGTGCCCGTGCCGTTCATCTATCTCGTGGTCCTCGCGCTGGCGATGGCGGTGGTGTTGCATCACAGTGCTTTCGGCCGCCACGTCTTCGCGCTCGGCGGCAACGAGAAGGCGGCCGAGCTCACCGGCATCCCGGTGGTGCGGGTGAAGATCGAGGTCTACGTGATCTGCGCGCTCGCCGCGGGCCTTCAGGGCATCATCATCTCCGGCTGGCTTGGCTCCGCGCCGGCCAACATGGCGACCTCCTATGAGCTCAACGTGATCGCGGCCGCCGTGATCGGCGGTGCCAACCTCGCCGGCGGCATCGGCGGTCCGCTCGGGGCCATCGTCGGCTGCGTGCTGCTCGAGGTCATCCGCAACGGTCTCGTGCTGGCGCAGGTCTCCTCCTACTGGCAGCAGACGCTGGTGGGCGTGATCATCATTCTGGCCGTTCTGGTCGACCGCATCCGTTCGCGGATGATCTGACGTGACGTCGTCGGGAAGGCAACGAAAATGCCGCCTGTCCGCTTCCCGGACGATTTTGAGAGGATGGGCGCCAAACAAGGGTGGAGGAAAGCAATGAGGAGACTTCTTCTTGCGGGCATGGCTGTCGCGCTGATGGCGACGCCGGCGCTTGCCGCGAACTACCGCTTCGTGATCGTGCCCAAGGCGATGAACAATCCGTTCTTCGACTTCGCGCGCGACGGCTGCCAGAAGCGCGCCAAGGAGCTCGGCAATATCGAGTGCATCTACAAGGGGCCGGTCGAGCACGAGCCGGCGACGCAGGCGCAGATCATCCAGGACTTCGTCACCCAGAAGGTCGATGGCCTCGCCATCTCGGTCGCCGACGTCGCGGCCATGACCAAGTCGATCGAGGCTGCGACCGCGGCCGGCATTCCCGTCATTACCTTTGACGCCGATGCGCCGGGCTCCAAGCGCATTGCTTATATCGGCACCAACAACAAGGAATTCGGCGTCGCGCTCGGCAAGCAATTGCTGAAAATGCGCCCCGACGGCGGCAAATACGCGATGGTTTCGGGCGGTCCCGGCGCCAAGAATCTCGCCGAGCGCGTCGACGGCGTCCGCGAGGCGCTGAAGGGCTCGAAATGGGCCGAGGTCTCGGGCTCTCCGACCTTCTGCAACGACGACCCCGCGCTCGCGGTCCAGCAGATGACCGACGTGCGGACGTCGACCCCCGACCTCGCCGCGATTATTCCTATCGGCGGCTGGCCGATGTTCGCGCCCGAGGGCTTCAAGGCCTTCGCGTCGAGGTCCAAGAAGGACATCGATTCCGGCAAGTTCACGCTTGTTGTCGCCGATACCCTGAAGATGCAGCTCGAGCTGCTGCGTGACGGCTATGCCAATGCGCTGGTCGGCCAGCGTCCATTCGAGATGGGCGAGAAGGCGATGGACACGCTGCTCGCCATCAAGAAGGGCGAGAAGGTGCCGGAGATCGTCTATACCGGCCTCGATCTCGTCACCAAGGAAAACGTTGCACAGATGCTGAAGTAGGAGCGCCGCCAGCCCCGCGCTCCTGCGTGCCTCTCCCGCTTGCGGTTTCCGCAAGCGGGAGAGATGATTTGGACTGTTGGAAGGATTTGGAATGAAACGATCGCGGCTCGGCTCCCTCGACGTCACCTCAATCGGCCTTGGTTCCGCCCCGCTCGGCGGATTGTTCAGCCCCGTCAGTGATGCCGATGCGCACGCCACGCTCGAGCGCGGATGGTCGGCCGGCATCCGCTTCTACGATACCGCGCCGCTCTACGGCTTTGGCCTCGCCGAGCGGCGGCTCGGCGCATTCTTGCGGCAGCAACCGCGCGACTCCTACGTCATCTCGACCAAGGTCGGCCGCTTGCTGCGCGCGCCCGATGGTGCTGCCACTGAGGACGATTACTACAAGGGCACGCAGCGCGAGCGCCCGGTGTTCGATTTCTCCCATGACGGCGTGATGCGGTCGGTCGAGGAGAGCCTGGGTCGGCTCGGGCTCGGCCGTGTCGACGTCCTGCTCGTGCACGATCCTGACGATCACTATGACGCCGCCGTCGCCGGCGCCTTCCGTGCGCTCCAGCGCCTGCGCAGCGACGGCACGGTCAAGGCGATCGGCGCCGGCATGAACCAGTCGGAAATGCTGGTGCGTTTTGCCGAAGCCGTGCCGGTCGACTGCTTCCTGCTCGCAGGACGCTACACGCTGCTGGATCAGGGTGCACTGGATGCGCTGTTTCCGGTTTGTCAGGCAAAGAACATCGGCATCCTGCTCGGCGGCATCTACAACAGCGGAATCCTCGCCAACCCGGGCGCAGGCGCGAAGTTCAATTATGAGGATGCCAATGCGGCATTGATCGCGCGGGCGCGCGAGCTCGACGAGCTATGCCGCAAGCATGGGACCGAGCTAAAGGCCGCCGCGCTCCAGTTCTGCATGGCGCACCCGGCGGTGACGGTCGCCGTGCTCGGCGCGCGCAACGCCGGTGAAGTCGCCGACAACATCGCGATGTCGGAGAAGGCGGCGCCGCCGGCCTTCTGGCAGGAATTGCGCGCGCGAAAACTCGTCGATGCGCGGGCACCGCTGCCGGGTGGAGCGTAAGGCATGGTGATCGACGGCCATCAGCATTTCTGGGATCCGGCGCGCGCCGACTATCCCTGGATGGACGCGCCCGAGCTGACTCCAATTCGCCGCGCCTTCGGCCCCGCCGATCTCGCGCCATTGCTGAAAGCGAACGGCATCGATGCGAGCATCGTGGTGCAGTGTCGTTCGGCGCTGGAGGAGACCGAGGCGTTTTTGCGCATCGCGCACGCGACGCTGTCAGTCATCGGCGTCGTCGGCTGGGTCGATCTGACCGACGGTGCGATCGGCGACACGCTCGACCGGCTGCGCGCCTCGCCAGGCGGCGACAAGCTGGTCGGCGTCCGCCACCAGGTCCACGACGAGGTCGATCCCGACTGGCTGCTGCGCAAGGACGTCCAGCGCGGTCTCAGTGCATTGTTCACCCGCGATCTCACCTATGATTTCCTGGTCCGCACCCGCGAGTTGCCCGCCGCGATCGCAACCGCAAAAGCGTTTCCGCAGGCGCGCTTCGTGCTCGACCACGCCGCCAAGCCGCCCATCGCCGACGGTGGCAGCGCCGAATGGTCCGACCGCATCAAGGCGCTCGCCGCTTGCGGCAATGTCTGGTGCAAGATCTCCGGCCTCGCGACGGAGGCGAAGTGGAATGATTGGGATGCGGAGCGGCTGTTTCCGTTCGTCCAGCATGTCGCGACATGTTTCGGTGAGGATCGCCTGATCTTCGGCTCGGACTGGCCGGTGTGCCTGCTGGCGGGGAGCTATCGCGAGATCAAGGGCGCGCTGGAGGTGTGTCTGGCGAAGCTCGGTGCGAACGTGCGCGAGAAGGCATTTGGGGTGAATGCGAAGACTGCGTATCGGTTGCGATGATGCCAACCGCGAACTCGCTACCCCTTCTCCCCTTGTGGGAGAAGGTGGCGCGAAGCGCCGGATGAGGGGTATGCTTCCGCGAACTCAACTCCCGGGATTCCGCGCGGAGAGATACCCCTCACCCCAGTGAGCCAGTATTTACGAACGGAGCTGCCCTCTCCCACAAGGGGAGAGGGCACAGCAACGAGCAGCGCCTTCACGCGCCCGCAGGCACCTGGTCCAGAAACCCTGTGACGCTCCTGATCCGCCCGTCCTTCAGCACGGCAAAATCCGTCCCCTTGATCGGACTGTCCACGCCGTCGGGACCAAGCCCCCACGAAAACCGCAAATGATCGCCGTAGCCGTTGGGCTCGCCGATCAGCTTGAACTTGAAGTCGGGAAAGCGCTGCTGCACGCCTGATATCAGCGCGTCGATGCCGTCCTGGCCGTCGCCCGTCATCAGGGGATCGACATAGCTTGCATCCGCTGTCCAGTTCTGGCTCAGCAGCTCGCGCCGGCGGCTTGTCGCGCGTTCGTTCCAGAGATCGATGTAGCGGCGGGCGATGGTGACGGGATCGGTCATGGGGCTCTCCTTCGATGATGCCGTGTCCGGCTGTGCCCGACTATCGAAGGTTCGCGCGCGCTGATCGATTACCTCGGAGGTCATCGGCAGGCGCAAAAAAATGAAGCGCGATGATGCTCTCATCGCGCTGCATTCGTGTGTGAGTTGTGCGCGAAGATTACTTCGCAGCCGTCACCATGATCTCGACGGTGTATTGCGCCGCGGCGAGCTTGGCCTCGACGGTGGCGCGGGCCGGGGTGTTGCCGGGCGAGACCCAGGCGTCCCACACCGCGTTCATCTCGCCGAAGGTCTTCATGTCGGTGATGTAGATCGTGGCCGAGAGCAGCTTCGACTTGTCGGTGCCGGCCTTGGCGAGATGGCCGTCGATGGTCTTCAGGATGTCCTGGGTCTGTTTGGTCACGCTTTCGCCGGCCGCGTTGCTGGCGACGACGCCGGCGAGATAGACGGTGTTGCCGTGCACGACGGCCTGGCTCATGCGCGGGCCGGTTTCAAAACGCTGAATGCTCATTGGGATCTCCTATGAATGGCGGCCCTGTCTAGCGCAGCGCCTTGCGCTCTGCCACCCCGGGCACGCATGCGTTGCCGGGCACGCATGCGTTGCCGCTGATGCATGCGTCGTTCACGGAAACTGACTGAAGAACGACCAGATCGTCTCGGCGCCGTCGATGTCGCTGTTCTGCGGTCCCAGCAGGCTGGTCGCGACCCTCGGGAAGCGGGCATCCGGTGCAAATCCCGGCATGCGATGGCCGCCACCATTGACGCGATAGAGCACGACGTCGTGCCCTTTGGGGCAGCGCGAGGCGATCCGCGTGACCGTGGACTGGTCTGCGGCCACCCTGTCGGGCATTTCAGTTACGCTGGCGTCGTCGGTGTCGCACTCGTTGAGCTTGCGCCAGAAGGCCAGCGTCTCCTCGGTCGACCAGAATCCGTCTGCGGCAAAATAGCTCGATCCGCGCCCGCCCGCGTAGGGGACCAGCGGGTCGGCCGTGCCGTTCATGAGCAGCATCGGCAGCGGCCGCGACGGGTGGCACGTGACTGCGGCCTCGTCAGTGAGATTCATGATCACGCTCGCACCCGCCGCAAACAGATCGGCGCGTGCGCAAACGAGCGTCATCGCCATGGCGCCGCCATTGGAGATGCCGGCGACATAGACGCGTTTTGGGTCGGCCGTACCGTTCGTCACCAGCTTCTCGACGAGCTCTGCGATGAAAGCGACGTCGTCGGTGCCCTCCGGCGGGCCACGCAGCGCAGGTCCCGCCTTCGTCCGCGCATCGGCCCAGGCATGGTTGAGGCCATCAGGAAAAACCACGGCAAAACCTTCGCGCTTGGCGACCTCGGGCCAAGCCGTCCGCGCGACCATGTCGGCGCCGCGCTGAGTCTTGCCATGCAGCACGACCACCAGCGGTACAAGTCGCTTGCCCGGCAGTTGCACGGTGTAGGACCGCTTCGTGCCGTTGACGTCGATGGTGTCGGCTGATGCAACGGAGGCTGTCGACAATGCCGCAAGAAGCGCCCCGATCTGCGTCCACCGCCGCATGACCTAGGCCACCGCTTTCGCCGCCGCGCGGCCGGCGTTGCGGCCCGAGAACAGGCAGCCGCCGAGGAAAGTGCCTTCCAGCGAGCGATAGCCGTGCACGCCGCCGCCGCCGAAGCCGGCGGCTTCGCCGACCGCATAGAGGCCGGGAATGACGCTGCCCTCGCTGCCGAACACGCGGGAGTCGAGATCGGTCTCGAAGCCGCCCAGCGTCTTGCGGGTGAGGATGTTGAGCTTGACCGCGATCAGCGGCCCCTGCGCGGGATCGAGGATGCGGTGCGGGGAGGCGGTGCGGATCAGCCTGTCGCCGATGTAGCGGCGCGCGTTGTGGATGTTCATCACCTGCGCGTCCTTGACGTAAGGATTGGCGATCTCGCGGTCGCGCGCCTCGATCTGCATCCGGATGTGCTCGAGCTTGAGGAGGTCGCTGCCGGCAAGCTTGTTCATGGCCGCGACGAGATCCTCGATCTTGTCGCGTACGATGAAGTCGACACCATGGCGCTTGAACGCTTCCACCGACGCCGGCGCGCCCTTGTTGGTGGCGCGGCGCAATGTCATCCGCCAGCTCTTGCCCGTCAAATCCGGATTCTGTTCCGAGCCCGACAACGCGAATTCCTTCTTGATGATGCTCTGGGTCAGGACGAACCAGGAATAATCATAGCCTGATGACATGATGTATTGGAGCTGGCCGAGCGTGTCCGAGCCGGGAAACAGCGGTGCCGGCAATCGCGTGCCTGTTGCGTCGAACCACATCGAGGAGGGACCGGGCAGGATGCGGATGCCGTGGCGCGGCCAGATCGGGGACCAGTTCTGGATGCCTTCCACATAATGCCACATGCGGTCGCGGTTGATCAGCCGCGCACCTGATGTCTCGGTGATGCCGATCATGCGGCCGTCGACATGCTCGGGCACACCGGAGATCATGAATTTTGGCGGCTCGCCAAGCCGCTTCGGCCAGTTCTTCCGCACCAGCTCGTGATTGCCGCCGATGCCGCCGGACGCCACGATTACGGCCTGCGCCTTCAGCGCGAACTCGCCGACGACGTTGCGCGACGAGCTCTTGCCGCGCTCGACATCATCGGCTGCGAGGACCGCGCCGCTGACGCCGTCCACCGTGCCGTTGGTGATGGATAGCGCATCGACGCGATGACGGAACCTGAAGGTCAGCCGGCCGCTCTTGACCGCTTCGCGCGCGCGGCGCTCGAACGGCTCGACGATCCCTGGGCCGGTGCCCCAGGTGACGTGGAAGCGTGGCACCGAATTGCCGTGGCCCATCGCGTCATAGCCGCCGCGCTCGGCCCAGCCGACGACGGGGAAGATGCGATGCCCCATCGCGCGCAACCAGTCGCGCTTCTCGCCCGCGGCGAACGCCACATAGGCCTCGGCCCATTGGCGCGGCCAGAAATCCTCGTCGCGGTCGAAGCCGGCGGTGCCGAGCCAGTCCTGCATTGCGAGATCGAAGGAGTCCTTGATGCCGAGCCGGCGCTGCTCCGGCGAATTCACCAGAAACAATCCGCCAAACGACCAGAACGCCTGGCCGCCGAGCGACTGCTCACCTTCCTGGTCGACCACGATGACGCGCTTGCCGGCGTCGGCGATCTCGGTTGCCGCCACAAGGCCCGATAGTCCCGCGCCGATGACGATGACGTCTGTTTCGTCGGCCATGTTGTTTCCCCCTCCCATGAGTTCCCCCCCCTGTAGTTGCCCGGATTGAAGCCAGCGGTTGCAACTGAGATCAAGGGTGTGGCGCGTAAGACATCATTAACTTGTTCCACTATGGGATAGGGACCGGCCAAGTGCAGCGCGGACGCAACACTGGATTTGAATTTGTTTTGAGCGAGCCGGCCTGCCTAGACAAAACCTCGGTTACGACCGACGCTAGGCGCGCATCACCACCTGACACGCAGATTCGAATTCGACTGGGGCGGGGGACAATGAAGTTTCTGACCGGGTTGCTGGCGGCGGTTGTGCTGATCGCTTGCATGGGGGCTTCTCACGCGGTGGTTCGCATCGCGGATGATCGTGGCGGCCGGATCGGAACCTACGTCGACAAATACCAGGACCTGCGTCAGTCGGGCGATACCGTCATCATCGACGGTCTCTGCGCCTCCGCCTGCACCATCGTCCTCGGCGCCATCCCGCATGACCGCATCTGCGTGACCTCGAGCGCGACGCTCGGCTTCCACGCCGCCTGGGATTTCGGCGCCAATGGCCGCGCCGTCACCAACACCGAGGCGACCCAGATGCTCTATGCGATGTATCCATCGCAGGTGAAGCGCTGGATCTCGCAGCGCGGCGGCCTGACCCCGCACATGCTGTTCCTGAAGGGCAAGCAGCTTCAGGCCATGTACAAGCCCTGCTACCTGGACGCGCAGGCCTCGGCGATCAAGCCGTCACGCCGCTCTCTCCCGCAATCGGACCAGCTCGAGTCCGCTCGGGGCCAGCTCCTGCACTGACATCCTCGGCACGACGGGATTGTTTTGGCCCGCCCGCGGCGCCTTGCCCGCAGGCGGGCTAAAGCTTATCTGAGAACCCGGGAACCGGGGCCTTCGCCCCGGTCATTGCGGTGACTCAACCAGTGCACCCGGCACATCCTGTATCGGACAATTCGCCCACTGCCGGCCGGACGCCGTCCGTGCTGCTGTTGGCCGGCGCTGGGATCGGCGGGCTGGCCTTGGTCGGCGCGCTGGCGCTGTGGTTCCACTACGGCTCGCAGGTGTTCTTCGAAATGATCAGGACCGGCTTCGCTGCCTGCTTCTGACCCCCGACAGGAAGTTTTCCGCTCATGAGTTCCGCCGCCCGTCCGCTGGTGATCGCGACCGCCTTCGCCGCAAGCCTCGTTGTCGGGCTCCTGATCATGTTCTGGACCATGGGCGGGGTCAGCAAGGTGGTCCAGCCGGCCGCGATCGGCGGCCCGTTCCAGTTGACCGACCAGAACGGCAAGGCCGTCACCGACAAGAATCTGAAGGGCAAGCCGACCCTGATCTTCTTCGGCTACACTCATTGCCCCGACGTCTGCCCGACCTCGCTGTTCGAGATCTCGGAGGTGCTGCGTGCGCTGGGCAAGGACGCCGACAAGGTCAATGCGGTCTTCATCTCGGTCGATCCCGAGCGCGACACCCAGGCTGCGATGAAGGACTATCTGTCCAGCTTCGACCCGCACCTCGAAGGCCTCAGCGGCGATCCCGCCGAGACCGCCAAGGTCATCACCTCCTACCGGGTCTACGCCAAGAAGGTCCCAACCAAGGACGGCGACTACACCATGGACCACACCGCGCTGATCTACCTGATGGACCGCGACGGCCGCTTCGTCTCGCCCTTCAACCTGAAGCGGACGCCGGAAGAGGCCGCGGCCGATTTGAAGCGGTATCTCTGAGAACGCCACTCCCACGAGTGGGAGAGGGAGCGCACCTTCACCCTGGCCGCAATCGGTACTCGCGTTCCCGGCGGGATGGTCTATAAGGCCCTCCGATCCCAATGAAATTCGTTCATTTCCCGCTGATGGCCCCGTCGCGACAGGTAAAATCGCCCAAAATCGTGTGCCGTGTCCTGCTCGGGCTGGTGGTCGGGGCCTGCCTGCTGGCGGCCCAGCCCGACGCAAAGGCCCAGGCCCCCGCCAAGCAGCCTCCGGCAGCTCCCCAGGCTACGCCTCAGGTCGCGCCCCAATCTACCGCTCAAACTGCGGCCCCCCAGGCCGTGCCGGGCTTCTGGGACCCGCGGCGGCGGCCGGAGCGGCCGGACCTGTCGCGCCTGACCGTGATCCGCTTCCTGACCGAGACCGACTATCCGCCGTTCAACTACACCGGCGCCGATGGCAACCCGGCCGGCTTCAACGTCGACCTCGCACGCAGCCTGTGTGAGGAGATCAAGGTCACCTGCACGGTGCAGATGCGCCGCTTCGAGACGCTGGTCGATGCGCTCACCTCAAGCCGGGGCGATGCCATCATCGCCTCGATGGCGGTGAGCCCGCAGCTCCGCGCCCGCGTCGATTTCACCGATCCCTATTACCGGGTGCCGGCGCGTTTCGTCTCGCGCAAGGACGCGGTGATGCCGGAGATTCGTCCCGAATATCTCGAAGGCAAGAAGGTCGGCGTGATCGGCGGCTCAGCGCATGAGGCGTATCTGAAAGCGATGTTCACCGACGCCGAGCTGCGCGCCTATCCCAACGACGACGCGATGCGCGCCGCACTTCGCAAGGGCGAGGTCGATTTCATCTTCGGCGACGCCATCTCGTTCGCCTTCTGGATCAATGGCACCGATTCCGGCGATTGCTGCGCCTTTTCCGGCGGCCCCTTCGTCGAGAGCCGCTTCTTCGGCGAGGGCATCGGCATCGCCGTGCGCAAGGGCAACGACGTGCTGCGCCAGGCCCTGAATTGGGCCTTGTTCCGTGTCTGGGAAAAGGGCCGCTACACCGACCTGTGGCTGCGGTATTTCTCGGTGAGCCCGTTCTAATTCCGCTGCCGCTTCCTCCGTCGTCATTGCGAGCGAAGCGAAGCAATCTAGACTTTCTCTGTGGATGCAGTCTGGATTGCTTCGTCGCTACGCTCCTCGCAATGACGGCGGGGCCGCTGTGTCGTCCCACCAAATTGCATTCTGCCCGGAAATCGCTATTTTCCGCGGCCCGGAGGCTCCTCAATGTCTGTCATCGATCTCGCCGCGAACCCGAGCGACCTGCGTGCGCTCGCCGAACAATCCAACGCCTGGCCGTTCGAGCAGGCGAAGGCGATTGTCGCGCGGCTGAAGAAAAGCCCGAAGGACGAGGTGCTGTTCGAGACCGGCTACGGTCCGTCCGGCCTGCCGCATATCGGCACGTTCGGCGAGGTCGCGCGCACCTCGATGGTGCGCCATGCCTTCCGCGTGCTCACCGAGGACAAGATCAAGACGCGTCTGCTCGCCTTCTCCGACGATATGGACGGTTTCCGCAAGGTGCCGGACAACGTGCCGAACAAGGATATGCTGGCGCAATATCTCGGACGTCCGCTGACCGCCGTGCCCGATCCCTTCTCGAACGAATATCCCTCGTTCGGCGCCGCCAACAATGCGCGCCTGCGCGCCTTCCTCGATCATTTCGGCTTCGACTACGAGTTCGCGAGCTCGACCGACTATTACAAGTCGGGCCGTTTCGACGCGACGCTGCTGAAAATGCTCGCCGCCTATGACCAGATCATGGCAATCATCCTGCCGACGCTGGGGCCGGATCGCCGCGCCACCTATTCGCCGTTCCTGCCTATCAGCAAGACCACCGGTGTCGTGCTCCAGGTGCCGATGATCCGCCGCGACGTCGCGGCCGGAACGGTGACCTATGTCGATCCCGACAGCGGTGAAGAGGTCGAGACGCCCGTGACCGGCGGCAACGTCAAGTGCCAGTGGAAGGCCGACTGGGCGATGCGCTGGGTCGCGCTCGGCGTCGACTATGAAATGGCGGGCAAGGATCTCATCGACTCGGTGAAGCTGTCTGGCGCGATCGCGAAGGCGCTCGGCGCCGCGCCGCCTGAAGGCTTCAATTACGAGCTCTTCCTCGACGAGAAGGGCCAGAAGATCTCGAAGTCGAAGGGCAACGGCCTCACCATCGACGAATGGCTGCGTTACGCCTCGCCGGAATCGCTGACGCTGTTCATGTATCGGGAGCCGAAAGCGGCCAAGCGGCTGTATTTCGACGTCATCCCGCGCAATGTCGACGACTATCAGCAGTTCATCGACGGTTTTGCCAAGCAGGACGCCAAGCAGCAGCTCGGCAATCCGGTCTGGCACATCCACAGCGGCAATCCGCCGAAGGGCGACATGCCGGTCACGTTCCAGCTCCTGCTGACGCTGGTGTCGTCGTCGAACGCTGAGAATGCCGAGACGCTATGGGGCTTCATCGGCCGCTATCGTCCCGGCGTGAGCCCGCAGACGCATCCCAAGCTCGATGCGATGGTCGGCTACGCCATCAACTATTATCGCGATTTCGTGGCGCCAACGAAGCAGTTCCGCGTGCCGACCGACACCGAGCGCGCAGCGCTGCAGGATCTGCGCGATGCGCTATCACAGCTTCCGCTGGAATCTTCGGCCGAAGAGATCCAGAACGTCGTCTACGAGATCGGCCGTCGCGAGCCGTTCCTCGACCAGGTCAAGAAGGGCAAGGACGGCCGCCCCGGCGTCACGCTCGACTGGTTCAACATGCTCTATCAGGTCCTGCTCGGCCAGGAGAAGGGCCCGCGCTTCGGCTCCTTCGTCGCCGTGTACGGCGTGCAAAATGCGGTCAACATGATCGACGGCGCGCTGGCGCGGAGCGCTTAGTAGATGCCGTCGACCGCTCAGATCGAGCGCAGCACGTAGCGCCGGTTGTCCTTCTGCACCGGGCGCGCGTTCATCGGATAGAGTTTTGCGAACGCGGCGACATCGGCAGCCGACACCTGGATCGGGGTGGTCAGCAACAGCCACTCCACCACTTCCGAGCAGGGCGGCGTCGTCAGCGAGCCGGGATAGCGGAAATAGCTGAGCCTCGTGGGCAGCATGGCGTGAGGATCGATGGTTGCGTCGGCTTTCACCGAAGGGCCTTCTGCCGCCGGCATGGTCTTGACGATCTTGCCGAAGGCCGCGTTCGGCTTGCCCTCGGCCATCAGCACGCCGACCACGGCGAGCCCGCCGGCATCGTTGCGATGGACGAAATGCGCCTCCATCGGGAAATTCTTGCCGCCGATCATGTGCTCGCTCGGCCGGTGGAAGTGGACCTGGAGCAGCTTGTATGTGACGTCGCCGAGAAGAAGCGTGCTGCCTTCGGCGAAGTTGAGCTGGATGGTGTGCCCGTTGTTGACGATGGTGTCGGCGCTCTTGCCCCAGTTCAGCTTCAACATAGGCAATTGCGACTTGATCGTCGCCTCGATGTCGATCGGCGATTGTTGCAGACCGATCGCGCAGGCCTTGTTGGCCGCGTCGAGATCACCCCATTTGGCAGGGGCACCTGCGCCTTCATAGCTCCAGTGCACGCCCTCGGCGGCAAAGGCCGGCTTGCACAACGGACAAAGCGCGAGACCCGCGAGCGCTTTCAATGCGTGACGGCGATTCATCATATTCCCCCTGACGTGAATTTGGCTGGCAATATCAGCACAACCTAGGCGAGGGTTACGGTGAGTCGCAACGGCGATCGCCCGAGAACCTATTGGCGCGCCCACACGATCCGCGCGATCCAGCCGACCTCGCTCGCCGCCATCGTGCGTCCGGCCTGTGACGCATCGAGCGGCTGCAACTCCAGCACCTTGGCCGTGCGGCGCTTCAGCGTCGCGACGCTCACTTCGCCCGCTTTGGTCCTGACCACGACGCGATCCCCTTTGCGGATCGGTGCGCCGGGCGAGACCAGGATGATGTCGCCGTCGCGATAAACCGGCGCAAGCGCATCGCCGGCAATCTCCAGCGCAAACGTGTGGCTGTCCTCGGCGGTCGGCAGCGCGGTCTCGGCCCAGCCCTTGCCGGATGGAAAGCCGAACTCGTCGAAAGCGCCGCTTGCGCCGGCCAGTGCGAAGCCGAGCAGCGGCACCGAGGGGCTGTCGCCTGCCTCGTCGCCGATCAGTCTTGCAAAGGTGTCGAGTGAGGCGTCGGTGGCTGCCAGCGCCTTCGCGATCGATTCGGTTGACGGCCAGCGCTCGCGGCCGTCGGGGGTGACGCGCTTGGACCTGTTGAAGGTGGTGGGATCGAGCCCGGCCCGCTTGGCAAGGCCCGACGGGGACAGGCCGGCACGCTCCGCCAGCCGATCCAGCGCGACCCAGATCTGGTCGTGAGTCAGTATCCTCTGCGCTTTGGCCAGTCTGACCATGGAAGGTCCTGCCCGTCGCAACTCAGGAAAACTATCCTCAAATCAACCGGTTTTCCGTTTTCCGCGCAAGAGGCGGCGGGAAAGCCGCCTTGAAGCGAAGCGGATGCCGGCTCGCCCAGGGAAGACGCGCCAAAACAAGAGTTTAGAGGTCATTTCGATTTCATCGGAAGGGAATCGGCTCTAACGCTTGAGTTCGGAGAGGGCGGCCTTTACGGTCGCGCCCGGGTTTCAGGGACCCGTAAGCGACGAAAAACCCCAAGAGACTCAAAGAGCTGTCTCAAAGAGCAAACAGGGCTGCGTAAGCGGTGGTCAAGATCTACAAAATCTGTCCGGCCTCGGCCTGGCGCGAGGCGGAACGGCAGGGCGTGTACCGCGGCAGCGCGGACGATGCGCGCGACGGCTTCATCCATTTTTCCACCGCTCCCCAGGTTCCCGAGACCCTGCGAAAACATTATTCCGGGCAGCGTGCGTTGTTCCTGGTCGAGATCGACGGCGATGCGCTCGGCAGCGAGCTGCGCTGGGAGCGCTCGCGCAATGACGAGCTGTTTCCGCATCTTTATGGCGAACTCGATCTCGGCGCCGTCCTCTCGGTGCTGAACCTCAACATGCGCTCCGACGGCGGTCACGATGTTCCGGAGCTGTTGCCGTGATCCGCGCTTTTGACGCTTTCTCGCTGCCGGTGCTGCGCTGGCTCGATCCGGAAGATGCCCATCGCCTGGCGATCCAGGGCCTGCGCTTCCTGCCGCCGGTCAAGCCGCGCGCCGACGATCCCAAGCTCGCGGTGCGCGCCTTTGGGCTCAACTTCCCCAATCCGATCGGCATGGCCGCCGGCTTCGACAAAAGTGCCGAGGTGCCGGACGCGCTGCTGCGGCTCGGCTTCGGCTTCGTCGAGATCGGCTCGGTGACGCCGAAACCGCAAGCCGGCAATCCGCGGCCGCGGCTGTTCCGCCTCGAGCGCGACGAGGCCGTGATCAACCGGATGGGCTTCAACAATGACGGCGCAGAAGTCGCGCTGCGGCGCCTTGCTGCACGTGCGCAGCAAGGCGGTATCGTCGGTGTCAATGTCGGCGCCAACAAGGATTCGCCGGACCGCGTCGGCGATTACGTCAAGCTGATCGAGACCTTTGCGCCGGTCGCGAGCTATTTCACCGTCAACGTCTCCTCGCCCAACACGCCGGGCCTGCGCAACTTACAGGAAGGCGCGCTGCTCGACGATCTCCTTGCGCGCGTGATCGATGCGCGCGAGCGTGTCAGGCAGAAGGCCGGCGACACGCCGGTGCTGCTCAAGATCGCGCCGGATTTGAGCCTCGCCCAGCTCGACGACGTCGTGCAGGTGGCGCGCTCGCGCCGGGTGGATGGCATGATCGTGTCGAATACGACGATCGCACGGCCGAGCACGTTGCGCGAGGAGATGCGCGCCAAGGAGCAGGGCGGTCTCTCCGGCCGGCCGCTGTTCCGTCTGTCGACCCGCATGGTCGCGGAGACTTATGTGCGTGTCGAGGGCGCATTCCCACTGATCGGCGTCGGTGGCGTGGACTCCGGTGGTGCCGCGCTGACCAAGATCCGCGCCGGCGCCAGCCTGATCCAGCTCTATTCGTCGCTGGTCTACAAGGGTCTCGGCCTCGTCGAGGAAATCAAGCGCGACCTCACCTCGACGCTGTTGCGGACCGGGCGGGATTCGCTCTCCGACATCGTCGGCGCAGATGCCGCGACGCTGACGGCGGAAGACTGGCCGGGGTTGTAACGGTCTCGTGCCCCGGATGCAGCGCAGCGCGTAGTGATGCGCTGCTGAACCGGGGCCCAGTGCCGCTGGGTCCCGGCTCTGCGTCGCATCACTGCGTGCTGCGCCGCGTCCGGGACACGATCGTCAGGTTTTCGGGAACGTCGCCCTGTACAACGCCGGATAGCGCGCGCCCTGCAAGCCGCCGCGTGCGACGTAGAACGCGATCAGCGCGCACCACAGCCCGGCATTGCCGAGGGATTGCAGCGCCAGCCAGATACCGAAGAAGATCGCGAGCGAAGCCAGCATCAGATTGCGCATCTCGCGTGCCCAGGTGGCGCCGACATAGATGCCGTCGAAGCCGAACGCGAATACGCCCGGGATCGGCGCCAGCACGATGAACGGCAGGAACTCGCGCGCGGCGCGCCGGACGTCCTCACTCGCCGTCATCACATTGATCAGCGACGTTCCGAACAGTGCGAACAGCACCACGACGACCAGCGCGAAGCCGAGGCCCCAGAGCAGCACCAGCCGGGTCGAATCCGCAAATCCCCTGGCATCGCGTGCGCCAAAAGTGCGGCCGCAGAGCTGCTGGGCTGCGTTGGCAAGTCCGTCGAGGAAGAAGGCGCTGACCAGCAGGAAATTGTTGAGTACGGAATTCGCCGCCAGCGTGACGTCGCCGGCGCGGGCGCCCTTGGCGGTGAAGAACAGGAACACCGCGATCAGCGCTGCGGTGCGGATCATGATGTCGGAGTTCACCGCCAGCAGCCGCATCAGCTTGTCCCGGTCGAACAGCGTTGCGCGGGGCACGGCAAAGCCGCCGTCGGCATAGCGCCGGCACACGATCACGCCGAGCACGAAGCCGGTCGTCTCGGACAGCAATGCTGCGATCGCCGCGCCCGCGATGCCGGTGTCGTAGACCAGCACCAGCAAAATCGTTGCCGCCATGTTGATGAGGTTGATCACGACCTGCAGCAGCAGCGCCGGATTGGCGCGGGCCTGTCCAACCAGCCAGCCGAGAATGACGTAGTTCGCGAAGGCGAACGGCGACGACCAGATCCGGATCATGAAATAGGTTTTTGCCGCGCGCGTCACGCCTTCGCTGCCGCCCATCAGGTCGAACAGCGCGCCGGCTAGCGGCAGTTGCAGCACGATCAGGGCCGCGCCGATCAGGCCGGCGACGATGAAGCCGCGCACCAGGATCACGGTCTGCTCGCGCGTTTCGCCGGCGCCGAGCGCCTGCGCGGTGAAGGCGAGCGTGCTCATGCGCAGGAAGCCGAACAGCCAGAACAGGCAGTCGAAGATCACGGACGCCATCGCGACGCCGCCGAGCAGGGCGGCATCGTCCAGCCGGCCGATCGCGGTGGTCGAGACCACGCCGATCAGCGGCGTGGTGAGGTTCGCGACCATCGCGGGGCCGGCGATGGCGAATACCTGGCGGGAGCCGATCTTGATGGGAACAGGCGCGTGCATGTCAGAACACGAGCACCATGCCGTCTTCGGCGGCGAGATGGTCGATGTGATCCAGGCGCGACAGCACGTCATCGCTCATATGGGTGAGGACGAGCCGCCTTGCGCCGATCGCGGGGAGGTGCTGTTCCAAGGTCTTCAGGCTGAGATGGTTCTTCACCACCTTCTCGTACATATAGGCTTCCGCGATGAAAAGGTCCGCGCCATGCGCCAGCGGAATGAGCGCCTCCGTCCATTCGGTATCGGCGCTGTAGGCGAGCGTGCGGCCCTCGGCCTCGACGCGGTAGGCCAGGAACGGCCCGCCGGATTCGCCGTGCACGACCGGGTAGGGCGTCACCGTCACCGCGCTGAAGGATTGGCTTTGCCCGGGTGCGAGCTCGACGATGTTGAGCTCGAAACGCTGCGTGGTCTTGGAGGAGTGCTCGAACAGCGCTTCCATCACCTGTTTCAGCCGCGTCTCGATGCCTTGCGGGCCCGCGATCGTCAGCGGTTTTGTCCGTCGCGAGAATTGCGCGTCGAGCAGGACAAATGGCAGGCCGGCAAAATGGTCGCCGTGGAAATGGGTAATGAGAATGAGATCGATGTCGTTACGGTCGATCTCCAGCCGCTTCAGCGCCGGCAGGGCCGACGCGCCGCAATCGATCAGGAAGTTCGCCTCGCGTCCCGAGATGTGGAAGCAGGTGTTGAGCCGGCCGCCCGAGCCGAAGGCGTCACCGCAGCCGACGAAACGCAGTTGCATCGGCTGCTGGACTCCGTGCGGGGTTAGCGGCCGCGCGGCGTGCCGAACACGCGCATCAGCAGCCAGATCGGGATCACGATGACGGCGCCGAGCAGGAAGTAGCGCCACAGCCAGTTCACGGCGTCGAAGCCGAGATCCCAGAGCCGCTGGAACAAGAGGCGAATGCTGGTGATGATGTTCCAGGGATCGAAGCCGATCGCAGCCAGCACGACGCCGACCAGGATCGAGAGCAGGACCAGGCGAAAGGCGACCGCCAGCGGCGAGCCGCCGAGAAAGCGGTTCAGCCCATCGCTGCGGCCGGCCGGCAAATCTCTGACGTCTTGGACCATCTCAAACTCCTCAGGCGGATTCGACCCCATTATAGGGCACGCCGAGGCACATGGGGAACCCGCAACGGGGCGTCAATCAGCTTACGGGACTTTAATTCGGGTAAGCACATGCCGCGGGCGGGCTGCAGCCTCTCCCGCTTGCGGGAGAGGTCGCGCCGAAGGCGCGGGTGAGGGCTCTCTCCTCTTGGGGAGCCCCAACGCGGAGACACCCTCTCCCCAGCCCTCTCCCGCAAGCGGGCGAGGGAGCGCACTGCTGTCGCGGCGGCAATTCACGCCTCAATTTCCGCCGCTTCCCCCTTCAGCATCTTTTCCAGCGTTTCCAGCCGGTCGGCCTCCCGCGGCGGCTTGTCCCAGCGCAGGCGGCTGATGCGGGGAAAGCGCATGGCGACGCCGGATTTGTGCCGCGGCGAGCGCTGCAGGCCCTCGAAGGCGACCTCCAGCACCAACCCCTTGTCGCCCTCGTGCACGACATGACGGACGGGACCGAATTTTTCGGTGGTGTTGCGGCGGACGAAGCGGTCGATCTGCAACAGCTCCTCGTCGGTGAAGCCGAAATAGGCTTTTCCCACCGGCACCAGTTCGTCGCCATCATCGCCTTCGGTCCAGACGCCGAAGGTGTAGTCGGAATAATAGGACGAACGCTTGCCGTGTCCCCGCTGCGCATACATCAGCACGGCGTCGATAACGTGCGGATCGCGCTTCCACTTCCACCATTGCCCCTTCGGCCGTCCCGGCAGGTAAGGCGCATCGCGCCGCTTCAGCATGACGCCCTCGACGGCGTCGGCGTCTTCACCGGCACCGGCACTCGCGGGATCGGCGCGAGCGGCAGTGAGCGCTTCCCAGCTCGCGAAGGGGACGGTGGGCGACAGATCGATGCGGGGATCGCTGAGCTTCCCGACGAATGCCTCCAGCCGCGCGCGCCGCTCCGCAAACGGCAACTCGCGCAGATCGTTCTCCTCGTCGCCGAGCAGATCGTAGGCGCGCAGATGGATCGGGAATTCCTTGATCAGCTTCGGCGACACCACCTTGCGGTTGAGCCGCTGTTGCAGGACGTTGAAACTCTGTACCCGCCCTTCGCGCAGGATCAGCAGTTCGCCGTCGATTGCGCCCGCCAGCCGCAGCGACGGCACGAGATCCGGAAAGCTTCCCGTGATGTCCTCGCCGGTGCGCGAATAGAGCCGTGCGGTGATCTGCCCGCGCTCGTCGCGCCCCGCGACCGCCTGCACGCGGATGCCGTCCCATTTCCATTCGGCGATATAGTCGGCGGGATCGAGGTTTTGGAAGTCGGTGTCCTCGATCGCATGCGCCAGCATCACCGGGCGGAACGGCGCGGGATCGCGATTGACCGGCTTTTCGGCGCGGCCTTCCAGCCAGGCGAACAGGTCGAGATAGGGAGCGCTGAGGCCCGGCCAGATCAGCTCGACCTCATGCGGGTCCTTGTCGCCAAGCGCCGCCGCGGCGGTCTTGGCCAGGCGCGCGGAGATGCCGATACGCAACGCGCCGGTGACGAGCTTCAGCAGCGCCCAGCGGCCGGTCTCGTCGAGCTCATCGAGCCAGCGTTCGAGCTGTTTTGGCAGCTCGGTCTTGCCGAGCGTGCGGAGCGTGGTGACGACTTCGGTGAGGGTGGGAGGAGGTGGGTTGTTGTGGACGCCCACTGCTTTCGGCCACGTCAGCGCCACGGTCTCGGAGAGATCGCCGACATAGTCATACGACAGGCCGAACAGCACCTCATCCGTGCGCGCCGCGATCAAATCGCGGATCAGTGCCGGCTTGGCGTGCTTGAAGCTGAGCGCGCCTGTCAGCGCCGCCAGCGCGTAGCCGCGATCGGGGTCGCCGACCTCGCGGAAGTAGCTGGTGATCAGCCGCAGCTTGTTGTTGCGGCCGGGCTCGTAGGCGAGGCGGTCCAGCAGTTCGGCGAAGCGGTTCATGCTTCGGCCTCATCCGTAAGCGGCGTCTCGCTCTCCTCCTCGTCGCCGTAGCCGACGAGATCGAGCGGCTGCGCGCGAAGACCTTTGCTTTGGCACCAATGCACCAGCGCATCTTCCTGGCCGTGGGTGACCCAGATCTCGCCGGCGCCGGTCGCGGCGATCGTGGCGGTGAGGCCGTCCCAGTCGGCGTGGTCGGAAATCACCAGCGGCAGCTCGATGCCGCGCTGCCGCGCGCGGGCGCGCACGCGCATCCACCCCGACGCGAACGCGGTGACGGGATCGGGGAAGCGGCGGGTCCAGAGATCTGACGTCGCCGACGGCGGCGCCAGCGTGATGGTGCCGGCGAGCGCCGCCTTCTTCACGCCCATCACCGGCCTCAGCTCGCCGAGCGCGATGCCGCGGCTCTGATAGTACTCGGTGATCTTCTCCATCGCCCCATGCAGGTAGATCGGTGCGTCATAGCCGGCCTGCCGCAGCAGCGCGATCACGCGCTGCGCCTTGCCGAGCGAATAGGCGCCCACGAGATGCGCACGCTCGGGAAACAATGCGACCGAGGCGAGCAGCTTCTTGACCTCGTCGGCGGCGTCGCCATGCCGGAATACCGGCAGTCCGAAAGTGGCCTCGGTGATGAAGACGTCGCAGGGCACCAGCTCGAACGGCGTGCAGGTTGGGTCTGGCGCATCCTTGTAATCGCCGGAGGCGACGATGCAGGTGTCTTTGCATGTGACCGCGATCTGGGCCGAGCCCAGGACATGACCGGCGGGGTGAAACTTCACCCTGGCATCGCCCAGCCGGATCTCCTCGCCGTAGTCGATTGCCTGGGTCGAGCCGGCAAAATTCTCGCCATAGCGCAGCCGCATCATGTCCAGCGTTTCCTGCGTCGCCAGCACCGCGCCATGGCCGGCGCGGGCATGGTCGGAATGGCCGTGGGTGATCACGGCCCGCTCCACCGGGCGCACGGGATCGATATGGAAGCCGCCGGGCTTGCAGCACAGGCCGGCAGCAGCTGGTAACAGGATGTCTTGGGGACGCATGCCTGATATATAGGTTGCAACCCCGTGTCTTCGAGTCACCCGTCTGCACTGCTTCCCGGTCTCCCCATGCCCCTGCGCTTGTTCCTGTCCTCCGGCGATCTCATGGCCGACCGCCGTTTCGAGTTTGCGCGCGACCTCCAGCTCAAGGGCGATCTGCCCGCCGCCGCCGACCTCATCGAGCAGGCGCTCGAACTCGCACCTCATTTTACGTCCGCCTGGTTCACGCTCGGCGAAATCCGCAGCCAGCTCGGGGAGCGTGACAAGGCCATCGCGGCCTTTCGAAAATCGCGCGAGTCCGATCCCGGCGACCAGCACGGCGCCCATCTGCATCTGATACGCCTCGGCGACGAGCAATTGTCCGAGATGCCAAAGGCCTATGTGCAGGCCCTGTTCGATCAATATGCGCCGCGCTTCGAGCACGTCTTGATCAACGATCTCGGTTATCGCGCGCCGTCGCTGATCTTCAAGGCGGTGCTGGCTGCGCGCGTTGCTGCGAAGAAGCCGGCCCTGTTCAAGCGCGCCATCGATCTCGGCTGCGGCACCGGGCTTGCGGCTGCGGCCTTCGCCAGACAGGTCGATCATTTCATCGGCATCGATCTGTCGCCCGGCATGATCAAGCAGGCGCGCGCAACGGAGCTTTATGCCGAGCTCGAAGTTGCCGACATGATCGAGGGTCTACGCACCAAGGCCGATGCCAGCGCGAATCTCGTCGTCGCCGCGGACGCCTTCGTCTATCTCTCCGATCTCGCGCCGGTGCTGACTGAGGCCAGGCGCGTGCTCGCGTCTGGCGGAGTGCTCGCCTTCACGCTGGAAACGCATGACGGCAGCGGGATCGTCCTTGGCGAAGGACTGCGCTATGCCCATTCTGCGGAATATGCGCGCGGCGCCATCGCCAAGGCCGGCCTGAAGCTGCTGACATTGGAGCCGGCATCTCCGCGTATCGAGAACAATGAGCCGGTGCGCGGCCTCGTCGTGGCCGCCGAGAAAACTTGAGTTTAGGCGCTAACGCCCGTCGATTTGAGCGTCATTGCATCGCAAAGCGATGACTTCCTACTTGCGAGCCGTGCCGCGTTCCCAGCACAATGCGCGCGCTAGGGAGAGACAAATAATGACCAAGAATCCATCGCGGCGCGATTTCAGCGCCGCCGCGCTCGCAACCATCGCCGCCTCCGCTTTGCCCGCGCCTTACGTCTGGGCCGCGGAGAAGAAATACGATGCGGGGGCCAGCGACACCGAGATCAAGATCGGGCAGACCGTGCCGCATTCCGGCCCCGGCTCGCTCTATGGCGTGCTCGGGCGCATAGGAGAGGCCTATTTCCAGATGCTGAACGAGAAGGGCGGCATCAACGGACGCAAGGTCAAGTTCCTCACCATGGACGACGCCTACAGCGCGCCGAAATGCGTCGAGGCGACCCGGCGCCTGGTCGAGCAGGAAGAGGTGCTCGCGCTGTACGGCTCGCTCGGCACCGCGCCGCAGACGTCCGTGCACAAATACCTGAACGCCAAAGGCGTGCCTCAGCTGCTGCTCAACACCGGCGCGTCCAAGTGGAATAACCCGAAAGAGTTCAAATGGACGATGGCGGGCCTGCCGCTCTATCCGACCGAGGCGCGCATCCTGGCGCGGCACGTCGTTGCCGTGAAGCCGAACGCCAAGATCGGCATCCTCTACCAGAACGATGATTTCGGCCGCGACTTCCTCGGTCCCTTCAAGAAGGTGCTGGCCGATGCCGGCGGCACCGCATCTGTCATCATGGAGCAGACCTACGATCTCACCGATCCGACGGTCGATTCCCAGCTCATCAATCTCTCGAAGTCGGGTGCTGATGTCTTCTACAACATCACCACCGGCAAGGCGACGTCGCAGTCGATCCGGAAAGTGGCCGAGCTCGGCTGGAAGCCGCTGCAACTGCTGTCGGCGGGCTCGACCGGCCGCTCGATCCTCAACGCCGCGGGCCTCGAGAACGCCGCCGGCATCGTCGCCATCCGCTACAACAAGGAAGTTGGCCTCCCGAAATGGGAGAAGGATCCGGACGTGATGGCGTTCGAGGAGCTGCGCAAGAAGTACACGCCGGCGATCGATCAGGACAACACCATCGCTTTTGCGGGCTACGGCCAGGCCGTCACCATGGGCGAGATCCTGCGCCGCTGCGGCGACGACCTCACCCGTGCCAACGTGCTGAAGCAGGCCTCCAATCTCAAAGGCTTCCACTCGCCCTATTTCCTCGACGGCGTCACTTACGACTACACGCCTGAGGACTACACGCCGATGAAGACGCTGTTCATCTCTACCTTCAGCGGCAAGGATTGGGATATCTCCGACAAGCCGATGTCGGAGTAGGGCGGGCATCGCTGTCTCTTCCCCTCTCCCCGCGCGCGGGGAGAGGGGAGGGTGAGGGGGAGCCTCCGCGGGGACGGAGGCAGTTGGACTCGCGGAGGCTCCCCCTCACCCGGAGTCCGCGCTGCGCGCGCATTCCGGCCTCTCCCCGCAAGCGGGGCGAGGCGAAGACCCACCCCCTCGACGAACCCACCCCCACGGCTTACCTGTGATGCCGTGCCGCCCCGCATTCTCAAAATCCCGTCTGAGCCGGCCACGCTGCTGCCCGACCGCTTCAATGCGTGGTTCACGGGCCGCGGCTGGTCGCCGCGCGCGCATCAGCTCGCACTGCTGGAGAAGGCGCGCGAGGACGCTAGCGCGCTGCTGATCGCGCCCACCGGCGCCGGCAAGACGCTGGCGGGCTTTCTGCCGACGCTGGTGGAGCTGAGTTCTGCGCCCGCAGCCTCTCCAAATTCGGTGATCTCGACCGGCCGCGCGGTGCAGCGTAGCGCCGGTCTCCACACCCTCTACATCTCGCCGCTGAAGGCGCTTGCCGTCGACATCGCGCGCAACCTCGAGCGTCCCATCGCCGAGATGGCTCTACCGATCAAGGTCGAGACCCGCACCGGCGACACACCGGTGTCGCGGCGCCAGCGCCAGCGGCGCTATCCGCCTGACATCCTGCTGACGACACCGGAGCAGCTTGCATTGCTGCTGTCCTCCGACGACGCGCCGTTCTTGTTCTCCTCCTTGAAACGTATCGTGCTTGACGAGCTGCATGCGCTGGTGACCTCCAAGCGCGGCGATCTCTTGTCACTTGGCCTTGCGCGGCTGTGGCGGCTGGCGCCGCAGATGCGTGCGATCGGCCTGTCGGCAACCGTGGCCGAGCCGGATCAGCTTGCGCGCTTCCTGGTGCCGCAGCCCGGCGGTCAGGAAGCGGCTGCCGACATCGTCGTCGCCAGCGGCGCGGCGCCGCCGCTGGTCGAGATGCTCGACACGCGCGAGCGGCTGCCCTGGGCCGGCCACGGCGCGCGCCACGCGCTGGCCGAAGTCTACGACCTGATCAAGCAGAACAAGACCACGCTCGTCTTCGTCAACACCCGCAGCCAGGCCGAGATGCTGTTCCAGGATCTCTGGCGCATGAATGACGATAACCTTGCGATCGCGCTGCATCACGGCTCGCTCGACGTAGCCCAACGCCGCAAGGTCGAGGACGCGATGTCGGCCGGCAAGCTGCGCGGCGTGGTCTGCACCTCCTCGCTTGACCTCGGCGTCGACTGGGGCGACGTCGATCTCGTCGTCAATATCGGCGCGCCCAAGGGCTCCTCGCGCCTGATGCAGCGGATCGGCCGCGCCAATCACCGCCTCGACGAAGCCTCGCGTGCGGTGCTGGTGCCGGCGAACCGTTTCGAGGTGCTGGAGTGCCGCGCGGCCATCGATGCCATCGCGGAGAATGCGCAGGACACCCCGCCGCTCCGTACCGGCGGGCTCGACGTGCTGGCCCAGCATGTGCTGGGCTGCGCCTGCGGCGAGCCATTCTACGGCGACGATCTCTATGACGAGGTGCGCACCGCGGCGCCTTATGCGGGCCTCACGCGTCAGGATTTCGATGACGTCGTCGATTTCGTTGCCACCGGCGGCTATGCGCTGAAGACCTACGAGCGCTTCGCTCGCATCAAGCTGGACAAGCAGGGTCGCTGGCGCGTCGCCAATCCAAAGGTGCGGCAGAGCTACCGCCTCAATGTCGGGACCATCGTCGAGGAGCCGATGCTGAAGGTGCGGCTGGTGCGGGGACGCTCCACCGGCAGCGGATCGACCGGCGCCATCGCGCGCGGCGGCCGCGTCCTCGGCGAGATCGAGGAATATTTCATCGAGGGCCTCATTGCCGGCGACACTTTTGTGTTCGGCGGCGAGGTCGTGCGCTACGAGGCGCTGGCCGAGGACCAGGTCTACGTCTCCCGCGCCAACGACAAGGATCCGAAGGTGCCGTCCTATATGGGCGGTAAGTTTCCGCTCTCGACCTATCTCGCCGAGCGCGTGCGCCGCATCCTCGATGACAAGCGCGCCTGGAACAGCCTGCCCGAGCAGGTGCGCGACTGGCTGTCGCTACAGAAGGACGTCTCGCGCGTGCCCGGCGTCCGCGAGCTGCTGGTCGAGACCTTCCCACGCGGCAACAAGCATTACCTGATCTGCTATCCCTTCGAAGGCCGGCTCGCGCACCAGACGCTCGGCATGCTCCTGACGCGGCGGCTGGAGCGCGCGCGTGCCCGGCCGCTCGGCTTCGTCGCCAATGAATATGCGGTGGCGATCTGGGGGCTGGGCGATGCCTCCTTCATGATCCGCCACGGTGAGCTCGATCTCGATGCGCTGTTCAACCCCGACATGCTCGGTGACGATCTCGAAGCCTGGCTTGCCGAATCCGCGCTGATGAAGCGCACTTTTCGCAATTGTGCGTTGATCAGCGGCCTGATCCCGCGTCGCTTCACGGACGAAGACAAGAGCCGCCGTCAGGTGCTGTTCTCGACCGATCTCGTCTACGACGTCTTGCGCAAACACCAGGCCGACCACGTGCTGCTGCGCGCCGCCCGCGCCGATGCCGCAACCGGCCTGCTCGACCTGCGCCGTTTAGGGGGCATGCTCGCCCGCATCCAGGGCCGCATCACCCACCGGGAACTCGACCGCGTCTCCCCGCTCGCCGTCCCTGTGATGCTGGAAATCGGCCGCGAGTCAGTCTATGGCGAAGCTGCAGACGAGCTGTTGGCGGAAGCCGCCAATGAGCTGGTCAAAGAGGCGATGGGATAGAAGCAGGTTTGATCTTGGGCGCGCTGATTTCGGAGGATGTCGAGGACATGCGCGTTTCCAGGGTCAGCATCAGCGATGTGACCTTCGTGGTGGATCTCTCCGGCGCGCTCTATTGGGACGAACAGCGCCTGCTCGTCGTCTCCGATTTGCATCTGGAAAAGGGCTCCAGCTTCGCCACGCGCGGCGTGCTGCTGCCACCTTACGACACGCTGGCAACGCTAAGCCGTCTCGCTGCTGTCATCTCCCGCCATGATCCGCGCGTGGTCATCGCGCTCGGCGACAGTTTCCACGACCGCACCGCGCATGAGCGCCTGTCCGCGGACGACCGCGATGCCGTCGCCGCACTCCAGACCGGTCGCGACTGGATCTGGATCTCCGGCAATCACGATCCCATGCTGCCGCGCGATCTTGGCGGCACCATCGCCGACGAAGTCGCGATCGGTCCCATCACCTTCCGCCACGAGCCGACCGGCGCGCACGGCGAGATCGCCGGCCATCTGCATCCGAAGGCCCGCGTCTCCGCCCGCGGCCGTTTGATGGAGCGCCGCTGCTTTGCCTCCGATGGACAGCGCGCCGTGATGCCCGCCTTCGGCGCCTATGCCGGCGGCCTCAGCATCCGCGACGCCGCCTTCGCAAAGATCTTTCCGAAGAACGGCTTTGTCGCCCATCTGCTCGGTGACCGCCGCGTCCACGCGATTGCGGCCTCGCGCTGTTATTGAGATTTCGGGTCTCTCTGGAACAAATTAAGAACACTTTAGCAAGTCTTTGATATATCATTGTGATTCGGCACGTTGCCGACACAATATCTAGCGTCTGTCAGATTCTGCGAGGACTACATGTCCACCGTTGCCTTCGACCAGTTTGCCCTCACCCGGATCGCCGATTTCGCCCGTTCGCTGTCGCGGCTGCACCAGGCGGCGCGGCGCCAGCGGATCGATGACGACCAGTTCGACCGCGAGTTCAACGCGGTGTGCCAGTCGGTCTGGGGCTACACCATCGACGACATCAGCGACGATCTGTTCTCGGTCGAGGACCATCTGTTCCTCGACACGCTGGACGAAGCGCATGCGCGCATCTTCGCGGCCGAGCAGGGTTATGACCTCGTTGGGGATCAGGGCATGCTCACCGACTGGTGGGGTTTCTGCTGGATGATGCTGGCCGAAAAGCGCGGCCTGCTCACGGCAGAAAACCGCGCCGCCGCCCGCGCGGCGATCGAGGAGAAATATCTGGCCGCGCCGAACGTGATCGGGGTCATTATCGGGAGGTGACGGTCTCTTGCCGCGGGCGCAGCGCAGCACTCCCGGCGATGCGAAGCATCGTCCGGTGTGATGCGCTGCTGAACCGGGGCCCATGCCCGCGACATTCTGGGTCCCGGCTCTGCGTCGCGTCACTTCGTGCCGCGCCGCGTCCGGGACACGAGACTGAACTACTCCAGCCCCGCCCGCTTCGCAGACTTCCCCTGGGTCTTCGGCGCCGTCACGTCAGGCAGCGCCTCGCGCACGATCTCGGCCTGTGCCGGCGCATCTGCCGACACCGTCTCTGCCCGCACCGGAGCGACCTTCATCTCGCCGAGGCGGGCGCGGACCTGCGCGGTGAGGCCGGGATAGGAGGCGACCGGGGTGAACTCGGCGGTCTGGTCGTTGCCGAGGCGAACGCCGGTATAGGCGACGAGGCCGTCGGAGGTCGCGATCACGTCGCCGGCCTTCAGCGAGGAGTCGAGCGCGAGATCGACCGGGGCGAGGCCGACCGGCTCACGGCCGTTGCAGGTGCAGTCCGAACGCAGCGCCTTGCGATAGGCGAACGCGTTCTCGCTGTCGGCGTAGCGCTCGCCGGTCTGCGACGCGGCGCCGTCGATCGAGGAGCCGAAATAAACCTTTGTCGTGCTGGCAGGACAGAACGCCTGACACATCTGCGCCGGCGAGGCGAGGCCGCGCATCAGCGGAAAATACTTGCCGTCACAGCTGCGCACGCAGAAGGCTGGGCCCGAGCCGCCGGCTGCCGCCGAGCGGGTCGGCGGCACGTATTGCGGGGTCGCGGCGTTCTGCTGGCCGGTGAAGGGATCGGCGTAGGAGTTCGCCTGCTGCGGCACTTCGCGCTGAGGCCGCTGCTGCTGCATGCCGCCGAAGAAGAAGTCGAACAGGCCTTCGGCCGAAACCGGGGCCGGAGCTGCAAGCAGCGGGGCTGCCAGGGTGGCGGCCACAAGCATCGCGCGACGCCGCCGGCGCGCATGGGACGAGACTGTACGCAACGCTTACTCCACCCGACGCTACTGAACCGGGCCGGGACCGTCAGGTCTCAGCGAATGATTCACCATAGAGCGGGATGGTAAATGAGGGGTTGAGGGAGCAGTTCCTGGCGAACTCTCGTGCTCCGGACGCTGCGCAGCGCGCCGCCCTACGCGGCGTGATGCGCTGCAGAGCCGGGGCCCATGCTCGCGACAGTCTGGGTCCCGGCTCAGCGTCGCGTCACTTCGTGCCGCGCCGCGTCCGGGACACGAGAGCCCGTGTTACGCCTTCAAGAATTCCGAGGCCTTGTACAGCGAGCGGAACGGCAGGCCGGCCGCACCAAACGTGTCGGTGGCGCCTTCCTCGCGGTCGACCATGGTCAGCACCAGCACCACTTCGGCGCCGGTCTCGCGCACCGATTCCACGGCCTTCATCGCCGAGCCGCCGGTCGTGGTGACGTCCTCGACGATCACGACGCGTTTGCCTTCCAGCGTCTCGCCTTTGGGCAGGCCTTCAATCGCGAGCTTGGCGCCATGCTCCTTCGGCTTCTTGCGCACGAAGAACGCCGCGATCGGATGGCCCTTGATCCAGGAGATCTGCGCCAGCGCGCCGGCGAGCGGCACCGCGCCCATCTCGAGCCCGCCGATGAAATCGAGATTGTCGTCCTTGAGCGCCTCGTAGGTGAGCTCGGCGAGCAGGGTCGCGCCCTCGGGGTCGAGCATGGTCGGCTTGAGGTTGAAGTAGAAATCGCTCTTGCGGCCCGACGCGAGCGTCACGTCACCGCGGCCGAAGGAGCGCCGGCGGATGATTTCGAACAGGCGGGCGCGGGAGGCAGATTTCGACACGGCGGTCCCTCGGGAGCATTTTTGGAAAGTGGCGGAATTTATCCGCGAAGGCCGCGACATTCCAGAGGGGACCGGTCCAGTCAACAGGGATCGGCCGACGGTCGGCCATCCCGGCCCGCCGGTTGTGGGGGTGCAACCTTCTGGAGTAGTGGAGGGGCAACCTGTTGGGGAAGGAAATTAAGGCATGACCATCGAGTTGCACACCTGGAACACGCCGAACGGCCGCAAGATCTCGGTCGCGCTGGAGGAAATGGGGCTGCCCTACAAGGTGATCCCGGTGAACATCAGCAAGGGCGAGCAGATGGCGCCAGCGTTCCTGAAGCTCTCCCCGAACAACAAGATTCCCGCGATCGTCGACCCCGAGGGGCCCGACGGCAAGCCCGTCAGCATCTTCGAATCCGGCGCAATCCTGCTCTATCTCGGCGAAAAGACCGGCAAATTCCTGCCGAAATCGCTCGCAGGCCGCATTCCCGTCTATGAATGGCTGATGTGGCAGATGGGCGGCTTCGGCCCGATGCCGGGCCAGGTGCATCATTTCATCGCACTCGAGAACGAGCAGGACCGCGCCTACGGCCTGAAGCGCTACATGGCCGAGACCCGCCGGCTCTACGGCGTGCTGGACCGCCGCCTCGCCGACCACGAGTTCGTCGCCGGCGACCTCTCGGTTGCCGATTTTGCCATTCTCGGTTGGGCCTGGCGCCACCCTCGCCACAAGGTTGATCTGGCCGATTTCCCCAACGTCAAGCGCTGGTACGACGCCCTGATGGCCCGCCCGGCCGTGAAGCGGGGCATGGACGCGAAGCTGGATTGATCTCTCAGCTCTCGCATCGCGTGCCCCGGACGCAGTGCAGCGCGAAAGCGGTGCACTGCAGAGCCGGGGCCCATGCGGCAACACTGGGTCCCGGCTCTGCGCAGCACCGCAAGAGCGCTGCAGCGCGTCCGGGACACGAGCGCATGTCTTGCGACGTCGACTACACCTTCCGCGCTTCCACCGCCATCCGGACCGCGAGCCCGGCCAGCACGGTGCCCATCAGCCAGCGCTGCACCAGCATCCAGCTCGGCCGGCTTGCCAGGAACAGCGCGATCGATCCCGCCGCGAGCGCGATCATCGCATTCACGCTGACGCTGATCGCGATCTGGATCGCGCCCAGCACCACCGACTGCGTCAGCACGCTGCCGGCAGTGGGATCGATGAACTGCGGCAGCAGCGCCAGATACAGCATCGCGATCTTCGGGTTGAGCAGATTGGTGACGAGCCCCATCGCGAACAATTTGCGCGGGCTGTCGATCGCGAGCTTCTTCACCTGGAACGGCGAGCGTCCGCCCGGCTTCACCGCCTGCCAGGCGAGCCAGAGCATGTAGCCGGCACCGGCGAAGCGCAGCGCGTCATAGGCAAAGGGAATGGCCAGCAGCAGCGCCGTGATGCCGAACGCCGCGCACAGCATGTAGAACACGAAGCCCAGTGCCACCCCGCCGAGCGAGACGATGCCCGCCGCCGGCCCCTGCGTGATCGAGCGCGAGATCAAATAGATCATGTTCGGCCCGGGCGTGAGCACGAGACCGAGCGAGACGAGGGCGAAGCCGAGCAGGGCGGAGGTATGGGGCATGGGTGAACCGGTGCGGGGGATGGCACGGTTCTAATATGCGAGTGATCGCCTCGCCATCGCGCAATTGCTCGGAGGACAATTCCAGGTGCTGCCGCGCACGCGATGCGCTCCCTCGCTCCGTTCTTACAGGGAGAGGTGACGAGCGCTCAATGCGCCTCGTCCCAGTTCGTTGCCGCCCGCGCATCCACATGCAGCGGCACCGACAGGTTCACGGCCGGGAACGGCGCGTCCTGCATCACGTGCTGCACGACCGGCAGCGTCGCGGCGACCTCCGCATCCGGCACCTCGAAGATTAACTCGTCATGCACCTGGAGCAGCATCTGCGCCGAGAGCTTCTTCTGCGCCAGCGCATCCTCCACCCGCGTCATGGCGCGGCGGATGATGTCGGCGGCGGTGCCTTGCAGCCGCGCGTTGATGGCGGCGCGCTCGTTGAAGGCGCGCACCGAGGCATTGGACGCCTTGATGTCGGGATAGTGCATCTTCCGGCCGAACAGCGTGGTGACATAGCCGTGGCTGCGGCAGAAGTCCCGTGTCTCGTCCATGTAGGCGCGGATGCCGGGGAAGCGCTCGAAATACTTCTTGATGTAGGCCGAGGCTTCCTCGCGCGCGATACCGAGCTGGTTGGCGAGGCCGAACGCCGAGATGCCGTAGATGATGCCGAAATTGATCGCCTTGGCGCGGCGGCGGATTTCGCTCGGCATGCCCTTGATCGGGACGCCGAACATTTCGGACGCCGTCATCGCGTGAATGTCGAGCCCGTCCTTGAACGCCTGCTTCAGCACGGGAATGTCGGCGATCTCCGCCAGCAGCCGCAGCTCGATCTGCGAATAGTCGGCAGAGACCAGCTTGTGCCCTGATGTCGCGATGAAGGCGCGGCGGATTTTTCGGCCGTCCTCGGTGCGCACCGGGATGTTCTGCAAATTCGGCTCGTTCGACGACAGCCGGCCCGTGGTGGTCGCGGCCAGCGCGTAGGTCGTGTGCACGCGATGGGTCTGCGGATTGACATAGGTCGGCAGCGCGTCGGTGTAGGTCGATTTCAGCTTCGAGACCTGGCGCCATTCGAGGATCTTCTTCGGCAGGTCGTGGCCCTGCTCGGCGAGCTCGTCGAGCACCTGCGCGGTGGTCGACCACGCGCCGGTCTTGGTCTTGGTGCCGCCGGAGAGACCCATCTTGCCGAACAGGATGTCGCCGATCTGTTTTGGACTTCCGACATTGACCGGCTCGCCCGCGATCTCCTGGATTTCGGCCTCGACGCGCGCGGCGGTCTGGGCGAAGTCGCCGGAGAGACGCGAGAGCACCTGGCGGTCGATCGAGATGCCGCGCCGTTCCATGCGCGCGAGCACCGACACCAGCGGCCGCTCCAGCGTCTCGTAGACGGTGGTCATCTGCTCGGCGACGAGGCGGGGCTTGAGCACGCGCCAGACCCGCAGGGCCATGTCGGCGCCTTCGGCCGACAGCGGCGCGGCCTTGTCGATCGGCACCTGGTCGAAGGTGATCTTGCCCTTGCCGCTGCCGAGCAGCTCGCTCTCCTTCAGCATGGCATGGCCGAACCAGCGCTCGGCGAGCGAGTCGAGTTCATTCGAGCCCCGCCCGGCGTCGAGCACATAGGAGATCAGCTTGGCATCGTCGGCGTTGCGCAGCGTGATGCCGTGCTGCGCCAGCATCACGGCGGTGAACTTGACGTCGAAGCCGATCTTGAGAATTCCCCCTGATTCCAGCACCGGCCGCAGCGCCTCGATCGCATCGGCATGCTTGACCTGATCGGGTGCAAGGCCCGCGTCGAACAGGCCGGCGCCGCCGCCGGACTGCTTGTGCGCCAGCGGCACGTAGCAGGCCTCGTTCGGCGCCAGCGCCAGCGCAATGCCGCAGAGATCGGCCTGCATCGGATCGATGGAGTTCGCACGGATCTCGATCGCGACATGACCGGCATCGTGGATGCGGGCGATGAAGGCGTTGAGCTCGTCGAGTGTCTTGATCGCCTGATACCTGCCGCGATCGACCGGAAGTTTTCGCAAGGCCTCTTCGCGCGCGGCTGCGAGTGAGATCGGCGCGCCCTTGACGCTGGCCGACTTGTCGCCCTTGTCGCCGCCCGTCGCGGTCGCCGCAGGAGCGGCGAAGAGATCGCCCGATGTCGCGGACGACGTCGTCCTGGGTGCGCTGTCGCCGCCACGTGCCTCGCTGCTGTTCGTCACATCGGCATCGACATTGGCCGGATCGATCTGCGAATAGTCGGCGACGCGGCGCGTCAGCGTGGAAAACTCCATCGCCTTCAGGAACGCGACCAGCTTGCGCGCGTCGGGTTCGTGCACGGCGAGATCGTCCAGCGGCACCTCCAGCTCGACCTTGTCGTCGAGCAGCACCAGCTGGCGCGAAATCCGCGCCTTCTCGGCATTCTCGATCAGCGCCTCGCGCCGCTTCGGCTGCTTGATCTCGGTGGCGCGGAACAGGAGCTGCTCGAGGTCGCCGTATTCGACGATCAGCTGCGCCGCGGTCTTGATGCCGATACCGGGGACACCAGGCACGTTGTCGGTGGAATCGCCGGCCAGCGCCTGCACCTCGACCACCTTTTCCGGCGGCACGCCGAATTTCTCGATCACCTCGGGAATGCCGATGCGGCGATCCTTCATGGTGTCGTACATCGTGATCTTGTCGTTCACGAGCTGCATCAGGTCCTTGTCGGAGGACACGATGGTCGTGGTGGCGCCGCGCTCGCTGGCCTGCCGCGCATAGGTCGCGATCAGGTCGTCGGCCTCGAAGCCGCCCTGTTCCAGGCACGGCAGGTCGAAGGCGCGCACGGCCTCGCGGATCAGCGCGAATTGCGGAATGAGATCGTCAGGCGCCGGCGGCCGGTGCGCCTTGTACTCGGGATAGATCTTGTTGCGGAACGTGACTTCCGACTTGTCGAACACGATGGCGAGATGCGTCGGTCGGTTGTCCGCGGGCATGTCGCGCAAGAGCTTCCACAGCATGTTGCAGAAGCCGAGCACGGCGTTGACCTGAAGGCCGTCGGATTTGCGGTTCAGCGGCGGCAGCGCGTGATAGGCGCGGAAAATGTAACCGGAACCGTCGACCAGGAAGATGTGGTCGCCCTTGCCGGCTGCCCTCGCCGCGACCGGTTTGGCAGCAGCTGTCGCGGCAGCGGGCTTGGTTTCGGCTTTGGCGGCGGTCTTCGGGGATGTCTTGGGCATGGCCGCAATGTATGAATTTTTGCGGCAAAAGACAGCCTTGGGAGCGGGATTTTTGGGCTGGTGGGGCGACTATCCCCCACTGTGATTCTCGCTATTCCGCGGCCTGCAACGCGGCCGTAGCCTTCTTCGGCGCGATCCAGAATGCATCCGGCCGCTCGAACAGGAAATTGCCGCCGAGCCGCAGCGCCGCCTGCCAGATCGCCAGCGATCCGATTACGCCGACGATGGTGACGATCAGTGACACCGTGCCGATATCAGGAATGATACCCGTGTGCAGCAGCAGCGTTCGCGTCGCTGCCATCGGCAGGAAGAAGGCGAGATAGATCACGATCGAATGCTCGCCGCAGAAGCGGAAAAAGTTCAGCCGCTGCGCGCGCGCGAGCAGAGTGCCCATCGTGATGATCGCGCCGGCGCCGGCGAAGCCGAGCACGAGCGAGACGATCTTCCATTCGCTGGCGCCACTCGCGACGAGACCGGCATTGATCAGCGCCCAGGTCGCGAGCGCTCCGAGCGCAGGCGCAGGACGGCTGCGTGCGCGATCCGACAGTGCGAACACGTAAGGCGCGAACAGATAGCCCGAATAGAAATAGACGAAGCGCGCGCAGAATTCGTCGATCGCGGTCCAGCCGGTCGTGATGCGTGCCGTCTCCAGCGCGGCGGCAATGAGCCAGATCGCCAGCGGCGGCATTTTGCGTGTCAGTTTTGTGACGATGAAGAAGATCGGCAGCAGGTAGATGAACCAGAGCGTCCCGAACGGCTCGATGAAGGATTCCAGATACAGCAGGCCCGCGTCGCGCCAGCCGGTTTCGGCGGCGAAGGCGGGGGCCTTGAAGCCGAACTGGATTGTCACCCAGACGACATAGAAATAGGCGAAATGCACCACCTTGCGGTCGAGATAGGTTCGCCAGTCGCGATCGATCACCAGGGGCAGGAATAGGCCCGAGATCAGGAAGAAATCCGGCATCCGGAACGGCTTTGCGAAGGCCACCAGGACGTGCATGAAACCGGTCTCGCCGGCGGCGAGCTCGACCCCCAGCACCGAATGCATCATCACGACCATGACGATGCAGATGCCCTTGGCGTAGTCGACCCAGTCGACACGCGCGGCAGCCGGGGCGTTAACGCCCCTGCTCGCTGCGATTGTGCCTGATGGTGCCATGGTGTCCCGTTTCGAGGCGTGTTCCGCCCGGCTCTGTGCGGGCGTGATGCAGTGTGGGGCCTTGCGGTTTACGATTTCTTTACCGGTACAATTCGTGTGCCGGTTTTTGCGTGCGGCCTGTTCCCACCCATCAGGAAAGTGCTAAACCGCCCCGCATTGGGATTTCGTTAACCAAGCCAAAACAGGGTTTTTCATGCGCATCGCGATGATCGGAACGGGCTATGTGGGACTGGTGTCCGGAGCCTGCTTTGCGGATTTCGGTCACGACGTCACCTGCGTCGACAAGGACGAGAAGAAGATCGCGGCACTCCATCGCGGTGAGATTCCGATCTACGAGCCCGGCCTCGACGAGCTGGTTGCGGCCAACGTCAAGGCCAAGCGGCTCGACTTCACCACCGATCTGTCGAAGCCGGTTGCGGATGCCGATGCCGTGTTCATCGCGGTCGGCACGCCGTCGCGCCGCGGTGATGGTCACGCTGATCTGTCCTATGTCTACGCCGCCGCGAAAGAGATCGCGCAGTCGCTGTCCGGCTTCACCGTCGTGGTGACGAAGTCGACCGTGCCGGTCGGCACCGGTGACGAGGTCGAGCGCATCATCCGCGAGACCAATCCCAAGGCCGATGTTGTCGTCGCCTCGAACCCTGAGTTCCTGCGCGAGGGCGCCGCGATCCGAGACTTCAAGTTTCCCGATCGCGTCGTCGTCGGCACCTCCGACGAGCGCGGCCGCAAGGTGATGGGCGACATCTATCGTCCGCTGTCGCTGAACCAGGCGCCGCTGATGTTCACGGAACGCCGCACCGCCGAGATGATCAAATACGCCGCGAACGCATTCCTCGCGACCAAGATCACCTTCATCAACGAGATCGCGGACCTTTCCGAAAAGGTCGGCGCCAACGTGCAGGAGGTTGCGCGCGGCATTGGCCTCGACAACCGCATCGGCACGAAATTCTTGCACGCAGGTCCCGGCTTCGGCGGCTCCTGCTTCCCGAAGGACACCAAGGCGCTGATCAAGATTGCGCAGGACTATGATGTGAGCCTTCGCATCGTCGAATCCGTGCTTTCGGTCAACGAGAACCGCAAGCGCGCGATGGCGCGAAAAGTGAGCCAGGCACTCGGTGGCTCGCTGCGCGGCAAGACCATCGCCGTGCTCGGCCTCACCTTCAAGCCCGACACCGACGACATGCGTGATGCACCGTCGATCCCGCTCGTCACCGGCCTGATCGACATGGGCGCGAAGGTGAAGGCCTTCGATCCCGTCGGCATGGAGCAGGCCAAGAGTGAGCTGCCCAGCATCACCTATTGCGAGGATGCTTATTCCTGCGCTGAAGGCGCCGATGCGCTCGTCATCGTCACGGAATGGACCCAGTTCCGCGGCCTCGATCTCGACCGGCTGAAGGCGACCATGGCCCAGCCCGTCGTTGTCGATCTCCGCAATATCTTCCGCCCGGAAGACATGCGTGCGGCCGGCTTCGTCTACGAGAGCGTCGGCCGACCGACCGTTCAGGGCTGATAACCATATGATTGTCATACCCCGCGAAGGCGGGGTATCCAGTAATCTCGATCTTCGTGATGATTGAGATCTGAGTTTACTGGATCACCCGCCTTCGCGGGTGATGACGGGACCGAGATATTTGCCCCGCAACTTCGACACGCCCCTCCCGATCGATGCCGTGCTCGACGACCTCTCGCGCACGCTGGAGGCCAACAATGCGGCTGTGCTGGTGGCTCCCCCGGGGGCAGGCAAGACCACGCGCGTGCCGCTGGCATTGCTCGACGCACCCTGGGCCAAGGGCAAGAAGATCATTGTGCTGGAGCCGCGCCGCATCGCCGCGCGCGCCAGTGCCGACCGCATGGCCAGATCGCTCGGCGAGCGCGCCGGCGAGACCGTTGGGTATCGCGTCCGTTTCGGCTCGAAGATTTCGCGCGCGACGCGAATCGAAGTCGTGACCGAAGGCATCTTCACCCGTCAGATCCTCGACGATCCCGAACTCTCCGGCATCGCCGCCATCTTGTTCGACGAATTCCACGAGCGCTCGCTAGATGCCGACATGGGTCTGGCGCTGGCGCGTGATGCGCAGACCGGCCTGCGCGAAGACCTGCGTATCCTCGTGATGTCGGCCACGCTCGACGGCGCCCGGGTCGGAAAGCTGCTTGGTGAGGCGCCTGTCGTCGAAAGCGAGGGCCGCGCCTTTCCGGTCGAGACGCGCTATCTCGGCCGCAAGGCGGATGCGCCGATCGAGCGGCAGATGGCGGATGCGATTGCGTCTGCGTTGCGTGCCGACAGCGGCTCGGTGCTGGCGTTCCTGCCCGGCGCCGCCGAAATCCGCCGCACCCAGAACTTTCTCGGCGAGCGCGTGCAGGACGCCAGCATCGAGATCGTGCCGCTGTTCGGCGCGCTCGATGCCGCCGTGCAGGACCGCGCGATTTCGCCGGCGCCCAAGGGCATGCGCAAGGTCGTGCTGGCGACCTCGATCGCCGAGACCTCGCTCACCATCGAAGGCGTGCGCATTGTCGTCGATTCCGGGCTTGCCCGCGTGCCGCGCTACGAGCCCGATATCGGCCTGACCCGGCTCGAGACCGTGCGTGCCGCCCGCGCAGCGGTGGACCAGCGCCGCGGCCGCGCCGGCCGCACCGAGCCTGGCGTTTGCTATCGGCTCTGGGACGAGCCGCAGACGGCCTCGCTCGCGCCCTACACCCAGCCGGAAATTTTGAGCGCCGATCTGTCCTCGCTGGTGCTCGATCTCGCGCAATGGGGTGTCGCCGATCCCGCCGCACTGTCGTTCCTCGATCCGCCGCCCGCGCCGGCCTGGAAGGAAGCCAAAAGTCTGCTCACCGAGCTTAACGCGCTCGATGCCGACGGCCGCATCACGGCGGAGGGCAAGAGCTTGCGCGCGCTGGCGCTGCCGCCGCGGCTGGCGCGCATGATCGTGGATTCGCATCGCGCCGGCGAGGGCGAAGCCGCCGCGGAGATTGCCGCCATCCTCACCGAGCGTGGGCTTGGCGGCGACAGCGCCGATCTCGAGCATCGCCGCGATCAGTTTCGCCGCGACCGCTCGCCACGCGCTGCGAGCGCGCGTGATCTGGCGCGGCGCTGGGCCTCGCAGGTGGCGGCGTCAGAGAAGGCGGGCGAGCCGGATGATCTCTCCACCGGCCTGATGCTCGCCTACGCCTTTCCGGACCGCGTCGCGCGTAATCGCGGCAATGGCAGCTTCGTGCTCGCCAATGGCCGTGGCGCTGCCGTCGAGCAGACATCGTCGCTGGCACGAGCGCCCTATATCGCGATCGGCGAGATGACGGGCACGGCGGCGAGCGGCCGCATCCTGCTCGCCGCGCAAATCACGCAGGACGAGATCGAGCGGCATTTTGCCGAGCATATCGAGAGCGTCGACGAGATTTCCTTCGACCGCGGGGCGATGGCGCTGCGCGCGCGGCGCAAGCGCGCGCTGCATGCGATCACGCTCTCCGAAGCGACACTTGCGGTGTCGCCCTCCGAGGACACCGCGCGCATCTTCGCCGATGGGCTGATCGCCGCCGGCCTCGACCGGCTGCCCTGGTCGAAGGCCGCAAAACAATGGCGCGATCGCGTGATGTTCTTGCGCAAGGCCGAGGGCGACAGCTGGCCGGATCTGTCCGATGACGGATTGATCGCGCGGCGCGAGGACTGGCTGGTGCCGGCGCTCTACGACAAGATCGCACTGAAGGACATCTCCCCCGGCGATCTCTCCGATGCGCTTATGGCGCTGCTGCCGTGGGAGATGCGCGCGCGGCTAGATCGCGAGGCGCCGACGAATTTCGAGGCGCCGACCGGCACTATTCTGGCGATCGACTATGAGGCCGAGCAGGGGCCGACCATCGCGGTGCGGCTCCAGGAATTGTTCGGCCTCAACACCCATCCCTCGATCGCCGCCGGCAAGGTGCCGCTGGTGCTGGAATTGCTGTCGCCGGCGCAGCGCCCGGTGCAGGTGACGCGCGATCTCCCGGGCTTCTGGCGCGGCAGCTACAGTGCGGTACGCTCCGACCTGCGCGGCCGCTACCCGCGCCACCCCTGGCCGGAAGACCCGGCGAATGCGCTGCCGACCCGGCGGGTCAAGCCGCGCGGCACCTGAGAAACCACGAACCCGCATTAACCGTCCGCTCATCCTTTTCGTCAAAATGGCACCGGCCCAGCCGCGGCATCGCTCGCGGTCGGGCGTGCCGCGTGGTGAAATCGAGCTTTCGGCTCGGAAGTGGTGTGATGCGTAACATTGTGATCTTCGCGGCCGTGATGATCGGCCTCGGCACCTTCATGGCGCAGATGGCGGACAGGATGAGCTCCGCGTCCGCCACATCAGTGCCGCGCACGACGGTCGCAGTGGTGACCACGGCGCCGGCTGGCGGCCGCAGCGTCAATATTCCCCGCGACGCCCGCGGTCATTTCCAGACTGAAGGCCGCGTCGACGGCCAGCGCATCGGCTTCATGATCGACACCGGCGCGTCCGTGGTGGCGCTGAACGAGACCTCGGCTGCCCGCTTTGGTCTCCGTCCCTCGCGCAGCGAGTACAACGCTACCGTCTCCACCGCCAACGGCACCATCAAGGCCGCGCGCACCCGCATCGCCATGCTCGATGTCGGCGGCCTCGTCGTGCGCGACGTCGATGCCATGGTGCTTCCGGACGAAGCGCTGTCCGAAAACCTGCTCGGTCTCTCCTTCCTGTCCCGCCTGAAGCGTTTCGAGTACGCCAACGGCCAGATGGTGCTGGAGCAGTAGGTCTGCTCTAATTGGCCGGTGGGCCTCCCTTAAGGGCGAGCGGGGTGCTATATTCCGTCCATGAACAGCCCCGACGCGATTGCCATCCTCCGACGGTCCGAGTCCGCCCTGCGCGAGCGGGGCGTTTTGCATGCCGCGCTGTTTGGTTCGGTCGCGAGGGGTGAAAATCACTCCGGCAGCGACGTCGATATCATGGTTGAGATCGATCCCGAGGCGCGGATCACGGTCTTCGACTACGTCGAGCTCAAGGAATATATCGCCAACCTTTTTGACGGGCCGGTTGATGTCGTCAATCGCGACGGCCTGAAATCATACGTCGCGCCCGCCGCGACGGCTGACGCTGTCTATGCCTTCTGATCGCATCGACGGGACCCTGCGGGCTCCTGCATCACATCGATCTGGCGATTGAGTTCGCCGGAGGTCTCGATCGCGAGGCATTCGCGGCGGACCTGCGGGCGGTCTATGCCGTTACGCGGTGTCTGGAAATCATTTCAGAAGCGTCTCGACGCCTGCCAGAAGAACTGAAGGCGAGGCACCCAGGGATCGCATGGAGGCAGATGGCGGCGGCGGGCAATGTCTATCGCCACAACTATGAGGACGTTGCAGCCCATCTTGTGTGGGAGACCGCTCAGCAGGCACTCCCACCTCTCAGGGCAGTCGTCGAAAATGAGATGGCACGCCCATAGCCGATCTGGCCAGAAATGCAGGTTCTATCTCAGCACATCATTCCTCGTTACCAAACTGCCGCAATTATCATCCATAAGGCGCCATTCCCGCCTTCCGCCACGGCCCGGCATTCGCTAAGGCTGCATCAATTCCCGCCAGTTTCACGAGACCGTCTCCATGTTCCCCAAGCCGAAATCCGTCTTGCTGCCCAACACCTACGCCTTCGAATCCGAGCCGATGGTGAAGGCCACGGGTTTCCGCGAATACGACGCGCGCTGGCTGTTCCAGAAGGAAATCAACCTGATGGGTGTGCAGGCGCTCGGCATGGGGCTGGGCGCGCTGATCGCCGAGCTCGGGGTTAGCCAGGAGATCGTCACTGGCCATGATTTTCGCGGCTATTCGGCCTCGATCAAATACGCGCTGATCTCCGGCCTGATGGCGGCCGGCTGCAAGGTTCACGACATCGGGCTTGCGGTGACGCCCATGGCCTATTTTGCGCAGTTCGACCTCGACGTGCCCTGCTGCGCCATGGTCACGGCCTCGCATAACGACAATGGCTGGACCGGCGTGAAGATGGGCGCCAACCGTCCGCTGACCTTCGGCCCTGACGAGATGACGCGACTGAAGGAGATCGTCCTCAACGCCGAATTCAAGAACAAGGCCGGCGGCTCCTATCAGTTCCACGAGAACTATCCGGCGCGCTATATCGCCGACCTCACCAACCGTCCGAAGCTGAAGCGCAAGTTGAAGGTCGTCGCGGCCTGCGGCAACGGCACCGCCGGCGCATTCGCGCCGCAGGTGCTGGAGGCAATCGGCTGCGAGGTGATCCCGCTCGACACCGAGCTCGACCACACCTTCCCGAAATACAATCCGAATCCCGAAGACATGGAGATGCTGCACGCGATCCGCGACGCGGTGCTGCAGCACAAGGCCGATGTCGGCCTCGGCTTCGACGGCGACGGCGACCGCTGCGGCGTCGTCGACAATACCGGCGAGGAGATTTTTGCCGACAAAGTCGGCGTGATGCTGGCGCGCGACATGTCGGCGATCCACAAGGACGCGCAGTTCATCGTCGACGTGAAATCGACCGGTCTCTTCATTACCGATCCGGTGCTGCAGAAGCAGGGCGCCAGGACCACCTATTGGAAGACCGGCCATTCCTACATGAAGCGCCGCACCCACGAGACAGGCGCGCTCGCCGGCTTCGAGAAGTCGGGCCACTTCTTCTTCAACAAGCCGTATGGACGCGGCTATGACGATGGCCTCGTCTCGGCGCTCGCGATCTGCGACATGCTCGACCGCGCGCCCGGCAAGTCGATGGCGGACCTGAAGAACGCGCTGCCGAAGACCTGGTCGTCGCCGACCATGTCGCCGCATTGCGCCGACGAGGTCAAATACGGCGTCATCGACCAGGTGGTGAAGCATTTCGAGGGCTTGCAGGCGAAGGGTGCCAAGATCGGGGGACAGGCGATCCGCGACCTCGTCACCGTCAATGGTGTCCGCGTCACGGTCGAGGACGGCAGCTGGGGCCTGGTGCGCGCCTCATCCAACAAGCCCGAGCTCGTGGTCGTGGTCGAGAGCCCGGTCTCCGAGCAGCGCATGCACGACATGTTCGAGATGGTGAACAGCGTGCTGCGCACCCATCCCGAAGTCGGCGAGTACAATCAGAAGATCTGATGCGAGCTGATCGCTCCGACGGCGGTCCTCTCCCTCGCCCCGTTCTTACGGGGAGAGGGTCGGGGTGAGGGGCTCTCTCCACACGTGAGATGGTCGAGGGACCTGTACCCCCTCACCCGGATTGCTTCGCAATCCGACCTCTCCCCGCAAGCGGGGAGAGGTAAGTGCCATCGCCGACAGCGCGCTCAGCCCCCCGGCGGACCGAACAGGGCGCGGAACTTCGCGCCTGCGCCGCGGGCCTTCCGGGCATCGCCGAGCATCGCGATCCATTCGCCGAGCGCGATCCGGATCGGGTTGAACGACGGTGTGCCGCCGACCAGACCGAAGCGGAGCGGCTGATCCGAGGGCTGCTCGGCGAACGTGCCGAACAGGCGGTCGAACACGATCAGGATGCCGCCGTAGTTCTTGTCGAGGCACGGCTCGTTGCAGGCGTGGTGCACGCGGTGATGGCTCGGCGTGTTGAGCAGCCATTCGAGCATGCCGAGATGCGGCGCGAAGTCGCTGTGGATGAAGAACTGGTAGAGCAGGTTGATCCCGAGCATCGCGACGATCGCGACGGGATGAAAGCCGATCAGCGCCAGCGGCAGAAAGAAGAGAAAATTGCCGGAGACGTTGCCGGTCCAGCCGAGCCGGATCGCCGCTGTCAGGTTCAGCCGCGTCGTCGAGTGATGCACCGCATGCGTTGCCCACATCCAGCGAATGCGATGCGAGGCGCGATGCTGCCAGTAGTAGAGGAACTCGCTGCCGATGAACAATCCGGCGAGCGCGAGCAGGCTGCCTTGCGCAAAGTCGAACAGGCGGTGCTCGTAGAGGAAGGCGAACGGTACCGCGAGAAGACCGGCCTCGATCGCGCGCAGCACGTTCTGTCCCAGAGCGACACCGAACGATGCCACGCTTTCGCGCCAGTCGTGGGTCTGGCGGTCTGCAAGCCGGCCGATGCCGTATTCCAGCAGCATCAGGCCGATCGCCGTTGCCAGGATCACGCGCCGGAGCGTCGGATCGAAGAGGAGTGACGCGTAGCCCACGGCATCCTCCTATTTCGGCGCGACGCCGGCGCTGACGGCGCTGTCCCTCAATGCCTGTGCGCGGGGCAGCGTTTGTGCGCAGGACGAGGTGAGCTGGCCGGCGTGGGATTGCAGGCAGGCGAGGATGCGACCGCCGCCCGGTGCGACGTCGCTGCAAAGGCGGTCATAGTCGGCGCGGCAGGCCTGCATGACGGCCCTCGCTTCGCTCCGCATTTGCGGCGTGATCTGCGTTTGCAACTGGCTCTGGGCGAACGCGGATGTCGAGGCGGCGAGACCGAGGGCGACGATGATTGCGGCCTGCGGGATTGAGAGGAGACGGAAAGTCGATGGCATGGTGCTGATCCTTTTCTGACCTGGTGAGATTGGCCGCCGCCGCGTGGGGCAGACGCAGCGACGGCCTTGCCCGCTTCTCAGCGCGAGATCGTGCCGGTGCGGGTGTAGGTGTTGCCGGCCGGGCCGGTGCGCGTGACGTTGCGCGAGCAGCTTCCATTGGCGCAGCTGCCGGTCGCGGTGACGCTGGAGGTGCCGCGCGGACCGGAGCCGGTCGCCGTCCGGGTCCAGGCATTGGCGTCGGCCGCGGCGGCAACCGACAGGGCTCCGATGACGAGGGAGGTGAGGAAGAACTTGTTCATGGTCGTCGTCTCCTTGTGGGGGCTGCCGTGAGCGGGAGCCATGCGAAGGAGACTGGGCCGGCGGCGTCCGCGCTGCATTGCCGGGACGAAACGATTGTTATGGCTTTGTCGGGCGCGTGTAACACTATGTAACAACGCGGCCCGCGCCCTTGCGTGCTGTGCGCCGTTGTCCACAATGCGGCAATGAGCGCGCAGCCGGCCACGATTCTCATGGTGGAGGACGATCCCGAAATCAGCCGCCTCGTCGCCGATTTCATGCGGCGCGAGGGGTTCGAGGTCGCCTGCGTCGCCGACGGCAAGGCGATGGACGCGATGCTTCAGCGCCTGCGGCCCGACCTTGTCATCCTCGACCTCATGCTGCCGGGCGAGGACGGGCTTTCGATCTGCCGTCGCTTGCGTGCCGACGATTCCCTCCCGATCCTGATGCTGACCGCCAAGAGTGACGAGATCGACCGCGTGGTCGGTCTCGAGATGGGCGCCGACGATTATCTGACAAAGCCGTTCGGACCGCGCGAGCTGCTGGCGCGCGTGCGCGCCATCCTGCGCCGCGCCAACGGGGCGCCGGCCAAGCCGCTGGTGCGGCGCTTTGCGTTCGACCGCTTCGTCATCGACCTCGATTCGCGCAGTGTCGAGACTGTCGAGAACGAGATTGTGGCGCTGCAATTGACCAGTGCGGAGTTCGACCTGCTCGGCTGCTTCGTCCAGCGCCCGCGCCGGGTGCTGACGCGCGACCAGATCCTCGACTGGACCCGCGGGCGTTCGGCGGAGCCGTTCGACCGTACCGTGGACATGCTGATCTCGCGGCTGCGCAAGAAGCTCGACGGCGCAAGCCCCGGCTCCAACCTGATCACGACGGTGCGCAACGGCGGCTATCTGTTCACCGCTGCCGTCAAGCAGGTGTCGTGATGCTGCGCGTGACGCTCGCGGCCCGGCTGGCGCTGATCGGGCTGATCGGCTTCACGGTGGTGCTCACCGTGGTCGTCGCGATCTTCTACCGGACGACAGTGCACGAGAACGAGCTGACGCGGCCCACGCCGGCGCGCCTCGATGCGCTTGCAACGCTCGTGGAGCGCACCACCGCCGATTCGCGGCAGTCGGTGCTCGATGCGGTGTCGTCACCGCAATTCAGGGTGCGCGTCGTTCCGGATGGCGCGCCGGTCAGTGGCGAGACGCCGGAGCAGCAGCAACATTTGCGCGAGACCTATGCGGCCGGTCTTGCCGGCCGCCCCGTCGAGATCGTGTCGCCGCCCGATCATCGCGTCGCGCGCCTGTTCCCGCGCATCGCGCGGCTGATGGCCAATGCGATCGAATTCCGCATCGGCTTGCGCAGCGGCGAGATGCTGATCGTCGATGCCTATACCCGCCTGCCGGTGACGCCGCTCGGTCTGCCCGTCGGTTTCGGCGCGGGCGTGTTCGGCTCGATCGTGGCGCTGCTCGCACTTCTGATCATGCAGCGCGAGACGCGGCCATTGGCGCAGCTCGCGGCCGCGGTCGATCGCGTCGACCTGTCGGCCGATCCGCCGCCGCTGCCGGACGCGCGGCGCAGCGCGCCGGAGATCCGCGCCGTCATCGCCGCGTTTAACCGCTTGCAGGGGCGGCTTGCCGAGATGCTGCGCGCCCGCATGACGCTGGTCGGCGGCATCGCCCATGACGTCCGGACCTTCGCAACACGGCTGCGGCTGCGGGTCGAGCACATCCCCGACGATGCCGAGCGGCAGCGGGCGGTTGCCGATATCGACGACATGATCCGGCTGCTCGACGACGCGCTGTTGTCGACGCGGGCGGGCGCCGGCGGGCTGTCGCAGGAAATGGTCGAGCTGGCCGCGCTGATCGCCGTCGAGGTGCACGACCGGCGCGCTCAGGGCAAGCCGGTCGATCTGGTGACGGACGAGCGCGCGCGCAATGCCGTCGTGCTCGGCGACCGGCTGGCGCTGCGGCGTATCCTCGCCAACGTCATCGACAATGCGCTTGCCTATGGTCATGCGGCGCATGTGCGGACGGCCTTGAAGGACGGCGCCTTCGTCGTGTCGATCGACGACGAGGGACCGGGCATTCCCGCAGATCAGCGGCAGACCGTGCTGGAGCCGTTCCACCGGCTGGAGAAGTCACGCAATCGCGCGACGGGTGGGGCTGGCCTCGGCCTCGCGGTCGTGCGCAGCCTGGTCGAGGCGCATGGCGGAACGATCGAGATTTCCGCAACCCCCTGCGGGGGCACGCGGGTCAATGTCGCGCTGCCGGTGTTTCAGCCGGCTTGAATCGTTTTCGAGCGAAGTGGATGCCGGTTCGCGTGAAGAAAACGCGTCAAACAAGACTCTGGCGTTAAGCCGCCACCACCGCCGGGATCGGCAGCGCGGTGACCGACTTGATCTTCTCCATCGCGAAGCGCGAGGTGACGTTCTTCAGCGGCACGGCGCTGATCAGCTTCTTGTAGAAGATGTCATAGGCCTGCATGTCCGCGACCACGACGCGCAGCATGTAGTCGACGTCGCCGGCCATGCGGTAAAACTCCATCACTTCCGGCATGGCGCTGACAGCTTCGGCGAACTTCTTCAGCCAGGCGTCGGAATGGTCGGAGCTCTCGACCGAGACGAACACGGAGATGCCGAGCCCGATCTTGTTCTGGTCGACCAGGGCCACCCGCTTGATGATCACGCCGTCGGCCTCCAGCCGCTGGATGCGCTTCCAGCACGGGGTCGAGGACAGGCCGACACGGTCGCCGATCTCGGCGACGGACAGGGAGGCATCGTCCTGGAGCACCATCAGGATCTTGCGGTCGATGGCGTCGAGGCGGCGGCTGGTCTCGGGGATCTGGACAGCGAGGTCAGTCATTTGAAGAACTTTGTTCCATTTCACGGGTCGATTTCCCTGATATAGAGAAAATCCTTCCACGGCAAGCCTATATTCTCGGCGCAGCAGTGGGATCGCTCTAGGGGTCGCCCCCCAAAAGCCTTTCAACTTCAATGCGTTGTGGGGCGGCCAGGCCGCCGCCATGGCGGGTGCATTTCAGCGCCGCGGCGGCCGCGGCGAATCGCAGCGCCTGCCGCACCCCCTTACCCTCGGCCAGACCAAGCGCGAAGGCGCCATGGAAGACGTCGCCCGCACCGAGCGTATCGACCGCCTGAACCGGGAAGGCCGGCGTCTCTTCCAGCCCGCCCGTCTCGTTCAGCCAGATCGTGCCCTGCGGGCCGCGGGTGGCGGCGAGGAAGGCTGGCGTCAGCCCGGCAAGGCGCTTCAAGGCCCCGCCGTCATCGGCGAGGCCGGCGGTCTCCTGAACCTGCTCGCTGGCGAACAGCAGGTGCGAGGCTGTCGTCAGCAGGCCGTCCTGCAACGACATCGCGCGATCCACGCCGACGATGACGGGAATGCCGCGCCGGCGCGCCTCGGTGCAGAGGTCCGTGCAGAACGATGCGCAGCGGCTCTCGACGAGGACGGCCTGACAATCGGCGAGCAGCTTGTCGGCGTCGGGCAGCCTGACCGTCCACAGGGCTGGATCGCGATAGATAGTCAGCGTCCGTTCACCTGTCGCGTCGATGATGATCGCCGAGACGGGCGTGGTCACATCAGGCAGGCGCACGATGTGGCCGGTGTCGATGCCTTCGGCGGTCATGCGGTCGACAATGAAACCGCTCGACGCCTCCCGCGCATCGCCCATGGGACCTGCGAACGAGGCGCGGCCGCCAAGGCGCGCAATGGCGATCGCGGCGTTGAGCGCGTTGCCGCCGCAGATCTCGGCGAGATGCGTGGCGTTGGCCTTGCTGCCCCGCGCGGGCACGGCCTCGACCCGAAAGGTCAGGTCGCGCACGGGAATGCCGATGCAGAGGATGCGCGGCGCGATCACGGATGGCGCCATCGGCGGTCAGCTCTTGTCGTGCACCCAGCGGCCGAGCAAATGATGCGCAATCGCAAACGGATGCGGGCCGGCGAGCCCGTCCGGATGCGTCCGCGTCAGCATCAGTGCCGCCTCTTCACGCGTGAACCAGCGCGCGTCTTCCAGCTCGGAGTGATCGACGACGATATCCTCGTTCAGCGCCCGCGCACTGCAACCGATCATCAGCGACGACGGATAGGGCCACGGCTGGGTCATGTAATACTGCACGTCGGTGCAGCTTATGCCGGATTCTTCGAGGATCTCGCGGCGCACCGCATCCTCGATCGTCTCGGCGGCCTCGACGAAGCCGGCAAGGCAGGAATACATGCCCGGCAGAAACTGCTTCTGGCGGCCGAGCAGGCATTTTTCGCCTGATGCCACCAGCATGATCACGACGGGATCGGTGCGCGGAAAGTGCTCGGCCTTGCAACTGGGGCATTCGCGCTTCCAGCCGCCTTCCTTCATCGCGCTGCGCGTGCCGCAATTGGCGCAAAAACCGTGGCGCTGATGCCAGCTCACCATCGACTTCGCCATCGCGATCGCCGAAAGCTCGTCGGGCGGAATCGCGCCTTGCATCGCCATGCCGCGCAGCTCGGTGACGGTGTAGTCCTCGCGGCCGACCAGTTTTTCGGCGGCGGCCTGCGGCATGCCCATGCCGAACACGGCCGCGCCGTCGCGCAGGCCGAGGAAGATCGTGCCGGGATTGGCGCCGCATTTCAGCGCCTCGTCGATTCCCAGCAGTGCGCGCGTCTTCTCGCCCTCGCGCTTCACCAACAGGGAGTCGCGGTAGACCACATAGGCTCGCGATGACGGCTTCTGTTCCAGCGCGAACAGCTTTTCGTCGTCGCGGCGCAAATGCGCGGCACGGTCGAGGACGTGGGTAACGAAGGCCGGTTGTCCCAGCGGAAACGAGTCGAATGCTGACATTGTTCTCTCAACCCAACCAGATCTTGCGACGAAGCGCGCTGATGAAGTTCTGTACCTCGGTGGCGTCATGCGCCAACGGCTGCATCACGCCCCAGACCGGCCGCGGCCAGGCGGCGTCGCCGGTGCGGCGGGCGATGATGTGGACGTGCAGCTGCGGCACGAGGTTGCCGAGCGCTGCGATATTGAGCTTGTCGCATTTGGTGATCTCCTTCAGCGCGCGCGAGACGCGGGAGATCTCGGTCATCAACTGCGCCTGCTGCACCTCGTCGAGATCGATGATCTCGACCGAATCGGGGCGCCGGGGCACCAGCAGCAGCCAGGGATAATGGGCGTCCTTGATGACCAGCACCTTCGACAGCGGCAGGTCGCCGATGTCGATGGTGTCCTCTTTCAGGCGGGAGTGCAGCGACCAGGCGGGTTCGGACATATGCGTTTCCGGATGGCCCGATGGGTTCGGGCCTGTTTGGCCGGACCATACGATACCGATTCCCTGAGGGGAAGGATCGGGGCCGCGGGGGCGGCATGCTCCGCTGTCGTCCCGGTGTCGCGCTTTGCGCGCCCCGGAACTACGCCTCCGCCAGCACCCGTGCGTTGGCGCGGACGGAGGCTTCGCTGACGCGAATCCCGAGGCCCGGACCATCGGGCACCACCACATGACCGGCGCGGTTAGCGACGCGCTCTTCCAGCACGTCCTCGGTCAGCACGTGGTGCGGCATGTAGAATTCGCAGCCGAGCGAGATGCCCGGCGTCGCCGCGATCAGCTGTGTGCCGGCGGCAAGGCCGATACCGCCCTCCCACAGCGTGCCGCCATAGCCGGGCAGGCCGGCAATGTCGGCGATCGCCATGATCGCCTGCGCCTCGAACAGGCCGCCGGCCTTCATCAGCTTGATCGAGACGGCATCGGCCGCCTCGCGGCGCACCACCTCCATCATGTCGCGGCGATCGAAACAGCTTTCGTCGGCGAGCACGGGCGTCTCCAGCGCGGCGGTGAGCTGCGCCATCACGTCGAGAAATTTGCGCGGCACCGGCTGCTCGATGAAGGTCGGCGCGAACTGCTCGACGTCACGCAAAATCTTGATGGCCCCGAACGGCGCCAGCGCCTGGTTGTAGTCGACGCGCAGATCGACGGTGTCACCGAATTCCTTGCGGATCGCCTCGAGATGATCGAGGTCCTCGCGGTGCGGCTTCACGCCGGTCTTGACCTTGTAGATGACATTGCCGTCCGGAACCATTTTCCGCATACGCTCGAGATCGGCGGCGAAATCGGGATCGGCGATCGAGAACGACAGCGGGATGGTGTCGCGCACGCGGCCGCCGAGCAAATCGGCGACCGACAGCCCCGACGATTTGCCGACGATGTCGAGCAGCGCCATCTCGATTCCGACCTTGGCCTCGGCATGCCCGACCAGCGCACGGTCGAGCTCCGCCATCAGCGCGCGGATGCGACGCACGGATTTGCCGAGCACGATCGGCCGCAGATAAATGTCGAGCGCGGAGAACGCCGCTTCCGGCGTTCCCGTGAATACTTCCCACGGGGCGGCTTCGCCCCAGCCGACCACGCCGTTGCTCGCGGTGAGTTCGATCAGCACGCGCTTCACGGTGCCCTTGACGTTGCCGACGCCCTGGAGGCGCGCCATCTTGATCGGGCTCTCGATCAGGAACAGCCTGATGCGTGCGATGGTTGCTTCGGTCATGTCAGGCCTCCATTGACGTGCCAGACCTGGCCGGTGACGTAGGATGCTTTGGGGGATGCGAGGAAGGCGATGATCTCGGCGACTTCCTCCGGCTGCCCGCGGCGGCGCATCGGGATCAGTGCTTCGGTCGCGGCAATCTGCTCCGGCGACAGCCGGCTCTCGCTCGGCTTGTCCTTGACGATGAGGCCGGGCGAAACCGCATTGACGGTGATGCCGTCTTTAGCAAGCTCGATCGCGGTGAGGCGCACCAGCGCTTCCAGCGCGGCTCGGCTCGCGGCGGTCGCGGCGAACGGCGCGAATTCGGGCCTGATCGCATGCGCCACGAATGAGGACACCGCGACGATGCGCGCGTCTTGCCCGGCACGCAGCAGCGGCAGCGCGGCGTCGACCAGCCGTGTGAAGGCCAGTGCCGATTCGTCCATCGCCTTGCGGAAATCATCCGCGGGCGTCCCGATGGCGCTGCCGCGGCGGGCATGGCCGCCGACGAGGACCAATCCATCGAGCCGGCCGAACGCGGCTTGCGTGGCGGCGATGGCTTCGCCGGCCGCGGCCTCTTCGGCGAGGTCGCCGAGGCATTTTGCGACGACCGCGCCTTTCGCTTCGACTTCCACCGCAGTGGCGTCGAGGCCGGCGGCGTTGGAGCGTGTGTGCAGCAGCAGCGCGGTGCCGGGCGCTGCGAGCAGTTTTGCGGTGGCGCGGCCGATGCCGCTGGCAGCACCGGTGACGAGATAGACGCGATCGATATTGGACATCACGAAGCTGCGTTGGCCGGCGGCAGTGCACCGGTACGGTGGAAATGGCTGAGGAAGGCGCGGGTCGCCGCCTCCCGCGGATTGTCGATCACCTGCCGCGCCGGGCCTTCCTCGACGACGACACCGTCGCGCATGAAGATGAGACGATCGGCGACCTCGCGGGCGAAGGCAATTTCGTGGGTGACGATCACCATGGTCATGCCCTCGGCGGCAAGCTGCTGGATAACCGCGAGCACCTCGCCGACGAGCTCGGGATCGAGCGCGGAGGTTGCTTCGTCGAACAGCATGACATCGGGCTCCATCGCCAGCGCCCGCGCGATGGCGACACGCTGCTTCTGTCCGCCTGACAGCGTTGCCGGATATTGGTCCGCTTTCTCGGCAAGGCCCACCTTGGCGAGCTGCGCCCGCGCGAGCTTCTCGGCGTCGGCCTTGGCCATGCGCCGCACCGTAACCGGTCCCTCCATCACGTTCTGGAGCGTCGTCATGTGCGGGAACAGGTTGAAATGCTGGAACACCATGCCGGTGGTGGCGCGGAATCTTGCGAGTGTCTTCACGTCCGGGAGTTTCGCGCCCTCGCCGAACTGGAAACGTGTATCGCCGACACGAACGCTGCCGCCATCAGGCGTCACCAGCAGATTGATGCAGCGGAGCAGCGTCGACTTGCCCGAGCCCGACGGGCCGATCAGCGCCACCACGCCGCCCTTGGGCACGTCGAGATTGATGTTCTTGAGGACCTCGTTGCTGCCAAAGCTCTTGCGAAGGCTGCGGATCTCGATCTTTGACGTCTCGCTCATTCGCTGACCGCCAGTCGCTTCTCGCCGCGGCGGACGATGATGGTAAGCGGGATCAGGATCGCGGCATAGGCGACTGCGACCGCGGTGTAGGTCTCCAGCGGCCGGTAGCTGTCATGGGCGGCGACCTGGCTTTGATAGACGAGGTCGGGCACCGCCAGCACCGAGACCAGCGAGGTGTTCTTGAACTGGATGATCGACTGGTTCATCAGCGCCGGGATCATGCGCTTGATCGCCTGCGGCAGCACGATGCGCCGCATCGACTGGCCCGGCGTCATGCCGAGCGCGGCGCCGGCTTCCGACTGGCCCTTGTCGATCGAGATGATACCGCCGCGGATGATCTCCGAATAGAACGAGCCGCCATAGAGCGACAGCGCCAGCGCCGAAGCCGTGATCGGCGTCATCTCGACGCCGGCGAGAATCGGCAGCGCGTAATAGAACCAGATCAGCTGCACCAGGATCGGCGTGCAGCGAAACGCCTCGATGAAGGTCAGCGCGAGCAGACGCACGGCCCTGAAGCGCGACAGGCTGCCGAACGCGCCGAACAGGCCGAACACCAGCCCGAGCACGACGATGACCACGGTGAAGCCGACGGTGACGCCGAGCCCGTTGAGAAAGAGCCAGCGATAGCTCCAGAGGATGCCGAAGTCCCACTGATACATGCGTGCGTTTACTCAGCCGGCGGAAAGCTTGGAACGGTGTTGCGTCGTTCTCGGTGCACCTCTCCCGCTTGCGGGAGAGGTCGGCGCATAGCGCCGGGTGAGGGCTCTCTCCTCTGGGGGAGTCTTCCTGGCGGAGACACCCTCTCCCCGACCCTCTCCCGCAAGCCGGAGAGGGAGCGCACCGCGCCTAGCGGATCGAAATCGCCCTGATCTCATCACTTACAGCGAAACGCCCGGCGGAATGTCCGCTTCGGTCACGCCCACCAGCTCCATGTTGGTGATGATGGCGTTGCGGATGAAGCCGAGGCCCTTGTTGAAGTCGATCCAGGTGTTGACGTAGTCGCGCCAGGTCTTGTCGGTCTCGCGGCGGAAGCCCGCGTTCGAGGTGGTTGCGAAGATCGGCGTCGGCAGCACGAACTGGCCGAGCGAGGGGTTCTTCTTCAGCACGGTGAGCGACAACATGGTGATCAGGCACTGCGCGTCGACGCGGCCGGTCTGGAGCGCGGCGGTGGCATCGTCGGCGGTCTTGAGCCGTGAGATCTGCGCCTTCGGCGTCAGGCGGCTGACGACCTGGTCGTGCGAGGAGCCCTGGTCGACCGCGATCTTGACGTCGGGCGAGTTCAGCTCGGCCCAGCTCTTCGGCTTGAAGTCCTTCTTGCAGAGGATGCCGAAAGCGTTGTTGAAGACCGGCACCGAGAAATCGACGACCAGTGCGCGCTTCGGGGTCGGGTTGAGGCCGAAGAAGATGTCGATCTTGTTGGACTGCAGATCCAGCACCGAATTGCCCCAGGTGGTCTCGGTGATCTCGAGCTCGGCCTCCATGTCGTCGGCCAGCGCCTTGGCGATGTCGACGTAAAAGCCCTTCCACTGGCCGCTGGAAAGATCCTTCATGTAGTACGGCGCGCCGCCGCCGACCGCGCCGATCCGCATCTTCTTGGTTCGGCGGATGCGGGCGAAGGTCGATTCGTTGGGGTCGGCCGTCTGGGCCACGGCCGGGGAGGCCAGCGCGGCTGCGGCTACCGCGCCAAGTCCGACAATCGATGCAACATCACGACGTGTAACCATTGGGATCAATCGCTTTTCTGGTTGGATGGAGTTCCGGCGGCGTTCTTAGCAAGGTGGTCCCGCCAGCGAAAGCACAGCCTATCGGCTGGGCAGGCGCGGATTTGCCCGGATGCTGGGCAAACCCAACCCGTTCAAGCTGATACCCGCTTGCTTTCCGCTCCTTTTGGCCCCAAATAGGGACCGGGAGATTGGCGGTGGACGAGCCACTCGCCAACCGGGTCAGGTCCGGAAGGAAGCAGCCCTAACGAGGTCCGGATCGGGTCGCTCGTCAGTCTCCTACCTGTTTTTTCGAGCGAATTGCGCCGGCGGGCCTCCCGCCAGCGCGCTCCTTTCCGCAAAAGCCGGCCGAGAGACATTTCATTGCGGATCGACCGATGACCGACGCTGGCGCCCCTCCCAACGCTGACAGCGCCAGCCCGGCTGGCAACGCGCCTTACCGGGTTCTCGCGCGCAAATACCGCCCCTCCAGCTTTGACGATCTGATCGGCCAGGAGGCCGTAGTCCGGACCGTCTCCAACGCATTCGAGACCGGGCGCATCCCGCAAGCCTGGATCCTCACCGGCGTCCGCGGCGTCGGCAAGACCACCACGGCGCGCATCCTTGCCCGTGCGCTCAACTACGAGATGCCGGATGGCTCGGTGAAGGGGCCGACCGTCCACATGCCGACCTTGGGCGTGCATTGCCAGGCGATCATGGAAAGCCGGCACATGGACGTGCTGGAGATGGACGCGGCCTCGCATACCGGTGTCGACGACGTTCGCCAGATCAATGACAGCGTGCGCTACGCGCCGGCCAGCGCCCGCTACAAGGTCTACATCATCGACGAAGTCCACATGCTGTCGACGGCGGCGTTCAACGCCTTCCTGAAGACGCTGGAGGAACCGCCGGAGCACGCCAAGTTCGTGTTCGCCACGACGGAGATTCGCAAGGTTCCCGTCACGGTGCTGTCGCGCTGCCAGCGCTTCGATCTGCGCCGCGTCGAGGCCGACGTGCTGATGAAGCACCTCGCCAATATTGCCGCGAAGGAAAACGTCGAGATCGAGCCGGAAGCGCTCGGCATCATCGCGCGCGCCGCCGAAGGCTCCGTGCGCGACTCACTGTCGCTGCTCGACCAGGCGATCGCGCATGCGGCGGGGACCGTGAAGGCCGATGCGGTCAGGCAGATGCTCGGGCTCGCCGACCGCACCCGCGTCATCGACCTGTTCGATTCGCTGGCGCGCGGCGACATCGCCGCCGCGTTCAAGGAGTTCCGCGACCAATACGACGTCGGCGCCGATCCCATCGTCGTGCTCTCCGATCTTGCCGAATTCGTCAATTTCGTCACCCGTGTGAAGATCGTGCCGGCGACCGCGGACAACGTCGCCTATGGCGAGACCGAGCGCGTGCGCGCGCGTGACTTCGCCTCGAAAATCTCGATGCGGGTGCTGTCGCGGATGTGGCAGATGCTGCTCAAGGGCATCACCGAGGTGCAGGCCGCGACGCGTCCTGCGGCAGCTGCCGAGATGGTGCTGGTGCGCATCGCCTATGTCGCCGACCTGCCGACGCCCGATGAAGCCATCAGGATGCTGGAGCAGAACGGCGGTGGCTCGCCGGTGGTGAACGGCGGCGGTGCTGCCCGCAGCAGTGCGCCGGCCGCACCGATGGCATCCGCGGCGCCTGTTGCCTCTGCCGCGCCCGTGCGTGCACCGAGCGCGCCGTCGGGATTTGGCGGCGGCGCGGCCCGGCCGCAGATGGCGGCGCCCGCGCCGGATCCGCAAGCCGCGGCCCCCCAGCTGCGCGTCACCAGCTTCACCCAGCTCGTTGCGCTCGCCGGCCAGAAGCGCGACCTCATGACCAAGGGTGCACTCGAAGCGGATATGCGCCTCGTTCGTTTCGAGGAGGGCCGGCTCGAGGTCGCGCTCGAGCCGAACGCCTCCAAGACCATGATCACCGAGCTGGCGCGCAAGTTCGAGCTGTGGACCGGCCGTCGCTGGACCGTGATCGTCTCCAACGAGCAGGGCCAGCCGACGCTGCGTTCGGTGAACCAGGCCGCCAAGCAGGAACATGCGCGTACCGCCGAGGCCGATCCGCGCGTGCAGGAGGTGCTGTCGCGCTTCCCCGGATCGAAGGTCGTCGAGGTCCGCAGGCTTGCCCCCGAGACGCCGGAATCCAATATTAACGCCGACTACGGCAGTGACGATCCGCCCGACGGTTCCGAAGCCGACGACGATCTCTGAGCCAAATTTTGAGGACAGGCACCGATGGCTGATTTTCTCGGCATGATGAAGCAGGCGGCGCAGCTGCAATCCAAGATGCAGGAGATGCAGGACGCGCTTGCAAATGTGGAGGTCGAAGGCATCTCCGGCGGCGGTCTCGTCGCCGTGCGCATGACTGCCAAGATGGACGTGAAGGGGATCAAGATCGATCCCTCGCTGATGAAGGCGGAGGAGCGCGAGGTGCTGGAAGACCTGCTCGTCACCGCGCTCGGCGATGCCCGCCGCAAGGCGGAAACGGCGGTGCAGGAGAAGATGCAATCGCTCACCGGCGGGCTCGGCCTGCCGCCGGGGCTGTTCGGCCAGTAACATGGGCGCGGTTGCAGGTCCCGAGATCGAGCGGCTGGTGCAGCTTCTCGCACGGCTGCCGGGCCTTGGCCCGCGTTCCGCGCGGCGCGCGGCCTTGCACCTGATCAAGAAGCGCGAAGCGCTGATGATGCCGCTGTCATCCGCGATGCAGGTCGCGTTGGACAAGGTTCAGGTCTGCAAGACCTGCGGTAACATCGACACGCAAAATCCCTGCACCGTCTGCATCGATCCGAAGCGCGATCCCGCCATCATCGTCGTGGTCGCCGACGTCGCCGACCTCTGGGCGCTGGAGCGGGCCAACGCCACCCAGGGGCGCTATCACGTGCTGGGTGCGACCTTGTCGCCGCTCGACGGCGTCGGCCCGCAGGATCTCACCATCGATGCGCTGGTGGCGCGCGCGCATGCGGCCGAGGTGCACGAGATCATCCTGGCGCTGAATGCGACGGTGGACGGCCAGACCACCGCGCATTACATCACCGACCTGCTTCAGGACGCCAACGTAAAAGTAACCCGGCTGGCCCATGGTGTGCCCGTCGGTGGCGAGCTTGATTATCTCGACGAAGGTACGCTATCGGCCGCGATGCGGCAGCGGACCCTGTTCTAGTTTTCCTACAGACCTGACGGAACGGACGACATGACGAAACGATTCGCCACACGCTCGGCTTTGGTTGCGACGATGATGTTGCTGGTGACGCCGGCCATCGCCGCGCAGCAGGACGACGAGGCATCGCCGGCACCCAAGCCCGGCAAGCCGATCAACACCGGCGAGGTGCTCTCGGGCGAGCTGAACGCGATGAAGGTGCGCGACGTCAAGAACGCCGGCAAGCGGATTGCGATGTACCAGATCACCTCCGAGCCGCGCCGCCTGCCGGCGCCGAACGGGCTGTGCAATCTCGAGACCGGGCCTGAGACCTTCCAGCTCGTCACCTCCAGCGACGCGCAGGCAGCCCAGCTGAAATCGTTCGTCGGCAAGGCGATCTCGGTCAAGGTCGACGAAGTCGCCTGCGCCAGCGATCCCGGCCAGATGAGCGAAGCCGTGATCACGAAGTGGAGCTTGATCAAGAAGCAGTAGGGGGCAGGCAGCGCACTGCTCGCTCCGCCGTCATTGCGAGGAGCCCTTGCGACGAAGCAATCCAGACTGTTTCCGCAGCGACAGTCTGGATGGCTTCGCTTCGCTCGCAATGACGGGGAGACAGGTGAGCCTTAAACCCTGACCGGCCCCAGCGTCTCGAAATGCCCGCGCTTCTGCAGCCAGGCCAGCAGCACCAGGCTCGGGATCGCCACCAGCACGCAGATCACGAAGAACAGCGCCCAGCCGGTGCTATCAGCCACAAAGCCGGCTCCCGATGACAGGTACGTCCGCCCCACCGCCGCAAGCGCGGTGAGCAGCGCATATTGCGTCGCCGTGTGCAGCGGGTTCTGGCAGAGCGCCGAAAGATAGGCGACGAAGATCACGGTGCCGATGGCGCTGGTGAAATTCTCGCAAGTGATGGCGAAGGCGAGGGCCCACTGGCTGGCGCCTGCGATTGCGAGCCACGAGAAGGACAGATTGGCCAGCGCCTGCACCACGCCTCCGATCCACAGGGCCGCCGCCAGCGGATAGCGCCGTGCGACAAAGCCGCCGGCGAAGCCGCCGATCAGCGTCGCGGCAAGGCCAACGCCTTTCACGATCGCCGCATAATCATTGCGGGTGAAGCCGAGGTCGATCACGAACGGCGCGGTCATCGTGCCCGAGAAGGCGTCGGTGAACTTGAACAGCACGACGAAGGCGAGCGCGGCGAGCGCGTCCTTGCGCGTCAAGAATTCCGAGAAGGCGCCGATCGCCGCGTGCAGCACGCGTGTGAACGCGCTCTCTTCCTGCGTCGCCGCCTCGGCTCGCATCGATTGCTCGGGTTCGGTCGCGGCCAGCGCCGTGATGGTTCCGATCAGCACCATCGCCGCCATCACCACATAGCCCCACATCCAGGCTGATTGGCGCGGGATGCCGGTGTCCTCGAAGCCCGAGACGATGAACAGCGCGCCCGCGGTCGAGACCAGCATGCCGATGCGATAGGCCGCGACGTAAGCCGCCATGCCGGCCGCCTGCTCGCTCTCGGGCAGGCTCTCGACACGGAAGGCATCGACCACGATGTCCTGCGTCGACGACATCGTCGCCACCAGCAGCGCGCCCAGCGCGACATAGAACGGCGAGCGCGCGGGGTCGGTGAGCGCGAGCAGCAGGATCGCGACGATCAGCAGCAATTGCGAGAACAGCAGCCAGCCGCGCCGCCGTCCGAACGCGCGGGTGAACAGCGGCACATGCAGCGCATCCACCAGCGGCGCCCACAGAAATTTCAGCGTGTAGGGCGTGCCGACCAGCGCAAACAGCCCGATGGTCTTGAGATCGACCCCGGCCTCGCGCATCCACACCAGCAGCGTCGACCCCGACAGCGCCAGCGGCAGCCCGGAGGAGAAGCCGAGGAACAGCACGATCAGCACCCGCGGTTGCAGATACACGGCCAGGCTGTCGCGCCAGGAGGTCGCAGGGGCGGAGGTGGCGGGGGACGTCGCGTCGGGTGCGGTCATCGGGAGGTGTTAGCAGATTCTGGTGCCACAAGTGAGCTGTCGTCGCCCGGTCAAGCCGGACGACGACAGTGTGCCTCAAACCTCACTCCCCCGCCTGGAGCTTCCTTGGAAACAGCTCCGGCGCACCTGTCGCCACCAGATGCGGTCCCTCCGGCGCATCCGCCTTGCTGAAATCGAGTTCCTCGATCCGTCCCGCGCGCTTCTCGATCTTGTCGGCGGAGATCAGGATCTGGCGGACGTCCTCGTTCGCGTCGCCAAAGTGCTTTTGTAATTTGAGCACGCGGTCGCGCAAGCGGCCGAGGTCGTCGCCGAGTTTGATCACCTCGATGCGGATCTGGTCGGCGGCGTCGCGCATGCGCGCGTCCTTCATGATCTGCTGCATCACCTGGATCGCGAGCATCAGCAGCGAGGGCGATACCAGCACGACGCGGGCGCGGTAGGCCTTCTGAATCACGTCGTCGAAGCCGTCGTGGATTTCCGCGTAGACCGATTCCGACGGCACGAACATCAGCGCCATCTCCTGGGTCTCGCCGGTGACGAGGTATTTTTCGGCGATGTCGTTGACATGTTTCATCACGTCGCCGCGCAGCCGCTGCGTGGCAATGCGCTTCTCCTCGTCGGTGCGGGCGTCGTGCAGCGCGGTCATCGCCTCCAGCGGAAATTTCGCGTCGATACAGAGCGGGCGCTGGTCGGGCAGGAACACGACGCAGTCCGGGCGTTTTCCCGTCGAGAGCGTGAACTGGAATTCGTAGGCCCCCTTCGGCAGGCCGTCCTGGACGATCGCCTCCATCCGCGCCTGGCCGAAGGCGCCGCGCGACTGCTTGTTGGCGAGCACGTCGCGCAAGGTGGTGACCTGCGTGGTGAGGTCGGTGAGGTTCTTGTGCGCGTTGTCGATGATGCCGAGCCGCTCGTGCAGCGCGTGCAGGCTCTCCATGGTGTTGCGGGTCGAGTGTTCCATGGATTGGCCGACGCGATGGGTGACCGAATCCAGCCGCTCGTTGACGGCGCGGGCCATCTCGGCCTGGCGGCCGGCCAGCGCCTGGGTCATGGCGTCGGCCCGGCCGGCGGCCTCGCTCTGGGCGTGGAGGACCTGGCTGAGGCGTTCCTCGAGCTCGTCGGCGCGGATGGCATTCGCCATGGCGAGTTCCGCGCCGCGCCGCCCGGAGCGCGCGATCACGACCGCTATGACGATCAGAAGGATGAGAACCAGCGCGCCGAAGCCGATCAGCGCATCGATGATGCGCACCGGCCAGTCGCCAGCCATGAAAATGATCTCGTTCATGCCTGCCCTTCTAGCCGATTCGGCTGCCGGCACGAACGAATAGCGAACATTTCCGGTAAATGCCCCGTTAATTTTTATGGTTAAGAAAACCTGAAGTTTTATGGTTAGCGAAGGGTTAACGGGGTTCCTGGCCGCATTGACCGCATCCGGCATGCGGCTTAAATCGCGGCCATGGCCCTCAGAGAAATCATCATCCTGCCCGACAAGCAGCTGCGTCTGGTCTCCAAGCCGATCGAGAAGGTCACGCCGGAGATCCGCAAGCTTGCCGACGACATGTTAGAGACCATGTACGACGCGCCCGGCATTGGCCTGGCGGCGATCCAGATCGCGCAACCGTTGCGTTTGATCACCATGGACCTCGCCAAGCCCGACGAGAGCGGCGAGACCACGCCGCTTCCGCGCGTCTTCATCAACCCTGAAATCGTCGCTTCGTCGGAAGAGTTGTCGGTCTACGAGGAAGGCTGCCTGTCGATCCCCGAATATTACGAGGAGGTGGAGCGTCCCGCCAAGGTACGCGTGCGCTTCACCGATCTCGACGGCAAGGTGCACGAGGAGGACGCCGAAGGTCTCTACGCCACCTGCATCCAGCACGAGATCGACCATCTCAACGGCGTGCTGTTCGTCGACTATCTGTCAAAACTCAAGCGCGACCGCGTCATCAAGAAGTTCGAGAAAGCCGCCAAGCGGGGGGAGTGAGTTCTGTCGATGCCCCTCCGCCTGATCTTCATGGGCACGCCCGATTTCTCCGTGCCGACGCTGCTCGAGCTCGTCGCGCATGGCCACGAGATCGTCGCCGTCTACACCCGCGCGCCGAAGCCCGGCGGGCGGCGCGGCCTGCAATTGCAGCCGACCCCGGTCGAGGACGCCGCGCGACGACTTGGCATTCCCGTGCTGACGCCGAAGACGTTGAAGACGCCGGAAACCCTGGAAGAGTTTCGCGCCTTCGAGGCCGATGCGGCCGTCGTCGTCGCCTACGGCATGATCCTGCCGCAGGCGATCCTCGATACGCCCAAGCTCGGCTGCTACAATCTGCACGCCTCGCTCTTGCCGCGTTGGCGCGGCGCCGCGCCCATTAACCGCGCCATCATGGCCGGCGATGCCGAGAGCGGCGTGATGGTGATGAAGATGGATGTCGGCCTCGACACCGGCGACGTCGCCATGGCCGAGCGGCTCCCGATCACCGACACCATGACCGCGCTCGACCTGCACGATCGCCTCTCGCGGCTCGGCGCCGATCTGATGGTGCGGGCGATGGCTGCGCTCGACCGCGGCGGGCTTCAGCTCAAGAAGCAGAGCGAGGATGGCGTCACCTATGCCGCCAAGATCGACAAGGCCGAGGCGCGCATCGACTGGACCAAGCCCGCGCACGCGGTGCTACGCCACATTCACGGCCTGTCGCCGTTTCCCGGTGCCTGGGCCGAGCTTGAGAATGCGCGCGTGAAAATCCTGCGCTGCGAGCTGGCGAAGGGCTCGGGCACCCCGGGTGAGGTGCTCGACGACCAACTCACCATCGCCTGCGGCGACGGCGCGATCCGCATCCTCGAGCTCCAGCGCGAGGGCAAGGCCCGAATGCAGGCCGTGGACTTCCTGCGGGGCGTGCCCGTGAAGCCGCCGATGCGGCTGGCTTGATGCCCCGCTACAAGCTCACCATCGAATATGACGGCGCGCCGTTCTTCGGCTGGCAGGTGCAGGACACGCTGCCCTCGGTGCAGGGCGCGCTGGAAGCGGCGGTGAAGGCGATGACCGGCGCGGATCTGCGGGTGCATGGTGCGGGCCGCACCGATGCCGGCGTGCATGCGCGCGGCCAGGTCGCCCATGTCGATATCGAGAAACAGTTTCCACCCGGCCGCTTTCGCGACGGGCTCAACGCACATCTGCGCCCGCATCCGATTGCGGTCCTCGAAGCCGAGATCGTGCCTGATACGTTCGAGGCGCGCTTCTCGGCCGTGAAGCGCCATTACCGCTACCGCATCGTCAACACCCGCGCCAATCTCGCGCTCGACATCGGCCATGCCTGGCGCGTGCCGCGCCGGCTCGACAGCGACGCGATGCATGCGGCCGCCCAGCGCCTGCTGGGCAAGCACGATTTCACCACCTTTCGCGATACCGAGTGCCAGGCCAAATCGCCGGAGAAGACGCTCGATCAGCTCGACGTGATGCGCGACGGCCGCGAGATCACGATTCTCACCTCGGCGCGCTCGTTCCTGCACAGCCAGGTGCGCTCGATGGTGGGTTCGCTGGTCTGGGTCGGCGAGGGCCGCTGGAGCGCGGACGATCTCTCCGCAGCGTTAGAGGCCCGCAACCGCGCCGCCTGCGGCATCGTCGCGCCACCTGACGGGCTGTATCTGATGAAGGTGGATTATTAGAGCCTGACGCCGACACTGGCGTCATGGCCGGGCCTGTCCCGGCCATCCACGATCTTCTTCCTCGTAGCAGAGAACGTGGATGCCCGGGACAAGCCCGGGCATGACGGTGGAGTGTTTGGCGAAGGCTGCGGTCAGGCTAAGCAAAATACCGCGCCAGTATCCCGCGATACACTTTCGTCAGCTTCTCCAAATCCACCACCGGCACGCGCTCGTCGACCTGGTGCATGGTCTGTCCCACCAGCCCGAACTCGATCACCGGGCAGTAGCTGGAGATGAACCGCGCATCCGAGGTGCCGCCTGATGTCGACAGCTCCGGCTTGCGCCCCGTGATTTCCTCGATCGCGGACACCGCAAGATCGGTGAACGGGCCGGGCTTGGTCACGAACACGTTCGAGTTCGACGGCTCCCAGACGATGCGGGCCTTGATGCGGTTGCCGCACGCCTTCGCCAGCCGCGCCTCGACCAGCTCGCGCAGGGATGCCTGGGTGTGATTGTCGTTGTAGCGGATGTTGAATTTCGCGCGCGCCTCGCCGGGGATGACGTTGTTGGCCTTGTTGCCGACGTCGACCGAGGTGAATTCGAGATTGGAGGCCTGGAACTGCGCGCTGCCGTGGTCGAGCGGCTCGTCGCTGATGGCGACGATCAGCCGCGAAATATCAGGCACCGGGTTGGCGGCGCGGTGCGGATAGGCGACGTGGCCCTGCACGCCGTCGACATAGAGCGTGCCGGATTGCGAGCCGCGGCGCCCGACCTTGATGGTGTCGCCGAGCGTCTCGACATTGGACGGCTCGCCGAGCACGCAGTGATCGAATTTTTCGCCGCGCTCGGCAGCCCATTTCAACAGCTTGATGGTGCCGTTGATGGAGACGTCTTCCTCGTCGCCGGTGATCAGGAACGAGATTGAGCCCGTCCCGTCGGCGCGCGGCTTGCCGGCATTGGCGGCGAGATGCTCCAGCACCGCTGCGACCGAGCAGGCGATGCCGCCCTTCATGTCGACCGCGCCGCGGCCGTGCAGAAAGCCGTCCTTCACCTCGCCGGAGAATGCGCCGACGCTCCAGGCGCTCTCGTCGCCCGGCGGCACCACGTCCGTGTGGCCGGCAAAGGTGATGTGCGGCCCTTCGGTGCCGATCCGCGCATAGAGATTGTCGACGTCGGCGATGCCGGGCTCGCTGAACGTCACGCGGTGGCAGGTGAAGCCGGCGGCGTTCAGGGCGTTTTCAAGCACCCCCAGTGCGCCGGCGTCGGCCGGGGTTACCGAGGGACAGCGGATGAGATCGCGGGCAATGGAAAGAGCATCGGTCATGCGCCCCGCTTAACATGCATGCCGCCGGGTGGGCTAGCGCTGGGCGGGACAAATTCGATCTCGCGGCTCTGGTCCCAGCCTTGCGCAGGGGACGATGTGGAGCTGTCGTCGGTCTCGGCCAACGGATCAGGACCGAACCGGTTCTCGCCCACGCTGCCGCGCAGACAGAACATTTCGACGAGGCCCCATAGCCACAGGATGGAGGCAGCCAGGGTGAACGGAAGAACCCAGTTGGAGTGGGGAAGCAGGTCCGAGAACTGGTCATACAGGCCGGGCACGACGAAGAACGGAATCATCCACCAGCTGCGCCTGTCGCGATCGTGCAGCCGTTTGATCGCGGTCGCGAGGTAGATCCACACGAACAGCGGGGTGCAAAGCAATTTGAGGATCAGGGTCGGGCGGTCGGCGGACGCCAGCAGGCGGTAGGACCTGGGATCGACAACGTTGAAGAGCTCGTCGAGATTGAAGTCGAGGGAGAAGATGAGGGTGGTGGTGGCGGATCTGTGGCCGTTGAAGACGTTGACGGCCTCACCGATGATCCCGAGCACGGCCGCCAGCAGCATGACGATCAGCAGCGCCTGCCACAGCAGGGCGCGGTTGATGCGGCCGTCGAAGCGGAAGAGGTACCAGGTCCAGTCCATGGCGAAGGTTCCGGGCGGCGGAGGCCGTCCGGTGATTGGTCGCGATGGAAGGACGGTGGGTTCGATTGCCGCCGCAAGGGCTCTTCACCTCTCCCCGCTTGCGGGGAGAGGTCGGATCGCTCTTGCGATCCGGGTGAGGGGGTACAGGTCTCGCGGCGATCTCGCGTGTGGAGAGAGGCCCCTCACCCCAACCCTCTCCCCGTAAGAACGGGGAGAGGGAGAGGAGAGAGTCTCAGTCCCGCAGCAGCTCGTTGATGCTGGTCTTCGAACGCGTGCGCTCGTCGACGCGCTTGACGATGACGGCGCAGGCGGTGCTCGGGCCGATCTGGCCGTTCTTCATCGGCCTGCCGGGCAGCGCGCCGGGCACCACCACCGAATACTCCGGCACCTCGCCGATGAAGATCTCGCCGGTGTCGCGGTCGACGATCTTGGTCGAGGCGCCCAGGAACACGCCCATGGCCAGCACCGCGCCCTTGCGCACGATCACGCCTTCGGCGACCTCGGAGCGCGCGCCGATGAAGCAATCGTCCTCGATGATCACGGGCTCGGCCTGCAGCGGCTCGAGCACGCCGCCGATGCCGGCGCCGCCGGAAATGTGCACGCGCTTGCCGATCTGCGCGCAGGAGCCGACGGTGGCCCAGGTGTCCACCATGGTGCTCTCATCGACGTAAGCGCCGAGATTGACGAAGGACGGCATCAGCACGACGTTCTTGGCGATGAAGGCCGAGCGGCGCACCACGGCGCCCGGCACCGCGCGAAAGCCGGCGTCGCGAAAGCGGTTCGGGCCCCAGCCTTCGAACTTCGAGGGCACCTTGTCCCACCAGCTCGCCTTGCCCGGACCGCCGCCAATGACGTCCATGTCGTTGAGGCGGAACGACAGCAACACCGCCTTCTTCAGCCACTGATTGACCTTCCACTTGCCGTCGGCGCCGCGCTCGGCAACGCGCGCCTCGCCCTTGTCCAACGTCTCCAGCGCCTGGTCCACGGCCTCGCGCACCTCACCCTTGGTCGAGGTCGAGATGCCGTCACGCGCGTCGAAGGCGCTGTTGATGGTGGATTCGAGGGCGGACAGAGACATCGGGATTTCCTCTTCGGAACGGGAATTTTGACGGATTGGGGCGCTTTTTCGGGATTTGGGCCGGGAGAGTCAAGGCATCACTCGGCCCAGAGCACCATCAAGGTCATTTTCATCACTGCACAGATGCTATCCAAAGTTCCTTAAACCGACTCCTCTTGATTTCAAACTGATCGTGTCCGAGCCCCAGCGGGCCATCATCCGAGAGCCCATAGTGTCCAGCTTGCCGAAACCGATGGCAATCTTCGATGAACGCCGTGTACGCAACGACTTCTTTCGGTTCTGTAAGAGGAGCCAGAACCCCAACAGCCCGCCCCGCTAAAAGGCGATGTTTTTCAGCATCCAGCAAAAGAATGAAAAGCCCAAGAATGGGCAGCAAATGATCTACAAAATATGCAGCGAAGCTAGACAAGGGGGCGCCTAGGGACAGTTCGCTTACTTCGACCAAACGTCGCGTTGCAACCGATGCACGTTCGATAGCGGAACTGATCGTGATTTCGTCCAGCACAGGTTCATAAAAGAGTCTGGCGAGATCCTTGTGTAGGTCCCGGTACGACAGCTCAACGTCACTGGCCTGAAACTCGAGTCTAAACTGGAAATCATCGCGAAGCTCTTGTTTTTCGCGAGCTGTGTCCACTGCCTCGGTGAGTATGTTGATCCAATGTATCGAGACGTCGACCCGATATGCGCGGGGGAGGGCGTCCAATTTGAATTCTGTCTTGTCCCGATAGAGCGCTGCGCGGACGTCTGGGCGAAGCAGGGGAAGCACCTCGCTTGGAGCGGGTTCGTCAAATTGCTCCTTTCGCTCCAGTAGCGTGGCTTCGATACCAGGGAGCCACTTTGGCCACCAGGCAGCGTCGATCGCTCGTTCGGGCCGAAAAAGCTTTGCAACGTCCCAATCCCGCTCCGCTCGGAGGTGTAATCTCAGGAGCCTTGCTGCAACGCCGTCATATTCAGCGAGGGAGCTCAAGATGAAGGCCGCGTTTGCGCGATCATCCGTGTTGCGCGATTTTGCAAATGCAGCTCCGATAGCCTTGAATAAGCTGGTTAGTTTGTAGGGCCTTTCGAGCGCCCGATTTGACAGATGGTGCTCCAGCAGGCTGCGAAGTATCATGAGCGTCAAATCGTGCGTGCCTGTGTCAAGAAGTTCTGGCTCGGAACTTAGCCGTTGTAGACAGTGCTCGGCGCCTCCAATGATAGCTTCGAGAGCTTCGGCGGCGGATATCTTGTCACGAAGCGGGAGTTCGTCGACTCTCAAAGACCGGCAGTCTTCGATGGCTTGATCAAGCCGACCTAACGTTCGACTAATTTTGAGACGACGCGAATTTTGCAATGCCGGAGTGTCTGGGCGGACGCCGAGCAGGCAAATCGGCACATCAATTATATTGCGTTGGCGGAGGTTCAACGCGAGCGCATCGATCGTTCGCTCTGAATAGCAATCGTGCGCTCGTATTGCATCCCGTATTTCGGCAGGAAGTTCTAAGGTATCTGGGTGCGCCTGATCCGGAATGAAGAAGAGAAGACGTTCGAACCCAGCAGACTCGCTCTTCAGCGCTGCGATCATTTCAAGGATTGTCCACGGCGACGGTCGATTATTCGCCGACAAGAACGCCAGCACCGTTCGTGAATTCTCGAAGCCCTCGCGAACGGTCTTGAAAAGACGACGGTCCGCTAGTGGCTTATCATTATCGAACCAGACCGAGCATCCTAACTGCTCCAAGGTTGTTCTTAGACCAGCCGCGCCGTCGCCAGTTCGGTGGCTGAGGAATACGTCGTGCTGAAATATCTTGCGTTGATCCATAGTCGGCATCTCGCTCTCGCGCGATGCTCATGAAGGAATATTTCAACAACCGGTGACCGCGCAACGGTAGATTACTATGAAACTTGCAATCTGAACAAGAACCCCGCCAAATCATCCGTGACGTGGTCGACATAGGCCGCGTCCCGGCCTTCCAGTTCCCAATCCTCGCGCACCACTTCCTTGGTGCCGTCGGGGACCACCAGCACCGTGGTCATGCCGAGCTGGTGCGGCACGGTGAGGTTGCGGGCGAGATCCTCGAACATGGCCGCCTTGGTTGGCTCGACCGCATGCTGGCTAAGGAATTTCTGGTAGGTCTGCGGCGCCGGCTTGGGCTCGAACCCGGCCGCGATGATGTCGAACACGCCGTCGAAATGTGAGCCGAGGCCGAGCCGCGCCAGCACCGCGTCGACATGGTCGACCGAGCCGTTGGTCAGGATCAGCTTTCGTCCCGGCAGCTTTGCGATGGCGGCGCCGAGTGCCGGGTTCGGCTCCAGCGGCGAATGGTCGATCTTGTGGACATAGGCGAGATAATCGTCAGCCCGCACGTCGTGCAGGGTCATCATGCCACGCATGGTGGTGCCGAAGCGCAGATAATAGTCCTTCTGGATCTTGCGCGCCTCGGCAGGCGTCACGTTCAGCCAGTTGCACACGAACTCGCCGATCCGCGCATCGACCTGTTGCCACAGATTGACGTGATGCGGGTAGAGCGTGTTGTCGAGGTCGAACACCCAGGTGTCGACATGGGCGAAGGCGCGGGGGGATTTCATCAAAACTCTCTCGATCACGGCACCGCAAACCGCAGCGTCTTGCCGCCGCTCGACATGTCCACCGCGCCAAAACCCGCCGCCGCGAATCCGCGCGCGCTGCAATCGCTCTGCTCGTTGGTCTCGAACTTGGTCTCGCGCGTGCAGAGCTGCTTTTCGCCGCCCCAGTTCAGTGGTTTGTCCTTGACCTTGATGGCACGGTTGTCGGCATCGATCGCCTCTGCGAAGCTGAAGATCTGCTTCGGCTGACCGGTCACGTCAGGATGCAGGCACTTGCCGGGGTCGATGCGGTACCAGCCGCGGCTGGTCACGGACTTGCCGTCGTCCGTGGCGATCGCAGCCATCACCTTGTGCGGGGTGTCGTTGCACCAGGTCAGGCCGCTCGGCGATGGCGTCTGCGTCGCATCGACCATGGTCTTGAAGAAGTTCGGCGACGACACGGCGTCGGACGCCAGCCCGCGGCTCTTCAGGAACGCGGCGAGTGCGCCTTGCGTCTTCGGTCCGTCGACGCCGTCGATCGCGCCGACGTCATAGCCGATGATCACCAGCAGCCGCTGGATGCCGGCGAGCCGCGCCTGCTCGTCGTCATATTCGGAATCCTCGGCAAGATACGTCACCAGATTGCCGTCGTCGGTTTGCGTCGGCGTCACCTGTGTGAAGGCGGCCTGGGTCTGGCCGCTGCGGCACTGCCGGGCGGCGGCGATGACGAAATTGTCCTGCGCCACGCACAGCGTGTCGCTGCCGTTCTGCGGGATCGGCGAGGCGCCATAGACGCCGAGCGCGCGGGCGTTGAGCAGGATACGGTCGGCACTCAGCGTGCCCTGCACCACCACGCGGCAGGTGGCGGGATCGATCCTGAACCAGCCGCGCGTCGCGGTCGCCGCCTTGTCGTCGATGCCGATCGCGGCCTCGACGACATAGGACATGCGGTTGCAGATCTTGAGGTCGGCGAAGGCAGGGGCGGAGGAGAAGACAAACGAGACGGCCGCGGCGGGGAGAGACATCAGTACACGTGTCAGAGTCGAACGGCGGTGCCGCCGCTCTCTCAACTCGTCATGGCCGGGCTTGCCCCGGCCATCCACGTGCAACAGCGCGCGCGGAGAGTCGTGGATGCCCGGGTCAAGCCCGGGCATGACGACCTTATTCCGCTGCTCGCGTTCGCGTCTCACTTGTGGATCAGCGTCCCCGTGCCCGTGTTGGTGAAGAGCTCCAGCAGCACGGCGTGCTGCATCTTGCCGTCGATGATGACGACGCCCTCGACGCCCTGCTCGAGCGCGTAGATGCAGGTCTCGACCTTCGGGATCATGCCGCCGGAAATGGTGCCGTCGGCGATCAGCTTTCGCGCGTCTTTCACCGACAATTGGGGAATCAGCTTCTTCGACTTGTCGAGCACGCCAGGCACGTCGGTGAGCAGCAGCAGGCGCTTGGCCTTCAGCGCGCCCGCGACCGCACCCGCAAACGTGTCGGCGTTGACGTTCAGGGTCTGGCCTTCTTTGGAGGTTGCAAGCGGCGCCAGCACCGGGATCAGCTCATAGCCGATCAGCTGGTTCAGCAGCGTGAGGTCGACCTTCTCGGGGTCGCCGACGAAGCCGAGATCGACCGCCCTCTCGATATGCGAGCCCGGATCGATGATGGTACGCGTCGTCTTCGACGCCTTCACCATGTTGGCGTCCTTGCCTGACAGGCCCACGGCCTTGCCGCCGGCTTCGTTGATGTAGCCGACGATCTGCTTGTTGACGGAGCCGGCCAGCACCATCTCGACGATCTCGATGGTCGCAGCATCGGTGATACGCAGGCCCGCGGCGAATTCCGACTGGATGCCGAGGCGCTTGAGCATGGTCGCGATCTGCGGCCCGCCGCCATGGACCACGACCGGATTGATTGCGGTCTGCTCCAGCAGCACGATATCGCGGGCAAAATTCTTGGCGGTTTCCTCGTCGCCCATGGCATGGCCGCCATATTTGATGACGATGGTTTCTTCGTCATACTGCTGCATGTGCGGCAGCGCTTCGGACAGGATGCGGGCCTGGTCGAGCGGGGAGATGTCGGTCATGAGGCGGATCTCACTGGCGGGACTGTCGGGCCGCGTTCTATCCGATTGGCGGGCGGGGCGCAAAGTGCTCTTCGTGCCCCGGACGCAGCGCAGCGCTTCTTCAGCGGTGCGCTGCAGAGCCGGGGCCCATGTGGCTGCTGGGTCCCGGCTCTGCGGAGCGTCACTGCGTGCCGCACCGCGTCCGGGACACGAACCCTATTTCCGTGCCACCGCCGCCGCCAGCGTCACCGTCAGCCAGCTCAGGATCATCACCGTTCCACCCGTCGGCGCTGCATAGGGAAACAGCGAGTGCCCCGCATATTGCCGCAAGGTGAGGTCGCCCGCGAACAGTGCCGCGCCGGTCACGAAACCGAACGTGGCGATGAGGCCAATTCCGCCGTGCAGAAGGCCGCGCGAAAGCAGCGCGACCGCCGCAAGTATGGCAGTTGCATGAAACAGTAGCATGGCGCTGGCCGAAGCAAGCCGGCTCGCATCGCCGCCATGGGCGGAGGCGGCGGCCAGTGCGACGCCGGCGGCGCCCATCAAACCGGCAAGCCCAATCAACAGGCGAGCCATCATTTGGTCCGCTCTTCCAGCAGCTTGGCCATTGCCGCCCGCAAGCTCTCCATGCCGGTCGAGCTCCGCGACGAGGTCGCGAGCACGTTGGGGAACGCGGCCGGATGCTTGGCCAGCGCCGTCTCGGTCTCGGCGATGCGCGATTCAAGCTCGGAGGCCTTCACCTGGTCGGCCTTGGTCAGCACGATCTGGTAGCTCACGGCGGAGCGGTCGAGCGTTTTGAGGATCTCGAGATCGACGTCCTTCAGCCCGTGCCGCGCGTCGATCAGTACGTAGACGCGCGCGAGGCTGGCGCGGCCCAGCAGGAATTTGTGGATCAGCTCAGTCCAGGACGCGACCTGGCTCTTCGGCGCCTTGGCATAGCCATAGCCGGGCATGTCGACGAGGCGCAGGTCATTCTTGCCGGGGACCTCGAAGAAGATCAGCTCCTGGGTGCGGCCCGGCGTATGCGAGGTTCGCGCCAGCGCGTTGCGCCCCGTCAGCGCATTGATCAGGCTGGACTTGCCGACATTGGAGCGCCCGGCAAAGGCGATCTCCAGCCCGTCCATCGGCGGCAGCGTTTCGATCGAGGGCGAGGCCCAGATGAACTGCCAGTCGCGGGTGAACAGCTTGCGTCCCGCCTCGATCAGCTTCGCATCTTTGTCGTCGGTCATGCGAAGGCTCTATCCTTTCGTCATGGCCGGGCTTGTCCCGGCCATCCACGTCTGTCCGCACGTCACCCTCCAGAACGTGGATGCCCGGGACAAGCCCGGGCATGACGATGTGGAGGCAATTGCGTCCGGCAATGACGGAAGCTACGTCGCCTTCTTCGCGAACGTCGCCTTGAGATTGTCGAACAGCTCCACCTTCACGCCGTTGCGGCGCATGATGAAGCTCTGCTGCAGCACCGAGAGCGTGTTGTTCCAGGCCCAGTAGATCACGAGACCTGCGGGGAAGCCCGCCAGCATGAAGGTGAAGATCAGCGGCATCCAGTTGAAGATGAGCTGCTGGGTCGGATCCGGCGGCGTCGGGTTCAGCTTCATCTGGAACCACATCGTGATGCCCATGATGATCGGCCAGATGCCGAGCGCGAGGTAGTGGCCGAACAGCGGAATCGTGGTCGGGTCGAACGGGATCAGCCCGAACAGGGTGAACAGATTGGTCGGATCGGGCGCGGAGAGGTCCTTGATCCAGCCGAAGAACGGCGCGTGCCGCATCTCGATGGTGACGAACAGCACCTTGTAGAGCGAGAAGAACACCGGGATCTGGATCACCACGGGAAGACAGCCGGCGACCGGGTTGATCTTCTCCTTGCGGTAGATCTCCATCATCTCCTGCTGCTGCTTCACCTTGTCGTCGGGAAAGCGCTCTTTCAGCGCCTGAAGCTGCGGCTGGACCGACTTCATCTTCGCCATCGAGGCGTAGGACTTGTTCGCCAGCGGGAAGAACAGCAGCTTCACGATCACGGTCACGAGCAGGATCGAGATGCCGAAATTGCCGAAGAAGCGGTAGAAGAAGTCGAGGCCGAGGAACATCGGCTTGGTGATGAAGTAGAACCAGCCCCAGTCGATCAAGAGATCGAAATGGTTCAGCCCGAGCTCCTTGTTGTAGCCGCCGAGGCCGGCGAACGGGAACACGCCGACGACGCCGGCTTCCTTGGCGCCGGCGAACAGCCGCGCATTGGCGGTCGCGGTGCCGCCGATCGCGACGGTGACAGGGTCGAGCAGGTAGTCGGTCTGGTAGGTGTGGACGTTGCCGACCGGGTTCGACGAGAAGCGCGCCTGGAGCTGCGCGCTGGTATCAGGCAGCAGCGCCGAGGCCCAGTATTTGTCGGTCATGCCGAGCCAGCCATTGGTGGCCTTGAAGTTCACCGTCTTGGCTTCGTCGATCTTCTTGTAGGCATATTCCTGCAGGCCATCGAGGTAACCGATCAGGCCTTCATGCAGGATGTAGTAGCCGGAGACCTGCGGCGTGCCGTGGCGCGAGATCAGCGCGAACGGATAGAGCGTGACCGGCGTGTTGCCGACATTGCTCACCTCGTCCTTGACCGTGAAGAGATAATGATCGTCGACTGCGATGGTACGGCGGAAGGTCAGGCCCTCACCATTGTCCCACTTCAGCACCGCCGGCGTCGTCGGCGTCAGGCTGCCGCTGCCGTCCTGCTGCCAGACGGTCTGGGCGTCAGGCATCTTCGCCGTCACGCCCGTCGCCGCCACCCAGCCGAACTCGGCGTAGTAGGGTTCTGCCGTGCCCGAGGGCGAATAGAGGATGATCGCCGGCGACTTCGGGTCGACCGTTTCACGGTACTGCACCAGCGCGAGGTCGTCGATGCGGCCGCCCTTCAGCGAGACGCTGCCGGTCAACCGCGGCGTGTCGATCTTCACGCGCGGGCTGGCGGCAATGGCGGCATCGCGGGCAACGACAGGCTGGGCCTGCTGGCTCGCGCCGGGGGTTGACGGCTGCGCGACGCCGCCGGCCTGGGGCGTGGTGCCCGGCGTTGCGGACGCCGTCGGCTGCGGCGTGTTCTTCTGCTGCAGTTCGGCCGCCTGCTGCTGGGCGCGCTGCTTCTCCATCGCCGGCACGTTGTAGAAATATTGCCAGGCGATCAGGACGAGGCCCGACAGAATGACGGCGAGGATGGTATTGCGATTGTCGGTCATCTCTAATGTCTCGTCATCAATCGGGTTTGCGGCTGGCGGCGGGAGCGGGGCCGGGCCTTGTGCCGTCGCTTCTTGGGCCGCGTCCCTTCGACGGCCCCTTGGCCGTATGCCGCGCGGGCCTCGTGAACGCCATGCGCAGATCGTCGAGCATGGTGGCGAAGTCGCGCGAGAGCGCGTCCCTCCGGCCGACCAGCACATAATCATGATGGGGCTGCATCGACACCGGGTCGAGCCGCTTCACCAGTTCGCGAAGCCGGCGCCGGATGCGATTGCGCTCGGGGGCGTTGCCGTTCTTTTTGGTAACGGTGAAGCCGATCCGGATCGGGCCGCTGTCGTCGCGGTCAAGGCTTTGGCAACCAAGGCTTCTGCGGTCAAGGCTCTGCAGGACGAACGCGGGACTATTCACCCGCGCGCCATTGGCAACGGCGAGGAAATCCGCCCGCTGCCTCAGCCGATCCATGATGAAATCCCAAAAAGGGGGTCCGGCTCAGGCGCTCAGACGCTTGCGGCCGCGCGCGCGGCGGGCGGCGAGAACCTTGCGACCTCCGGCAGTGGCGAGACGGGCACGGAAACCGTGACGGCGCTTGCGCACCAGTTTGCTGGGTTGATAAGTCCGCTTCACGGGTTTTTCTCCGCTGACCGGGCAATTTGCCTGTAGAATTGATGGAAAGTCCGGAAGATGCGGCCCAAAATGGGCCCTTTTCGGCCCCAAGAGAGCCGCTCCCGGCGTCACACCGGGTCATCGCGGACAATTTGGCCGGCTTATATGCGAGCGTCCCCTTTTCGTCAACGCCGCAAGAGCGCGCGATTCCGGTGAATATCGCTGTTTGTGCGGGGTTTTTAACCCATGAGGTGGCGACTCGTCCTATCAGCGCTTACATCCCACCTTGGCAGATTAGCGATCCGTAATTTGACCGGACCGGAGGCGGGCCGCATCCTTCCCCCGCCAGATCGTTCACCGGGCAAGTCAGCGAGGACGAATTTCGTGGCAGTGACAGACCTCCAGCCGATCCAGGATATGGATCAGCGGGACCCGCCCGCAGCGCGGCCGCGTGGGCCTGCCGGGCTGGGGCTGTCCGGCAAGCTGCTGCTGCTCACCGTCCCCCTGGTGATGATCGCGGCCATCCTGCTCTACGTCCCCGCCATCGCCAACTTCTGGGTCAACCGGCTCAATGACCGCGTCGCGGCGGCCAACACGGCGGCGCTGGTGCTCGACGCCGCGCCGCTCGGCATGGTCCCCGATTCGCTGTCGCGCGAGATCCTGAAGAGCATCAATGCCCGCGCCGTCGCAATCAAGATGGGCCAGCAGCGCCGGCTGCTCGCCAGTGACAATCTGCCTGCTACGATCGAGCATGACGTCGACCTGCGCGACATGACCGTGTGGGAGGCGATCACCGGCTCGTTCCAGATGATGCTGGAGACCGGCAACCAGCCGATCCGCATTGTCGGACCCGGCGTCGGCAATGCCCAGTTCGTCGAGATCGTGACCGACGAATTGCCGCTGCGGCAGTCGATGTACCGCTTCTCCCGCAATGTCGTGGTGGTGGCGCTGATCATCGGGGTGCTGACCGCGGGCCTGGTCTACCTCGCGCTTCATTATCTCTTCGTACGGCCGATGCGGCGGCTCACCGCGAGCCTGGTCGGCTTCCACGAAAACCCCGAAAGCTCGGCGCGGATCATCGTGCCGAGCCAGCGCAGCGACGAGATCGGCGTCGCCGAGCGCGAATTGTCGGACATGCAGCGCGATCTGATGTCGATGCTGCATCAGAAGAGCCGGCTCGCCGCGCTCGGCCTCGCGGTGTCCAAGATCAATCACGATCTGCGCAATCTGCTCGCGTCGGCGCAGCTATTGTCCGATCAGCTCGCCAGCGTGCCCGATCCGCGGGTGCAGCGCTTTGCGCCAAAACTGGTGCGCTCGCTCGAGCGCGCCATCGCCTTCTGCCAGTCGACGCTGTCCTATGGCCGTGCCCAGGAAGCCGCGCCCGACCGCCGCATGATCCTGATCGAGCCTGTGGTGCTGGAGGTGCGCGAGACCGCGGGCCTCGCCTCCGACGCCACGATCGCCTGGATCGCCGCGATCGAGCGCGGGCTCGCGATCGATGCCGATCCCGACCAGCTGTTCCGCGTGCTGCTCAATCTGGTCCGCAACGCCGCCCAGGCGCTGGAAAGCCATGCGTCAGCCGAGGCCGGCGGCGCGCAGCAGATCCGGATCACCGGCAAGCGCGAGGGCGCCGTTGCCATCCTGGAAGTCTCCGATACCGGCCCCGGCGTGCCCCAGAAGACCCGGGATCACCTGTTCGAGGCGTTCCAGACGTCGGGGCGCCCCGGCGGCAGCGGGCTGGGCCTTGCGATCGCCGCCGAGCTGGTTCGTGCCCATGGCGGCGACATCCATCTGGTCGAAGGCACCCTCGGCGCCACCTTCCGGATCGTCATTCCCGACCGCCCCGTGGAACTCCTCTCCATTCGCAACGAGCGGCAGAGGGCGTAGTCGGCCAGAGGCCGACGCAGGAAACTGTCATTTCCGTGCAAAATCTCCCCAACCGGGACCTTGCCAATCGGGGCAAGAGCGGTTAGTCAGAGCGCTCTTTCGCACCCCTCCGGCGCTGTCCGGAGGCTGCGTGTGGGCTAAGGCCCGCACTTTTCGCGAAAAACGCGCCCGTAGCTCAGCTGGATAGAGCATCAGACTACGAATCTGAGGGTCGGACGTTCGAATCGTTCCGGGCGCGCCAGTCGCAATCATTTGGAATAAAGCTGCGAATCCCGCGCCGTCAGGCTGGCGGGATCCGCCCTGCGCAAGGCGAGGCGAAACCGGCGCGATGTCAGGCCGAGCTCATTCGGCGTAGGATTGGGTGGACCAGGCCGCCCTTAGCTTCGGCGAGACATGAGCGCCGAACTGGCCGAACCATTTGTTGAACAGGGCCTCGGCCTCGCCCGACTTGAACATCTTCCCCATCGAGTGGTTGACGATCCAGAGGATCGTCGGGTTGAGCTTGGGCACCATGAAGCCCTGGGGCGCATAGCCATATTCGTCACCGACGATTTCAAGCGCGTCCGGCTTCTTCGACTGCCGTATCAGCCCGTAGAAGGCGCCGTTGTCGCTGAAATAGGCGTCGGCGCGCCTGGTCTCCACGGTGATCAGCCCGGCCGCGTGGTCGTCGACGTTGACGATGCGGATGTTCAGCTTCTTTTCGGCGATGAGGTTTTTGAGGTCATTCTCGCTGCTGCCGCCGGTCGCTACCGCAACGATCTTGCCGTTCAAATCGTCATAGCTCTTGATGCCGGCGCTCTTGAGGACGAGCATCTGGCTCGATGAAACATAAGAGACCGACGAGAAGTCGACCTGCTTGTTGCGGCCGAAGGTGTTGACCGTGCCTTCGCATTCGAGGTCGATCGTGCCATTGGCGACGAGCGCCTGACGGTTCTGGATCGTGACCGGGACGTATTTGATCTTGATCTCCGGCAGCTTCAACTCGTTCTTGATGTCCTCGATGATGCGCGTGCAGAACTCGACCGAATAGCCGGTGGGGTTCTTTTGGTCGTCGAGGTAGCTGTAGGGAAACAGAGCGTCCCGGACGCCCATGGTGATGGTCTGGGTGTCGCGCAACTTCTTGACGATGGCGTCCACCTCCTGCGCCCCGGCAGACGAAGCTGCGAGACCGATGGCCAGGAACGCGCCTGTGGCGGCAGCAAGATTGAGTGTCATGGGTCTCTCTCGGTTGTCGCGATCGCTCGCATGGTGATCCGCCCCAGGTTGAGGGCAAGCGTCTGGGCAGGTGTCTAGAATCCTTCGCGTGCCCGCGTCTGGAGCTCTTCCCGCGTCATCTGCGTGAAGCCGAGCGCGGGCAGAAGGTCGTTGTCTTGTGTGAAGTCGCGGCCGTAGGCCGCCGAGAGCATGGTCATCCCAGCCTCGTGCAACGGCGCCGGCCGCCCGACGAGCCGCCCGAGCAGCACCGTCGGCAGTAATCCGAAGGGCACGTCCTCGAGGACATAGCGGCTGTCCGGCGTCGCAGGGCCGAAGCCGCCGCGTCCGCGATTGTGCAATTCGGCATTCATCTCGGCGATGCTGGCGACCGGGAGTTGATAGGAGTAGGCGTAGTGTTCGTGGATCGTCCGGACCGAAACGCCGAAGGCTTCGGCGATCACCAACCGCTCGGCGTCGAGCGCTTCCATGACACGCCCGACGGCGGGCGTGACGTTCTCCGCCTGCCCCCAGCGCTCGCCTCGCTCCATGCGCGTCAGGTTGAACAGGGCGATGGCGAGGTGGTTCTGCGGGTTGAGGTTGCTCAGCGCGATGGCGAGAAGCCCCTCGCGTTCGACGAAGCGGTCGCCGAACAGCGCGGTGCAGAGCGCGAGACCTTCGCGACTGGCTCCTTGCGGCACCGTCGCAAGATCGATCTTCGAGCGCACCGAGTTGACGGCAACCTCGGTCGGCGAAGTCTTGCGGCCGGTCGTCAGCGTCGTGCCCCATGTGATGATCGGTGAACTCACGCCACGCGCCGCGAGCTGCCGCGAGAGATAGAGCGCGCCAAAGGAGGCGTGCGAACTGATGATGATCGGCTGTCCATCCCGCAGGTGCCGTGCCGCTTCATCGAGGGCCATCTTGTGGGCGTAGCCCGGCATCGCCAGCATCACGACATCTGCGTCGGCGATGGCTTCGGCGGCACTGCCGGCGATGCGCGGATGGAAACCGGTCTCGATCGCCATCGTCGCCTGCAGCGGCTCTCCCGCCGCGAGGGCTGCCGTGCTGCGGCCGGAAGGCGACCACAGCATCGGGGCATGCCCGGCCGTCGAGAGATAGGCGGCGGCACCGCAGGCGGCGGAGCCGGCTCCAAGAATACTTACGCGCATCGTGCGAGCGCCTTTTCTGGGTCTGGTTGGGGAAGGGCGATCATCTCAGCGGCTCAATGCGTCAGGACGTTGGTGAGGAACTGCCTGGCCCGCTCCGAAACGGGGGCAGTGAAGAACTGGGCCTTGGGCGTGTCCTCCACGATCTGGCCGCGATCCATGAACAGCACGCGATCGGCAACGCGCTGGGCGAAACCCATTTCATGGGTCACGACCATCATGGTCATGCCCTCGAGCGCCAGTTCCTGCATGACTTCCAGCACCTCGTTGATCATTTCGGGGTCGAGCGCCGAGGTCGGCTCGTCAAAGAGCATGGCCTGCGGGTCCATGGCCAGCGCGCGAGCGATCGAGACGCGCTGCTGCTGTCCGCCTGAAAGTTGGCTGGGTCGGCTGTCCCGCTTGTCGCCGAGCCCGACCCGCGCCAGAATTTTCTCCGAGCGCGCATCCGCCTCCGCCCGCGAGCGCTTCAGCACATGGATTTGCGCCAGGCTGATGTTCTGCAATGCAGTCATATGTGGATAGAGTTCGAAACTCTGGAACACCATGCCGATGCGCGAGCGCAGCTTCGGCAGGTCGGTCTTGGGCGAGGAGACGGAGACGCCATCCACGGTGATCGTGCCGCGCTCGAACGGCACGAGCCCGTTGATGCATTTGATCAGCGTGCTCTTGCCGGAGCCGGACGGCCCGCAAACCACCACGACCTCGCCGAGGCTGACGGTCGCGGAGCAGGCGCGCAGGATGGGCTGGCTGCCGTAGGATTTGTGCACATCGTCGATGACGATCATGTCGGAAGGCCCTTCCTGTAGAACTCCGCGGCTTTGGTCGTGCCCAGACAAATCGCCAAATAAACGACGGCGACCAGCGCATACATCTCGGTGGCGCGCCCATCGCGGGACGCGACGACGCTCGCCGCGGTGAGGAAATCATGCAGCGAGACGACATAGACCAGCGACGTGTCCTGGAAGACGATGACGATCTGGTTCAGGATCAGCGGCATCATCGCCCGCAATGCCTGCGGCAGGATGATGAGGCGCAGCACCTGCGCGCGCCGCAGCCCGGTCGCCAATCCCGCATCACTCTGTCCATTGCGAACGTTTGAAATGCCGGCGCGGACGATCTCGCAATAGAACGCCGCCTCGAACAGCACGAAGGCCAGCAGTGCCGAGGTGAGCGACCCGACCGGCCTGCCGATGACGAGCGGCACGAGGAAGTAGAACCAGAACAGCACGAGTACCAGCGGCAGCGTGCGCATCACGGTGACGTAGGTCGATGCGGGGACGGAGAGCAGCCGGTGCGAGGACAGCCGCATCAGTGCAAGCCCGAAGCCCAGGATCAGCCCCCCGACGGTCGCGACCAGTACGAGCAGTGCGCTGAGCGCCATGCCTTCCGCCAGAAACGCCGAGGAACGGGCGATGATGCCCCAGTCGAAATCGCTCATGCCGGCGTCTTTCGCAGGGCTGCGCCGCCGATCCTGATATCGATGAGGCGCATCAGTCCCGTCACGCACAGGCCGATGACGAGGTAGCCGATCGTCGCGAAGGTGAAGGCCTCGAAACCTTGGAAGGTGTAGTTCTCGACATGGCGGCTCTGCGCGGTGAGTTCGAGTACGCCAATCGTGAGGCTGAGAGAGGAGAGCTTGACGGTGATCAGGAATTCCGAGGTCAGCGGCCCGACGATGGCGCGCAGGCCCAGCGGCAGCACGATCAATCGGAAGGCCTGCGCCGGGCGCAGCCCCGTCGCCAGCGCTGCCGGCATCAGCGGGGCGCCCACCGCCTCGATTCCGGCGCGGACCTGCTCGGCGACGCGCGAACCCGCAAAGAGACCGATGGCCACGACAGCGGTGACGATCTCCGGATAGGGCAGGTCCCGCTTGAGCCAGAGCCCGAAGGAATCCGGGACCACCTCGGGCAAAACGAAATACCAGAGAAAGAGCTGCACCAGTGGCGGCACGTTGCGGAAGACGTCGATATAGAGTCCGGCCAGCAGCCGGGCACTACGCGACGGGGCGCTCCGGGCGGTTCCGGCCAGGAGGCCGACCGTGAGCGCGACGGCCCAGCTGGCAAGGCTGATAATCACGGTCCAGAGCAGGCCGCTCCACAGCCAACCCATATAGGTATCTTTGAAGAGGATCGACCAGTCCCAACGGTAATTCATGTCGCCAGAGCCGTGTCGCGCAATATCTCCACGATGCAGCGTGGGTCTCGGTCGTCCATGAGTAGCCCTTGAATTCCACTATTCCCGGAATGATTCCGCCATCGATTGAATATTGTCAAACGTGCCGGTTGCAAGCGCCGGGCCAATTGGCACCGTTCTGGAAAGAGGCGCCTACGATCGGGAAGCCCCAGAACGTTGAGTATGCGCGACCATCAGCGGCGCGCGTGACAGCCCAAGCTGGATCGAGATCTGTGGTTTTATTCTGGAACAGATCAGCCGGCCATCGCGAGCAAGCTCAGCCCCATCGCAGGGGTCGGCCGCCACCGGCTGCGCTCTCCTGCGCGAGGATCGCGATGCGCGTGGCGCGCAGGGCGTCGGTTGCCGGAATTTGCAAGGTCTCGCCGCGGACGAAATGATCGAAGACGAAGGCCGCAGGTGAGCTGCCCGCGGGCAGGTCGATTTCGCGCCGGGGTTTCGTCGCCGTCTCGACCAGCAATCGATTTTCCGCAAACAGAACGTCGGCGCGTCCCTTCGTTCCGGAGATCCGCATGGCATAGTCGCCATGCCGTGGCGATGCTTCCGGCTGGATCCAGTCGACTTCGATCGAAAATTGCGGGCCGCCGTCGCAGGCCAGGATGGCGCGTCCGAGCGCGGGAAAGTCCGTCGTGCCTGCCGCCGGAATCGGCGAGACCCAGCCGCTGACCGTGCCGCTGTCGTATCCCGTCAGCCAAAGCGCGAGATCGATGTCGTGGACTGTCAGGTCGGCGAGGATGCCGCCATAAGTCGCCGGCTCGAACATCCATGCAGGACGACGGCTGGGGATGAGCTTGTGCGGACCCGTCGCGCTGATGGATACGACGTCTCCAAGCTCGCCGCTGTCGATGATCGCGCGGAGCGCGAGTGTGACAGGATAAAAACGTTTCTCCAGCAGAAGCGTCAGCAAATTGCGTCCGGCGAGCGCCTCCTCGATCGTTGCGAGCTGGGGCAGGGTCACCGCCATCGGCTTATCGGCGATCGCGAAGATGCCGCGGCGCAAAAGCTCGACGACGATCGGAGCGCGAAGGCCGAATTCGGTGAAGATTGCTGCGGCCCGAATTGGATGCGCATCCAGAAGCGCATTCACGTCGCCATAGCCGGGCGCGCTCGTACGTCGTTCGAGCTCGGCGCGTCTTGGCCCGTCATGATCGGTAACGGCCACGACCCTGACGTCGGTTCTGACCGCAATCTCTGACAGCACATATTCGACATGCGGGTGGGCCGCGCCAATGATGGCGATGTCGAGCGTCGCGGAGCTGTCAGCCGGCATGAATGACCTCAGGTGCGATCTCGTTGGGGCTGATGGCACGACCTTCCGCGGCCGAGCGATAGATGGCGTCAACCAGTCTCGCGGCTTCGAATCCATCCCTGAACGAACTCGCGGGCGGCCGTCGCTCCCGGACGGCTTGAGCGAAGTCGCGCCACTGCGCGATATGTCCAGCGATCCCGATCGCCTTGGGGTCGTTGGCAGCACTTCCAACCCCGGCCGCGCTCGGCGGCTCCGCAATGCCGGGAAAATCCCAGCGGACGATGTTGTCGTTGGCGAGTTCGCAACTGCCACGGTCCGTGAACAGCCGAAGCATGGCCGGCCGTCCCGGCGGCAGCGCCGTGCTGGTCACGATGACGCCGAGCGTGCCGGACGCAAAGGAGAGCAGCGCTGCAGTCGTGTCCTCGACCGCGTGGGTGTGCCCGAGCGTTGCCGTTTTGCCCTGAACACTCTTCACCGCTCCGAACAGCCAGAGCATCAGATCGAGATTGTGAACGCCCTGATTGAACAGCGAGCCGCCGCCATGCTCCGCTTCGCTGCGCCACGGCTTCTCCGCGTAATAGGCGTCGGAGCGATACCAATGGAGCGCCGCCTCGATCAGGCGCGGCTGTCCGAGATGACCGGCGTCGAGCAGAGCCTTGATCGCCTGGTGTTGCGGTTCGAGACGGCGCTGCGAAACCACGCCGCAGGTCAGCTGCGAGCGCTCGGCAGCGCGGACCAGGGATGCAGCCTCGGCTGGATCGACGCAGAGCGGCTTCTCGACGAGCACGTGCCGTCCGGCCTCGATCGCAGCCAAGGCCACGTCATGATGTGCGCCGCTGGGGGTGCAGACCACGACCGCGTCGATCCCGTCATCTGCCAGCATTGCGTCGGCCGTTGCGAATGTCGGAACAGTTTTGCCATTCATGCACGCTGCAATCTGCTCGGGCGTGCCGCCGGCGATCGCGGACAAGACGGTCTCGTCGAGCGCCCGTATCGCCCGCGCGTGCGTTTCACCGATTGCCCCTGGACCGATCAATCCGATGCGAAGCCGGTTCATGTCTCAGTCCTCTGGGGTTGAGCGGATAAGGCCGGCCCGCGACATAGACCGTCTCGGGCACGAGCGCCCCGTCCTCGCCGAGACGGAAGCGCAAGAGATCAGCGGGCGCCCCGACCGTCAGGGCAGGAAGGTTGAACGGGATGCGCGGATTGATTGTTGCCAGCCTCAGCGCCTCGGCCAGGGACAGTCCGGCCATGCGTCTGGCCGTTTCTATCCCGAATGCGAGGCTGACGGCCGCGCCGGCCAGGAAGGACGTGCCGACGACCTCCAGCCGGCCGTTCGCCTTCAGCTCGACCTTGCCGCCGATCGGAGCGTCATAGAGTCCAGGCGTGCACCCCGCGAGCGCGGCGGCGTCCGACACCAGGATCGACCGCTCCAGCCCCTTTGCGCGCAGCATCGCCCTGAAGGCTTCAGGAGGAAGGTGATGGCCATCCGCGATGAAGCTCGCCCACAGCCTGTCCTCGGCCAGTTGCGACCAGATCGGATTGGGATGTCGCGGCAGCGTGGCTGCGATGCCGTTGCCAAGGTGCGTCGATAACGTTGCGCCCGCTGCGACGGCCGCAGAAATCCGATCCGGCGTCGCGCTGGTATGGCCGATGGCAACACGAGCACCGCGGGTATGAAGGCCGCGCACATACGTCTCTGTTTCCGGCCAATGCGGCGACAATGTCACGAGGCCGACGAGGTTGCCGCTCGCGGCTTGCCACGCGTCGAACTCGTCGAGGTTCGGCGGTCTGACATGCTCGGCCGGATGCGCGCCGCGTGGACCGTCCTCCGGCGCGATATGCGGTCCTTCGACATGCACGAAGGGCATCGCGTGCTTGAGAAACGGGTCGCTGTCCCGCGCCTGCGCAATGGCCTGCAACGCCGCGATGATCGCGTCGTGCGAGGCCGTGATCAGCGTCGGGGCAAACCGCGACACGCCGCTGTTGTGGACGGCCGTGACGAGATCGCGGACCGTCTGGAGATCAGGGCGGGCATTGAGATCGTGGCCGGCAAAACCGTTCAATTGCAGATCGAACAGGCCGAGCGACAGCCACAGTCCGTCATCGTGCCCGCCGGGAACGATGTCCGAGATCCGGCCGTCCCGGATGACGATGGTGCGAGTCTGCCCGGTCTCCGGATCGCGGCCCGAGACGCGCGTTGCCGGATCCGTCATGCGCGTACCGGTGTCTGCAGTGAGAGCCGCGGCGGCGTGGAATCCTGGTCGAGATACAGCGCGCAGCGCGGATGCGTGCGGAGCGCGCTCGCCGGGCAAGCCGTGCCGATCGGACCGTACAGCGATTGCTCGACGGCGGCGCGCTTGGAGGCGCCGGGCACCACGCAAAACAATTGGCCGGCGTCCAGCAGCCGCGGAATTGTCAGCGTGATCGCGTGCGTCGGGACGTCCGCAACCGTCGGGAAGCACCCATCGTCGACCTGCTGCTGCCGGCAGACCGCGTCGAGCTCGACGATTTTGACCTCTTCCGGGTCGTGCAGGTCGGCAACCGGCGGGTCATTGAAGGCGAGGTGACCGTTGACGCCGATGCCGAGGCAGATGATGTCGATCGGGGCTTCGGCGAGAACGGTCGCATAGCGCGCCGCCTCCCGGCCCGGATCCGGTTCTTGCCCGATCAGGTGAACGGTGCCGAAGGCAATGCGCGAGAACAGGTGACGCGTCAGCCAGGCGCCGAAGCGCTCCGGTGCATCCGGAGGAAGCCCGATATATTCATCCATGTGGAAGGCTGTGACGCGCCGCCAGTCGATATCGCGCTCGCGTGCAAGGGCATCCAGCATCTCCGCCTGGCTCGGCGCCGCGGCAAAGATCATCCGCACCGTGCTCTGCCGCGCCAGGCGGTCACGCAGCGTCGCACCGACATCCGCAGCCGCCGCACGGCCCATCGCATCCCGCGTCTCAAATGTCGCGATTGAGGGAGGTGCCGAAGCCGTCATGCTCATCCATAGGTCCGCCGGGCCTGCCTGTCACCCCAGCGAAGAGAATGTAATGCAACCGGTTGCATGTCAAGCTTGCGCCCCGGGCCTGTCCGCGTCATGTGTAGGTGAATGCGATGCAGAGAAGGCGGCCTGCGGTGAAGCGCGATTCCGATAGCGGCGGGGAGGGACGTCGATCGGTCGTGCCGACGATCAGCCAGGTGGCGAAGGCCTCCGGGGTTTCGCGCGCGACCGTATCGCGTGCCTTCTCGCGGCCGGAGATGCTGACCAAGGAGACCGTCCGGCGCGTCAAGGAGGTCGCCGGCAAGCTCGGCTATGTGCCGAACCAAGTCGCCCGCGCCCTCTCGACCGGACGCCACGGCAATGTCGCCCTCATCGTCTCTGACGTCGCGAACCCGTTCTTTCCGCCGCTGATCAGGGCGGCGCAATTACGTGCGGACCAGGCGGGGCTGTGCGTTTTCCTCGGCAATTCGGACGAGGATCCCGCGCGTGAGGAATTGCTGGTCGGCCGCTTCATCGGCCAGGTGGAGGGGCTCGTCCTCGCCTCGTCCCGTCTGGACGAAGAGCATATCCGCCGCCATGCGACGCGCCGGCCGCTGGTGCTCATCAATCGCGATATCGAGGGTACTACGCGGGTCCTGATCGACACGGCGCCGGGGGTGGCGGCTGCGATTGCGCATCTTGCCGAGCTCGGGCACCGGCACATCGCCTATGTCAGCGGCCCGACGACATCGTGGTCCAACCAGCAGCGGCGCAACGCCGTCCGGCGCGAGGCGGAGAAGCGCGGGCTCAAGGTGATCGCCGTTCCCGCGCGTCCGCCGTCCTACGACACCGGCCGGCTGGCGGCGACCCAGATCGTCGCCAGCGGCGTCACCGCGGCGATCGCGTTCGACGACCTCGTTGCCCAAGGCCTGCTGGCTGGGCTCGCTGCGCTCGACGTCGAGGTGCCGAAATCGTTCAGTGTCGTCGGCTGCGATGATGTCCTCGGCGAGACCACCTATCCGCCGCTCACCACCGTGTCGGCGCGCTGCGCCGATGCCGGCGATGTCGCGGTCGGTCTCCTGCTCAGCCAGATGAATGGCGGCGTATCCGGCGAGATCCGCCACAAGCTGAATTCCCATCTCGTCGTTCGCGCCAGCACAGGTCCGGCGCCGGTGAAGCGGCGAGGCCGCTGACGATTTCATCAATGGCCTTCGAAAGCGGCAACGGATCGCAATTGACACGCAACCGGTTGCATGCGAGCTTTTTCGCAGGATTTGTCCCATTCCGTATTGCGAGAATGACCCTCATGGTGAAACCCGTCGGCAGGTTCGGCTCCATCACGCGTCCCGAGGACAGCATTCGCCCGGCGAATTCGGGCCGCCGTTCCCTGATGTCCGCAGCGCTGTCGCTGGCGCTGGCCGTCGCGGTGCCGGCGTTTGCTTCGCCCGCATCCGCGGAGAAGCTGACCATCTGGAGCGGATGGCCTGATCTGGCGCCGTTCTACAAGCGCGTCGGCGACCAGCTGAAGAGCAAATATCCGGATCTCGAGATCAGCGTCGAGGCGATTGCGCTCCGCGAGCACGAGAAGCGGCTGGCGCTGTCGCTGCCGTCAGGCGCGGCCGGCGACGTCATCGAGATGGAGGTCGAGGCGGCGCGCTATCTCGAGGCTGGCCTCATTCCGGAGCCGCCTGCGTCGATCGCCGATTTCGTCAAAGCCAATTACGATATGACGCGCGTGAAGACCGCCATGTACGAGGGCAAGATCTTCGGTGTGCCGTTGTTCCAGGGCCAGGGCGCGCTGTTCTACAACACCGAGATGTTCGCCAAGGCCGGCCTCGACGGTCCGCCCAAGACCATGGCCGACTACACCGCCTATGCGCAGAAGCTCGCGCAGCGCGACGCGTCCGGCGTGCCGACGGTGAGCGGATGGAGCCTGCGTCTCAGCGGCGGCGGCTCGGGCATCGCGGAGAAGTACTGGACCATTCTCTATAATCACGGCGGGACGCTGCTTGAGGAGAAGGGCGGAAAATGGCGCGCCGCCTATGCGAGCCCGGCCGGCCGCAGCGCGCTCAAGCAGTACCTCGACAACACCGTGGTCTACCGGACCGTGACGCCCGAGATGAAGGCGGATGCCGAAGCCTTCGAGCTCGGCCAGACCGCGATGTTCATCCGGGAATCCTGGGTGATCGGCGACGTCGCCAAGAAGGCGCCCAGCCTCAAATACGCCACGGCTCCATTGCCCAAGGGCACGCTGATGGTTCCGGTCGATCTCTACGTGCCGAACAAGGGACCCAAGAGCCAGATCGCCTGGGATTTCGTGCAGAAGGCCAACGAGCCGGAAAATCTGCTCTGGCTGCTTGAGAACACCGCCTGGGTCCCCAACCGCAAGGGCCTCGACTATTCCGCCGTCATCAAGAAAATCCCGCAGCTCGACGCCTTCGTCAACACGCCGCCCGGCCACGTCTTCTTCACGGTCCCGGCGATCAGTCCGGCCAGCGAAATCCTCACCCGGCTTGCGGCGCGGCTGGAGAAGGCCTTCACCGACAAGTCGCTGGCGGGCAACGATGCCGCGATCGATGCTTTCCTGAAGTCCGCGGCCGATGAAAGCGACAAGATCCTCGCCCGGGAAGATCTGCTGGCCAAACCCTAGAGCTTCCGACAGGAGCGACCCATTCAATCCAGGCGCCGGTCGCTGACCGGCGCCTGCCGGAGGATCCATGCGCACCACGCCGAAATGGCTGTTTCCAGTTCTGGCGCTGCTTCCGGTCCTTGCCCTCTATGGCTGTGTCCGCGTCTATCCGATCATCGAGACGCTGCGGCTCAGCCTGTTCCAATGGAATATCATCTCGCGGCGCAAGCCATTCGTCGGCTTCGCCAACTTCGTCGAGTTGGCGAGCGATCCGCTGTTTCTCGAGGCGATCTTCAACACCACCATCATCGCCTTCAGCGTCGTGGCGATCACCATTCCCGTCGCGCTCGCGCTCGCCGCCCTGATCAATACCAGGCAGGGGCTGAGGCGCAGCGGCGTCTATGAGGCCTCGGTGTTCCTGCCGCACGTCGTCTCACTGGTTCCGGCGGCGATGGCCTGGAAATGGATTTTCGACGCCCGGCTTGGGCCGCTCAACGCCCTGATCGGCCTGGTTGGAATTCCGGCGCAGTCGTGGTTGTTCGATCCGGTTCTGTCACTGGTCTGCCTGATCGTTCTCTGCTCCTGGCAGGCGATCGGCTATGCCGTCCTCATCTTCCTCGTCGGACTGAAGAACGTGCCGGAGGCGCTCTACGAGGCCGCGCGCCTCGACGGCGCCTCGTCGCTTCAGGCCTTCCGCTACATTGCCGTGCCGCTGTTGAAGCCTGTCATGCTGTACGTGTCGGTCATTACGCTGATCTCGTCCTACAACATCTATGCGCAGGCCTTCGTGCTGGCGTCCGATGTGCAGGGCGCGCCGGGGCATCTCGTCCGCGTCCTCGTCCTCGACATGCTCGAAAACAGCTTTCGCAATTACCGGGTCGGCTATGCCGCCGCCGAAGCCGTCGTGCTGCTCGTCATCGTCCTCATTCTGACCGGCGCGCAGTTCAGGCTGTTCCGCGATCGGAGCCGCGCATGAGCGAGCACGAACGCGAGCATCCGTCCGTCGTCGGTCAGAGCGGTGCCGTCGGCTTCGTGATCGACGCCGTTTTGTGCGTCGTCAGCCTGATGATGCTGCTGCCGCTGGTCTTCCTGATCAGCAACGCGTTCAAGACGCCGCCGGAGCTCTTGGCCTGGCCGCCGACCGTGATCCCGCACCAGCCGACGCTGGACAACATTGTCAGCGTCCTCAGTGAAACCCCGCTGTTTCGCTGGATCGGCAATTCGCTGATCTTCGCGATGCTCTCGACCGCGAGCATCGTCTCTACGTCGGCGATCGCAGGCTATGTGCTCGGCAAGTTCGATCTGCCGGGAATCCCGGTCATCTTCGGCGTCATCATCGCGACGGCGGTCGTTCCGTTCGAGGTCTACATGATCCCGCTCTACCTCAACGTCCAGTCGGCCGGACTGTTGAACACCTGGCCCGGGCTTCTGGTCGGCTATCTCATCATGAGCTTCGGCATCTTCCTGGTGCGGCAATATGTGATGACGTCGATCCCCGACGAGCTGCTGGAGGCTGCGCGGGTCGATGGTGCGGGGGAGCTCTGGATTTTCTTAAGGATCGTGCTGCCGCTGATGCGCGGCCCGTTGGGCGCTCTCGCCGTGCTGGCGTTCTTTCAGGCCTGGACTGCGTTTGCGTGGCCGCTTGTCGTCATGACCAACAAGGAGACCTACACGCTGGAGGTTGGGCTCGCCTTGTTTCAGACCGGTTTCACCGTGGATATCGGTCGCCTCAGCGCGGCCGCCGCGCTGGCGCTGGTCCCGAGCGCGCTGTTCTTCTCGTTGATGCGCCGAAATTTCGTGCGTGGCGTGGCCGCCAGCGGCTTGAAGGAGTGACGGCGTTTCAACGTCAACGCGGGCCTGGTCCGAATGGGATGGTCCATACGCGCAATTCGTCCCGCACGCGATCGAGCACGCTCTCATACTCACGCGTTTCGGTCTGCCGGAACAGCCGCACGCTGGGGTACCAGGGGCTGTCGGCGCGGTCGAGCAGCCAGCGATAGTCAGGCGTCCATGGCAGCAGGATCCAGGTTGGACGGCCAAGCGCCCCGGCGAGATGGGCAACGCTGGTGTCGACACTGATCACGAGATCAAGACAAGCGATCAACGCGGCGGTCTCGGTGAAGTCGGTGAGATCAGCGGTCAGGTCGACGATGTCGTTTCGCTCGCGCAGCACCGCCGCATCAGCCGGGCGCGGGGCTTTCTGCAGGCTGACGAAGGTGGCATCGACGTCGAGGATCCGGCAAAGCGTCCGCAGCGGAATCGAGCGCGTGTGATCGTTGACGTGGCCGGGATCGCCGGACCAGACCAGCCCAACCCGGAGCCTGGTTCGAGGACCAAGGCGATTGTCCCACGCCTGAATGCGCTCGTCCGGCGGGGAGGGCAGATACGGCTCCGACGGGATCGTGTCGAGACGGGTTTTGAAGGCGAGCGGAAGGCTGGATATCGGGCAGTGCAAATCGAACGCCGGCAGCGTGCCTGCGACCGACATCGGAGCGCAGTGAGATACACCGTTCAGATTTGACATCAGGCGATGCAGCGGATCCTGAACGGCGAGAAGAACGCGCGCCCCGCGCTCCGCCAGCAAGGGGACGTAGCGGACGAAGTGAATGGTGTCGCCCAATCCCTCGTCCGCAGCGACAAGGATCGTCTTTCCTTCAATGCTTTCTTCACCGAGCCACATCGGTCGCGGAAGCTGCGCGTATTTTGCCGACGGCAGTTTCAATCTTGTGTGGTGCCCGAGCCAGCCGGCTTCGAAATTGCCCGTCAGCAGATGAGCCAGAGCCACATTCCACTCGGTCACCATATTGCTCAGCCCGAGGGCCTTCATGCGATCGGACAGCGCGAAGACCTCGTCGAAGCGATGCAGCTGGAACAGCGTGGTCAGCCTGTTGTTGAAGGCATCCGCAAGGCGCGGTCGAAGCGCGATGGCCTTGTCGAACCACGCCAGCGCCTCGTCATTCCTGCCAATCCGCCGCAGCGCAAGACCCAGATTGTTGCAGGTGTCGGCATTGTCGGGGTCGAGCTGGTGCGCTCGCCTGCCTACGGTCGCGGACTCCTCGAACCTCTTCAGGCAGAAGAGAATCCATGCGCGGGCCTGCAGCGTCGGGGCATGGTTCGGGAACAGCCTGTCGCTGAGATCGAGACGCGCGATCGCCTCCTCGTTCCGCCCGAGCTTGTGGAGGACAGTCCCGCTTTTGTAAAGCGCATGGTGATGGTTGGGATCGAGCTTGAGCGCGTGTTGAAAGCTCAGCAGCGCCTGATCGAGGCGCGCAAGCTGAACGAGAATGTCGCCGTGCTGTTGCCACAACGCGGCATCGTCTGGTCGAAGCTGTATCGCCTTGCCGAGGACGCCCAGTGCTTCCTCGAAGCGCCCGTGTTTCTGTAGCGCCGTTGCGAAGCTCGCAAGATATTCGGGCCTGGGTGCGCGCTGGATCGCGCGGACGATCCACGCCAGGGCATCGTTGTATTGTTCGGCGTGGAGAAGCAGTAGCCCCATGAGATGCTGGGCGTCCGCGTGCTCCGCATCGATCGCGAGGGCCTGCTCGCAGCAGACGCGCGCGTCGAGATGCCGTCCGCCCCGGAAATGCTGAAGGCCCGCTTCACAGAGCGTGGCTGGCGTATCGATCGCTTGCACATTCCAGGCTGTCATTGAGCTCTTGCTGGCGGCCCGGTGCTCGCGATGTCCGGTCAATTCACGATCGAGTTTCGATGCCCTGTTGGTCACAAATGCATGATTCTCGTCATGGTCGAAAGCTGGACGGCCGCGCATTTCCTGCGCGGCGCAAGCCTCGCGCAAGGATAGGCCCGGCGTTCGAACGCATGTCGCGCAATTCACCTGCCGACGGTGACCGAGGCCAGCGTCACCACCGGAAAAACGGCGTAGCAACCAAGGCGCAGGATGATTTTCAGAGCAAGGCGTCGCATCCGCGCTTCGACGGCGGGATGACTGGAATCACGCCTTGCCGCATGAGCCGCTGCTCTGATGCAGGCTGGCGACGTCGGCGCGGCCCTGGCCCTCCGTGACCTGGATCAGCGTAATTGCGCCGGGCGTCACGATTCCCATCTGCGGCTGGGCGGAGAGGTAGGTCGTGCTGCCGGCGCGCAGATCGACACTCACCTTCTCGCTGCCTTGCCCGAACAGATTGCTGCTCAGTGGCAGATTGTTGACGGCGACCTCGTGACGGCCCGGAGGCAGATCGCATGACACGAACCCCGCGGCCTGGCTGCCGCCGATCACGCGCCCATCGACGGCGTAGTTGGGCATGACCGCAAATCCCAGCGCCGACGAGCGATAGGCCACCAGACGTGCAGTGTTCGATTTGACGTTGTCAACGTATCGGATGGGCCGAGCCGGCGTTCTCACCCGTCAGTCTACGGACGGCGAATTAACCATAAAATAATGCCGACCGACTAAGCTTCCTGCCGCCTGATTGCGCCTCGTCGGGGTTTGGTCCGCTCACCCAAACATTTCTGTCATTCAGAATGTGGACAGTCCGCCAACATGCTCAAGCTCAATCGTATCGGTTACAAACTTGGCGCCGTGGGCCTGTTCGGCGTGCTCCTGTCGGGAGCCATGGTCGCCAACCAGATGGTTTCGGAAACGACCATCAATTCAGCCCAGCACCGCGCCAGCGTGCAGCAGGCGATCGCCGATCATACCCTTCAAGGTAACATTGCGTTGCGGGGCATGGAGCTGGCGGTGCGCGATATCAGGCAGTCGAAGAATCCGCCGGAGCTCGAGAAGGGCCTCGGCGATCTCAACGCCGCCTTTACGGCCGTGATCAGGGAACTCGATGTTGCGATCGGCAATGTCGCCAATCCGCCCGACAAGGAGCGGCTGCAGAAAATCAGGTCCCTTGCCGCCGACTACAACAACCAGGCGTCGGACATCGGCAAGGCCCAGCTCAAGATATTCGAGATTACCAAGAGGCGGAACGACCGCTCCGCCGAATGGACCAAGACGTTTGAAGACCTGCTGCTGTCGTCGGCGCTGATCCGCGCGTCAAATCGAACCGACGTCGAAAAGGTGCTGAACGAAGCCGATTCGATGTTCAATTCGGTTCGCTCGGCGACCTGGCAATTGATCGCAACCGGCGACGAGAGCCAGAAGAACGTGATCGACAATCGGACCGGCGGACTGGACGACACGCTGGACAGTGCCAGGAGCATCGTCAGCGACGCGGCACTTCTCGGCACGATCGATTCGCTTGCGACCATCGTGAAGAAATTCTCCGCAGCCACTCACGAGGCGATTCGGGCGGAAGCGGACAAGAAACAGCTCGTCGATGCCAAGGCGTTGCCGGTTGCGAACCAGATCCTCGAGTTGATGCGAGCGGCCGTGGACGTCGCTGAAAAGGGCGCCGGGGCAGCCAAGGCGCAGGCCGCGGCCGAGTTGGGCCAGGCCAACCGTCTGAGTTTCGCCATGACGATCATCATGATGCTGTCGCTCATTGGCTCGGTGATCTTCACTTTTGTCGGCGTTTCAAGGCCGCTGACCCGCCTGAGCGGCGCACTCGGCAAGATGGCGGCCGGCGAGTTGAACATCGAAATTCCCGGCGCGAAGCGCGGCGACGAGGTCGGCGATGTGGCCAAGACGGTCGTCGTGATCCGCGAGAATGCCGAACAGAGGGCGCGGGATGAATCCGACGCCAAGGCGGATCAGGACAAGCGCGCCGTGGGGCAGCGCAAGGCCGACATGATCAAGCTCGCCGATACCTTCGAAACCGCCGTGGGCAAGATCGTCGAAACCGTGTCGTCGGCCGCGACCAGGCTGGAGGCCTCCGCCTCGACGCTGAGCTCGACCGCCGAGCGTGCACAGGGGCTCACCACGATGGTCGCCGCCGCGTCCGGGGAAGCGTCCACGAATGTGCAGTCGGTCGCCGCCGCCACCGAGGAAATGGCGTCATCCGTCACCGAGATCAGCCGCCAGGTGCAGCAATCGGCCCGGATGGCCACCGATGCGGTCGGCCAGGCCCGCATCACCAACGAGCGGGTCAGTGAGCTGTCGAAGGCGGCAGGCCGCATCGGGGACGTCGTCGAGCTGATCAATACGATCGCGGGCCAGACCAACCTGCTGGCGCTGAACGCCACCATCGAGGCGGCACGGGCCGGCGAGGCCGGCCGCGGTTTTGCGGTCGTGGCGTCGGAAGTGAAGGCGCTCGCCGAGCAGACCGCGAAGGCCACCGGCGAGATCGGCCAGCAGATCGCGGGCATTCAGACCGCGACGCAAGAATCGGTCGGAGCGATCCAGGACATCAGCAGAACCATCGAAAAGCTGTCCGAGATCTCATCGACGATCGCTTCCGCGGTGGAGGAGCAGGGCGCGGCGACCCACGAAATCTCCCGCAATGTGCAGCAGGCCTCGCACGGCACCCAGCAGGTCTCCGCCAACATCACCGACGTGCAGCGCGGCGCTTCCGAGACCGGCACCGCCTGTTCGCAGGTGCTGTCCGCGGCGCGGTCGCTGTCCGGCGACAGCAATCGTCTCAAGCTCGAAGTCGGCAAATTCCTGGACTCAGTCAGGGCGGCCTGACGGGCGCAGCCCGAGGTGCCGAGGCACCTCGGATCAGCCGCGTAACCCGTCACGCCGTGGCGAGCGCCGGCTGCACCGGCCGCCGGCCGATCATCAGCGACAGCACGGCTGCGACGATGCCGGTTGCGCCCGCGATCATGAAGGCCTGCAGATAATCCCCCTGCGCCGAGCGCATGAAGCCGGCGAAAAAGGCGGCGCAGGCGGCGCCTAACTGATGGCCGGCGACGACCCAGCCGAAGATCAGCGGCGCGTTCCTGTCGCCGAACGTCTCGTTGGCGATGCGCACGGTCGGCGGCACGGTCGCGATCCAGTCGAGCCCGTAGAACACCGCGAACACCGACAGGCTGACAAAAGAGAAATCCGAGTAGGGCAGATAGATCAACGAGAGCCCGCGCAGGCCGTAATAGAAGAACAAGAGCTTGCGTGGATCGAAACGGTCGGTGAGCCAGCCCGACAGCGTGGTGCCGAACAGGTCGAAGAACCCCATCAATGCGAGCAGGCTTGCGGCCTGCACTTCGAAGATGCCGTGGTCGCCGCAGAACGCGATCAAATGGGTGCCGACGAGGCCGTTGGTGGTGAAGCCGCAGATGAAGAAGGTCGCGAACAGGAACCAGAAGGTCGGCGTCTTCGCCGCGCGCACGAGGTTGCTGATCGCCGCGACGAACGGATTGCCCTGCGCCGGCGGCGCCGGCTGGTCCTCATGCGGGCTGCCATAGGAGCGCAGGCCGATCGAGGCGGGCCGCTCCGGCACCAGCATGTACACCAGCGGAATCAGAGCCGCGCAGCATGCGGCAACCGTCAGCACCACCGGCTTCCAGCCGCCCCATTCGACCAGCGCTGCAAGGCCCGGCATGAAGATGAGCGTGCCGGTGGCGGTGCTCGCGGTCAAAAGTCCCATGACGAGGCCGCGATTGGTGGTGAACCAGCGATTGACGATGGTGGCGCCGAGCACGTTGGCGACCGCACCCGAGCCGATGCCGGAGAGCAGTCCCCAGGTCAGGAACAATTGCCACGGCGCGGTCATGAAATAGCTCGCAGCCGTCGATGCCGACATCAGCGCCAGCGCGCCCAGCACCGTGCGGCGGATGCCGAAGCGCTGCATCACGGCCGCCGCGAACGGGCCCGCGAGGCCATAGAGGAAGATGCCGACCGCGGCCGAGGACGAGATCACGCTGACGTCCCAGCCGAAGGCCTTTTGCAGCGGCAGCATCAGCACGCCCGGCGTCGAGCGCAGGCCGGCCGCGGCGAGCAGCGCCAGGAAGATCACCGCGATGACGACGAAGGCGTAGTTCGGGCCGAACGGCCGCCTGGAGACGGTGATGGATTGAACCGAGGCAGGTTGAACGGAGGAAGGGGGCATGTTACTTACCGGTACGTATTGCGATGCGGCATTAGTACGTACCGGTCAGTAACATTGTCAAGCCCATCTGGAAGGCAGCGAAGCCGATGAAGAAGAAAGTCGAAACGCCAGCGGACCCGCCGCTCCGGGCCGCCGACCGGATTCGTGCCTCGGCCAGCGAGCTGTTCTACCGCGAGGGCATCCGCGCCGTCGGCGTCGACGAGGTCGTGGACCGGGCCGGCGTGACCAAGCCCAGCCTCTATCGCAGCTTCGCCTCCAAGGACGATCTCGCCGCCGCCTATTTGCGCGATTACGATTTGAGCTTCTGGGAGAACTTCGAGCACCCCGGCGGCAAATCCTACGCCGATGCGCGCGACCATGTGCTCGCCTATATCGCCCAGCTGGCGTCGCGCGCCGTGCGCAAGGGCTATCGCGGCTGCGGCCTCAGCAACGCCGCGGTGGAATATCCCTCGCGCGACAATCCGGCGCGCCAGGTCGCCGAAGCCCACAAGAAGGTGTTCCGCAAGCGCCTGCGCGAGCTCGCCGCCGACATCGGCGCACGTCAGCCGAACGTGCTTGGCGACGCACTGCTGCTGCTGATCGAGGGCATCTACGTCACCGGCCAGCAGTCGGAGGACGGCCCGGCGCAGTCGGCGCTCGCGGCGGCGAAGTTGCTGATCGATGCGAGCGTGAAGGCGGGGTGAGGGGCATCGTTCAGCATTGCAGGGAGATTATGCGCCGCTCTCGTCGGTGGGAATGTGGCGCTGAAAGTCCATCCGGTCGTGGAGAATGCGCACGATTTCGATCGTGGTCTCCGGCGCGACGCGGTACATGAGGAAGTGGCTTCCGCGCCGACGGCGTCGTGCAACGTGGAGCGTGCGAAGGCCCGGCGCGATCTCGTCCCGGATTTGGGAGCCTGCAACCTCAGGGCCGTTGGCGAGTTCGCCAATCGCTTGAAGCAGCGTGTCCCGATAGATGCGCGCTTGTCGCGGTCCGAAATTCTCAGTGGTCCATTTCAGAATATTCGCAAAATCGACTTCCGCAGCAGCGCCGAGGCGGACGCGCCATTGTGGCCGGGCCATGCGGCTTTATTCGGCTGTTCCGGAGATGACCTTCTCCGAGAGACCAGTCAAATAGGTTTGCAGGTCTTCGATTGTCCTGAATTCCTTGAACTCGCCCTGCTCCAATGACCCGATGCCGAGGCGCGCCGCGGCGCGCAACGCCTTGAGCTTGCCGGCGTCCTCGGCCTCGCGTTGCTCCACCAGGCGCAGTCCATCCCGTAGCACCTCGCTGGCGTTCTGGTAGCGGCCGGACTCGACGAGGGTTTCGATGAGTTCCTGCTGGCGTTTCGTCAGCACAACGTTTCGCGTGGGCATCGTCGTCCTCGCTGTTCGAGCCTTATGGCATAATATGCCACAGGGGGCCTCTCGCTTCAACCTTGGGATCGAGTGGGCTGCTGCTGCTGATCGATGCAGGAGTGACGGCGGGGTGAGGGTGGACCATCGCGGTCTACGAAAACACGCGCCCGCAGCGCAGCTGGATCGAGCGCGACGAATCCAACGGTCGAACATTCGAATCGTGCCGCGGCGCGCCACTTGTCATTCGTCAGTCACGCGCTCTTCGGCCGAAACGCGACGATGGATCCGGTCGGCTCTTCTTCCTGCATCGCTGCCTCGACGGCCTTCGCGAGCGCAGCCTGGTCGAATGGCTTTGACAGACGCGGCAGGCTGGATCGCGTGTCGCTCGGGAGGTCCGCGTATCCCGTGCTGAGGAGGATGACCGTCTCCGGGCGCTCCGCAGCGATGGCGTTCGCAAGCTGCAATCCGGTCATGCCGGGCATGGCATAGTCGGTCACGACCAGGTCGACGGTGCGCGTGCGGCGGAGCAAAGCCAGCGCCTCATCGCCCGAGCGCGCCTCGAGCACGATGTGCCCAAGATCCTCCAGCATCACGGCCGTATTCTCGAGCACCAGGAGGTCGTCGTCGACGACAAGCACGGCAAGCTGCCGGCTGGCCCGAGGTACGGGTGCGGGAGCTTCCGCGCGCAGCTCCGGCACTGCGGTCTCTTCGGCTATCGGCAGCCAGATGTCTGCTGTCGTACCCTCGCCGGGACGGCTCTTCAAGACGAGCCTGCCGCCGGACTGCTCGGCAAGTCCGTGGACCATTGACAGACCGAGCCCGGTGCCTTTGCCGACGCCCTTGGTCGTAAAGAACGGCTCCTGGGCGTGCTTGAGGGTCTCATCGTCCATGCCGCAGCCCGTGTCGCTCACCGAGAGCGCGACGTAGCCGCTCCTCGGAGGGCCGCCATCGTCCCGCTCCGTGCGTGCCGCGATGGTAATCAGGCCACCATCCGGCATCGCATCACGCGCGTTGACCGCCAGGTTGAGGACCGCCAGTTCGAGCTGGTTCGCATCGACCGTTACCTTCGGCAGGTCCATCGGAAACAACGTCTCGACCCGAATTCCGGCCTCGAATTTCAGCAGTGACGCCATGCCATGCACCAACTCGCGGACATCGACGACCGCCGGCCTGAGATCCTGCTTGCGCGCGAAAGCCAGCATCCGCTGGGTCAGGGAGGCGCCCCGCTGCGCGCCTTGCATCGCATTGTCCACCAGGCGCTGGATCCTCGGATCGCCCGACGGCAGGCGCTTCTTCAAGAGCTCGAGGCTGCCGAGAACGGCCGCGAGCAAATTGTTGAAATCGTGGGCCACGCCGCCGGTGAGCTGGCCGATTGTGTCCATCTTCTGCGACATCGTCAGGGCTTCGCGCGCCCGGTCCAGTGCTTCCTGCGCCCGTCTCTTTTCGCTGACGTCGCGCACGATCTTGGCAAAGCCGGCGATCGCACCGCTTTCGTTCCGGACCGCGACGATGGTTGCCTCCGCCCAGAATCGGCTGCCGTCCTTGCGCACACGCCAGCCTTCGATGGCGGACTTCCCTTCCCGCTCGGCCTCGATGAGCGCGCGTGCGGGCGCCCCGGCCGCACAATCTTCCTCGGTATGAAAGATCGTGTAGCTCGTTCCGACGATGTCGTCGCGATAGCCCATCAGCCGGTGCGCGCCGAGATTCCAGTTGCCCACGCGCCCATCCGGATCGAGCATGAAGATCGCGTGGTCGGCGATACCCTCCACCAGGAGCCGAAAGCGTTCTTCGCTGCGCCTCAGTGCGCTGGCCTCGCGTTGGGCGCGCTCCGCGGACGCCCTGTCGTAGACGGCAGCGGCGATCCCGATGCTCAGGATCACGATGGTGATGCCGGCGAGCAGGAATCCGAGCGGTGCCTGACCGACGCCGAGACGTCCTGCCTGCCCTGCCATGGGGCTCGTCGGCAGGAACATGGCGCCTTCCATCGCGGCGTAGTGCATGCCCGAGATCGCAAGGCCCATCACGAATCCCGCGAACAGCCGCTGGAGCGCGCTGGTGTTGCGGAAGGCGAGCCAGAGCGCCACGACCGAGGCGCTGATCGCGATCACGATCGAGAGCACAACCCACCGGGGATCGTACGCCATGAGGGCCGCCATTCGCATTGCTGCCATGCCGGTATAGTGCATACCGGCGATACCAAGTCCCATCGCGAAGCCCGATGCGAGGAGGGCCTGCGGCCGCCGTCCGACGACGGCAAAGGCGGCAGCCGCGACGGCAATGGGAATGACAAGCGAGAGCAGGGTCAGGAATGGATCGTACGAGATCTCGATTCCGGGCAGGTTGAAGGCCAGCATGCCGACAAAATGCATCGACCAGATGCCACCGCCCATGGCAATCGCCGCGGCTACGAGCCAGGATCGGCGGGCCCTGCCTGACGCTGCCCGCATCCGGGTCGCCAGATCCAGCGCGGTATAGGAGGCGAGTGCCGCGATCAGGATCGATAACGCGACCAGGACGGGATCGTGAAATGCGGTGTGGTGATGCATTTCCAGTGACGCTAGCCGAACTTGCGTTCGCGTTCGCGTATTCGCAAATTGTCCTCCCCCGACGACGCCGACATCATCCTCGGCACCAGGATTGCTCTCGCCAGACGTGACCGCGCCGATGACCGCCGCGGCATCCGCACCCCTTCGTCGGTCGAGAATCAGTTGAGAAGAATACCGGCCGGCAGCCTGCAGCGTAAAGATGGCAGCAAGTCGGCCGGCTCCCGCACAGGGTGCATGGCGGGCGGCCGCCCGTCACGCGTCGGTGGCGCAAGATCGCCGTCGGCGTCGCAGCTGAGCAGGTTGGAACGCGTGATCAGATCATGAAAGGAGGAGCGCGATCCACAGTGCAGTCACCGCCAGCCCAGCGCCGGCGCAACGCGAGTCGAAATAGCCTCGATCGCGTGTGCGTAAATAAGCCATGCCCGGTTGGTTGGGGATCGTCAGCAGCAACGTATCCGCCTCCGCGATCGCCTCGTCCTGCCTCAGCCGGCGGCTGACGGACACGCGCGGGTGACGCAGGCTCTTGATGCCAGAGGCGGCCGATTTTTGCCCGTGAATGGTTATGCCGCGGATCTTCGTCCTCGGGTCTGCGGCGGGGAGATCAGCGCTTCCGCGGGAATTCCCCACTCGCGGTGCAGCCGCCAGGCCATCTTCATCGTGAGGGGACGCTTGCGCGTCAGGACGTCGGAGGCGCGCTGACGCGAGCCGAGCAGGCGGCCGAGATCCGCTTGGGTGTGTTGCCCGGTTTCCACGCGATAGCGAATCGCGTCGACCGCATCGGGCGGATCAATCGGCCAGTGCTTACGCTCATAATCTTCGATGACAAGCGCGAGAAGATCGAAACGATCGCCCTCCGGCGTGCCCGGCTTTGGCTCGCTTTCGAAATAGCGCTCGATCTCTTCGAGTGCGGCATCGTAATCACTCTCGGAGCGAAGCGGACGGATCATTTTCTTGGCCATGAGACGGTCTCAGGATCGATGCGATCGGACTCAGCGTGCCTCGTATCGTCCTCGGGCGAGAGCCTTGTCCTATTCAAGCACATCGAGGAGCACGTTAAGCTTCGTGTCGACCTATTTTATCAGATTTCGGTGTGGTCTACATTTCAGCTCCGATGCCCCGCGCAAGGAGACAGACGCGTGCTCGACCATATTCTCAGATTCATGACGCTCGGATCGATCATCGTTGGCATGGCCGCGATCTATGCGGCGCTCCACACCAACAACCGGCGTCTGGGCGCGGACATCTTTCTTCGCTATTCCGACCGGGTCTCCGACCTGCGCCGCCACCTTCCGGTCGCGGCATTCCTCGAGCGAGGAGCTGCCGGCGACATCGAGATCACGGCGGAAGAGCGGCGGGCCGTGCACGAGATCATCCACGCGATCTTCGAGCTCTACGAGCTGAAGGTGCATGGCTTCTTTCCGCCGGCGATCTGGAAGATCAGGGAGCCCGATATCGAAAGGCTGCTGTCATTGCCAGTGTTTCAGCAGGAACTGGCAAGCCTGGAAGGCCGATATGCCAGACATCCGCGCCTGGTGGCCTGGCTCGAGAAGATCAGGGGGCAGCAAGAGAGGGCTTGACTTGCGCCGGGAGGGGGTGGGCTCGTCTCACCGCCAGCCCAGCGCCGGCGCGACGTGCTTCAAGATCGCCTCGATCGCATGCGCGCAATAGTCCACACCGAGCTGGTTGGGGATCGTCAGCAGCAACGTATCCGCCTCCGCGATCGCCTCGTCCTGCCGCAGCTGCTCGATCAGCGCGCCCGGCTCGGCCGCATAACTCCGCCCGAAGATCGCACGCGTCCGCGGATCGATGAAGCCGATCTGATCCTCGCCTCCGCGTTCACCACCGAAATAAGCGCGGTCGCGATCGTCCATCAGTGCGAAGATGCTGCGGCTGACCGACACGCGGGGCTCGCGGGTGTGGCCGGCCTCCTTCCACGCGGCGCGAAAGCTGCGGATCTGCGCGGCCTGCTGCACGTGAAAGGCCTCGCCGGTCTCGTCGTTCTTCAGCGTCGAGCTCTGCAAGTTCATGCCGTGCATCGCCGCCCAGACCGCGGTCGCGTTCGAGCCGGCACCCCACCAGATCCTGTCGCGCAGGCCTTCGGAATGAGGCTCCAGGCGCAGCATTCCCGGCGGATTCGGAAACATCGGCTGCGGATTGGGTTTCGCAAAACCCTCGCCGCGCAGGATGTCGAGAAACACCTCCGCATGGCGCCGGCCCATGTCGGCATCGCTCTGGCCCTCGGCCGGCTGGTAGCCAAAATAGCGCCAGCCGTCGATCACCTGCTCCGGCGAGCCGCGGCTGATGCCGAGCTGAAGCCGCCCGCCGGCGATGAGATCGGCGGAGCCGGCGTCCTCCGCCATGTAGAGCGGATTCTCGTAGCGCATGTCGATCACGGCCGTGCCGATCTCGATTGTGCTGGTCCTGGCGCCGACGGCCGCCAGCAGCGGGAAGGGCGAGGCAAGCTGCCGCGCGAAGTGATGCACGCGGAAATAGGCGCCGTCCGCGCCGAGCTGTTCCGCTGCAACCGCAAGCTCGATCGATTGCAGCAGCGTGTCGCTCGCCGAGCGGGTCTGCGATTGCGGCGAGGGCGTCCAATGTCCGAAGGACAGGAATCCGATTTTTTTCATGGGGGCAGTCTATGGATGGTGGGGAGGGTTTAGTCTTCTGACATTTGGGCGAGCTGGAAGATTTGGCTACAATTGGCCATCGTGCAGGCACGGAACAGCCTGCGTGCAGAGCGCTTTCTGAAGCTTGAGGGCATCGATACCGAGTCGCGGTGGGGCTCGCCATCTCAGCCGCCCGATGATGCCATCCTGATGGCGCAATTACAAAGGTGTTGCGGTTGGCCCTCAATCACCAGTCCGCTCAACTGACATCAGGGGGAGCCGATACCGGCGGTCGCTCCGGCGGCGCGAACCAAGTCCTGGTCTGGCGCTTCATCAGGCGTGCGGGCGCTCGGTCGCGCTCGCTGAGCGTATGTTTTCGCAAGCTTCATCGTGGGGGCTTCGACGGCCAGATGAAGGCCCCATGCGACGAGCGTGCTGGCGGCGAACGCGACGGCAATATCAAGCGCGATCGGAAGGGGCGTCGCATGTAGAAGCGAAGGGACGAAGTACCTCGTGGCAAGATGCACCACGTAGAGCGGATAGCTGATCTTCGCGTAGAAGTCCGCCAGCCAGAACCGAGATCCGAACCGCTCGTAAAATCGCATGGCGAGCACAAAGATCGCGATGGCGGCTGTGAAGCTCCAGATGCGACCGAGCGGCTGGATCGAGATGCCCCGCTGATCGGCGACGATCCATGTCGGGGCGAACAGGGCGAGGATGACGCCGGTGCGCAGACAAACGGAGATGCGTGAGCATACACCGTTCCAGTACTCGAAAAAGACCGCTCCGCCGATGATGAAACCGACGAATTTGGCATCGGATAAGGAGCGTCCGGGCCGCAACGCCAGCAGAAGACGGCAGCACGAGAGAAGCGAGCAGCGTGAATGCCAAAATACCGGTGCCAAGCTTGGCGGCGGCCAGTCGCGCTCCGACCTAGCGTATCGAGATGGCGACGAACACGACGAGGTAGAATTTGATCTCCACCTCGAGCGTCCAGATGATGGGGGCGATATAGGCCGCATTGAACATCTATCGAATGCCCGAGAACCTGTGCGCGATCATTCGACCGATGGGATATGGAAAGCCTCTGCCGTAGATCCAGCCTGCGAGTGCATGGGCCGAAAGAACGATCAAGAAGCCGACCGCGTAGGTCGGATAGATACGCAGCGCGCGGTTCAGCAAGAACTGCTCTGGCCGATAGCTCTGCACGGAATTGGCGATGACGAACTCGCTGAGCAGAAAGAACAGGGCGACGCCGAATGAACCCCAGTCGATGGTGGGAACGTAAGACGGCTGCAACTGAGGGGGAAATTGGTACAGGAAGAGCAGCCAGGAGTTCTTGACGGGGGTGACGTCCGGTAAGTTTCCCCAGATTCTCGGGGGGCAGTAGCCGAAGATCCAGAACATCGCGTAGTGGTACATCACGACGGAGACCGCGGCGACGCCTCTGAGCGTGTTGGCAAATTGAATTCGGCTATTCGGGAAGATCGTGCGGGGCTCCATGGCCGCGCGCACTACGGGAGGCCTGCTTAGCCGTCTCCCGCGTTTTTCCGTGGGTAAGTGGGTTGACAGCCCCGCGGTTGGCGCCACCGGCCTGTCTTGCCTGCCATGATGGTCGCAACCGGAGCCAGTATGCCGAATTCCTCTACACCGGGGCCGAGACCAGCTTCTCGCCAGGCTTTTCGGCGCAGGATGCCACGCACGTCCATGTCGGCTATTTCGACGGCAATGGGCTGCTGGTCAACCTGACGTTCGGCCTGCACTTCTCGGCCTCGCTCGATGCTTCCGCCGCGGTGACGGTTACTCGCTCGCGTTTCCGGCGGCTTCGGCCGGCGCGCCGGTCACCATCGCGATCGAGCGCCAGACGCCGGCGATCCAGGGCGTCGATTTTGAGAATTTGGCGCGCTTCGATCCGTCTGTGCACGAGCGCATTGCCGATGCGATGCGTGCGGCCGAGCTGCGCAACCGGCAAAACCGCACTGTGACGTCGTTTTCGGCGTCGGACACGGTGGTTGATTTTCGGCTGCACAAGGTGCGTGCGGCGGAGCCGGTCGACGAGAGTGATCTTGCCACCAAATTCTATGCCGACACGGTGTGTTGCGGTTGGCCCTCAATCACCAGTCCGCTAAATCAGACCACCGGTTTCGGTCATGATCTGCGCGAGAAAGTGACATGCCCGCAGCGAGGTCGTGACCTTGGCCTTCGCAACGGCCTGCGGCCACCCGCGTACGATGGCATTGACGAGGTCGTTGCGCGCGCCAGGTCCGGCAATCGCCTTGATCTGGGCAACCGTGATGACTGCCATATTGCTTAACTCCTGATCAGGCGCGCTGCGGCGCGCGAAATGCCATGCAGGTCGGGCATGCGGGGAACACTCCGGATTGTGGTCAGGAAGCTGTGCAGAGCAGATGTCGGCAACGTCAGGCCGCCCTGCGGAAAGTTGCCAGCCGGGGCTGCGATGCGTTAAGAAACATTCAGAAATAAATAGGTGAGCACCCAGATGGCCGAATTATTCGGAAAGTCGGACGCCGCTAGATTGAGGTCTCATTCGCGGATGATCGACGGCCCCTCCGGCCCCGCCAAGGTCATCCGGTTGGCTGACATTCGTGACGCGATCAAGAATCTAGCGCTAGTTCGGCGCGCGCGGACCGGACTGCGGATGCTTCGCAGCAAGGGGCAGTCCGACGAAACGACGATCATCGAGCACTTGGCTATCGATTGCCCCAAGACGTTTATCGAATTCGGCTTTCACCCCGCCGAGTTCAATTGCGCCACTCTCGCCCGGAGAAGCGACTGGAAGGGCCTACTAGTCGACGGCGACGCCGGTCAGGTTGCTGATGCCAAATTCTTCCTTCCCTCCCGGGTCGCCGCTGTTCAGAGGTTCTTGAACCTGGACAACATCGATTTTCTCAAGAGCGCGTTTCCCGCGCTTGGAGTCCTCTCGATCGATGTTGATGGCAACGATTATTGGTTCCTGGAGCGGCTGATCGAAACCAAGCCGGCGGTTATTTGCGTCGAGTACAATTCGACCTTCGGGACAGCTCCGATCGCCGTGCCGTACGATCCAGCTTTCGACAGGCATCTCAAGCACCCTCGCGGATGGTATCACGGCGCGTCGCTGACAGCCTTGGCAACGCTTTGCGGCAGACACGGTTACGGCCTGGCCGCAGTCTCGGAAGCAGGAGCGAATGCGTTTTTCACGGCAAGCGGGCGACTGGATCCGGTCGCTGCCTGGCGGCCGAATGCATTCCGGGAGTCCTATTCGGGAGTCGCACACGACCTGCAGTGGAAGGCTGTCAAAAATTTGCCGTTCGTATCCGTCTGAATGTTACATCCTAAGGGTCAGCGAGACGCCGTGCTTGCTCCCGCCCGTGAATGGTGGTGGTTCCGTCGCCGGCTTCGCAGACTGAGACGAAGTGATATCCGAGCTGCGGCGCGTACATGCTCGGAACCGCGAGCCCTTGAAATTTGCGCTGCCGATCCGGTGATGCTGCCAGCATCAGCATGCTTGTCAAAGGCATTGGTGGCATCCATCTTCATTCCGAACTGTGCAAACGAACAGCCTCCAGCCGCCAGATTGAAGCCCTGCGTCACAAGCGCCGGGATGAAGTCCTCTGCCAGTCCCGCGACGAATTGGATGCGCGCTGCGGAGCCGCCGTTCTATGCGCGCACGGTTGCCGATGAATAGGACCAGGATGCCGAGTTTTCGCTCGATGTGGTCGCGACAACCGTGCGGTTGTAGGCGTTCCAGACCGCGAGGTTCGCCGCTTGCCCGGATGCGCCGAGCACCAAGTTGAGTCGGCTGCTGGTGTCGCTGCGCGTCGTGCCAACATAGGTGCCACGCTGCGCTGCCGGCCCGTTGGTGATGGCGGCGTTGTCGAGCCAGATCCCGTTGACCTTGACAAGCGCCGTCCCGGCCGAGCGTGTCGTTGGTCCAATCCGGACCTTGCGGTATCCGCAAGGTGCCGGCGTCGTTCCAGAAGAGCCAGTCGTTGATCTTGCGGGCGCCGATCACCGCGGGATTCTTGGTCGTGTCCGTTGTTGCAACGGACATCTCCGCAAATTCCGTCATCGTGAACTTGGTGCCGTCATAGAGCGGCGCCTGGTTGCCTGTCGCGAGCGCGTAGTACAGCGTGGTCTTGCCAGATTGAGATGTCGGCCGGACGAGGCTTGCCATTGTCTCCTCCCGCTGCAACGGTGACCAGATCACCGCGGCGCATCGGCGTCAAACTCGGAGACCGATTCGATCCAATTGATCGCGTCGCTCTCGCGCCTCACGTCGAGGCCGGCGACCTGCCTCGCCACCCGTCTCCGCACCGCCCGCGAGCGGGGATCGGCAACGATGAGACGCAGCTCACGCAGCCCCGCGATCGCCGCCGCTGCCGCATCAGCTTCATCCTTTCGGCTGCTGGTGCCATGAGCTTTCTCCATCCGTAACGCGCGACAGTGCAACGCGTTTCGGTCTGGAAAGAATGCGTTGAGGTGGGCTTCCTGAAATGTGGCGACTGGGTGCGAAGCTGCCTGCGCGCAAGACGCGGTGTGATGGATACTGAGGAGCGGTAGAGGCCACCCTATCCGGGCGCTTGCTGCCATCCTGCTCCTGTTTTGCCCGACGGGTCAACGTCGCCAAAAATCGCCTAAGCCATTGATCCCCCTCATGCCGTCTACTGTGCATGGGGTTGTTTTCGACATTTTCTTTTAGACGCACGAAAGCGTCAGGCTGAACCGGACCTCATCCAGCCCTTGCCCGCTACTTCATCACCCGCAGACCCTTGGTCGTGAACCGCTGCGTCTTGTCGCTGGGGCGCACCGGACGTCGTGTGCCGGCGGCCTTGCCGGTGCCGGGGGGCTGGTGCGCGGGGACGAGCTGGTCGGGGCGGGAGCCGATCAGATCGGCGCGGCCCATCGCCTTCAGCGCCTCGCGCAGCACCGGCCAGTTGTCGGGGTCGTGATAACGCAAAAACGCCTTGTGCAGGCGGCGCTGGCGCAGGCCCTTGATCGCCTCGACCTTGTCGCTGCCGCCGCGACGCACGCCGCGCAGCGGGTTGACGCCGGTGTGGTACATCGCGGTCGCTGTCGCCATCGGCGAGGGCAGGAAGGTCTGCACCTGGTCGGCGCGATAGCGGTTCTTCTTGAGCCACAGCGCGAGGTTCATCATGTCCTCGTCGGTCGTGCCCGGATGCGCCGCGATGAAATAGGGGATCAGGTAATATTTCTTGCCGGCCTGCTCGGCCGCGGCATCGAACATCCGCTTGAACTGATTGTAGGCGCCGATGCCCGGCTTCATCATCTTGTCGAGCGGCCCGCGCTCGGTATGTTCAGGCGCGATCTTCAAGTAACCGCCGACGTGATGGGTGACGAGCTCCTTGATGTATTCGGGGCTCTCGACCGCGAGGTCGTAGCGCACGCCGGAGGCGACCATCACCTTCTTGATGCCCTTGGTCTCGCGCACCTTGCGATAGAGCCGGATCAGATCGTCATGCGAGGTGTTGAGGTTCGGGCAGATCTCCGGGAAGACGCAGGACGGCCTTCGGCACGCCGCCTCGACCTTCGGGTCCTTGCACGCCATCCGGTACATGTTGGCGGTGGGGCCGCCGATGTCGGAGATGACGCCGGTGAAGCCCGGCGTCTTGTCGCGGATCTTCTCGATCTCGCGCAGGATCGAGCCCTCGGAGCGGTTCTGGATGATGCGGCCCTCGTGCTCGGTGATCGAGCAGAAGGTGCAGCCGCCAAAACAGCCGCGCATGATCGTCACCGAGAACTTGATCATGTCCCAGGCGGGGATTTTGGCGTCGCCGTAGGACGGATGCGGCGCGCGCGCGTAAGGAAGATCGTAGACCGCGTCCATCTCGTCGCTGGTCAGCGGGATGGGCGGCGGGTTGAGCCAGAGATCGCGGTCGCCGTGACGCTGCACCAGCGGCCGCGCATTGCCGGGATTGCTCTCCCGGTGCAGCACGCGAGAGGCACGGGCGTAGGCTTCCTTGTCTTGCTCGACCTGCTCCAGCGCCGGCAGCCGGATCACGGTTAAGCCTTTGGTTCGCGATGCGCCCTCGTCGGCGGAGTCGAGATCGTCGGCGTGCAACTCGGAATAGTCTTCGGGCACGCGGCGGAACAGCGCGACGCCCCTGATGTCGTCGAGCGAGCGCGGCGCCTCGCCGTCAGCGAGTCGCTGCGCCACCTCGACGACGGCGCGCTCCGCATTGCCATAGAGCAGCAGGTCCGCCTTGGCGTCGGCCAGCACCGAGCGGCGCACCTTGTCGGACCAGTAATCGTAATGGGCGATCCGGCGCAGCGAGGCCTCGATGCCGCCGAGCACGATCGGCACGTCCTTGAACGCCTCGCGGCAGCGCTGGGCGTAGACGACGGTGCAGCGGTCCGGCCGCTTGCCGCCTTCGCCGCCCGCGGTGTAGGCATCGTCGCTGCGGATGCGGCGATCCGCGGTGTAGCGGTTCACCATCGAGTCCATGTTGCCGCCGGTGACGCCGAAGAACACCTTTGGCTTGCCCAGCGCCTTGAACGGCTCGGCCGAATGCCAGTCGGGCTGGGAGATGATGCCGACCCGAAAACCTTGCGCCTCGAGCAGGCGGCCGATGATCGCCATGCCAAAACTCGGATGGTCGACATAGGCATCGCCGGTCACCAGAACGATGTCGCAGGCATCCCAGCCGAGCGCATCCATCTCGGCGCGGCTCATCGGGAGGAACGGCGCCGGCTTGCGCGGGCGGGCCTGGGCCATCAGGGGCTTTTCGGCAGTGATGATTTGGGTGTCCATGGGCACAGGCATAGGACTCCGGGGCCGCGAATACAACCGATCGATGGGCTGTCTTTGCCGATTGCGGTTCCCGCGTGGCGCGCAATTCGGCAACGGCGCGCGCGAGGCGGCGTCGTCAGGTGTGTGACGCCGTCCACATACCCGCCGGCACCGGCGCGTCATCCTCTCTCGCAGTTTCACGGGAGAGATCCATGTTTTTTCTGATCGATGCGCTGCTGATCCTGGCGATGTTGTTTTTCCTGTTTCTGCCGATCTCCGATCGCAGGACGGTGCGGATGAGGCTTTGCATGGTCTGCGCGCTGCTGGCGGTGTTCTCCGTCTCGATCACCCGCACGCCTGTCGTACCGGTGTTGCTCGCGAGCATCGCCGCGCCGTCCGGAACGGTGCGCGTGCCGCATATGCACACCAGCGATCCCTCTTCAGGGTTCTCACCGCGGCCGCTATCGGATATGCGATTGCTCCATGGGCAAGGAAATTTCTGACGGCGGCGATGAATCCGGCGCGGCGCCATCCACCGAGGCCTGGCTCGGCGCAATTGCGCTGATTGGCTTCATCCTGGTGGCGACCGCGCAGGCCTCCAATCAGATTCTGGCGCGAGGGCTCGCGGGCTCCGTCCCGCCCTTCGCGCTCGCCTTCTTCCGCTGGAGCATCGTCGCCATCGGGCTCGCGCCGATCGCGCTCACCGAGATCCGCACCGGCCGTGTGCCGCTGGCCAAAAACATCTGGCCGATCCTCGCCGCCGGCTTCATGGGCATGTTCCTTTGCGGCGGTCCGGTCTACGCCGCGGGCGTCTCGACGACGGCGATCCATATCGCGCTGATCATGGCGCTGTCGCCGATCACGGTGTTGATGATCTCCGCCGGGCTCGGCATCGAGCATGTCGGCCCGCTGCAATGGCTCGGCACCGCGCTCGCGCTGACAGGCGCGTTGCTCATCATTTCCGGCGGCCATCCGGAGACCTTGTTCGCGCTGGAGACGGCATCGGGCGACGGACTGGTCGTGATCGCGATGCTCGGCTGGTCCGGCTACACGCTGTTGCAATCACGCGCTGCGCCAAAGGCGTCGTTGCTTGCGCGCATGAGCCTGTTCTCGGCCGCAGGTGCATTGTTCTCGTTGCCGCTCGCGGCCCGCGAGATGTGGACAATGCCGGCGCAGGTTTTCAGCACGAAAGCGCTGTCGGCCTACGTCTTCGCCGGGATCGTTCCCGGTCTGCTGGCCTATGCCGGCTTTGCCTGGCTTGGCGGCAAGTTCGGTTCGGTCCGGACTTCGCTCGTGCTTTATCTCGGACCGATTGCGAGCGCGCTGCTGTCGTTCGCAATTCTCGGTGAGCCGCCGAAGCTGATCCATCTGTTCGGCGGTGTGCTGATTCTGGGCGGGGTCTGGGCGAGCCTGCGCAAATAGTTCCATCGGCGAGAGTTGTGGTTCATTCGCAGGAACCAACCGGCTCCGTCGACATTCTGATCAAGGGTTTGCGGCGAGCCCGGTTCGCGCGTGTGTCCAAGGTCCGGAATGCCTCGATATTCGCTTCGGGCGATGGGGGGAACTGTGAGTACAGTCATAGAGAACTTGCTGCTGCGGAAGCAGAAGCTCGTGGAAGAACTCGAAAAGGCGCAAACCGTCGAGGACCGCGACAGGATCGAGCACCAGCTCGAGCAGATCAACACCGCGCTGGATTTCCTGGACAGGCCGGGATCGAAGGGCGGGCGGTAGCGCTCAATCCACCTTCAGCGCGTCGACTTTCAAGGCTTTGGCATAGACCACACCCGAATTGGTGATGTGCGTGGTCATCAGCTTCTCGAAGGCCGCGAACTCGCCGCGCGTGAACAGATCGAGCAGCTTGCGGTGCTCGTCGAAGGATGTGCGGGTCCGCACGTCGATCGGCGAGGTGAGATTGGTGCGGAGTGCAGCAACGCGGCTGGATGCGAGCTGGTAGGATTCGACGAGGTAGCGGTTGCCGCAATGGGCGAACAGCGCCTCGTGGAATGCGGCATCGGCGCGCCCGTAGGCGATATTGTCCTTGGCCGCGATCGCCGGCTCCATTGCCGCGATCGCATCGCTCATCGTCGCGGTCGCGCCGTCGCGATCGTGGCGAAAGGCGAGCTCCGCGGCCTTGGGCTCGAGCGCGATCCTGAAGGTGCAGAGCGCAGTGATGTCTTCCGCGCTCGGCGTGAAGACAAAGCTGCCGACCTGCGGGCGGATCACCACGAGCCCCTGCGCCTGCAACTGGCCCATCGCCTCGCGCACCGGCGTCCGGCTGACGCCGAAGGAATTCGCCACCATCTCCTCGGATATCGCAGCGCCGAGCGCGAACTCGCCGTCGATGATGGCCTGACGCAGCCGCTGCATCACCCGCTGCGACAGCGATTTCGGCGTATCGAGCTTGAGCGATCTCATGAGCTCTCCCGCTCAGATCACCTTGCCGGGATTGAGCAGATGATCCGGATCGAGCGCCGCCTTCAGCGTCCGCATCAGCGCGATCTCGGGCTCGCTTCTGGCATGCCCCAGCCACTTTTTCTTCAAGGTGCCGATGCCGTGCTCGGCGGAGACGCTGCCGCCCATCTCGCGGACGAGGCCATAGATGATCGCGTCCATCTCTTCCTTCGGCTGCTGCTCGACGGAAAGACCGGTGACCCAGGAGACGAGATGCAGATTGCCGTCGCCGATATGGCCGTAATAGACGCTCTCGCAGCCCTTGATGCCGGAGGCCAACGCCGCCTTGCAGCGCGTGACGAACTCGTCCATGCGCGCGACCGCAAGGCCGATGTCGTAGGAAATGTGCGGCCCCAGCACCTGGCCGAACTCGGCGCAGATGTCGCGCACCCGCCAGAAGGCCTGCGTCTGCGCCAGCGATTGCGCCACGGCGGCATCCGCGAGCATGTCGCGCTCCATCAGTCCTTCGAGCCAGGCCTGGAAGCGCGGCGCATCGATGCTCTCATCGGTGCCTTGCGCTTCCACCAGCACGTAGAGACCGTGACCTGCGGCGACCGGCGGCTTCACGCCGGCGCGCTTCGTGATCACGTCCCAATAATCCGGCCACATCACCTCGAACGCGGACAGCAGCGGACCGAGCCCGCTGCGCGCGGCGCCGAGCAGCGAGATCACGGCGGCATAATCCTTCAGCGCGCAGAGTGCCGCCATGGTCGAGCGCGGCTTCGGGAACAGCTTCAGCACCACGCGGGTGATGATGCCGAGCGTGCCCTCCGAGCCGATGAACAGATGCTTCAAATCATAGCCGGCATTGTTCTTCATCAGCTTGTTGAGATTGGTGATGATAGTGCCGTCAGGCAGTACCACCTCCAGGCCGAGCACCAGCTCGCGCGTCATGCCGTAGCGGATCACGCGGTTGCCGCCGGCATTGGTCGAGAGATTGCCGCCGATGGCGCACGAGCCACGTGAGCCGAGGTCGAGCGGAAAGAAGAAGCCGGCATCATCCGCGGCCTTCTGGATCGTCTCCAGCGGCGTGCCTGCTCTCACCGTCATCGTCATCGACGCGTGATCGATCTCCTCGATGCCGGTCATGCGCTCCAGCGAGATCGCGACCCAGCCCGCTTCGGGCGAGGCGCCGCGGCACAGCCCGGTCAATCCGCCCTGCGGCACGAAAGGCCAATGCGCCTGCCGGCAGGTCGCAATGGCGTCCGCAACGCCCTGCGCGTCGAGCGGACGGATCACCGCGCGGGGCGTCTGCGGCAGGCTCGCGCTCCAGTCATTGCAATTGCGCGCCGGCACGTCCGCACCGGTCAGCACGGCAGCTGCGCCGAGCTTGTGGCGCAAGGCGCCGAGCAATTGGTCGGGACGGTCGGTCGGAGTCACCATGTCCATGCGAGACCTCCTCAGGATCGGCTGCGTCTGTGGCGCGCCTGTCGCGGCAGGGATTTGCGTCCATCTTGTATGTAAGGTACAAGATGGAAAGTAAAGCAAAAACAAGGCCCGGTAAGTGCAGAAGATCGTTTGAGATCAGTGACTTAGTCCGAGACCGCAACAAAGGGTGGTGTGATGAGCGAGCCGATTCGCGGGTTCTGGGTGGCGTCGGCGACGCCGCTGGCAACGGACGGCAATGTGGACTCCGCAAAGCTTGCCGCGCACGCCAGGCAGCTCTTCAGCAAAGGCGTTGACGGCATCGTGCTGTTCGGCACCACCGGCGAAGGCACCTCGTTCAATGTCGCCGAGCGCGTCGCGACCATCGAAGCCGTGCTCAAGGCTGGTATTGCGCCGGAACGCATCGGCATCGGCGGCGGCTTTCCCGCCATCAGCGACAGCATCGCGCTGACGCGCGCCGTGCTCGGCCTCGGCCTGCGCCACGTGCTGTATCTGCCACCTTACTTCGATCGCAGCGTCACGGCCGAAGGCATCGAGGACGCTTTTGCTGCGATCATCGACGGCGTCGCAGATGATCGCTTGCGCGCCTATCTCTATCATATCCCGCAGGTCTCGGGCGTCGCGATCCCGACTGCCGTGGCCGCAAACTTGCGCAAGCGTTATGGCAAGGTGGTCGCGGGCCTGAAAGATTCCAGTGGCGACTTCAAGCAGTTCCAGGCGTTCCGCGCAGCCGCGCCGGAGCTTGCCATCACCGTCGGCAATGAAACCGACATCGCCCGCGCGATCGCCGGCGGCGGAGCCGGCACCATCTGCGGCATGGCCAATATCACGCCGGAACTGGTCAAGGCGATGATCGACGGCAAGGATGTCGAAGCGCGCATGCAAGCTGCGGTCGACATCGTGGTGAAGTCACCATCCTTCCTCACGACGCTCAAGGCGATCCTGGCGGCGCAGACGGGCGATGCGAGCTGGCTGCGCGTGCGTCCGCCGCTGCGCGCCTTGGCTGATGGGACGGCGCTCAAGCAGAAGCTGGACGAGTTGACGACTCCCGCCATCGCCTAGGGCCGCCCTTCATTCGAGGCAATCGTCCGAGGTGGGGGCTGACATCGCACGGACTGCCACGAGTGCGGCCGCAAAGCCGGCCGCCGCACCGACGCCGAGCGCCCAGCGCGGGCCCAGATTGTCCGCCACCCATCCGATGATCGGTGCGCCGATGGGCGTGCCGCCAAGCGCCACCCCGAGGCGCAACGCCATCACGCGTCCCCTCATCCTCGGTTCGGTCGAGAGTTGCATCAGGCTGTTCGACGTATTGGTGACCGTGAGGGCGGCGACGCCGATCACGACCAGGGCGCCCGCGAACAGCCAGTAGCTGGGTGCAAGCGCGGCCAGCGTGCACCCCGCCCCAAAAGTCGCAGCGCCCAGCAGCAGCGAGACGAACCGCGGCTGTGCGCGCCCCGCGGCCAGCAATGCGCCCGAGATGGTGCCTATCGCCATCGTCGACGACAGCAGGCCAAAGCCGCGCGCATCGGTGTGGAAAACGGTGACCGCCATGGTCGAGATGAAGATCGGGAAGTTCAGCCCGAACGTGCCGATCAGGAACAGCATGATCATGATCGCCCTGAGATCCGCGCGCGCCCAGACGTAGCGAAAGCCCTCGGTCATGCCGCCCTTGGCCCGCTGAGCCCGTGCGTTTGGGCGAAGCTCCGAGGCGCGCAGCAGAGAGAGTGAGCCAAGCACCGCCATGAAGGATGCGGCGTTGATCAGGAATGCCCATCCGGTGCCGATCGAGGCGATGACGATCCCGGCGATTGCGGGCCCGATCATCCGTGCGGCGTTGAAGGACGTCGAGTTCAGCGCGATGGCATTGGAGAGGTCGACGTCGCCGACGAGCTCGGCCACGAATGTCTGGCGTACCGGGGCGTCGAAGGCGGCGGCACAGCCGAACAGGAAGGCGAATACGTAGACGTGCCAGAGCTCTACCTTGCCAGTGACGGTGAGAAGACCAAGGGCCAGGGCCAGCACGCCCATCGTCGCCTGCGTCGCGATCAGAAGCCGTCGTTGGTTGAAATGGTCGGCCGCGAAACCCGTCCACGGCATCAGCAGGAGCTGCGGCCCGAACTGGAGCGCCATCACCACGCCGACAGCCGACGCATTGTGCCGTGTGAGCTCGGTGAGAACGAGCCAGTCCTGGGCGGCGCGCTGCATCCACGTTCCGGTATTGGACACCAGCGCGCCCGCAGCCCAGACGCGGTAATTGAAGTTGCGCAGTGAGCGAAACGTGCCCGCGGCCGGCACGCTCACGAACCTGTCGGCGTGTTGCCGCCGTGGAACCGGCCGAAATGTCGCGCGCAAAACAGGCTGAGGAGCAGGGCGCCAAGTCCGAGCGCGCCGACGTCGCGCGTGTCCGTCAGGGCAAACTCCCCGACACGACAGACGAGGAGATATCCGACGATCAAGTTGAAGAAGCCCCAGAACACGTTGACCGTCGACGAGGATAGCCCTTCTCCGCGCGGCTGCGCGAATGGGCTTTGGAACGGCTCGCCTCGCAGGCCGCTGACGAGATGCGGAATGGCGTTCATCAGAAAGGCGCCGCCAAAGAAATAGGAAACCAGGTGAAGCCAGTTCATGCTTGCGCGCTCCGTGTTGCCAGCAAGTCGATGATCGCTTGCGTCGAGCCGCTCTCGCCGAGCCGCGGAAAGACGCTTGCGATGCTGTAGTCGTGCGCCTCGCGACGCGGATCGGTCATCGCATCGGTGGCAAGGGTGACGTTGAAGCCCGCCTCGTAGGCCTGGCGCGCGGTGGACTCGACGCCGGTGCCGGTGGCGACGCCCGCAATGACGACCTGCGTGACGCCGCGCGATCGCAACTGGCTTTCGAGATCGGTGCTGGCGAATGCGCCCCATGTCCGCTTGGTCACGGCGATATCGCCGGGCTGTTGATCGAGCTCCGGAATGAGAGCGGTCCATCCGTCGGGAAACGGTCCGCCGGCACGCGGCCGCTCGGTGCGGCCCGGCGCTCCACCATCGACGTTGACCAGCGCGACCGGCAGGCGATGCCGCCGAAACGCAGCAGCCAGCGTGCTGGCACGCTCCACGACGTCGCCCACGGCATGGACGGAAGATGAGCCGACGATGCCGCGTTGCAGGTCGACGACAATGAGGGCGGTGATCGGGTCGAGCGTCGTGAGAGCCATGATGATGTCCTGTCCGCAAACGCAAGTTCCGCGCCGCGGATGCTGCGGGGCCGCGTCAATCATCGAGAAGTCGCTTGAGCAAGGGGACGGCGGCGGCCAGCTCGTCCTGCTCCCGCGATGAAAGCCGTGTCGAAATGGTGCGCGAGAGCCAATCCTGCCGCGCGGCGCGACCGACACGGATCCGGTCGCGGCACGCCTTGGTCAGCGACAGGATGGTCTGACGGCCGTCTTCCGGATCGGGGGCACCGTTGACCAGGCCCGCGTCCAGAAGAACCGCGACCGCGGCGCTCATCGATTGCGGGCGCATCTTTTCCGATCGCGCCAGGCTCGACACCGTGGCGGGGCCATCCTTTTCCAGGCGCAGCAGCACGGATACCTGGGACGGCGTCAGTTCCTCAGGGCCCGTCTGCTCGCGAAGCCGGCGCTTCAGCTTCCCGACCAGCGAACGAAGGTCTTCTGCGAGCGCACCGGCGCGCGCGGAGGGGCGTTGGTCCGGGGAATCGATCATGCTGAACCGAATATAGATATACAGGTAGTCTGTAAAGATTAACTGTGCAGTTAGTCTGAACAAAACGACGTGAGCGGGGAGGGGCGATTGTCGCAATCACGGCACGGAAAAATTGTGGGCGGGGCTGCGTGTTGCGGGATGATTGTGCGACAAGGCGTCGCGTTGCCGCGGATCCACTGAAGCTGTCGCCCTGCCAGGGATGCGTGGTCAGCATCGACTATGTGCAGACGTGCCCATTTCGCAGGAGTTCCACTTGCGGCGCCCCGAATCCTGCTCATGAAAGCATCGCAATCCGGGTCGTCTCATCGTCATGCATCGTGACTGCTCTTAGAACGATTCAACACTAGAGGGATTCAAATCGTCGGCATGTTCTCTTCGTTCACAGCGGCTGCTAGACGCGCCAGCTTCAATGCTGTGTCTGACTTGGAAGTGAATCGAAAGTGCGTGCCTTTATGGATGGCCAGCGCGTCAGCGGCCACCGAACTCGTGCCGGCAAGAGCCGTGCAGGTCTTCTCATCGGCGCAGTCGTGCTGATCGCCGAATGCCCCTCCAACACGACGAGCGCGCAGGCGCAATCGGCGCTGCCGCCGGTCACGGTGGAAGCGCCGTCGCCGCGGCCGAAGCCGGCGCGCGCATCGGAACAGTCTCCGCGTCGCACCCAGGCCGCTGCGCGCCGCCCGCCCAGCCGCAATCCCGCGCCCGCAGCACCGACACCGTCGGAGCGCGCCGCCGCTGCGGCCGCCGCACAGCAAGCCGCAAAGCTCGGCTACCGCGCGATGCCGAGCGCGACCACGCTGCGCAGCGGCGCTTCGCCGCTCGATACCTCGCAATCCGTCAACGTCGTGCCCGAGCAGGTCATGAAGGACCAGCTTCCGCGCAACATCGACGACGCGCTGATCAACATCAGCGGCATCACCCAGACCAATACGCTCGCCGGCACTCAGGACGCGGTGATCCGCCGCGGCTTCGGTGACAATCGCGACGGCTCGATCATGCGCAACGGCATGCCTTTGGTGCAGGGCCGCAGCCTGAACGCCGCGGTCGAGAGCGTCGAGGTGCTGAAGGGACCGGCCTCGCTGCTCTACGGCATCATGGATCCCGGCGGCATCGTCAACACCATCAGCAAGCGCCCGGAGCTGTACCAACACGGTTCGGTCACGCTGCTCGGTTCGACCTTTGCGAACAACCGCAGCGGCGCCGACGGCACGCTCGACATCACCGGTCCGATCGGAGACGGCGGTCTCGCCTACCGCTTCATCGGTTACGGCGTCAGCGAGGATTATTGGCGCAATTTCGGCCGCCACCGCGAAATGCTGGTGAACCCGTCGCTGGCCTGGTATGGCGAGACCACCACGGTCCAGCTGACCTACGAGCACCGCGAGTTCATCTATCCGTTCGACCGCGGCACGGCCTTCGTTGGCGGTGCGCCGCTGGCGATCCCGAAGGAGCGCCGGCTCGACGAGCCCTTCAACAACATGTGGGGCACCTCGGATCTGATGCAGGCCTCGGTCGAGCAGAAGCTCGACGACAATTGGAAGGTCACGGCCGCCTACAGCTACAACACCGAAACCTACAGCGCCAACCAGCTCCGCATCACCAAGGTTGACGCCAATACAGGCATCGAGACCCGCAGCAACGACGGCACCCAGAACTCGCTGAGCAACGCCAGCTACGGCACCTCCTATCTGCAGGGCGACGTCTGGGTCGGCGGCTTCCGCAACGAGATCCTGTTCGGCGGCGAGGCAATGTATCGCACCATCGACCGTCGCGACCTGATCCGCCAGGCGACGCCAAACTTCAATTTCTACAATCCGGTCTACGGGCTGGTCACACCGGGCACGACCGTTTCCGCAGTCGACAGCGAGCAGACCGATCTGCTCGGCACCCGCGGCTTCTTCGCCCAGGACACGTTCCACGCGACCAACTGGCTGTCCTTCGTCGGCGGCGTACGCTGGATGGAATATGAGCAGCTCGCCGGAAAGGGCCGGCCGAACTTCATCACGAACACCAATCTGGCGGGCGACAAGGTGCTGCCGCTCGGCGGCGTCATCTTCAAGCTGAACGATCAGCTCACTTATTACGTGAGCTATACGCAGTCGCTGAAGCCAACCTCGACCATCGCACAGTTCGCGGGCACGACCGTGGGTTTCGTGGTCACCGGAAATCTCCCGCCCGAAGAAGGCACACAGTGGGAAACCGGCTTCAAATTCGACGTCAACAAGCGGCTGTCGGGGACCTTGGCGTTCTACGATATCCAGAAGAAGAATGTGCTTGTCAGGGACGATCTTGGCAACGGCACGGTTTCGGCGCGAACCTCCGGTGCGGCCCGGTCGCGCGGAATCGAGTTGGACGTGACCGGCAAGCTGACTGACGATTGGAGCATGATCGGAAGTTACGGCTATACCGATGCGCGCCTGATCAACGATCCCGATGTCGGCAACGCCAAGCTGATTAATTCCGCGATGAACACGGCCTCACTCTATCTCGTCTATGATTTCGGCGAGCGGTTGCCGGGCCGTCTGCGTCTCGGCGGCGGCGCACACTATGTCGGTGACCGGCCGGCCGTTTCCGACAACTCGCTCTTCCTGCCGGCCTACACCGTCGCAGACATCTTTGCGACCTACGACACGAAGATCGACAAGCTGCCGGTGACCTATCAGTTCAACGTCAAGAACCTGTTCGACAAGCTCTACTATACGTCGACCACCGGCAGCGCCTTGGCCGTCGCCATCGGCGATGCCCGCCGCTTCTCGCTGTCTGCAACGGTGAAGTTCTAGCGATGGCGATGCGGCACAGAGCAATCGCGGTCCTGATCGCGGTGGCGTCTGCCTGCCTTGCGGCCACAGGTGCGAGCTGCGCCGGGGACATCACGCTCTATTCGACCAGGGAGGCTGCCCTGGTCGAGCCGGTCGTTGCTGCCTTCACCGAAGCCAGTGGCGTCAAGGTGAAAATCGTCTTTGTCGAGGACAGTCCTGTCAAGCGCCTGGTGTCGGAAGGCGAAGCGTCGCCCGCCGACGTCTTGGTGACGATCGGGCTGGACAAGACGACCCAGCTCTCCAACCGTGACCTGACGCAAGCCTTCACGTCGTCGCGTCTCGAACAGGTCGTTCCGGCAAATCTTCGCGGTGGCGGGGCGCAGTGGCTTGCGCTCGCCGTCCGCCCGCGCGTCGTATTCGCGCGCAAGGACAGCGCGCCTGCCTCGATCGATTACGAAGACCTTGCGAGTCCGCGATGGCGCGGCAAGCTCTGCATGCGGGCGCCGCTGCACCAGAACAATGTCGCGCTGGTTGCGGCCTATCTCGCCCATCATGGCGAAGCGGCGACGCAGGCCTGGCTCGCGGGCCTGAAAGCCAATCTCGTCCACAAGCCTGATGGCAAGGACAACGACGTGATCCGCGAGATCGCGCAAGGCACTTGCGAGATCGGTATCGGCAACACCGTGGCATTGGCGCAATTGCGCGATGGACGGGAAGGTGCCGGCTGGCGCGCATGGGCCATGGAGGTCAAGGCTGTCCCGACCGCCTTTCGGGGCGGCGGGACGCATGTGAACCTCACCGGTGCTGCCATCGCGAAGCACGCGCCGCATCCGGAGGACGCGCAAAAACTGCTCGCGTTCCTGGTCACGCCTGCCGCGCAACGGATCTTTGCCGCCGCCGAGCTGGAATATCCCGTGGTCGCGACAGCGGAACGGGCGGCCATCGTTGCCGAGATGGGCTCGTTCGCCGCCGATGCGCTGCCGATCGATCAGATCGCCGCGCATCAACAGGCCGCGATCGCGCTGATCAAGAAGGCGGGCTTCGATGAGTAGGGTGGGGCACAATATCAAAGCCGTTCTGCTCCAGATCCACTCCATCGCGGGTCTCGTGCTCGCGTTGGTGCTGGCTGTGATCGCGCTGACCGGCGCGATCATGAGTTTTGAGGACGAGATCGTCGATCATCTGAATGCCGGCATCATGCGGGTCGTGCCGCGCCAGGCGCCGGCGTTGATGCCGGACGAGCTGGTCGCACGGCTGAAGGCAGGGCAGGACCTCGGCAAGGTCTCGGCCGTCACGCTGTCGAGCGATCCGGCCGCCGCGGTGCGCGTCCGTTTCGCGCGCGATGAGCAGGGTGCGCGGCCGACGTCGCTCTATGTCGACCCCTATGATGCGCACGTGTTGGGTGCTCCGCGCGGTGAGGAGTTTTTCGCCACGGTGCGCAGGCTGCATCGTTGGCTGCTCATCCCCGGCGATGCCAAGGGTTGGGGCCGTCAAGTCACGGGCGTGACCGCACTCGGCCTGATCGTCATGTTGATCTCAGGCCTCGTGCTGCGCTGGCCACTCCGCGCAAGCAGCGTGAAGACGTGGCTGAAGCCCAACCTCGGGCTCAGTGGGCGCGGGCTGCACCGATCGCTGCATGCGGTGATCGGCACCTGGGTCCTTCCGGTCTATCTGGTGATGACGCTGACCGGGCTGTGGTACTCGTTCGACTGGTACAAGGATGGTGTCGTCTGGCTGCTGTCGCGTCCAGAGGTCTCTGCCGCGAAGATGCAGCCCAGGATGGCCGCAAAGGCGCCGCGCGCGGCCGGTCGTTCCGAGCCATCCCAGCTGATCGGATTCGATCAGGCCTGGACGACGTTCCGGCGCGAGGAGGGCGACCGCTTCGCCAGGGCCCTGCTGACGCTGCCCGCAGGTCCCGGCACGGCGATACGGATCCGGTCGTGGGGGAAGGAGACGACGCTCGATACCACGCGCGACGAATTCCGTATCGATGCGGTCACAGGTCAGCTGGCCTCCGCGGAGCGCTACGCCGACAAGACGTTCGGCGAGAAGATCATCGCCAACCTGCTCGACATCCACCGCGGCGCGGTCCTGGGCTGGCCCGGCAAGCTTGCGTTCATGATTGCCGCGGCGCTGATGCCGCTGTTCGCGGTGACCGGCATCCTGCTCTATCTATCGCGTCGCAGGTTGCGGCGCCCGGCACAGCCGCCGCTCGGGCGCCTCGTTCCGGGCGAGTGAACGGACCCGAAGGCTAGCCAAGGCCGCCGCAATCGTTCAAAAGCCCATGGCTGTCCTCACCAGGGTTCGCGCCATGAAGCTTTCGACCGTCACCCCCGCCGACATCCGCCGTGCGCTGCTGCTGCGCGAGGAGATCGCGCTGCTCGATCTCCGATACGAGGCGGCCTTCGCCACCGGCCATCCGCTGTTCGCCGCCAACATGGCCGCGGACCGGATCACGATCGAGGCCGAGGTGAGGTTGCCGCGCAAGGATGTGGCGATCGTGCTGTATGATGATGGCGAGGGGCTGGTCGCTGTGGGTGCCGAACGCCTTGCGGCGCTCGGCTACAGCAACGTCCGAGTGCTCGATGGCGGACTGAAGGGCTGGCGCGATGCCGGCTATCAAATGTTCGAGGACGTCAACTCCTATTCGAAGGCGTTCGGCGAGCTGGTCGAGGCGCGCCGTCACACGCCGTCGTTCAGCGCCGACGAAGTGGCGAAGCTGATTGCGGACAAGGCCAACATCGCCATCCTCGACGTTCGCCGGTTCGACGAATATGCGACCATGAACATTCCGGGCTCGGTCAGCGTGCCCGGCGCCGAGCTGGTGCTGCGGGCAGGTCAGGCCGCGCCCGATCCTGAGACCACCATCATCGTCAATTGCGCCGGGCGCACCCGTTCGATCATCGGCACCCAGTCGCTGATCAATGCCGGCGTGCCCAACAAGGTGCGGGCGCTGCGCAACGGCACGATCGGCTGGACGTTGGCGCGACACACCCTCAATCATGGTGCCGACCGGCGCGGCGCGATTGGGCCGTTCGAAGGCGGCCCGGCCAACGCCCGCGACGTCGCCTATCGCGCCGGCGTCCGCCGCATCGGCGCAAATGAGATGTCAGCACTGCTCGCTGAGACCCATCGCACGCTGTACCGCTTCGACGTGCGCGACGCCGAGGACTATGCCGCCGGCCATCTTCCGGGCTTCCGCCATTATCCGGGCGGCCAGCTGGTCCAGGAGACCGACATGGCCGCACCGGTGCGCGGCGCGCGCATCGTCCTGACCGACGACAAGGGCGTGCGGGCTGACATGACCGCGTCCTGGCTCGCGCAGATGGGCTGGGAGGTCTATGTGCGCGAGGGCGGCTATGACGGTACGCTCGAGATCGGCCCGCCACGCATGCTGCCCAAGCCCGATCCCGCCCACCGCTACCGCCGGCCCTACGAAGGTACCGATGTCGCCGAACGCGCGATGCAGGCCTATCTCGATTGGGAGTATGGCCTCGTCGAACAGCTTCGGCTCGACGGCACGCATGGGTTTTACGTGATTTGACTCGAGTGGCCCGCGCGCTCCGTGCCAATCCTCCATCACCGTCACCCCCGCGCAACGGCGAAGCCGTTGTCGCTGGAGGTGGCCGCGTAGCGGCCCTCGAAGGGCGATGGCCCGGCCGCATCGCGGCTGTTCATCCTTCGAGGCTCCCGGCGCGATGCCGGGCATCGCGCCGCTCGCGCCTCAGGACGACGGGTCTGGTACACCAGCACATCTACCCCCGCGCCATCTTCTCCCCCTATCCAAACCCTATTGTGCTGGGCCTCGTCCGCGGTTTATGAGCTGCGGCAAAGCCGCCATTTCAGGAGATTCTATGCCAGCCCCAGGCCAAAGCCCTGAGCGGAGCGCGAAGGCGCTGCTGCTCGAAGGCGTCAATGACAGCGCCGTGGACCTGTTCAAGGGCGCGGGGTTCACCAATATCGAGCGGCTGACCAAGGCGCTGGACGGCGAGGATCTGCGCAAGGCGCTCAAGGGCGTGTCATTGCTCGGCATCCGCTCGCGCACCCAGATCACCGATGAGGTGCTCGAAGCCGCCGACCAGCTCCTCGCGGTCGGCTGCTTCAGCGTCGGCACCAACCAGGTCGATCTGCTTGCGGCGCGCAAGCGCGGCATTCCCGTGTTCAATGCGCCGTTCTCCAACACGCGCAGCGTCGCCGAGCTCGTGATCGGCGAGATCGTGATGCTGCTGCGCCAGATCTTTCCGCGCTCGGTGTCCGCCCATGAAGGCGGCTGGGACAAGTCCGCAACCGGCAGCCGCGAGGTCCGCGGCCGCACCCTCGGCATCGTCGGCTATGGCAATATCGGCTCGCAGCTCTCGACGCTCGCCGAAGCCATGGGCATGCGCGTGATCTATTACGACCGCACCGACAAGCTCCGCCATGGCAACACCGAGCCGGTCGAGAAGCTCGAAGAGCTACTGGCGCAGAGCGACGTCGTCAGCCTGCACGTGCCGGAGACGCCGGAGACCGCGGGCATGATCGGCGAGAAGGAGCTGCGGACGATGAAGCCCGGTTCGTTCTTCATCAACAACAGCCGCGGCACCGTGGTCGATCTCGATGCGCTCGCGGGCGCGCTGCGCGACGGTCACATTGCGGGCGCCGCGATCGACGTGTTTCCGGTCGAACCGTCCTCGAACGCGCATCGCTTCGAGAGCCCGATGCAGGGCCTCGGCAACGTCATCCTCACCCCGCATATCGGCGGCTCCACCGAGGAGGCACAGGAGCGCATCGGTGGGGAAGTCGCGCGAAAACTGGTCGACTATTTCATCACGGGATCGACCATGGGCGCGGTGAACTTCCCGGAGGTGCAGCTGCACCTGCGCCCCTCCGGCGCGCGCTTCAGCCATGTCCATCGCAACGTGCCGGGCATGCTGCGGCGGCTGAACGAGGTCTTCCTCCAGCGCGACATCAACATCGCCGCGCAATATCTGGAGACCGCAGGTGACCTCGGTTACGTCGTGCTCGATGCCGACCTCGGGGGCGTGGATTCGGCCGCGCTGCTTGCGCAGATCAGCAGCCTCGAGGGCACGGTCGGCGCACGGCTGGTATTCGAGCACTAAACGCCCCCACGTTCCAGTTGCATATCGCGGCGACTGCTCTCACACTGCCGTCGAATTCGACATGGTGCAAAATCACGTCGAATTTGAGCTTCAGTTGCGTGAGTGTCCGCCATGGAACGGGACGCCGTACTGATTGATCTCGCGCTTCAGGGTGGCGGTTCGCACGGCGCCTTCAGTTGGGGTGTGCTCGACCGCCTCCTCGAAGAGAAATGGCTGGAGATCGCCGCGATCTCCGGAACCTCCGCAGGGGCGATGAATGCGGCGGTCCTGGCGGACGGCTGGACGGCCGGCGGCGCCGAGGGCGCGCGCGAGGCGCTCGAACAATACTGGCGCCGCGTTTCGAAGGCTGCGGCCTTCAGTCCGCTGCAGCGCTCGCCGCTCGACCGCCTGATGGGGCGCTGGACCCTCGATACGTCGCCCTTCTACATTCTCACCGATTTGATGTCGCGCGTGCTCTCGCCCTACGATCTCAATCCGACCGGCTACAATCCGCTGCGCGCGGTGCTCGCCGAGAGCATCGATTTCGAGCGGCTGGCGAGTTCGCCAATCAAACTGTTCATTACCGCGACGCGCGTTCGCACCGGGCGCGGCCGCATCTTCCGCAATGCGGAGATCACGGCCGACGTTCTGCTCGCTTCCGCCTGCCTGCCGACCATGTTTCGCGCGATCGAGATCAACGGTGAGTCCTATTGGGACGGCGGCTATGCCGGCAACCCGACCATTACACCGCTGGTCCGCGAGAGCGACGCGCACGACACCATCCTGGTCCAGATCAATCCGACGGAGCGGCCGGAGGAGCCTCGGACGGCTGCCGAAATCCTCAACCGGCTGAACGAAATCTCCTTCAACTCGCCGCTGGTGAAGGAGCTGCGCATGATCGCGCTGCTGCGCCAGGCCGCCGACCCCGGCAGCGGCGAGGGCGCGCGCTGGGCGAAGATGCGGACGCACCGGATCAAGAGCGACATGCTGGCGGCGTTCGGCGCTTCGTCGAAACTCAACGCGGAATGGGAGTTCGTCTCGATGCTGCGCGCCGAGGGGCGCCTGGCCGCGGACGCGTTTCTTGGCCAGCACGGTGCCGACATCGGCCGGCAATCGACCGCCGATCTCGACATTCTCCTGTCGGAGTGCTGAGACATGGGTCTTCTCGGCCTTCTCGTCGGGCTCGGCTTGCTGGTCCTGTTCGCCTTTCGCGGCTGGAGCGTGCTTCTGCTGGCGCCTTTCGCTGCGCTCGTTGCCGCGTTGTTCGGCGGCGAACCCTTGCTTGCGAACCTGACGCAGGTGTTCATGGTGAATGCGGCAGGATTTCTGGCGCAATTCTTTCCGATCTTTCTGCTTGGCGCGGTCTTCGGCAAGCTGATGGACGATAGCGGCGCGGTGACGTCGGTCGCGGGCTTCATGGCGGAGCGCCTCGGCGAGCGGCGCGTGATCCTGGCGGTGGTGCTCGCTGGTGCCGCGGTGACCTATGGCGGCGTCAGTCTGTTCGTCGCGTTTTTCGTCATCGTTCCCATGGCCCGTTCGCTGTTTCGCGCGGCTGCGATCCCGCGCCGTCTGATCCCGGCTGCGATCGTGCTGGGGACGTCGACCTTCACCATGTCGGCCCTGCCGGGCACGCCGTCGATCCAGAATGCGATCCCGATGCCGTTCTTCGGCACGACGCCGTTCGCCGCGCCGGGGCTCGGCATCATCGCCTCCATCATCATGCTCTGCGCGGGATTGTGGTGGCTCCACCGTGCAGAAGCTGCGGCGCGCCGCGCCGGAGAAGGCTATGGCGACGACATCGAGGGCGCGATCGAGCACGCCGCCGCGGACGAGCTCGTGCGCGAGCGCGCGACGACCGCGCGCGAGTTCGATCCGGCGGAACTACAGCACGGTCATCGCAGCGACCGGCCTTCGCCCGTGCTGAACTCCATCGCGCCGCTGATCGTCGTCGTGGCCGTCAATCTCGTGATGTCCCTTGTCGTGCTGCCGCGGCTCGATGTCAGCTATCTCGCCGAGCAGCGTTTTGGTGAAACGTCGCTCGCGGCCGTCGCGGGCGTGTGGTCGGTCGCAGTCGCGTTGACGGCGGCCATCGTCACGACCATCGCGCTGAACCGGGCCCGCCTGCCGGCGCTTCGTCGCACCATGGACGCCGGAGCCAATGCGTCCGTCCTGCCCGCATTCAGCGTCGCCAGCCTCGTCGGCTTCGGTGCAGTCGTGGCCTCGCTGCCGGCCTTCGCGATCGTGCGCGACTGGGTGCTGGCGATCGAAGGCGGACCGCTGGTCTCGCTTGCCGTCGCAACCAACATCCTGGCCGCGCTGACCGGGTCGGCGTCAGGCGGCCTGACCATTGCGCTGGACGCCCTCGGCCAGACCTATGTCGAGCTCGCCGCACGCACTGGCATCGACCCTGCGCTGATGCATCGCGTGGCGGTGATCGGCTCGGGCACGCTGGATATCCTGCCGCACAATGGCGCGGTGGTCAGCCTGCTTGCGATCTGCGGCCTGACGCATCGCGACAGCTATGTCGACATCGTCATGGTCGGCATCGTGACGTCGCTGCTGGCACTGGTGGCCGTGATCGCCCTGGGCAGCGTGCTGGGATCGTTCTGAGCCGAATTCCAAAGCGAGCGATTGACGGCACGGCGAAGGTTGCATTCAATGCGGCCAACGGATCAATCCTACATAACAGCGAACGCCGGGTGGAAACGATGACGCGACAAAGAGCGAAGCTCTGTGCATGGCTCGTGGGTGCGATGGCGGTCATGAGCGCGGGCGGCGCGTCCGCGGTGACGCTGGCGGAGGATGCGGACACCGTCTGCAAGGGTCTCACCGGCGGCGCCGATGCCGTGAAGATCGATACCGCGACACTGCTGGCGCCGTCGCCTCTCGCGGTTGCCGAACGCGGGCCGACCCCGTCGGGGCGCGTCACGCCCGCCAATCCCGCCTTCTGCAAGCTGCTCGGCCATATCGACCCTGTCGATCCCAAGGCGCCGCCGATCAAATTCCAGGTCAATCTCCCGGTCGAGTGGAACGGTCGCTCGGTGCAATATGGCGGCGGCGGTTTCAACGGCGTGCTGATCAGCGGCCTCGGGCTGCCGCCCGCCTATCCCTTCGACAAGCCGTCGCCGCTCGCGCGTGGCTTCGTCACCTATGGCACCGATTCCGGTCATGAGACCAGACAAGGCGAACTGCCGCAGGTCTTCGCGCTCAACGACGAAGCTTTCGAGAACTTTGCCCATCGCGCCTACAAGAAGGTGCGCGACGCCGCCGTTGCGCTGATGGAGCGTGCCTACGGCAAGAAGCCGGAAAAAATGTACTTCATGGGCTCGTCCGAGGGTGGCCGCGAAGGCCTGACCATGGCGCAGCGCTACCCCGACGATTTCGACGGCATTTTTGCGCGCGTCCCCGTCATCAATTGGGTGGGCCTGCAGCATGCCGGCACGCGCTCGGGGCTTGCGACCATGGGCGAGGCCTGGATCAATCCGGCGCAGGTCAAGCTCGTCGGCGACGCCGTGCGCGCCGCCTGCGACAAGGCCGATGGCTCCGACGACGCACTGGTGCAGGATCCCGTGTCTTGCAAGGCGACATTCAAGGTCGAGACGCTGCGGTGCGCCAGCGGCCAGAGCGGAGATCAGTGTTTGACCGATGCGCAGATCAACGCGGTCAACACGCTGCATGCGACCTACAAATTCCCGTTCCCCCTCGCCAATGGCCTCGACGACTATCCCGGCTGGGGCGTCTCGGGCGAGGATACGCCCGCGGTTGGCCCGACCGGCGGCTGGGTCGCGTGGTGGCTCGGCACCGCGCCGCCCGCGCAGCCGCCTGCGCCTAACAACGGCATCGCCTGGGTCTACGGTGCCGGTGGTATCCGGTATGTGTTCGCGCGCGATCCCACGCTCGACGTCACGACCTACAAGGTGGAAGACCACAAGGCGCGGCTGCTCGAAGTCTCGGCGCTCATGGATTCCACCGACCCCGATCTCAGCCGCTTCCGCGCCCGAGGCGGCCGGCTGATCATGCTCGAGCACATGGCCGACTACGCGCAGAGCCCGTACGCCGGCATCCGCTATTTCGAGAGCGTCGAGCGGAAGCTCGGCAAGGCCGAGACCGCGGAATTCGCGCGGCTCTACACCGCCCCCGGCGTCGATCATGTCGGCTCCGGTGCGCCGGCCAATGTCGACATGCTGAGCGCGCTGGTCAATTGGGTCGAGAAGGGCAAGGCGCCCGGCGACTTGGAAGTCACCGAGCAGAAACTCGAGGCGCCGTCATTCACAGTGACCCGCGCGCTGCCGCTGTGCCGCTGGCCGGCCTGGCCGCGTTACAGGTCGGGGCCGGTGACGGAGGCGGCGAGTTTTACCTGTGCGCCGTGAGGTGGCCCTTCACCTCTCCCCGCGTGCGGGGAGAGGTCGGATTGCATCCTTAGATGCAATCCGGGTGAGGGGGTACAGGTCTCTCGATAGATCTCACGCGTAGAGGAAGCCCCTCACCCCAACCCTCTCAGCGCGAGCGAAGCTCGTCGCGCCCCCGTAAGAACGGGGAGAGGGAGAAGAAGAGCTTAATGCGCCGGCCCGCCCGCCGCCTTCACCCGTCGCGTCAGCAGCACCGCGATCGCGGCGAGCACCAGCACCGCGCCGATCACCGCAAAGGCGTCGGAATAGCCCATCACCAGCGCCTGGCGCTTTACCGTTTTGCCGAGCGCGATGATGGCTTGCTCGCGCGCGGCGTTGGGGTCGGGCACACCGTGGGCCATGAAGTAGTCCGTCATCTGCGCGATGCGGGTGCGGATTTCCTCGCGGCCGAGCGTCACCGACTGGCCGATGATGTTGGAGTGGAACTGCTCGCGCTTGGTGATGATGGTGGCGAGCGTCGCCGTGCCGATCGCGCCGCCGAGATTACGGAACATGTTGCTGATGCCGGAGGCCGCCGCCGCATCCTGCGGCGCGATGCCGCCGGTCAGCACCGAGGTCAGCGGCGTCAGCACCATGGCCTGTCCGACGGCGCGCACGATGTTCGGGATCCAGAGCTGGTCACCGGCATAATCCGGCGACATCGCCGTGTTCATGAAGCAGCTATAGGCAAAGATGAGGAGCCCGGTGATGGCGATGGTGCGCGTGTCGAAGCGCTGCATCAACTTCGGGATCAGGGGGATCAGCACCAGTTGCGGCAGGCCGGTCCAGGCCAGCACGTTGCCGATCTGCTCGGCATTATAACCCTGCGCCTGGCCGAGATAGGCCGGCAGGATGTAGACCGAGCCGAACAGCGCGAATCCGACCATGGTCATCGCAATGGTGCCGAAGCCGAAATTGCGCTGCGTCAGCAGGCGCAGCCGGATCAGCGGCTTTTCGATCGTGAGCTCGATCGTGACGAACAGCGTGAGGCTGACGGCCGCGATCACCGCCAGCCTGACGATGAAAGGCGAGGAGAACCAGTCGTCCTTGTTGCCTTCTTCGAGCACCGCCTGCAGCGCCGATAGCCCGATCGCCATGGTGACGATGCCGGCCCAATCGCCCTCCTTCAGAAGGCCCAGCTGCATCTTCTGCTTCTCCAGCGTCAGATAGAGCGCGGCCACCATCACGGCGGTCGGGATTACGTTGACGAAGAAGATGGTGCGCCAGCCGTAGTTCTCGGTGAGATAGCCGCCGATGGTCGGGCCGATTGCGGGCGCGAACGTCACCGACAGCGCGAAGATCGCAAGCCCCACCGGCTGCTGCGGCTTCGGCAGCTTGGTCAGCACCAGCGTGAAGGCCATCGGGATCAGCACGCCGCCGGCAAAGCCCTGCAGGCCGCGCATCGCGATCATGGACGGCAGGTCATGGGTGAAGGCGCAGGCGACCGAGAACGCTGCGAACAGCGCCGCGCTTGCGATCATATAGCGGCGGAACGAGAACACGCGGCTGAGATAATCGGTCAGCGGAATCACGATGATCTCGCCGATCAGATAGGACGTCGAGATCCAGGAACCGTTGTCCGCGCCGGTGCCGATGCCGCCCTCGATATTGGCCAGCGAGGCATTGGTGATCTGGATGTTCAGGATGGCCATGAACGAGCCGATCATGGCGGCGAGCACGGCGATCCAGGTCGCGAGGCTCGCGCGGTTCGGATCGCTGGCGGCGCGATCAGGCGTCGCGGCCGGTGTTGCTGGCGTCGAAATTGACAGGCTGTTTGACATGGTACGACCCTCCGGAGACGAGCTTCGCTGTGGGCGTCACGGCCGCATTCGCGGTCGGCGCGGTCGAACGTGTTGCAATGGTGGGGATGACGGACATGCCCGGCCGCAGCGCAATCGCGGGTCCGTGCCCGGCATCAAGCGCGATCTTGACCGGGATGCGCTGCACCACCTTGGTGAAGTTGCCGGTGGCATTGTCGGGCGGCAGCAGCGCGAATTCCTGGCCGCTCGCCGGTGCGAGGGAATCGACATGGCCGTGCACGATTTGGCCGGGGAACATGTCGACCTCGATATCGACCGTCTGTCCGGCCTTCACGTGGGTGAGCTGCGTCTCCTTGAAATTGGCGACGACATAGGCGCCCTCGGCCGGCACGATCGACATCAGCTGGGTGCCTGCCTGCACGAACTGGCCGACGCGCAAGGAACGGTTGCCGACGACGCCGTCGATCGGCGAGACGATCGTGGTGTAGCCGAGATTGAGCTCGGCCTGCTGCTGGATCGCAGCGGCGCGGGCAGCAGAGGCCTTGGCCTGTACGATCTCCGCCTTGAGGAGATCGACCTGCTTCTGGGCGGAGATGAGGTTGGCGTTGTCGCGCGCGATCGTTGCGTCCGCACCGGCGTCGCGTGCCTGGGCCTGCTGCGCATTTTGTACGCTGCCGTAGCCGGTCTTGGCGAGGTCGCTGTAACGCTTGTTTTCCTGCTCCGCGAAAGTCTTCGCGGCGGTGTCAACGTCGATGGTCGCCTTGGCGGCGGCGATCACCGCCTGCTGGACGTCGAGCTGCGCCTCTTTGCTCGTCACCGTCGCATTCGCAGCGGCGACGTCGGCACGGGCCTGGTCGAGCGCGACGCGGAAGTCGCGGTCGTCGATCCGGGCCAGCACCTGGCCGGCTTTCACATGCTCGTTATCGGCGACCAGAACGGCGTTGAGATAGCCGCTGACCTTCGGTGCGATGGTGGTGTTGTCGGCCTTCACATAGGCGTCATCGGTGGAGACAAGGTACTGGCCGACGGTCCAATAGTCGTAGCCGTACCAGCTGGCGCCGGCCAACGCGATGGCGGCGGCCCCCATCAGCAACAGCTTGCGAAGGTTGAGTTTTTGCCGGCGGACGCCGGTCGTGGCGCCGGGCAGGACACCTTCCAGCGCGGTCGCTGGAAGGGCGGTCTGGGCAGCTGCGGATGGGGTAGTGTGGACGGTCATGGCCGGCTCCCCTGAATTAGGAAACTTGATAATTTCCAAAATGAGACTAGCTTTGGAATTGTCAATGGAATGACAGGCATCATTTAAAGACATGGCTCAGGCAAAATCGGAAAACGAATGCCGTCCGCGCGGACGGCCGCCGGTGCGCAGCGACGACGAGACGAAGAGCATCGTCCTCGAAGCCGCACGGCACGCCTTTGCCGGCGACGGCTATGCCGCGACAAGCACAGAAGAGCTGGCGCGCCGCGCCGGCATCTCGACCAAGACGCTCTATCGCCTGTTTCCCGGCAAGGCCGCGCTGTTCGAGGCGATGTGCGCGGACAGGCTGGAGCGGTTGCTCTCCGCGGTCGATCTCCAGGCCAGCGACGAGGTCGACATCGAAACGGGCCTGCGCGCCGCATTGATGGCTTGTGCCGATCTCGCGCTCGATCCGGAGGTCGTGGCTTTGCAGCGCATGGTGTTGCAGGAATCCGCCGCATTCCCGGAGCTTGCCGCCAACTTCTACAACAATGGCATCGCTCGCACCGTGAAGGCGCTTGCCGGCTGGCTGCGCGTGCAGGTCAAGCGCAAGCGGATCGCCATCGACGATGCGGAGGAAATCGCCGGCATGCTGATCGGCATGGTCGCATCGGCGCCGCAGCGTGCGGCAATCTATGGCGGCAAGCCGCTACCCTCGCGCAAGCAGATCGAGCATCGCGTGCAGACCTGCGCGGCCCTGTTTCTCGACGGTTGCCGCGTCAAATCGACCTAACAACGCCCTTTGACATTCCCAGCCGGCCCGACTATTTGTTTCGCATGCGAAGTAAAGACCCTGCAGCACGGCACCACCGGCTGATCTATCTCCTGAACGTCGCACAACGCCGCCTGCAGCGCTGGATGGCGGTGCAGGCTTCGAGCGAAGTGACGCCGGCGCAGGCGGGGCTGCTGTTCATCCTCGGCAAGCAGGACGGCGTTCTGATGGGCGAGGCAGGTGCGGCGCTCGATATGGGGCCGGCCGGCATTTCCGGCCTGGTCGACCGCACGGCGGCGGCAAAACTGATCGAGCGGCGCGCCGATCGCGAGGACGGCCGCGCCTGGCGGGTGTGGCTGACGCCGAAGGGGCGCAATGCGCTGGCGCAGGCGAAGACCTCGGCCGCCGAGATCAACGCGGCGCTGACGGACGGGTTTACCAGCGCGGAGATCGACATCGTCGCGCGCTGGCTGACCAGCATTCAGGACAAGTTTCCAAGACCTTCAGATCCAAGACCTTCAGATCCGAGACCTTCAGATTCAAGACCTTCAAAAGGAGCAGAGCAATGACCGAGCATGTCCGGACCGAGAACAATGGCGGAATTCTCACGATCACGCTGGCGCGCCCCGACAAGAAGAATGCGCTGACCGATGCGATGTACGGCAAGCTCGCCGACAGCATCGAATCCGCCGAGTTCGATCCCTCCGCCCGCGTGATCCTGATCCGCGGCGAGGGTGACATGTTCACCGCCGGCAACGACGTCGGCGAGTTCGCCGCCGTGGCAGCCGGCAAGTCCGAGGGCAGCCGCAACGTCGTGCGCTTCATCCAGTCGCTGGCGCGCTGCACCCGGCCGCTGGTGGCAGCGGCGCAGGGCCGCGCCGTCGGCGTCGGCACCACGATGCTGCTGCACTGCGACCTCGTCGTGCTGGCCGACAACGCGCAATTGTCGACGCCCTTCGTCAGTCTCGCACTCGTGCCGGAAGCCGCCTCCAGCCTGCTGATGCCGGCGCGCATCGGCTATGCGCGCGCCTATGAGATGTTCGCGCTCGGTGAGACCGTGTCGGCGAAAGCCGCGCTGGAATGGGGACTCGCCAACCGCGTTGTCCCGCTCGACAAGCTCGACGCCGAGGCCCTCGCGCTGGCGCAGCGGCTTGCCCGCCAGCCGGCCGGCGCGCTCACCGCCACCAAGAAGTTGATGCGCAACGGCGAGGCGCTGGTCGCGCAGATGCAGGCCGAAGGCGAGCAATTTGCCCAGCGCCTGCGCACGGCGGAAGCGCGCGAAGCGTTCACGGCCTTTGCGGAACGCCGCCCGCCGGATTTCACCAAGGTTGCCTGATTTCGCTAGTCTTTAAGCGCTGACAGACCGGGAACTCCCGGCAATTTGACGAAAACCTTAACCGATCCTTGGCATGTCACGATGCAGGGTGGCCGGCAGTACAATGCAGGCCCCCTCGCTCATGGCAATGTTTAAGAAATCGGTAAGCTCGCTTCTCCTGACCTTGATGGCCCTGCTGGCCGCCGGTGCGCTGGCCTCTACCGCGATCCAGATGGTCGGGGCCTTCGGCCGCTACAGCGACAGTCTCGAAACCGCGCGGCTTGCCGCCGCCGACAAGACGATCTTCCATGGGGTGCTGTCGCTGCGCAACAATCGCGGCGATGCCCAGAGCGCACTGCTTGGCGAGGACGATCCGCGCACCAAGCTGGGTGCCGCCGAGAAGGCCGAGCAGGCCGGCTATGAATCCATCGGCGTGGCACTGTCCACCGTCGAATTCGCCCGGCGCGACGAGCTCGCGAATACGCTGAAGCAGCGCTGGAGCGAAGCCGCACCGCAGTTCCAGTTGTTCTATGACGAGGCCAAGCGTCCGCGGGCCGAGCGCAAGATGGAGCGCACCAATGCCTGGTACGATGCCGTCACCAAGGTGATCGACACCGCCAATCTGGCGTCGACTGCGGTGTCGAACCGCGCCTGGATGAACGATCCCTTCATCGCCCGCATGATCCAGGTTCGCCGCTTCGCCTGGCAGGTGCGCGACCGCTACGGCATCCAGTGCTCGACCTTGCGTCCGAACGTCAACGCCAGCAAGCCGCTCGAGGAGACCCAGAAGCAGACCATTGCGGGCTGGAACGGCTCCATCGCGTCGGGCTGGGCCGGCATGGAGGAACTGCTGGCCGCGCCCGATGTCGCCGCTGAGATGGTCACCGCCGCGAAGGACGCGCGCGCCAAGACCGACGGCGTCCTCAAGCAGATCGGGGAACTCACCAAGAATTTTGACGGCAGCGGCAAGCCCGCGATGCCCGCCTCGGAATGGAATGTGCTGTGCCAGTCGCCGTTCGCGTCCATCGTCGCGGTCGCGAACAAGGCCCTGGATCAGTCGATCGCGCGTGCGGAGACGGTTCAGGAAAAGGCACTGACCAATCTCATCGTGCAATCGCTTGCGTTCCTCCTTGCGCTCGCCGTGACTCTGGCCGGCGTCTATGTCGTGCGCACCCGCCTCATGCGTCCGGTGCGCGCCATCCTCGATGCCATCGCCCGCATCGGCGCGCGCGACTATGCGACGCACGTTCCACAGTCCAGATATCCTGACGAGTTCGGCACCATGGCGGCCGCACTCGAAAGCCTCCGCGAAAGCGCGGCAACCGCGGAGCGTCTCGGTCAGGAACGTGAATCGCAGCAGGCGCTGCAGCTCGCCCGCTCCGGCACCGTGGATGAGGCGTGCCGCAGCTTTGACGACACCGTGCAGGCGGTGATCCACAGCGTTGCGGCGTCGGCAAGAGAGCTCGATGCCACCGCGACCGATGTGCGTACGCTGGTTTCGGAGTCGAGCAGCCAGACCGCGGCGGTCGCCTCCTCCGCCGAGCAGGCCACCAACAATCTCGAAACCATCGCGGCTGCGACCGAGGAACTCTCCGCCTCCGTCGGCGAAATCTCCGCGCAGGTGCAGTCGAGCGCGCGCGAGGCCCGCGAGGCCGTGTCGCAGGCCGAGCGGACCAACGCGACGGTCGAGATCCTCGATCAGACCGCAAACCGTATCGGCGAAGTCGTGAAGATGATCAATGCGATCGCCGGCCAGACCAACCTGCTGGCGCTGAACGCCACCATCGAAGCCGCGCGTGCCGGCGAAGCCGGCCGTGGCTTTGCCGTGGTCGCCGGTGAGGTCAAGAGCCTCGCGGCGCAGACGGCGACGGCGACGGAAGAGATTTCGCGTCAGGTCGAGGAGATCCAGGGCGCGACAGGTCAAGCGGTTGCCGCCATTCGCTCGATCGGCGGCTCGATCAGCGGCATCGACGAGAAGATGACCGCGATTGCGGCCGCCGTCGAGCAGCAGCGCGCGGCCACCACCGAGATCTCGCGCAACTTCCAGCAGGCCGCCCAAGGCACCCGCGAGGTCACGGACACCATCGGCAGCGTCGCCAAGCTCAATCAGGAGACCGGTAACGCCGGCACGGTGCTGTCGGAGTCCGTCAAGAAGATGTCGGCCGACGCCGATCGTCTCCGCACCGCGGTCGAGGGCTTCCTCGGCGCCGTGAAAACCGCGTAACTCTCGCATCCCTGTTCCAGCGGCACGCGGATCGGCATTGCCGCCGATCCGCGTGCCGAGTACATCTGTGACGTCGCGCGAGCGCGGCGACAGAGCAGAAAATATGGGATGGAGAGTTCGATGCCGGTCACGCCACACACCAAGGCCCAGCGCCCCTATCGCGGCGTGTTCCCGGTGGCGCCCACGATCTTCGACGAGCGCGGCGAGCTCGATCTCGACGGTCAGCGCCGCTGCATCGATTTCATGATCGATGCCGGCTCGCATGGCCTCTGCATCCTCGCCAACTTCTCCGAGCAGTTCGTGCTGACCGACGCCGAGCGGGACACCGTGATGCATGCGGTGCTGGAGCATGTTGCGGGCCGGGTTCCCGTCATCGTCACCACCACCCATTTCAGTTCGGCCGTCTGTGCGGCACGCAGCAAGCAGGCCGAAGCGGCCGGTGCCGCCATGGTGATGGTGATGCCGCCCTATCACGGCGCGACGTTTCGCGTGCCGGAGAAGGGCATCGTCGAGTTCTTCAAGGTGCTTTCCGGCGCGATCAGCATTCCGATCATGATCCAGGACGCGCCGGTGGCCGGCACGCCGCTGTCGGTCGAGCTGCTGGCGCGGCTGTCGCGCGAGTTCGCCAACGTCCGCTATTTCAAGATCGAGGTGCCGGGCGCTGCTGCAAAGCTTCGCAGCCTGATCGAGGCGGGCGGCAAGGACATCGAGGGTCCCTGGGATGGCGAGGAGGCGATCACGCTGCTGGCCGATCTCGATGCCGGCGCCACCGGCGCGATGACCGGCGGCGGCTATCCCGACGGCATCCGCCAGATCATCGACCCGTATTTCGCCGGCAAGCGTGAGCAGGCGAAAGCCGCCTATGAGCGCTGGCTGCCGCTGATCAACTACGAGAACCGCCAATGCGGCCTGATCGCCTGCAAGGTCATGATGCAGGCCGGCGGCGTGATCAAGTCGGAGGCTGTGCGCCATCCGCTCCAGCCGCTGCATCCGGCGACGCGGGCCGGGCTGCTGGAGCTGGCCAAGGAGCGTGACGCGCTGGCGCTACGGTGGGGGAAGTAAGTCTCTCCATCGTCATTGCGAGGAGCCCTTGCGACGAAGCAATCCAGGCTGTTTCCGCGGAGGCAGTCTGGATTGCTTCGCTGCGCTCGCAATGACGGAGTTTGTTGAGGCTACCGCGCCAGCGCCCACTCGCCGACAATGCGGAATCTTGCCTTCGCATCATCCTGCCTGAACAGCGCGATGCGATCGATCGCCAGTGTGTCGAGACCGAGCGTCGCAAACCGCGCCCGCAGCATCTCCAGGATCGGTCCGCGCCGCTCCGCGTCCAGCCGTCCCGTCAGTGTCATGTGGAAGCGGAATTCTTCCATGACGTAAGGATAGCCCCAGCGGTCGAGATAGTCGCGCTGCCGCTCGCTAAGCCTCTCCGGCTTGCGCCGCGCACGGTCCTCTGCCGTCAGCCCCGCACGAAAGGAGTCGAAATCGCGCGCGCAATCGGCGGCGAGCTGCTGGAGCTCATCGACCGGCTCGGCCGGAATAACGGCAATAAAGCCGCTGATGGCATCGACGACGGGGCGGATCATCGGGGCAGGCCGCGACTTGCTGGCGAAGGCGGCGCAGGCGGCCGTAAGCTCCGCCTCGGTCTTGTCCGCCGCGAGTGCCATGGGCGCCTTCAGTGTGGCATGAAAGCCGTATTTGCGGGGATCGGCCGTGATGTCGCGCCAGTCCGGCGCGACATGCTGCGCGTCACGCGGAAACGAAATCTCGTCGCCCGTATAGGCATCGTAGCCGAGCAGTTCGGCGCCGAAGCGGGAGAGGGCGCTGCTGCTGCCTGCGGCAAAATAGATCGCGTAGCGGGGAAAACCTGTCATTGGCTCAGCATAACCAATTTAGGCCGCGGCGACAGCCTCGCGCGGCGCTACGGCCGCGGCGAGCAGCCGTGTCGCATCGGTGAGATGCACGAGCTTTCCGCCCGATATCACGGCGATCAGCCGCGGCCGCAGCGGCACGCTGTCGTCGACCAGCAGAATATCGGCCCGGCGCCCCGCAGCGAGGAGGCCACGATCGGCAAGGCCGGTCGCGCGCGCGGGTCCGGCCGAGACCAGATCCCAGGCCTTCGCCAGCGGCAGCACGCCATCGGCGGCGAGGCGGAACGCGGCGAGCAACTGCGCGGGATAGTAGTAGTCCGAGGCCAGCACCGAGCAGAGACCCTTGGCGATCATGTCCGACGCCCTGGTCCAGCCGGTGTGGCTGCCGCCGCGCACGACGTTCGGCGCGCCGTAGACGATGGCATCGCCGTGGCTTGCCGCCGCGCGCGCCGTCTCCTCGTTGATCGGAAACTCCGCGATCAAGGCGCCCAGCTCGCGGAACTCCTGGCGCATCACCGGCGTGGCGTCGTCATGCGAGAGCATCCGCACCTCTGCGGAGCGGGCGGCTGAGGCGAGCCGCGACACCGAAGCCGGCACGTCGGCCGCGCGCGCAACCACGCCCGCGACCAGTCTGTCAAAATCCTCGCTCGACAGTCCGGTGCGCTCCACCATGCGGTTGCGCTTGCGCGGCTTGGCCATGTCGGCAACGGTGCCGTCCATGTGGTCGTTGAAGGCGAACAGATCGACGCGGCCCTCGCTGAGCCACTGGGAGATCTCGGCCTCGGCATCGAGGTTGTAGGTCTCGTGCCGCAAATGGAAGCGGGTGTCGGCGGCGAATTGCGGGCGCTGCCGCTCGATCGCTTCCATCAGGCCGCGCGCATTGCCGGCGCTGCGCAGGCCCGGCTCCCACGAACAGGTCGTGGCGTGGAACACCGTGGTGATGCCGTTGCTGATCGCCTGCCGGTCGCTGTCGGCGAGCGCGACGTCGATCGGGAAGTCGACGCCTGCGCGCGGCATCATCTGCCGCTCGAAGGCATCGCCATGGAGGTCGACGATTCCGGGCAGCACCAGAAGATTGCGCGCATCGATCGCCAGCCGTGCCCGGCCGCGGGAGGCACCGAGCTGCGCGATATCCGTTCCGGAAACACTCAGTGAAGTTTCGACGAACTCGGCGCCGATCAGGGCCCGGCCGCCTTCAAGGAAAATATCTGTCACGCGACCGCGCTTCGTTTGCTGGCAGAGGAATGTGCCCCTGCTTCGTATGTCGTGAGGAAATCTTCAATTGCGAGCTTGCGAAAATCGGGTAGCGCCGCACGCAATTTGTCGTGATCCCAGTCCCACCAGGCGAGCCTTGCAAGTCGCCCCGCAACCTCTTCCGAGAACCGCCGCCGCACGATCCGCGCCGGATTGCCGGCGACGATGGTGTAGGCGGGCACGTCCTTGGTGACGATCGCGCCGGCCGCGATCACCGCGCCGGTGCCGACGTTGCGGCCCGGCAGCACGATCGCGCCATGGCCGATCCAGACGTCATGGCCGATATGGACGTGATGCTGACGCCGCCAGTCGAAGAAGTCGGCGTCGTCACTCTCGCCCGCGAAATAGGCACTCGAACGATAGGTGAAATGCGCCTGCGTCGCGCGGTGCATCGGATGATTGCCCGGATTGATGCGCGTCATCGCCGCGATCGAGCAGAATTTTCCGATTGTGCTGTAGGTGATCTGCGCGTCGTTCACGACATAGGAATAATCGCCCATGGTGACTTCGTTCAGGATCGTGCGCGCGCCGACTTCGGTATAGGCGCCAAGCCTGGTCTCATGGAGCTTCGCGGAAGCGTCGATGGTCGGTTGGACCGAGAGCGTTTTGCCGGCCATGTTACATCCGTAGTTTGAGAACGGTTCCTCTTCGAGCCGCCTGATGACAATGTCATGACGATGCGATGACAGGGGATGAGGTGTGTTGGATCGCCGCACCGCAACGTGCATGTCACACAAGTGTCAAGCGCGGGCGTTAGCGGTGGGTCCCAGCTACTCTGGAGCCCTGCATGCTGGTGGTTGAAGGTCTGACGTGCCGTTTTGGCGCAAAAGCCGCGGTGGACGACGCTTCGTTTCAAGTCTCCCCCGGCGGCTTCGTCGGGGTGATCGGACGCTCCGGCGCCGGCAAGTCGACGATGCTGCGCATGATCAATCGCTTGGCGACGCCGACGCAGGGCCGGATCCTGTTCGACGGCCTCGACGTCACCGCACTGCGCGGCAAGGAATTGCGGCAGTGGCGCGCGCGGTCGGCGATGATTTTCCAGCAATTCAACCTGGTCGGCCGGCTCGACGTGCTGACCAATGTGCTGATGGGGCGCCTTGCGACGATGCCGGCCTGGCGCTCGCTGACGCAGACCTGGCCCGAGCGGGACAAGGCGCTGGCAATGTCCGCGCTCGAACAGTTCGACATCGCCTCGCTCGCGGCCCAGCGCGCCGACCAGCTCTCCGGTGGCCAGCAGCAGCGCGTCGCGATCGCCCGCGCGCTGGTGCAGCAGCCCGACATCATCCTTGCCGACGAGCCGATCGCCTCGCTCGACCCGCGCAACACCAAGATCGTCATGGATGCGCTACTGCGCATCAACAAGCATTTTGGCATCACCGTGCTCTGTAACCTGCATTCGCTGGATCTGGCCCGCAGCTATTGCGACCGGCTGATCGGCATGGCGCAAGGGCGCGTGGTGTTCGACGGTGCGCCGGCCGAGTTGACCGACCACGTCGCGCGTGAGCTTTACGATCTCGAAGCCGCCGATGTCATGGGCGGCGCATCTGCACCGGTGCCCGAGGGTGTGCCGGCGCTCGGAACGGCCGCGGCCGCCTGAGCCTCACCTGTTTAGTTGCCAGTTTTGCGTCAACCGACCCCAACCGATGAAGAGGGTATCATGATCACTCGCAGATTAATCCTCGCCGGCGCCGCCGCGCTCGCGTTCACGACGTCAGCCTCCGCCGAGGACTGGAAAGCCAAATATCCCGAGCTGACCTTCGCGGTCGTCCCGGCCGAGAACGCTTCCGGCGTCACCGAGCGGTGGGCGCCGTTCATGAGCTATCTCACCAAGGAATTGGGCGTGAAGGTCACGCTGCGCATTGCCAACGACTACGCTGCCGTGATCGAAGGCCAGCGCGCCGGCAACATCCATATCGCCAGCTACGGCTCGGCCTCGTTTGCCCGCGCGCGCCTGACCGGCGTCAAGACCGACGCCTTCGCTAACGACATCAATGCTGACGGCTCGACCGGCTACTATTCGGTGTTCTTCGTCAAGGCGAGCAGCGCCTACAAGAAGGTCGACGACCTCAAGGGCAAGAACCTCGGTCTGGTCGATCCGAACTCGACATCCGGCAACAACGTGCCGCGTTTCGAGCTCGACAAGATGGGCATCCCGGACGCCGACACCTATTTCAGCAAGGTCGTCTTCACCGGCAGCCACGAGAACGCGATGCTGGCGCTGGCGCAGGGCACGGTCGACGTCGCCGCCAACCAGTGGACCACCGACGACGATTCGACGCTGGCGCAGATGCTGACCAAGGGCATGCTGAAGAATGCCGACGGCTCGGCGATGAAGAAGGACGACTTCCGCATCATCCACAAGTCGGCACCGATCATCAACGGTCCCTACGCCTACAACTCTGATCTGCCGGACGACGCCAAGGCGGCCATCGCGAAGGCCTTCTTCGACGCGCCGGCGAAGGACAAGGCGGCGTTCGATCGCCTCCAGGACGGCCAGAAGAAGGGTTTTAATCACGCCACCACCAAGGACTGGGATGGCACGATCGACCTGATCAAGTTCGTCGATGCACTGCGTAAGAAGAAGGCGTCCTGATCTCAGGGCGACGTCACTGGAGCCGGGTCGATGGACCCGGCTCTTTCTCTTTTGATGGGTCCTCTTTGACCAATGACCATCGCGGTTTCGATCCTCCCCGAACAGCAGCTGGCGACGCTCAATGCGGCTTACAGCCAGGCGGTGGCGCGCAGGCGATGGCGCCTGCTGTTGGGAGCCGCGGTGTTCGCCGCTGCGCTTCTTCTCGCCGCGGTCGGCGCGGAAGTGAACCTGCGCACCCTCTTCGCCCATTTCGGCAACTTCATCAGCTATTTCGACCGCATCCTCACGCTCGACAGCGGCCAGCGGGTCTGGACCGATGTCGGCGAATGGCTGTGGGGTTGGCGCAAATGGCTGAAGATGCTGGGCGAGACCGTGCTGATTTCCTATGTCGGCACGCTGATCGGCGCGACTTTCGCATTTTGCCTGAACTTCTTCGTGGCTGAAAACACCTCACCTTCGCCTTGGTTGCGTTTCGTGGTGCGCCGTCTGCTTGAGTTCGCGCGCACTGTCCCGGGCATCGTCTTTGCGCTGATCTTCGTGATCGCCTTCGGGCTCGGTCCGATGGCCGGCGTGCTGGCGATCGCGATCCACTCCACCGGCGCGCTCGGAAAGCTGTTCTCGGAGATCGTCGAGAACGCCGACATGAGGCCGGTCGAGGGCATCCGCTCGACCGGCGCGAGCTGGCTCGCCTGCATGCGCTTTGCCATCGTGCCGCAGGTGACCGCGGGCTATGCCAGCTACGCGCTGCTGCGCTTCGAGATCAATGTCCGCGAAGCCTCCGTCATGGGCTTCGTCGGTGCCGGCGGCATCGGCCAGGAGCTCGTCGTCGCGATCCGCAAGTTCTACTATTCGGACGTCAGCGCCATCCTGCTCACCATCATCGTCACCGTCTTCATCATCGACATCGGCACCGGCTGGCTGCGCGGCCGCCTGTTCGGCAAGGAGGCGCGGACGTGACGAAGCCGCAGCAGGTCGACACGCGCGAGATTCGCGCCCGCTACCCTGATGTGTTCGACCGGCCGGCGTCGGCGCGGCTGGCAATGCCAGCGATGATCGTCGCGGCATTCGCGATCCTGGTCTATGGGCTCGTCGATCTCGACTTCTCGCCGTCGCGCCTCTTCGCCGGCCTCAGCCAGCTCGGCTGGATCAGCCTGATGATGATCCCGCCGGACCCCGGCTCGTCGCTGCCGGTCTATCTGAAGGCGCTCGGCGAAACGCTGTCGATCGCGCTGCTCGGCACGACGCTGGCCGCGCTGTTCGCGCTTCCGGTCAGCCTGCTGGCCGCGCGCAACATCGTGCCGTCGAACATCCTGCGCTTCCCGGTCCGCCGCTTCCTCGACTCGATCCGCGGCGTGGACACGCTGATCTGGGCGCTGGTGTGGATCAACGTGGTCGGGCTCGGTCCGTTCGCCGGCGTCCTCGCCATCGCGGTGTCGGATTTCGGCGCGTTCGGAAAACTGTTCTCGGAGGCGATCGAGGGCGCCGACCAGAAGCAGGTCGAAGGCATCCGCGCCTCCGGCGGCAGCGCGTTGCATGAGATCCGCTTCGGCCTGTTGCCGCAGGTCCTTCCCGTCATCGCCGGTCAGGTGCTCTATTTCATCGAATCCAACACACGCTCGGCCACCATCATCGGCATCGTCGGCGCCGGCGGCATCGGCCTCCAGCTCGCCGAGCAGATCCGCGTGCTGGAATGGCAGAGGGTGTCGTTCCTGATTTTGATGATTTTGGTCGCGGTCGCCGCGATCGATTTCGTCTCGAGCAAGCTGCGGTTTGCGATTATCGGGCGGCGGGCTGTCGCGTGATTTCTTCCTTCTCCCTTTGTGGGAGAAGGTGGCGCGAAGCGCCGGATGAGGGGTCTCTCTCCGCGCACTCAAATGAGAATTGGACTCGCGGAGAGAGACCCCTCACCCGGCTCGTCGCTTCGCGACGAGCCACCCTCTCCCACAGGGGGAGAGGGGAAGATGGCGCAGCTCACCCGTTCTCCACCAGAAACTCCACCCGCTCCGCCGCGAACCGCGAGTGCTTGGTCACCAGCGGCTTGCCGTCGAGATCGTGGTCGGTCGCGTCAACCACCAGGATCGGCCGTCCCAGCGGAAGATCGAGCCGCGCAGCATCAGTCGCGTCGACGATGCCGGCGGTGATCCGGGTCGCGCCGCGGCGATAGTCGCGCACGCCGAAATGCTCGAGCAGTTTCGTCATCGAGCGCGTCGCGGCAAATACCGCCCCCGCACCCGGAAACAACTCCGCCGACAGCCAGGTCGTGGAGACGCAGATTGGCGTGCGGTCGGCAAGGCGGATCGCCTCGATCCGCACCAGCGGTGCGCCGGTCTTCAAGCCCAGTTCCCGCGCCAGCTCGCGCGTGGCGACGTCCTCGGAGGCTTCGAGCAAGCGGCCATGCGGCTCGCGGCCATCGGCGCCGACGATCTCGGAGAAGCGCGTGCGCGAGCGCAAGGGGTAAGCGAGGCGTTGCGCCTCGACATAGGTTCCGCTGCCGCGTTCGGCCCGCACGATGCCGCGCTCGGCAAGCGCCGCCAGCGCGCGCCGCACGGTGTGGCGATTCACACGATAGGTTTCGGCGATTTCCATCTCGCCCGGCAATTTGTCACCGGCGGCAAAGCGGCCGTCGGCGATCCCGCGCTCGATGCCGTCGGCAACGAGGCGCCATAGCGCGACGCCGGAGGAGGCTGTGTCCTGCATGCTCATGTCATCGGCCAAGCTAGCCCAGAAATCACACCTTTGTCACGAAACAGTCATGGCGCTTCCGTATGAAGTTGTCTATTATCATAGACAACTTGAATTCGGCAAGTTCGGTGAATTTGGTGACCCAGAACAATACCCAGCAAGCCCAGCGCCAGGCCGCAATGGCCGTGCTGGCGCATGCGGAGGCGGGCGAGATCGCCGCTCGCCTCCGCAACTTGGCCCTCCCGACCCATCAGGATCTGCGCGAACCGGAAAACGGCCTCGTCATGCTGCGCGGCCGGGTCGGCGGCGATGGCGCGCCGTTCAACCTCGGTGAAGCCACGGTGTCGCGCGCCGCGGTGCGGCTTGCGAGCGGCGAGGTCGGCTTCGGCTACACGCTCGGGCGCGACGGCGAGAAGGCGCGGCTGATCGCGCTGTGCGATGCGCTGGTGCAATCGCGGGATTTTGGCGCCGCGGTGGAGCGGGACGTTATCGCGCCGTTGCGCGAGCAGCTTATGGTCAAGCGCAAACAGGCAGCGGGCGAGACCGCTGCGACGAAGGTTGATTTCTACACCATGGTGCGCGGTGAGGGGTGAGATCATGACCACGATTGCGGAACTGCCGCCGGGGTTCGCCGACAAGGTGTTGTCGGCGCAATCGACCTTTCGTTCGGTCATGGATGCGATGGCGCGGCCGGGCTCGGTCCAGCGCATCGTGCCGATGGCCGGAGCGCCCGATACGATGATGCGCGGCACCGCCGCGATCGCGCTGACGCTGTTCGACCACGACACGCCACTCTGGCTCGACGCGCGGATGGCGGAGAGACCCGAGGTGACGAAATGGCTGAAGTTCCACACTGGCGCGCCGGTGGTGCAGGATTCGTCCATCGCGAGCTTTGCGCTGATCAGCGATGGTGGCTTGCTTCCGGCGCTCGAACGCTTCGCGCTCGGCACCAACGAATATCCGGATCGTTCCACCACGGTGATCGTCCAGGTCGAGAGCCTGGACGCAGGGCGCAGCTTCGAGCTCCGCGGTCCCGGCATCGATGGCGTGGCGTCGCTTCAGGCGTCGATCAAGCCTTTCGACCTGTTCGAGCGGCTGCGGTTCAACGAGGCGCTGTTTCCGCGCGGCATCGATGTGGTGCTGGTCGCCGATGACGCCGTGGTTGCGATCCCCCGCACCACGCGCGTCGTGAGCAAGGGAAGCTGAAGCATGTATGTCGCAGTCAAAGGCGGCGAACGCGCCATCGAGAACGCCCATCGCCTGCTCGCCTATGCGCGGCGCGGCGACCAGAGCGTTGCGGAAATCTCTCTCGACCAGATCTCGGAGCAGCTCGGCCTTGCCGTGGACCGTGTCATGAGCGAAGGCTCGCTCTACGACCGCGAGCTCGCGGCGCTCGCGATCAAGCAGGCGCGGGGCGATTTGATCGAGGCGATCTTCCTGGTTCGCGCCTTCCGCGCCACCTTGCCGCGCTTCGGCGCCAGCGAGCCGGTCGACACCGGCGCGATGCGGGTGCAGCGGCGGGTGTCGGCGACGTTCAAGGACATTCCGGGCGGCCAGATCCTCGGGCCGACCTTCGATTACACGCATCGCCTGCTCGATCCCTCACTCGCGGAAGGGTTTGTGCCGGAGTCACCGGCAGCGTCTGAAGCATCGACCGCGCCCACGCCGCGCGTGACTGACATTCTGGGCCGCGACGGGCTGATCGAATCCTCGCCGCAAGCCGAAGACGGCGCCAGCGTCGGCGATCTCACCCGCGAGCCGCTGAATTTTCCGGCCGACCGCGACCTGCGCCTGCAAAACCTCGCGCGCGGTGACGAAGGATTTCTGCTGGCGATGGGCTATTCCACCCAGCGCGGCTATGGCCGCAACCATCCCTTTGTCGGCGAGATCCGCTTCGGCGAGGTCGAGGTCGAGCTGTTTGCCGAAGACGTCGGCTTCGCCGTGCCGCTCGGCTCGATCGAGCTGACCGAGTGCCAGATGGTCAACCAGTTCAAGGGCTCGGCGACGGAAGCGCCGTGTTTCACCCGCGGCTACGGCCTCGCCTTCGGCCAGAGCGAGCGCAAGACCATGTCGATGGCGCTGGTCGATCGCGCGCTGCGTGCCCGCGAGCTCGGCGAGGAAGCACTCGCCCCGGCGCAAGATGAAGAATTCGTCATGTCACATTCGGACAACGTCCAGGCGACCGGCTTCGTCGAGCATCTGAAGCTGCCGCATTATGTCGACTTCCAGTCCGAGCTCGGCCTGCTGCGCAAGCTGCGCAAGCTGCGCAAGGAATTTGCCGAGGCCAATACGCCCGATGCCATGAAGGAGGCCGCGGAATGAACGCGCCCGCCTACAATTTCGCCTATCTCGACGAGCAGACCAAGCGGATGATCCGCCGCGCGATCCTCAAGGCGATCGCGATCCCCGGCTATCAGGTGCCGTTCGCCAGCCGTGAAATGCCGATGCCCTATGGCTGGGGCACCGGCGGCGTGCAGGTGACGGCCGCGATTCTTGGTCCGCAGGACGTGCTCAAGGTGATCGACCAGGGGTCTGACGACACCACCAACGCGATCTCGATCCGGAAGTTCTTCGCCAAGACTGCCGGCGTTGCCACGACCACTGCGACGGAAGATGCAACGGTGATCCAGACCCGTCACCGCATCCCGGAGACGGCGCTGCACGCGAACCAGGTGCTGGTCTATCAGGTGCCGATCCCGGAGCCATTGCGTTTCCTCGAGCCGCGCGAGACCGAGACGCGGCGCATGCATGCGCTCGCTGAATACGGCCTGATGCACGTCAAGCTCTACGAGGACATCGCCCGCTTTGGTCACATCGCCACCGCCTACGCCTATCCGGTGAAGGTGAACGCACGCTATGTGATGGACCCGTCGCCGACGCCGAAATTCGACAATCCCAAGATGGACAATTGCCCGGCGCTGCAGCTGTTCGGCGCCGGCCGCGAGAAGCGCATCTACGCGATCCCGCCCTACACGCAGGTCGTGTCACTCGATTTCGAGGATCACCCGTTCGAGCCCTATCGCTTCAACGCGCCCTGTGCGCTGTGCGCGGCCGAGAATTCCTACCTCGACGAGATCGTCACCGACGACAAGGGCGGGCGCATGTTCGTCTGCTCCGACACCGACTATTGCGAGGGCCGTCAGGCCGCCGGCCATCACGGCAGCCTGAGCGCCGCCCCCTACAAGGAGAAGGCGCAGGAGAGAGATCATGGTTGATCAGAACGCGCTCGAGAACGACGAGCCTTTGCTGGTCGCAGAATCCCTCAGCAAGTCCTACGGCCGCATCGCCGCGTGCCGGGACGTGTCGTTCTCGCTCTATCCCGGCGAGGTGCTGGCGATCGTCGGCGAATCCGGCTCGGGCAAGTCGACGCTGCTCCAGCTCCTGTCGGGCCAGCTCGCGGCCAGCGCCGGCCACGTCTCCTATCGGATGCGCGACGGCGTTACCCGCGATCTCGCCACGCTCGGCGAGGCCGAGCGGCGCTTTTTGTTTCGCACCGATTGGGGCTTTGTGCACCAGGACCCCGCGCAGGGCCTGCGCATGGCGGTCTCGGCCGGCGCCAATGTCGGCGAGCGGCTGATGGCGGTGGGCTGGAATCACTATGGCCGTATCCGCGACACCGCCTCGGACTGGCTCACGCGCGTCGAGATCGACACAGCGCGCATCGACGACGCGCCGCGCACCTATTCCGGCGGTATGCGCCAGCGCCTCCAGATCGCGCGCAACCTCGTCACCGAGCCCCGGCTGGTGTTCATGGACGAGCCGACCGGCGGTCTCGACGTGTCCGTGCAGGCGCGCCTGCTCGACCTGCTGCGCAGCCTCGTGGCCGAGCTGAATCTCGCCGTCATCATCGTCACCCACGATCTCGCGGTCGCGCGGCTTCTGTCGCATCGCGTGATGGTGATGAAGGGCGGTCGCGTCATCGAGACCGGTCTCACCGACCAGGTGCTCGACGATCCGCGCGAGCCCTATACGCAACTCCTCGTTTCCTCGATTTTGCCGCCATAAGCCTTCCAGGATGAGTTTTCCGATGACCGCCATGATCGAAATTGCCGACGCCAAGAAGACTTTTACGATGCACCTGCAGGGCGGCATCGAATTGCCTGTCGTCAGCGGCGTGACCTTCCATGTCAGCCCCGGCGAATGCGTCGTGCTGTCGGGTCCATCAGGCGCCGGCAAATCGTCGATCCTGAAGATGATTTTCGGCAATTACCGTTGCGACTCCGGGCGCATTGGTATCCGCCACCGCGGCGCGGTGGTCGACCTCGCCACCGCCGAGCCGCGGCAAGTCCTCAATATCCGCCGCTCCACGATCGGCTATGTCAGCCAATTCCTGCGCGCGGTGCCGCGGGTTGCGACCATCGACGTCGTCGCCGAACCGCTGATCGTGAACGGCATGGCCCGTGCCGATGCGCAGGCCCGCGCCGGCGGGTTGCTGCATCGTCTCAACATCCCCGAGCGGCTCTGGCAGCTTCCGCCCGCGACCTTCTCCGGCGGCGAGCAGCAGCGCGTCAATATCGCGCGCGGCTTCATCTCGGATCTGCCGATCCTGCTGCTGGACGAGCCGACCGCCTCGCTCGATGCCGCCAACCGCGCTGTCGTGGTCGAGCTGATCGCCGAGAAGAAACGCCAGGGCGTCGCCATGGTTGCCATTGTCCATGACGACGAAATCCGTCATCTGATTGCCGATCGTATCGTTGATGTGACAAGCTTTGCCGCCGCGGCCTGAAGGAAATGGAAATGAACGCCAAGCCGAAGGATACTGTGATCGCCAACGCCAGGATCGTGCTGGCTGACCGGGTGATCGAGCAGGGCTGGCTCGCTCTTGCCGATGAGCGCATCGCCGAGATCGGCGAGGGCAGGGCGCCCGCGGGCGCCGAGGATGCCGGCGGTGATTTGATCATGCCCGGCCTGATCGAGCTCCACACCGACCACCTCGAAGCGCATTACGTGCCGCGCCCAAAAGTGTTCTGGAATCCGGTCGCAGCCGTCATCTCCTATGACGGCCAGCTTGCGACGTCGGGCATCACCACCGTGTTCGACTCGCTCCGGGTCTGGCGCGAGGATGGCGCCGAGGAAGTCGACGGCCGCGCCGGCGTGCTCGCCGCCGCGATCACGACCGCACGCGACGCCAATCTGCTGCGCGCCGATCACTTCCTGCATCTGCGCTGCGAAATCCCGATGCCGAGCGTGGTCGAGGAGGCCAAGGAGCTGATCGACCGTCCCGACGTGAAGCTGATGTCGCTGATGGATCACACGCCCGGCCAGCGCCAGTTCCGCGATGAGGGGAAGCTGCGCGATTATTATCGCGGCAAGAACGGCGGCAAGACCGACGCCGAGCTCGACGAATTGTTCGCAAAACGCTTCGAATATCAGAAGGCCTATGCCGCGACCAATATGCGCCAGATCGTGGCGTTGGCGCATCAGTACAGGATTCCGCTTGCGAGCCATGACGACACCACCGAGGAGAACGTCGTGGACGCCGTGCGCGATGGCGTTTCGGTGGCGGAATTCCCGACCACGCTGGAGGCCGCGCGCGGCCTGCACCAGGCCGGCATCGACATCCTGATGGGCGCGCCCAACGTCGTGCGTGGCGGCTCGCATTCCGGCAATATCGCCGCGGTCGATCTCGCCCGCGAAGGCCTGCTTGACATCCTGTCATCGGACTACATTCCCTCCAGCCTCCTGATGGCCGCGCTGCAATTGCCCGAGCATGTGCCTGCGATCGGCCTTCCGGCGGCGGTTCGCACCGTGACCAAGGCGCCTGCCGAGGCGGTTGGTCTCACCGACCGCGGCGAGGTCGCGACCGGCAAGCGCGCCGACCTGATTCGCGTCCATGTCGCAGGCCACGTTCCCGTGGTCCGCAGCGTCTGGCGCGAAGGACACCGCGTGGCATGAGCGAGACCGCGACCATGACCGAGGGCGAGGCGGGTGCGATCGGTCCCGGCCGGCTGGTGCTTGTGGTCGGCCCGAGCGGCGCGGGCAAGGACACCTTGCTGCGGCTGGCGCAGGCGGCCTGCGTTGATGATCGCAACGTCGTTTTCCCGCGCCGGGTCGTGACACGCGCATCCTCCGCCGACGAGGACAACATCGCGGTGAGCCAGGACGAGTTTCGCCGCTCTCAAGAGCACGGCGATTTCGCCGTACATTGGGAGGCGCACGGGCATTCCTACGCCCTGCCGCTCGACATCAACGACGACATCCGCGCCGGGCGCGCGGTCGTCGCCAATGTCTCGCGCACCGTGATTGGCGCGCTGCGCCAGGCCTATGCACACGTTGTGGTGGTCGCAATAACCGCGCCGCCGGACGTGCTGGCGCAGCGGCTTGCCGCGCGGGCGCGGCACAGCGACGGCAACATCGCCGATCGCCTCGCGCGCAGTGTCAGCGATGCATCGGCCAATGCCGATGTCACCATCGTCAACGCCGGCAGCGCGGAGTATCACAGCCGCCAGCTCGTGCGCATCATCAGGAACGAATGCTGGCACGAGTAGCGGCCGGCGCAACCAGGAGAGTGGAATGACGGTGATCAATACGGTCGAACAGCTTGAGGCCATCTACGGTGCCGTCGGTGATGCCTCGACCGTGAAAGTCGCCGACCATGTCACCCCGCTCTACCGCATCTTCATCGAGAAGGCGCCCTTCGCCGCGCTCGCCACCATCGGCCCCGAGGGCATCGACTGCTCGCCGCGCGGCGATCTCCCCGGCTTCGTCCGCATTCACGACCCCAAAACGCTGATGCTGCCGGACCGCCGCGGCAACAACCGGGTCGATTCCCTGCGCAACATCGTGCGCGATCCCAGGGTGTCGCTGATGTTCCTGATCCCCGGCTCCGGCAATGCGGTCCGGGCCAACGGCCGCGCCCATCTCTCGGTCGATCCGGAGCTGCTGGCCTCGTTCAAGGTCGAGGGCAAGGCGCCGCGCAGCGTGATGGTGATGAAGGTGGACGAGATCTACTTCCAGTGCGCCCGCGCCATCGTCCGCTCCGACCTCTGGAATCCCGACAAGCGCATCGATCTGAAGACACTGCCGACGCCCGGCCAGATCCTCGCCGAGATGAGCCAGAACACGGTCGGCGGCGACGAATATGATCGCATCTGGCCGGAGCGCGCGGCCGCTACGATGTGGTAGGGAATTCCTCCACGAGGGCGCGATTGACGCGCGCGATCACCGCGCTCCAGTCGCGTGCGGCGTCCTGACGGAATAGGCGCGCGGTCGGATACCACGGGCTGTCCTCGCGATCGAGCAGCCAGCGCCAGTCCGGGACGTGAGGAAGCAGCAGCCAGACCGGACGCCCGAGTGCGCCGGCGAGGTGAGCCGCGCTGGTATCCACGGTGATGACGAGGTCGAGCGCCGCCATCGCCGCGGCCGTGTCGGTGAAATCGGCAAAGAACTGACCGGCCATGACGAGATTGTCGCGCTCGCCCAGCGCCGTCTTGTCGCTCTGACGCAGCTCAGTCTGCAAATTGACGAACACGGCCTTGCGCGCAAGCAGAGGCGCGAGCAGCTCGGCTTGTATCGAGCGGTTCCGGTCGTTGGCGTGCGTCGCATTTCCCGACCAGACGAGGCCGATCTTCGGCCGCGCGTCCGTGCCGAAGCGCTCGCGCCACACGTCCGGCGTGCCTGATGCGGCCAGGTAGGGAATGGCCGCAGGAATACTCTCCAGCGTGGTGCCGAACGCCAGCGGCAGGCTGGACAGCGGACAGTGCAGATCGAAGTCGGGCAGCGGAGCGTTCTTGTCGATGCACAGGGTCACCCCATCCACCGTGCCGATCAGCTTTCGTAGCGCGGCCTGCACCCTTGCGATCACGCGTGCGCCGCGCGCGGCCAGCATGGGAATGTAGCGGGCGAAGTGAATGGTGTCGCCGAAGCCGAGATCGGCATGCACCAGGATGGTCTTGCCTTCGATCGGGCTCTCGCCGAGCCATAGCGGCTGACTGAACTGGGCCGTGGTAAGGCCGAGTGCAGCGACCTTCGACTGCCATTGCGCCTCGACGAAACCCCGGGCGAGATCGCCGGTCAGGAGGCGCAGCGTCGCATCGTTCCAGTGGGCTGCGGCGTGGCCGGGATCCATCTGCTGGGCCTGCGCATAGCTGGCCAGCGCTTCGTCGTAGCACGCAAGGTCCTGCAGCACGCTGCCGCGATTGACGATGGCGTCGACGAAGTCCGGCTTCAGCGCTGCCGCGCGATCAAACGACGCCAGGGCGTCGTCGAGCCGTCCCACCGCGCGCAGCGCCGAGCCGCGGCTGTTCGCTATCTCGGGCGAATCCGGCTGGAGCGCGATCGCCGCGTCGAAGTCGGCAAGCGCCGCCTCGGGCCGCATCAGCCGGAGCAGCACGATACCGCGATTGTTCAACGCGGCTGCATGGCCGGGCACGATCTTGAGCAGGCGGTCATAGCCGGCCAGCGCAGCTTCGAAGCGATTAAGATCCGAGAGAATATCGGCCCGGTACTTCAGGGCGCTGACATAGTCGGGATTGTGCGCGATGGCGCGGCCGAGCCATGTCAGCGCGTCCTCCGGCCGCTCCATCGCCAGCAGGGTCAGGGCGCGTTGGAAATGCGCCTCCCAATAGTCGGACTTGCGGCGCAACGCCTTGTCGAACATGGCCAGCGCGTCGTCGAATTTGCGCTGGTTGCGGAGCGCTACGCCCAGATTGGCGAGATAGAGCGGGTTGCGCGGGCTCGCCGCGATCGCCTGCCGGATCAGTTGTTCCGCCTCGCCGGGGTGCTCGGCCAGGAAGCTGACGCCCAGCAGGTGCAGCGTATCGGGGTGCCGTGGATCGACCGCCAGCGCGATGCGATAGGTCTCGCGCGCCTGGGGCAGTTGGCCGGCCTGATGCAGTGCGATGCCGCGGCCGAGCAGATCCGCGATCTGCTGCTGTGCCAGCGGGCTGCCGGGTCGGTGTTTGCCAGGAATCATCGTGCGGGAATCTAGGTCAGGTCGGGGAATCTGGCCAGCGATCCGCCACCGTTATCGGCCGTGATTGACCCTGATTCGGCCGAATGGTTACATCGCAGCCGGCGATTCGTCGCCGTAGGCCGGTACAGCCTTCATCAAACATGGAGCCGGCGATGGTTCGCAAAGACCGCGCGCAAGCGCAGGTGCGGAAGACGGACATGGCACGCTGGTCGGATCCGGCGTCGCTGGAAGCCGCCTGGGACGCCCGGGCCGAGCTCGCCGCACAATTCATCCCAGCCGGTGCGCGCGTCCTCGACCTCGGCTGTGGCAAGATGTCGTTGCGCAAGTTCCTGCCGCTCGGCGCCAATTATCGAGGCTGCGACCTGGTCGCGCGCGAGGCCGATACGATCGTCTGCGACTTCAATGCCGGGGAATTCCCGGCCGAGGCCGCGACCGATGCTGACGTCATCACGCTGCTCGGCGTCCTCGAATACATTCCCGACTCTGACGCGTTCTTCGCGCATCTGCGGTCGGCGAAGCGGGACGTGGTGCTGAGCTATTGCGCGACCGATCTGACGGGCTCGGTGGACCGGCTGGCGCTGGGCTGGCTGACCCATTTCAGCTTCCTGGGATTGGCCAAGCTGTTCGACCGCCATGGCTTCCAGATCACCGCGACGATGCCGGTCGACCAACTCCAGATCCTGATGCGCCTGACGCCGATGGATCGCGTGCCGGCGGTCAAGGCGAGCAATGTCGCCGTCATCTCCTACAATGATGTCGGCAATTTCGGCGACCGGCTCGGCTATCACATGATCAACTCGCTCCTGCCGGGCGACGCCGTGGTCGATCATTTGACCTTCCGCACGCTGGACCGTGCCCGCGCGTCCTATGATCTGATCGTGCTCGGCATCGGCAACAGCATCTACGAGCCGCTGCTCACCGACGATCTCATGAAGGTGCTGGCGCGCGGCAAGGCGAAGGTGGGAATCTTCGGAACGCAGTATCGCGATCTCATCCCGCGCGCAGCGCTTGACCGGCTCATCGACCGGCTCGACACCTGGTTCGCGCGCTACGAGGACGACGTCCTGATGTACGGCCGAGGCCGCTCCAATGTTGAGCATCTCGGCGACTGGCTGATCGACCAGTTTCCGATGGCGACGCCTGTCGTCGACGAGCAGCTCAACATCGGCGACGAGATATTGAAGAACCTTCCGCTCGATCGCGTCATCCAGGACATCCAGCGCCACAAGAAGGTGTTCTCGACCCGGCTGCATCCGCTGCTCTGCGCGCTGACGTCGGCCGAGGCCGTTGCCTATACCGAACAGGGCGCCGGCGACACCGCGATCGTGTCCGGCAAGTTCCGCAGCATGCTGATCGACATCTTTGGCCGCACCTATCCGGAGAAGGAGTTCTTCGCGGTCGATCGCGATGCCGTCAGCCGCTACAAGCTGCGCGTTCATGACAACGTTGCCAGGGTCGGATCGCGGCTCCAGGGCATGTTGCGCAACGTCGCGACGGCAACCTGATTCAGTTGAACGCCATCCCGCCGCGCAGCGCGAGATGAATTCGTCTGTCCGCGCTTGCGGCGGGAGAAGCACTCCGGCGCGCCGGTCCCAAATATGGATTGCCATTTCATTGACCGAACGCGCCAATCGCTCGATATTCGAAGCATCGAAACTGCTCATCGAGCTTGATGCCGCGACATGGGAACCCATCACCAGCGTAACCTTGACGACATGCATGCGTGCATGACGCAGCGCTGTTTCTCGGCGGCCTCCGGCGCCTGTTGTTGTTGCTGATCAGTCGCTAGCAACGCCACACATCGCACATCCTGGACAGGAGCGCCGAAATCCCGGCGAACGAGCAGTCATGTCTCAAGCCCAATCGAACGCCTACATTATCGAAATCCACGACCGCGCCGCGGGCATCGTCACGCGCGATGCGCGCGGCTTCCGTTTCTTCTCCTCCGAGCGCTTGTTCGACAGCCTCGAAGGTCGCCAGTTCCGCTCCGCCCGCGAGGCCGAGCGCGCCGCGCGCGCGGTGTTGTCGGAACGGAGCGGGCGCGCGAATTCCCCATTCTTTGCCATCTGACCCCGAAGCAACCGAGAGGACCAACCATGATTACGCGACGATATATCATCGCAACGACGCTTCTCCTTGCAACCGCCCTTGCCGCGCCCGCGCGCGCCGAGGACAAGCCCACCGAAATCCGCATCGGCACGCAGAAAGGCGGCTTCTTTCCGGCGGTGCGGCAGCGCCAGACGCTCGAAAACGCCTTCAAGCCACTCGGCATCGAGATCAAGTGGATCGACTTCCAGTTCGGCCCGCCGCTGCTGGAGGCCATCAATGTCGGCAGTGTCGATTTCGGCTATGTCGGCGATGCCCCGCCGATCTTCGCGCAGGCCGGCGGCGCCAGGATCCGCTATGTTGCGGCGGTGAAGTCGGACGGCACCAGCCAGGCCATCATCGTGCCCAAGGACTCCCCGATCAAGACGCTCGCCGATCTCAAAGGCAAGCGCGTTGCGTTCGGCAAGGGATCGAGCGCCCATAACCTGCTGGTCGCGGCGTTGGAGAAGGCCGGCCTTGCCTGGACCGACATCACGCCGGCGCCGCTCGCGCCGGCCGATGCCACGGCAGCCTTCGTCAAGGGCTCGGTCGACGCCTGGTCGATCTGGGATCCCTATTTTGCGCTGGCCGAATTGAAGGAGAACGCGCGCGTCATCGCCTTCGACAAGGACGTCCATCAGCCGAACGCGTTCTACATCGCCGGTGCCGACTTCGTGGAAAAGTATCCGTCACTCGTCGCGAAGCTCAACACGACCTTCGCATCCGAAGGCGTATGGGCCGACTCGCATCACGAGGAGGTCGCCAGAGCGCAGGCCGAGGCGACCGGCGTCGATATCGAAGCGATCCGCCGCTTCGTCGATCGCTCCAACTACCGTACCGTGCCGGTGGACGCGGACGTGATCAAGAGCCAGCAGGCGGTCGCCGACCGCTTTTCCAGGGTCGGCCTGATTCCGAAGCCGGTGAACGTCTCCGACATCGTCTGGAAGTGGACGCCGGGCTCCTGAGCGAAGCTCAGCCCTTCAGCGCCGCCAGCAACTCGTCCGGGCGCTCGGCCATGATCATGTGGCCGGCGCCCGGCACCACGACGGTCCTCGCATGCGGGATCGCTGCCGCCAGCGCCTTGCCCGCCTTCGCCGGTGTCATCATGTCGCGTTCGCCGAGGATGAGGGTCGCCGGCACCTTTACGCTCGCAGCAGCAGTCAGCGCATTCGCGTAGGAATTGCAGGCCGACAGATCCTTGAAGAGCACGCCCGGCTCGCAGGATTTCAGCACCGCCTGGGCGCCACCATGCATCCACAGTCCCGGCGCGAGGCTGCCGCCGAGCTCGGCGTTGAAGCCGAGGCCCCAGATCGACACCATGTCGTTCGCGTCTTGCGAGTTGGCTTCGGCCGCCTTCAGGAGATCGGGGCCCACCGTCATGGTCGCGGCGGTGCCGATCAGGCTCAACGCAGATACTTTCTCAGGGTGCCGTGCCGCGGTCTCCAGCGAGATCAGCGATCCCATGGAGTGGCCGATCAGATGCGCTTTTGCCACGCCGGCCGCAGCGAGCAATGCCGCCGTCCAGTCCGCCATCTCCGCGATGGTTGACAGCGAAGGCCCGGGAGAGCGGCCGTGGCCGGGCAGGTCGGGCGCCAGCACGCCAAAGCCATGATGGGCGAACCAGCGCGTATGCAGCGCCCAGGTCGAATGATCGAAGCCGGCGCCATGAATGAAGACGACTGCGGGCAGGGAGTTGTCGAACTCGCGGCCACCGTTTGCGGCAAATATCTCGGCGCCGTTGACGGAGAGCTTCATCGTGTCAAACCTTCTGGGAGATGCGCAGCGCCTGCGCGAGATCGTCGATGATGTCGCTTGCCGTCTCGATGCCGACCGACAGCCGCACCAGCTCCTCGCCGATGCCAGCGGCCTTGAGCTGCTCGGCGTCCATCTGCTGGTGCGTGGTCGAGGCGGGGTGGATCACCAGCGTCTTGGCGTCGCCGACATTGGCGAGATGGCTGATCATGCGTAGCGATTCGATGAACTTGCGCCCGGCAGGCCGTCCGCCCTTGATGCCGAAGGACACGATCGAGCCGGCGCCCCGCGGCAGCAGCGTCTTTGCCAGCTGATAGTCGGGGTGGTCTTCCAGCGAGGGATGCAGCACCCAGTCGACGGCCTTGTTGGCCTTCAGCGCCTCCAGCACCAGATGCGTGTTGTGGATGTGTCGGTCCATGCGCACGCCGAGCGTCTCCACGCCCTGGAGCAGCTGGAACGCGTTGGTCGGCGACAGGCAGGCGCCGAAGTCGCGCAGGCCTTCGGTCCGCGCGCGCATGATGAAGGCGGCGGTGCCGAACTGCTCGTCGAAGACGATGCCGTGATAGCCGCCATAGGGTTCGGTCAGCACGCCGAACTTGCCCGAGGCGCGCCAGTCGAAGCGGCCGCCATCGATGATGGCGCCGCCGATCGCGATGCCATGGCCGCCGATCCATTTGGTTGCCGAATGCATGACGATGTCGGCGCCCAGCTCGATCGGGCGGCTGAGATAGGGCGTGGCAAAAGTATTGTCGATCAGCAGCGGAATCTTTGCCTCATGTGCGATCGCCGCGACCTTCGGAATATCCAGCACCTCGAGCCCGGGATTGCCGATGGTCTCGCCGATCACCAGTTTCGTGTTCGGCTTGATCGCCGCGCGGAACGCGTCGAGATCGCGCGGCTTCACAAACGTCGTGGTGATGCCGAAGCGCGGCAGCGTGTGCGCCAGCAGATTGATGGTGCCGCCATAGAGCGAGCTCGACGCCACGATATGGTCGCCGGCATTGAGTAGCGTCGCGATGGCCAGATGCAGCGCGGCCATGCCGCTCGCGGTGCAGATCGCGCCGACGCCGCCTTCCAGCGCCGCGAGCCGCTCTTCCAGCACGCCGGTGGTGGGGTTGGAGATGCGCGTATAGATGTGGCCGGCGCGCTCCAGGTTGAACAGCGCGGCAGCGTGATCGGAATCCTGGAACACGTAGGACGTGGTCTGGTAGATCGGCACCGCGCGGGCCCCGGTCGCGGGATCCGGATGCTGGCCCGCATGCAGGCTCAGGGTCTCGAAGGCAGGCGGTTTCGGCGCGGGCATGCTTGGCCTCGTTGATCGGTCGGCGATGGCGGCCCTTGTGCCACAAAATGGAGGGCCACGTCAGCCCATTGACAGCGCCGCATCGTCGGTGCGCTCCCTCGCCCCGCTTGCGGGGAGAGGGTTGGGGTGAGGGGGACTCTCCGCCGTGACGGTGACAGTTGGGTTTGCGGAGACTCCCCCTCACCCGGATTGGATCTAACGATGCAATCCGGCCTCTCCCCGCACGCGGGGAGAGGCGATGGAGCGTCGTCCGAAGCTAGCCGCGAATGGCCTGTTCGATGATCCGCGCCTCCCGCAGCAGAATCTCTGCGACGTCCTGCTCCCGCCTTGGTCCGAGCCTCGTCCGAACGGCGGAGACGGTGATGGCCGCGGCCGGCTGTCCGTCCGGCGTCTTGATCCAGGTGGAGATCGATTTCGTGCCCTGCACCAGGCCGATCTCCCTCATATTATATCCCCGCTTCCGCGCAGCGGTGACCTGGCTCATCACCGCCGCGGCGTCGGTTTGGTAGGTCTCGAACCGCTTCTCGTTGGCCGCGACGATTTTTCGCGCGTCCGGTGCCGGCATCGCGGCGAGAATGGCGACGCCTGCGCTAGAGACGCCGAGCGGCCGGCGCGCGCCGACCTCGATCGACAGCACCTGGATCGGATAGATGCCGATCCTGCGATCGACGCACAGCGTGTCGTGGCCGGTCCGCACCGTCAGGAACAGCGTGTCGCCGATCGCGGTGGACGCCCGCTGCAGCGACGGATTAGCGACGACCAGCAGCCGCGACGGCCGCGGGCGCGCGAGCGCCAGCTCCGGCACCTGGTTGCCGATCGCGTAGCGGCCGCTCCTGCCGTGCCGTTCGACAATGCCTTCCTCGATCAGCACGTGGACGATGCGATGCACGGTCGGGCGTGTGAGGCCGGTCGCCCGCACGACCTCGGCCAATGGCACACCGTCCTCGCGGCCTGCGGCAAGAATGCGCAGCACCGCAAGCGCGCGCCGGATTGCCTGCGCACCTTGTCGCGGTTCCAGCGCACCGCGCGCGGATCTTGAGGAATCGGCCTTGTCCATATTATGGACAAGAACGCCACAATTCACTCGACAGGTAAAGCGCACATCTGGAGATTGCGCGGCGATCGAGCGCCGTGCGCAACGTCAAGGCGTTCGAAGTGAATTGGAAGCGCCGCCGGGAGGTTAACATGAGATTAATCGCGATTGCCATAGCTGCTGTCACAGCGATCCTGGCAGGGCCAGCATCGGCCCAGCAATGGCCGGCGCGCAGCGTCAAGCTGATCGTGCCCTATCCGGCCGGCGGCAACGTCGACAGCGCGGCGCGCATCGTCGCCGACAAGCTCCAGGAAAAGCTCGGCCAGCCCTTCATCATCGAGAACAAGGCCGGCGCCGGCGGCATGATCGCGGGCGAAGCCTTCGCGAAATCGGCGCCCGACGGCTACACGCTGTTCGTCGGCGCCAACGGCCCGGTGCTGTTCGCGACCGAGATCAACAAGCGTGACGCCTATAACTGGAAGAAGGATTTCCTGCCGATCTCGACAATCTCGATGACGCCGCTGGTGCTCGAGGTGCATCCGTCGGTGCAGGCCAACACGTTCAAGGAATTCGTCGACCTCGCCAAGCGCGAGCCCGGCAAGCTGACCATGGCCTCGCCCGGCCCCGGCACCACCAACCATCTGCTCAGTGAGCTGATGCAGTCCAGCCTCGATCTGCAATGGGTCACCGCGCATTACCGCGGCAATGCGCCTGCCATCAACGATCTGCTCGGAGGCCAGGTGCAGTTCGCATTCGACCAGCTCACGGTCAGCCTCCAGCACATCAAGGCCGGACTGTTCCGCGCGCTCGCCGTCACCAGCCCGCATCGCCTGAAGTCGCTGCCTGACGTCCCGACCTTCGCCGAGCTCGGCTACAAGGATTTCGACGGCCAGACTTTTACCGGCCTGTTCGCGCCGGCCGGTACGCCGGCGCCTGTCATCGACAAGCTGCACGAGACGTTGGTTGCGATCCTGAAAGATCCCGCCGTTATCGACAAGTTCGAGAAGCTCGGCGGCGAATCCACACCGATGACGCCGGACGAGTTCAAGGCCTATCTCGAGCGCGAGGACGCCAAGTGGATTCCGGTCGTGCGCAAGGCCAACATCAAGGCGGACTGAGCGATGCGGATCGATCCCACCGAGCTTGGCGCGGAGCGTATCTATCGCCTGATGACCGGCATCGTGGTGCCGCGTCCGATCGCGTGGGTAACCAGCCTGTCGCGCACCGGCGTGCTCAACCTCGCGCCGTTCAGCGCCTTCACCTTCGTCTCGCAGAAGCCGCCGATGCTCGCCATCAGCGTCGGCCGCAAGGGTGCAAACTACAAGGACACCGCGCACAACATCCTCGATACCGAGGAGTATGTCATCCACATCGCCGATACCCCGCTGATGTCAGCGGTGCACGACAGCTCCGTCGAGCATCCGCCTGAGATCAGCGAGGTCGAGCATCTCGGGTTGGAGACGCTGCCCTGCGAACGCATCAAGGTACCGCGGCTTAGCGTTGCGCCGGTCGCGATGGAATGCCGCTTCCGCCAGTGCCTCGAATTCGGCGATGCCAAGAGCCGGCTGATCGTCGGCGAGGTCGTGATGTTCCACCTGCGCGACGGCCTCGTGAATGACGGCAAGGTCGAGACCAAGGCGCTCGATCCGATCGCGCGCATCGGCGGGCCGCGCTACGCCAGCCTCGGCGAGATCGTGACGCTGAACACCGTGTTCCAGACGCCAAAATCGAAAGACTGAGCGCGCGGCGCATCAGGCGCGTCGCCTCAAGACCATTGGAGAACGACAATGCGACTCCTCAGCTATCTCCTGGACGGCGAGGCGCGCTACGGCGCGGCCGTCGCAGGCGGCGTGGTCGATCTGACCAGGCGGATCGGCCGCGACTTTTCCGACGTGAAGGCGCTGATCGCGGCCAACGCACTTGCCGATGCGCAGGAAGCCGTCGCCGGGCAAAAGCCCGACTACGCGCTGGATAAGCTCGTCCTGCTGCCGCCGGTGCTGGCGCCGGAAAAGCTCTGGTGCATCGGCGTCAACTACGCCGAGCGCAACGCCGAATATAAGGACAATTCGGACCTGCCCAAATATCCCAGCCTGTTCGTGCGCAGCATGTCCTCGATGACAGGCTCCGGCCAGACGCTGGAGAAGCCCAAGGTCTCCGAGCAGCTCGACTACGAAGGCGAGATCGTGATCGTGATCGGCCAGGGCGGCCGCCACATCCCGCGCGAGAAGGCGTGGTCCCACATCTTCGGCATGACGCTGTGCAATGAAGGCACGATCCGCGACTGGCTGCGCCACGGCAAGTTCAACGTCACGCAGGGCAAGAATTTTGATCGCTCCGGCAGCATCGGTCCGTGGATCGTCACCGCGGACGAGCTCGATCCGCGCGGGCCTCATGACATCACCACGCGCGTGAACGGCGAGGTGCGGCAGCAGGACACGACCGAGCGGCTGATGTTCCCGTTCGATTATCTGATCTCCTATCTCTCCACCTTCGCGACGCTGAAGCCCGGCGACATGATCGTGACGGGGACTCCGACGGGGGCGGGCGTTCGCTTCGATCCGCCGCGCTGGCTGAAGGTGGGCGATGTCGTCGAGGTCGAGTCGGCGCGCATCGGCGTGCTGCGCAACACGGTAGCGGCGGAGCAGTAAGTCATGCTCGATACCGCGACGATCGAACGCCTTGCCGCGCGCCTGGATGAAGCCGAGCGCACCAAGGCGCTGATCCCGATGTTCACCAAGGAATATCCCGATTTCTCGATCGAGGATGCCTATGCGATCCAGCGCGCCTGGACGAAACTCCAGCTCGGCCGCGGCCGCGTCATCAAGGGCCACAAGATCGGCCTGACCTCGAAGGCGATGCAGAACGCGGTCGGCATCAACGAGCCCGATTACGGCGTGCTGTTCGCCGACATGTTCTATGCCGACGCGACGCCGATCCCGTTCGACCGCTTCCACGCGCCGCGGATCGAGGTCGAGCTTGCCTTCGTGCTGAAGGCGCCGCTGCGCGGGCCCGATTGCACCATCTTCGACGTGCTCAACGCCACCGACTATGTCACGCCCGCGCTGGAAATTCTGGAGACGCGCATGCACCGCGTCGATCCGGAGACCGGCAAGACCCGAAAGGTCAGGGACACGATCTCGGACAATGCGGCGAACGCCGCGCTGGTGCTCGGCGGCCGGCCGTTCCGTCCCCTGGATGCGGACCTCCGCTGGATCGGCGCGCTGCTGTTCCGCAACGGCGAGGTCGAGGAGACCGGGCTTGCCGCCGGCGTGCTCAACCATCCCGCCAACGGCATCGCCTGGCTCGCCAACCGCCTCGCGCCGCATGACGAGCATCTCGCCGCCGGTGAGGTCGTGCTGGCGGGGTCGTTCACGCGTCCGGTCGACATCCGCCGCGGCGACACGTTCCATGCCGACTATGGTCCGTTCGGCTCGGTGTCGTGCCAGTTCGTCTGAACCAATAAAAGAGAGGGAGCGCACTATGAATGGTCAGAAGCGGCGCAAGAGCATCCATATCGGCGGCTTCAAGCACGCCAACCCGATTCCGAACGCCTGCCGCATCGGCAATCTCGTGATGTCGGGCGTCATCCTCGGCCGCGATGGGGCCGGCGTGATGCCCGAGAGCCTCGACGCCCAATGCGCCAACATGTTCGCGCATATGAAGGCGACGGTCGAGGCTGCCGGCGGCACCACGGACGACATCATCAAGATGACGGTGTGGCTGAAGGACCGCACGCAGCGCGGGCCCGTCAATGTCGAGTGGCTCAAGATGTTTCCGGACGAGCATTCACGCCCGGCGCGTCACGCGCTGCCGATGGACAACATGGACGGCGGCGCGCTGGTGCAGTGCGACTTCACCGCCGTGATCGACTAAGGGAGCATCTGCATGCCGACCTATCTGCCGTTCGACCCCAATCCGCGCCGCCCGGTCAAGGCACCGCCGCCGAAGACGGTCGACAGCCAGTTTCACGTGCTCGGTCCCATCGACAAATATCCGGAGCGTCCCGGTGCGGCCTACCGGATGCCGACCGCGACCTGGGAAGCGGCGCTGCGCGTCCACAAGACGCTCGGCATCGAGCGCGGCATCATCGTACAGACCACGACTTATGGCGCTGACCATTCCGTCGTGCTCGACGGTCTCGCCGCGATGGGCCCGAACTACCGCGGCTGCGCCAATGCGCTGGTGTTCGCGGAGGCGAGCGATTCCTACCTTGCCAAGCTTCATGACGCCGGCGTGCGTGGCGCCCGCTTCAGCTTCCGTCAGGAGCTCGGCGCCGTGCTGTCGGACGCCGATTTCGCCCGCGCCATCGCCCGCATTCGCGAGCTCGGCTGGTACGTGAAAATCCAGCCGGAGAAGGATGGCATCGTCTCCAGCGTTGCCAAGTACGAAAATCTCGATGTGCCCGTGCTGATCGACCACATGGCGCGCCCCGATCCGGAAGCCGGCAAGACCGATCCGAATTTGCGCAAGATGCTGGAGCTGCTCAAGAAGGGCAATTTCTGGGTGATGCTGTCGCTTGGCGAGAAGACCTCGAAGGCCGGCCCGCCCTATGACGACGTGATCCCGATCGCGCGCACCTATATCGAGGCCGCCCTCGACCGCTGCGTCTGGGCCAGCGACTGGCCGCATCCGGTCTCGGTCAGGCAGCCGCCGAACGATGCCGATCTGCTCGAGCTGATGTACCGCTACGCCCCTGACCAGGCCGAGCTGGAGAAGATCCTGGTGCACAATCCGGCAAAGCTGTTCGGGTTTCCGGACTAGCGCCACCCGGTCATTGCGAGGAGCGAAGCGACGAAGCAATCCAGACTTGTTTCCGCAGAGGCACCCTGGATTGCTTCGCTGCGCTCGCAATGACGGGCGTGGTCTTCGCGCTCACACCACCGGCTGTTTTGCCAGCCGATCCCGCACCCCGGCCGCGATCTCGAATGAGCGCAGCCGGGCTGCGTGGTCGTAGATCTGGCCCGTCGTCATCAGCTCGTCCGCGCCGGTCTCGGCGATCAGCGCCTTCAGCTTCTGTTCCACCACTTCAGGCGATCCGACCGCGGAGCATGACAGCGACTGGGCGACCATGGCCTTCTCGGCCGGCGACCACAGCGCGTCCATGTCGTCGACCGGCGGCGGCAGCGGGCCGGGCGTGCCGCGGCGCAGATTGATGAACTGCTGCTGCAGCGAGGAGAACATCCGCTGCGCTTCCGCGTCGCTGTTCGCGGCGAACACGTTGACGCCGACCATCGCATGGGGCTTGTCGAGCTGCGCCGACGGCGCGAAGCGCGCGCGATACTCGCGCAGCGCCGGCATCATCATCTGCGGCGCGAAATGCGAGGCGAACGCGAACGGCAGGCCGAGCATGCCTGCGAGCTGTGCGCCAAAGGTGCTGGATCCGAGGATCCACAGCGGCACCTTCGTGCCCATGCCGGGCACGGCGCGAATCGCCTGGTTTGGTTGCACGTCGCCGAGCAGCGCCTGCAATTCCAGCACGTCCTGCGGAAAATTCTCGGAGCTGGTGGCGAGGTCGCGCCGCAGCGCCCGCGCGGTGAACTGGTCGGTGCCCGGCGCGCGGCCGAGCCCGAGATCGATCCGCCCGGGATAGAGCGACTCCAGCGTGCCGAACTGTTCGGCGATGACCAGCGGCGAATGGTTCGGCAGCATGACCCCGCCGGAACCAACGCGGATCGTCTTGGTCCCGCCGGCGACATGCCCGATCACCACGGATGTCGCCGCGCTCGCAATCCCCGTCATGTTGTGATGCTCGGCCAGCCAGAACCGCTTGTAGCCCCACGCCTCGGCATGCTGGGCGAGATCGAGCGAATTGCGGAACGCCTGCGATGCATTGCTGCCCTGGCGGATGGGAGCAAGGTCGAGCACGGAGAAGGGGATCATGTGGCGGGTCCGGATGAAGCGCGGTGCGCAGGGCCTCACATATAGGGAGCGGCCCTCGAAATGTCAGCGAGCTGATGACTGTCGCGCAATGCTCTCTCCGCGCAACGTCCCGCGCTTTCGCCGCAGCCACAGGTCAGCCATGACTTTTGCGGCCGCAGCCAGGATCAGCACGCAAAGCGCAGCCTTCGAGATCGTCTCCATGGTTCCCTCGATCAGCAGGCAATGGACCACGCTGCCGACGACGATGACGATCGCGAGGGGGATATGCACAAGGCGCCACGTCCGCAGTCGCAGTCCCAATCGCCGGCGCAGCGCGGCCAGAAGCGCGACAGTGAAGATGGCCCACATCGCGATCACGCCAAAGGGGGAGAACGGCGTCGGCGATGAGAACAGCAGGGCGTCGATCATGTCGGGCGGACTGGTAATCCAGAGGCCGACGACATGGATCACCACGGCCACCGCCAGCGTGCCTCCGATCCAGTGATGCGCGCGGCGTCCCCGATAGGCCGACAGCGGGGCCAGATATCCGCCGATCAGCAGAGGCTGGACCAGCACGAGACCCAGGGCAATCATCCCTGCGAATCCGGCCAGGATGTAGACCGGACCGCGCCATGCGAGCAGCTCGCTCGTGGCTGCGGCGGCGATCGGCACACCAATGGCCAAAGCAAGGGCGACCCAGATCAGGACCACCCGAACCAGTCTCCACCCCTGCATTTGCAACGCGGTCAGGCCGATTGCAGAACGAAGTGCGCCTCCAGGCTGGTTTCCTTGGCGCTCCGCATCACCGGCCGCAGAAAGACGGTTTTGAACTCACCGCTGTCATAGGCGAGGTGGCCATGCGGCTGGCCGAAGATGGGAATGATCTGCGGCATCTCGAGCCGGAACGCGCCGTCCTTGTCGGTGAGCGTGGCGCCATGGCTCTGCGGCTCGTGCTCCTGCCCTTCGACGGTGTGCGCCCAGATCTGGATGCGCTGGCCGGCCAGCGGAGCCCCGTCGCCGGCGCGGCGCACGGTGCCGCTCATCCAGAAGCCGCCCTTGCCGATCCGGTCCACGATCGGCGCGCCCTTGCGGTAGTTGTTCGCCCCGCCCGACATCGAATCGGTCGGTGCGAGGCCTTCCGCGCGTGCGGGCAACAGCAGCCCGGAAGCGCCGGCTGCCAAAACCCCGGTTGCGAAGACGGAGCCGGCGAGGAGGGTGCGGCGGTTGAATACGACCGTGGTCATGTCAATTCCTCCTGACGACCGTGCGATTGCACGCCTGAAGGTACAACAACGAGCGCGAGCCGCCCAGTGGCGGCAAGGCGCGCGACAGGTCGCAATAACAGTGTTGTGAACGGATGTGCTGGCCGCCAGGGCGCGGGGAGGTCGAATTGAACCTGAAGGCCGTTCCGGATGTCTATTAACCACCGGCCTTGCGCGTCGCCTGGAGCGATGAATGCGGGCTGTCTTTGCCCCGGGCGCACGAGGGAAGCTGCAATGCGAGGATATTCGCAAAACCACCGTTACGTGCTTGCCCTGCTCGCGGTCATCCTCGGCCTCACGGCTGCTCCGGCATTCGCGCAGCAGGACGACCTCAACGCGATGCGCGCCAACACCGACAAGCTGCGCCTCGAGCGAAAATATGATGAAGCGCTGGCCGAAGCCTGGAAATACGAGGCTGCGATCAAGCAGAGATACGGCGTCGACGACTTTTATTACGGTGTGGCTCTGGTCAAGATCGCCAACGTCTATACGGCGCAAGGGAAGCTGCCGGACGCGCTCGACCTGCTGATGCGCGCGGTCGCGATCCAGGAAAAGGATCCCGATCGCGAGCCCGTCGAGTTCGCGAAGTCGCTCAACAATGCCGGGAATGCACAGCGGACCAACGGCGACCTTGCCAAGGCGGAAAGCTACCTGCAGCGCGCGCTTGCCATCAACGAAAAGGCGCTCGGACCAGAGGACGCCATGGTCGCGCTCAATCTGAACAATCTCGGCGTGGTCTATCGCAATCAGAAGAAATTCGAGCTGGCCGAGGACAGCTTTCAGAAAGCGTTGTCCATCCGCATGCAGTCGCTCGGGCCCGACGACGTTGCGGTTGCGAATTCGGCCGGCAATCTGGCGTCGCTGTATCAGGCCCAGAAGAGATACCAGGAGGCGGAGGACCTCTACCAGCAGACGCTGGCGATCTACGAGAAAGCGTCCGATCCGCGCAATGTCGCGCGAACGTCGATGCGCTTTGCCGGGCTCTACACCGATCAGGGCAAATATGCCGCTGCCGAGAAGCTCTATCTCAAGGCCATCGCGGCCGATCGGGAGATGGGCGGCGCCGATGGCCTCGAGTTGTCCGACGGGCTGTTCCGACTGGCCGGGACCTATCGCAATCAAGGCAGGAGCGCCCAGGCCGAATCGTTCTACCAGCAAGCCCTGTCGATCGCCGAAAGATCCGTCGGGCCGGACAGTCCGAAAGTTGCCGATATCCTGTCGGGGCTTGCAGCGATTTATACCAGTACGCAACGTTGGCGAGAGGGAGGCGCGGTCGCAGAACGCGTCCTCGCTATCCGTCAGCAAGCGTCCGGCCCGAATTCTCCCGCAGTCGCGAACGCGCTCTCGCAAATTGGAATGATTTATTCAATGACGGGTCGCTCCAGTCAGGCGCACGAGCCCCTGGAGCGGGCTTTGGCCATCAACGAAAGCGCCTTCGGCAACGACAGTATCGCCGCGGCAAACGTGCTTTCGAATATCGGAAACCTCTATCTCTTTGAACAAAAATATGATCTGGCGGGTCCCCCACTGAATCGCGCGATCGCCATCTATGACGCCAAAAGCAGCAATCCGCTGTCGGTCGTCTGGCCGCTCAATCGATTGATGCAAGTGACGATGCGCCAGAAGGACTACGCCGCGGCGCTGGCGCTGGCGGACCGCAGGTTGGCCATCCACGAAAAGATGCTGGGTCCAACCAGTGCCGCGGTAGCTTCAGATCTCAGGGATGCTTCGGATCTCGAGGTGTTGCTCGGCGATTTTGACAAGGCAACCGCGTATTCGCGGCGGGCGGTCGCGATCATGTCCAGCTATCTCGCGCAGCAGGAAGAGACCGTCGCGCAGGCGACCGAGGACAATAAGCTGCAGGCGGACATGCAGGCGGGTGTCTTCCAGTTGAATGTCGCGAACCTGTCGGCCGTTGCCGACAAGGACCCGAAGTCCGCGGCCACGCTCGGAGGCGAGGCCTTTCGTTCCGCGCAGTGGAGCTCGCAGTCTTCCGCGGCCGCCGCGATCCAGCGAATGGGCAACCGCTTTGCCTCGGGCAACGGTGCCATCGCCGATCTCGTCCGGCAGGACCAGGACCTCCTGCACGCCTGGAGCGACAAGAACAAGGCGCTCAGCGTATCGACCGGCGTGCAGGACGATTCCGGGCCTGACACCAGCGACAAGCTGCGCAAGCAAATCAGCGATATCGAGCGCAAGCTCGCCGAGGTCCGCGGCAAGCTCGATGCGCAATATCCGGAATATTCGGCGCTGTCGCGACCGCGGCCGACGACGCTGGAGGAAACACAAAAATTGCTCGGGCCGGACGAGGCGATGGTTTTCTGGCTGGTCGAGAAGGACAATACCTACGTCTTTGCCGTCGGGCCTTCGCAGTTCAGCTGGTCCAGAATTGCCGTCGGCAAGGATTCGCTGACGCAGAGGGTCGCGGCCTTTCGGACCGGGCTGGACTTGAGCAAGCTGGATACGATCCCGGCTGGCGACAAGCCCGAGCTGTTCGATCTCGACGGAGCTTACGCGCTGTACACGACGCTGTTTGGCCCGGTCGCCGATATCATCAAAGGCAAGAAGAAACTCATCCTGGTGCCGACCGGGAATCTGACCGCGATGCCGTTCCACCTGCTGGTGACGCAGAAGCCGGCCGAGCGGCCGACGGGCCTCAACGACGCCGCGGCGTATCGCAAGGCCGCGTGGCTGCTACGCAGCTACAGCATCTCGGTGCAGCCATCGGTCTCGAGCATTCGGGTGCTGCGCAGCTTCGCGCATCAGAGCACCAGCTCCAAACAGCTGATCGGCTTTGGTGATCCGATTTTCGGCCCCGAACCGCCTGCTCCGGCGCCTGAACCGGTGCCGCCGCCGGCGGCCGCGAAGCGGGCTGACGACGCAAAACCCGTGCAGCCGCCGCCGAGAAAAAAGAACGGCAAGGCCAGGTCGCTCGATGCCGTGGGGGCTTACTCGGATTACTGGCATGGAGCTTCGGTCGATCGTTCGTTGCTCAGCCGGGCGCTGCCGCGCCTTGAAGACACCTCCGACGAGCTCTTTGGAATCGCAAGACGGATGGGCGTTCCGAGCGGCGATCTGCATCTGCGGGCCGATGCCAGCGAGACGACGGTCAAGACCGCCTCGCTCGCCGACTACCGCGTCGTCTATTTCGCGACCCATGGCCTCGTCGCCGGCGACGTGCAGGGACTGGGCGAGCCGTCGCTGGCGCTCTCGCTTCCCAAACAGCCGACCGATCAGGACGACGGACTGCTGACCGCCAGCGAAATCGCGCAGCTCAAGCTGAACGCGGATTGGGTCGTGCTGTCCGCCTGCAACACGGCGGCTGGCGGCAAGCCGGGCGCCGAAGCTCTGTCGGGCCTGGCGCGCGCTTTCTTCTACGCCGGGGCGCGGGCGCTCTTGGTCTCGCACTGGGCGGTCGCATCCGATGCGGCGACCAAGCTTGCCACGTCGACCTTCGAGGTGATGAAGGCCAATCCGAACATCGGACGTTCCGAGGCCTTGCGGCAGGCGATGCTGTCCTACATGGACGACGCGTCCGATCAGCTGAACGCCTATCCCGCCCTTTGGGGACCCTTCGTCGTCGTCGGCGAAGGTGAGCGAAACTAGGGCGCGATCCGCTAAGGTGCGAGGCGGCTTTCCGGGAAGATCGTGCTCATTTGTTCAAGCACATTGGGCGTCGCCGGTGCCGGCGTGTGCTCGGCTTGCCGCAGATGGCGACGAGGCTTATCCTCGCGCGATGGTTGCCAGTGCCCCCGATTTGAAATCGTTCCTGCTCGCGACGCCGTTCTTCGGCGGTCTGCCGGACCCGGGTCTCGATCTCCTGATGTCGATGCTGGTCGAATGCCGCTTCGAGGCCGGCGCGACCGTCGTCGCGGAAGGCGATCAGGGACGCTCGATGTTCATCGTCAAATCCGGCCGGCTGGCGGTGAGCAAGCGGGCGAATGCGGGAAGCGTGATCCCGATTTCCGTCCTGGAGCCCGGCGACTTCTTCGGCGAGATGACGCTGATCGAAATGCAAAACCGCTCCGCCACGGTGGCCGCGGAGAGCCCGACGGTGCTGTACGAGCTGACCGCCCAGAAACTCTATGCCTGCTACAAGGCCGATATCCACGCCTATGTGATCGTCCTGCAGAACATCAACCGCGAGCTCTGCCGGCGGCTACGCCGGGCTGATGATCGGTTTGCTGGACATCAGGTGGAGGATGACAAGTGACGGTCCGTAGGATGGGTAGAGCACTTGCGAAACCCATCATGCTTCGTCACATCGCTGAGCGTCGATGGGTTTCGCTGCGCTCTACCCATCCTACAAGCTTCAAGCTGGTTCGTTGGTATCGTTACAGCAACGCCATCGAGTGCAGCGAGTTTCTATGAAAGCCAAAGGCAACGATGCCGGAGAGAAGCAATGCAATCCCGGTCACGATCAGGCAACACGCAAACACTATCGGAGCCTCTGGTTCGTCATCCACGGCACGGACGATAATAGATAAAATTCTACCGACAATCGAAAGGAAGAATTAACCTTACCTATGTGGTCCGATCCTGACCCGTCGGGCAAAACACTTGCCTCTCGCAAAAATCCGTCAACCCCTTTCCACAAAAATATTCCACTTTACCGAAATTCGGATTTGCGGCACTATCTCGTCATCCCGGCCCAGGGAGAGGGGCGATCGTACGTCGCAGCGAACGTGGGCCGGGGTGCGGTGGACGCGGCAGTGCCGGGCACGCGATGCGGGACCAGGGCGAGATGAACCTCGTGAGGTCCTTGGCTGCGTGCGGAACGGACGGCGCCAACGTCCTGTGAGTCCTTCGGGGCCAAGCAGGGCGAGTTGCGTACGGCGAAAGCGCGTGGTCCTGACCGTCGTTGCTACGGTCAAGCCTTGCGGAGATGGATCGGGGCTCGACCGGGCCGCGAGGCATCGCCAATTCGCGAGGTGACGGAGGCCAGAAGGAACTCGGCTCCGGGGAGAGCGCGCATAAGCCGTCAACCCATCGCGCAGGGAAGGCCGGGTGTTTTCCGGCCCACCTGTTGTCCGCTAGCGCATTTGCGTGTGCAAATTCTTCGCGCAGCGGATCATGGGTGCCAGCCGGCACCCGGCCTTCCCTGCGCCCTCTTCACGGAAGAGGGCGAAAGAGGAAAGCAAAACTCGGGCGTTTCAAGCCGCGAGCATGCCAATCTGTGCGTCATTGAAGCGAGAATATGGTGCCGCCAGATAGAATTGAACTGTCGACCTTCTCAACGCGGATGATCCTTTCGAAGGCGAGGTAATTTAAGCCAATGCACGGCATATGTTCCAGTTTCAGGATCTCGGCGAGACTCCGACGCCGAGGGTGGTGCCTAAGGCCGTGGCCATCGCTGGCCGTGCTACGTACGGCGCAGATCTACCGTAAGTTGGTGACCCGCCGTCACCACAGGCTGCGGGTTGGGATCGCTGTGCCGCCAATGGCCAAGCACCGGACAAGCAGCGGCTGCTATATGACAAATCTGCGGTCTGTTAACCATTTTGGGCTATGGAACAGCTGGCAATTTCCTGCTGTTGTCCCGTCATGAACTATCCCCGAGCACCGATTACCGAAGCGGTTCTGGAAGTCAGGTTCGCTCATCCGATTGCCCGGGAGGTGATCGATCGGGCGATATCTTTGATTGAAAAGGAGTATTTCTACAACGAGGAGGAGCAGTCGGTTAAGATCTCGATGGAGATCGTTGGCAAGCCACCGACGGTGACGACGGAATGGGAAGGACGGAAACTCAGTTCTCTCGACAGGGCTGATGTGACCATTTTCCGCCGTTCTGCGTTTGTTTGTAGCCGGCTCGCTCCCTACTTAGGGTGGGAAGGCTTTCAAGCCTCGATCGCTAAAGCTTGGGCGGCTTTGAGAAGGCACCATATCGGACCCGTGGACGTGGCACGTGTGGGTTTGAGGTATGTCAACAGGATCGACATTCCTGTTCGGGAGGGGGCCGTTCTCAATGTTGAGGATTATCTGAACTTCCTGCCGCGGTCGCCGCAGCAGTTTGGGATGCCCATGTTGGAATACCTTGTTCAGGCGCAGCGTCCGGTCGGCACCGACGACCTATTCTTCAACATTATTTCCAGTACGGTCCCGTCCCCTCTGATAAATATGACTTCCTTCTCGCTCGACCTTGACGTGTATCGTCAAATCAATATTCCTAAGCGGGAGGAAGAATTTTGGGCGTTGATCGGTCGGATGCGCGACCACAAGAATTTTATCTTTGAGGCCTGTATTACCGAGCGAGCCAGAGAGCTTTTCAGATGACCACTTTACAACCCGCCATAGGTCGGCGCCCATCTGTTGCTCCTTACGTGCCGTCGACGGCGATTGGAGCTGTCTCCAAGCTGATCGCGGGGCAGGTCGAGAGTCTACGCCAGCCCTCGCCGACGTTCTCTGGTCAGAAGCAAACGCCACCCGTGGCGCAGGCATTGGAATCCCAGCTGTTTGACATCCTCGCGCAGTTCAAAATTCGGACGTCGCAGGTGGCGATGCATTTGAATCGCGACTGGCGCTCAAGGTTGTTCGGCCAGCTCGATAGTTTGTTGAGCGTGGAAGATTGGGAGCCGCTAGATCGGCCGCCGACTGTAGATTCTTTTGCGACATTTCTGCGTCTGCTGATTTTTCTGAAGCCGCAACGGCGGCCTGGTTTGGGCGCGACAGCCAAAGGTGAGCTGATCGCAACCTGGACCAATGGTGGAGATCGATTGACGATCGAGTGCCTGCCTCAAGATCTCGTTAGATGGACTATTTCTGTGACCATCAATGATGACCGCGAGCGAGCGGCTGGAATCACGCCTGTTTCTCGGCTGCCGGCGGTTCTGGCGCCTTATGGCCCCGATCGCTGGTTCGTCGATGCCAATCACGTACCTACCTGAGCCGGATCATTGCGTTCGCTATGTTCCTTGGGCGCGGCTGCGCAAGGATGAAGACGACAATGTCATTGGAATTCTCGGCGCAGCGTTCCGCTTGAGGGATGACGAAGACTATCTGTCGGCGACATGGGCCGAGTTTTTTCCTGGCGCGACGCATCAGGATCGTGTCGTTGCAACTGTCCAGGCCATCCGCTTAAGCAATATCGATGTCCGACCAAAAAGCGGATTCGCGGTAGGCTGTGTGTCGCAGATAAGGCAGGCTTGCCTCAACGATCCGAAGCGACACAGGATTCGTTTCATCCACGAGGCTGAGCCTGACAATCCGGCACACGCGGCTTTGCGAGGCTGGCCGAAGGACAATGACGATCTCCTCAATCTGATCGCCGAGGAGGTTTGGTGCGACGCTGTCTTGAATGCAAATGTTCCCTAGCGGCCTGCGCGTCGTGCTTACCGGATTAATCCGTAGCTCCTTAATGTCTTTTGGCGCTGGATCGGCGGTGCTGCGCCCTCTTCACAACAGAGGGCGAAAGAGGAAAGCAAAACTCGGGCGTTTCAAGCCGCGAGAACGCCGCTTCATGTGTGATTGCATCAGGGGAATGGTGCTGCCAGACAGGATTGAACTGTCGACCTCTCCATTACCAATGGAGTGCTCTACCACTGAGCTACGGCAGCATGTGCTGGGATCTAGAATCGGCCACCACAAGGGCCTACCAAGCGCGCCGATATCTGCCACAAGCCCCCCTCCTGTGCAAGCTTGCTAACTCCGTGAAAATGAGAAAATCGGGCCGATATCGGGGCCAAAATGCCCGTTTTCACGTGAAAGCACCGACTTTCCGCCGATTTTGGCTGCGATATCCCCGGCCAACTGGCCAGTTGGCCGCGGTATTGGATTCGGCCCATTTTGGACTTTCGCACGATCGGATCGCGCTGGCCTCTTGAGCTGCCGCATTCTCCGGGCATGTTATCGCGGATCGCTGGTATGGACCGCTGATGGCTGACGAGACCGACAAGAGCACGAGACAGGCGAAGGGGGCGCGGGACGACCGGCTGAAATCGGCGCTGCGCGAAAACCTGAAGCGGCGGAAGCTGCAGGCGCGCGAACGCGCCGCAATCACCGACCCCTCGCAGAATGACGATGGTTCCCTAGATGAGGGGACCGCCGGCAAGACCGGCGATTGAAGACCGGCGATTGGAATTTTTGGAGTGCATGGACGTGGCAATGGGGCAGGACGAGCAGCAGCGAACCGATGGCGATCCGCAGATGGCGCGGTTCACGCGCCCTGAACAGACCTTTCCGACGCTGACATCGGCCGAGATCGAGCGTCTCAGGAATTTTGGCGAGGTCCGCAACTACGCCGATGGCGAGTTCCTGTTCGAGACCGGCAAGCCCGGGCCGGGCATGTTCGTCGTGCTGAAGGGGCACGTCGCCATCACCCAGCGCGACGGACTCGGCCATGTGACCCCGCTGATCGACCAGGGTCCGGGGCAATTCCTGGCGGAGCTCAGCCAGCTCTCGGGACGGCCGGCGCTGGTCGACGGCCGCGCGGAAGGCGAGGTCGAGACGCTGCTGTTGCCGCCGCCGCGCCTGCGCGCGCTGCTGGTCGCCGAGGCCGAGCTCGGCGAGCGCATCATGCGCGCGCTGATCCTGCGCCGGGTCAATCTGCTTCAGGGCGGTGTCGGCGGTGTGGTGCTGATCGGTCCGTCGCATTCGGCCGGCGTGGTGCGCCTGCAGGGGTTTCTCACCCGCAACGGCCAGCCGCACCATCTGCTCGATCCCGAACGCGACCGCGATGCCGCCGAATTGATCGCGCGCTATTCGCCCAAGCCGGAAGACTGGCCGCTGGTGGTCGCGGCGAGCGGCGAGGTGCTGCGCAACCCCAGCGAAACCGAGGTCGCGCGCGCGATCGGCATGATCGGCGGCCCCAGCGACAACCGCATCTACGACGTCGCGATCGTCGGCTGCGGACCGGCGGGGCTTGCGACCGCGGTGTATGCGGCCTCCGAAGGGTTATCGGTCGCCGTGCTCGACACCCGCGCCTTCGGCGGACAGGCCGGCGCCAGCGCGCGCATCGAGAACTATCTGGGCTTTCCGACCGGCATTTCCGGCCAGGCGCTGACGGCGCGGGCGTTCAACCAGGCGCAGAAATTCGGCGCCGAGATCATGATCCCGGTGACGGTGAAGTCGCTCGACTGCACGCGCAAGGACGGCGCCTTTGCGGTCGCGCTCGACGGCAGCGATCCCTTGCGGTCGCGCGCGGTGGTGGTCGCCAGCGGCGCGCGCTATCGCCGCCCGGAGATCGAGAACCTCGACAAGTTCGAGGGCCGCGGTGTCTGGTACTGGGCGTCTCCGGTCGAGGCGAAGCTGTGCGCAGGTGAAGAGGTCGCTCTTGTCGGCGCCGGTAATTCGGCGGGGCAGGCGGCCGTGTTCCTGTCGGGCCATGCGAAACGCGTGCTGATGATCATCCGCGGCGGCGGCCTGGGTGCCAGCATGTCGCGCTATCTCATCGAGCGCATCGAAGCGACGCCGAACATCGAATTGATGTTCAACACCGAGATCACCGCGCTCGAGGGCGACGAGGCCTCGCTGCTGCGGCGCATCCGCTGGAAGAGCCGGCTGTCGGCGGACGAGGATTCGGCCGACATCAAGAATCTCTTTTTGTTCGTCGGCGCCGATCCCGCCACCAACTGGCTCGACGGCTGCGGCGTCACGCTCGATCGCGGCGGCTTCGTCGTCACGGGCGCGCAGTCCGAGCTGAACCAGGGCAAGCTGGTGGCGCCGCTGGAAACCTCCGTGCCCGGCGTCTACGCCGTCGGCGACGTCCGCTCCGGCTCGGTCAAGCGCGTCGGCGGCGCCATCGGCGAAGGCGCGCAGGTCGTGGCCTCCCTGCACGGCTATCTCGGCGACGCCGCAAAACCCGCGCTTTAGAGCGTTTTCGAGCGAAGTGGATACCGGTTCGCGTGAAGAAAACGCGTCAAGCAAGAATCTAGAGCCATTTCCGTTCTGATCCCATCGGAACGGAAATGGCTCTAGTCAAGGACAAGACAAGACAAGAAGATGGCAAGGCGAATGTGACTTGCCATTTTGCCACATGATACAGACTATCCCCTCATCCTGAGGAACGCGGAACGCGCGTCTCGAAGGATGAAGGCCCGGAACGACGACCCGGGCCTCGATGGTTCGAGGCGCGTGCTTCGCACGCTCCTCACCATGAGGGTCTAAGATCTACAAACAAAACGCTTAACGGGAGGACTAAATGGCCGAACTCGTCGTGCTCTACAAGACGCCCAAGGACGCTGCCGCCTTCGATAAGTATTATGCCGAGACCCACATTCCGCTCGCCAAGAAATTGCCCGGCCTGAAGAAATACGCCGTCAGCACGGGGACGGTCGGCTCCCCCGCCGGACCGTCCGGAATCCATCTCGTCGCGATTCTCACCTTCGACAACGTCGCCGCCATCCAGTCGGCCTTCGCCAGCGAAGCAGGCAAGGCCGCGGGAGGCGACGTCCCGAAATTCGCCAGTGGCGGCGCCGATCTGCTGATCTTCGACACCAAGGAAGTATGAGACGCGATTCGACTTTCGTCGAAACCTGAGAGCTCGTAGCCCGGATGGAGCGAAGCGTAATCCGGGACAGCACCTCCACACGCGAGACCCCCGGATTTCGCTTCGCTCCATCCGGGCTACCAACAACAAACTGCTGTCGTTTGTGACAGCGTTGCAAAAAAATAAGCCATGCGTTTGTCGATTCGCACGACGACGCATGGCTACGCGCGTAAGTGTGACGCCAGCGCATGTGGCAATCTGATGAGGACCGTAATATCAATCTCTCGACCTCAATGCAGAGAGTAGGAGAGATGTCATGGTCCTTGGGTTGAGCCTGCCCGCCTTCACGTTGGTCCATGTCGTCATCAGCCTGATTGGAATCGTCGCCGGCCTCGTCGTGATGTTCGGCCTGCTCGGCTCGAAGCCGATGCCGGGCCTCACCGCGATCTTCCTGCTGTTCACGATTCTCACCAGCGCCACCGGCTTCCTGTTTCCGTTCAAGGAGCTGCTCCCGTCGCACATCATCGGCATCATCTCGCTGGTGCTGCTCGCGATCGCCTGCATCGCGCTGTACGGCTTTAAGCTCGCGGGCGTCTGGCGTCCGGTCTACATCGTGACCGCGATGATCTCGCTCTATTTTAACGTCTTCGTGCTGGTGATCCAGTCGTTCCTGAAAGTGCCGGCGCTCGCCGCGCTCGCGCCTGCCGTGCCGCCGAATCCACCGGGAGGTCCCGTGTTCGCCGTGGTGCAGGGCATCGTGCTGGTGTTTTTCGTGGTGCTGACCGTCGGCGCCTGGCGCCGCTACAAGCCGATGACGTTTGCTTGATCGCACGTTCGCGGTCGGTGCGCGGCATCGACCTTGCGCTATCGCACAACCATCTCCGTGTCGCCGGCTCGCGTGTTGCGGGCCCCGGATTGATTCTCACTGAAGGAGCCATTCATGCCCACCATCACCACCAAGGACGGCGTCGAGATCTTTTTCAAGGATTGGGGCGCGGGCCAGCCGATCGTGTTCAGCCATGGCTGGCCGCTGTCGTCCGACGATTGGGACGCGCAGATGATGTACTTCGTCACGCGTGGCTACCGCGTCGTCGCCCATGACCGCCGCGGCCACGGCCGCTCGGCGCAGGTCGCCGACGGTCACGACATGGATCATTATGCCGACGATCTTGCCGCGGTCACCGCGCATCTCGATCTCAAGAACGCCATCCATGTCGGCCATTCCACCGGCGGCGGCGAGGTCGTGCACTACATCGCGCGTCACGGCGAGAGCCGGGTGGCGAAGGCTGCGATCCTCTCGGCGGTGCCGCCGCTGATGGTGCAGACCGCGGCCAATCCCGGCGGCCTGCCGAAGAGCGTGTTCGACGACTTCCAGGTCCAGCTTGCCGCCGGCCGTTCGGCGTTTTACCGCGACATCGCCGCAGGTCCGTTCTACGGCTACAACCGTCCCGGCGCAAAACCGTCTGAAGCCGTGATCCAGAACTGGTGGCGCCAGGGCATGATGGGCGGCGCCAAGGCGCATTACGACGGCATCGTCGCGTTCTCGCAGACCGATTTCACCGAGGATCTGAAGAAGATCAGCGTGCCGGTTCTGGTGATGCACGGCGACGACGACCAGATCGTGCCTTACGCCGATTCCGCCCCGCTCTCGGCCAAGCTGCTCAAGAAGGGCATTCTGAAGACCTACAAGGGTTTTCCGCACGGCATGCCGACCACGCACGCCGAGACCATCAACGCCGACCTGCTGGCGTTCTTCAAGGAGTAAGGGTGTGTCGCTGCTTACCCTCCTCCAGGGGAGGGTAAGCAGTCACTTCAATATCGCCCGGATCGCATCGAAGGTGCGCTTCACGAAAGTCTCCGGCTTCTCGCGCGCGCCTTCGGAGAGCCAGCTTTCGCCGCCGATACGCATTGCGCCGGTGGCGATCATCGCGACGAGCCGCGCCTTCATCCGGTCCGACTTGCGTCCGGAGCGTTGTGCGAGTCCGTCGGCCAATGTTCGCTCGAGCTTTTCGTATTTGAGCTGGTCGCGCGCGTGGAGGGCGGGATTGTCGCGCTTGAGCCGCGACATCGCTGCCGCTTCAGCCGGATCGATCCGCTTGACCGCCGCCGCGATCGCATTCTCCGCCGCCGTCAGCATGGATTCGTCCGCTGGCCTTGCGAGGATCTCGGCGACAAGCGCGGCCGCGGCATCCTCCTGCCAGGCGGCGACCACGTCCTCCTTGGACGCGAAATAATGGAAGAAGCTGCGGCGCGACATGTCCGCTTTCGCCGCGATGTCGTCGATGGTCGTGGCCTCGAAGCCGCGTTCCAGGAACAGCGCCATCGCCGCCCGCTTCAGCCGCTCGCGGGTCTGCTGCTGCTTGCGCGCGCGCAGCCCCGGTGCCGCCGGCGATTTTCCTTCCGGCGACAAGGGCTTGGCGCTTTTCCTGGCGGACTTCGAAACCTTCAAATTATTTCACCTCTTGCAAATTTGCACTCAGTGCACATTTAGACCGGTCGCGGGCCTTTTCCAGCCCCGAACGGAGATATGGCATGACCGACTGGAGCACGGCAGACATACCCTCTCTCAGCGGCAAGACCGCTGTCGTCACCGGGGCCACGGGCGGCCTCGGCTACGAGACGGCGATGGCGCTGGCGGGCGCCGGTGCCATTGTCATACTCACCGGACGCAACGAGGCAAAGGGCCTGCGCGCGATCGAGCGCATTTGCGAACGGTTTCCCAATGCGCTGATCGCATACGAGCAGCTCGACCTCGCCAGCCTTGCCTCCGTCGCCGATTTCGCCAGGCGCTTTGCCGCCAGCAACGAACAGCTCGACCTGCTGGTCAACAATGCCGGCGTGATGGCGCTGCCGAAACGGCAGCAGACCGAGGATGGTTTCGAGATGCAGCTCGGCACCAATTATCTCGGCCATTACGCGTTGACGGCGCGCCTGCTGCCGCAGCTTCGCCGGGCGAAGGCGCCTCGTGTGGTCAATCTCTCCAGCCTTGCGCACCGCTCCGGCGCGATCAATTTCGACGACCTCCAGGGCAAGAAATCCTATCGTCCGTGGCGGGCCTACTGCCAGTCCAAGCTGGCCATGCTGATGTTTGCGCTCGAGTTGCAGCGCCGCAGCCTCGCCGCCGGCTGGGGCCTGACGAGCCTCGCCGCCCACCCGGGCTATGCGCGGACCGATCTCATTCCGAACGGTCCGGGCGCCAACACCTTGCAGTGGCGTGTGAGCCGCTGGCTCCAGCCCTTGATCAGCCAGTCCGCAGCCGAAGGCGCGCTGCCGACCTTATTCGCTGCGACCTCGCCGGCTGCGGAGCCCGGCGGCTATTACGGTCCCAACTGGTTCTATGAATTGAAGGGGCTGCCCAGGGCGGCGAGGATCATGCCGCAGGCAAAGGATTTTGCGGCGTCAGCCATGCTGTGGGATGTCTCGGCAACGCTTACCGGTGTATCCTTCGACGAGATCGCGGTCGCCGCATGAGCCGCGACATCGTTGGGGACGCTCCGATGCGAGTCATCATCTTCGGCGCGACCGGTATGGTCGGGCAGGGTGTTTTGCGCGAATGCCTGATCGATCCCGGCGTCGATCGCGTGGTTGTGGTCGGCCGCAGCCCGACCGGCGTGCGCAACCCCAAGCTCACCGAGATCATCCACGACGACTTCACGAACTATTCGGCAATCGAGTCCCAGTTGACGGGCTTCGATGCCGGCTTTTTCTGCCTTGGCGTCTCCTCGATCGGCATGAGCGAAGAGCGCTACCGCCATCTCACCTATGACCTCACGCTCGCTGCCGCGACGACGCTGGCGCGGCTCAATCCGCAGATGACATTCACCTATGTCACCGGCGCCGGCACCGATTCCACCGAGCAGGGCGCGCGGATGTGGGCGCGGGTCAAGGGCAAGACCGAGAACGATCTGCTCAAGCTGCCGTTCAGGGGCGCCTACTTGTTCCGTCCCGGCGCGATCCAGCCGCTGCACGGCATCCGTTCCAAGACGGCCTGGGTGCAGGCGGTCTACACCGCAACCTGGCCGCTCTGGTCGGTGCTGCGCCGGATCTCGCCGCGGCTCGTCACCTCGACCGAGCAGATGGGCCGCGCCATGATCCATGTCGCCCGGGCCGGCTATCCGAAGAAGGTGCTGGAAATGGAGGATATCAATAGCCTCTAGTCCACAAGCCCGTTAGTTGTAAGGAAATTTCGGCGTCCGCGCGCGTTGAGGCTATTTGCCCCCGAGGAGAAGTGTTGGTGATGTCTCCCCAGCTCAAAATGATCGCGCTCGACGCCGACGATCTCGCCGTCATCTCGACCCATGTGCAGGACGCCCGGGTGCAGGCTTCGGACATCATCTGGCGGCAGGGCGAGAAGCGTCTGGTGGTCGGCATGAGCCGGCTGGACTGGGAGCAGACGCTGGATGGTGACGCCGAGCCGCGCCGGCTGGTCGCAGCACTGCGTTTCGACCGCGTGCTCGCCTGCAAATCGCGCAACATCGATCTGACCGCGCTGGACAAGGTTTGGGACCTCGTCGGCGTCGAGTTTCACCCCCAGGACGGCCGCGAAGACGAGCCGGGCGGCAGCGCCCTGCTTTTGTTCGCCCAAGGCGGCGCCATCCGCCTCGACGTCGAATGCCTGGAATGCGAGCTGACCGATCTCGGGGCGGACGAGCTGGGGACGGGGATCGAGGGGGAGGGGTGAGGTGGCCGGTATACCAGCGAAACCAGCTCGGGCCTCCGCTGGACCGGCGTCTCCCAAGGGGGTGACTGCCAAGGGTTGACGCAGCTTCCCCGCCGCGCCATTGAGCAGGGGGCCCGGTGAGCCAAGCCGCGCCTCCAAAACCAGCAGAAGCCAAGCCAAAGATGCCCGTCCGTCTCGACCGCAGCAGCGCCGATTTTGACCAGCGATTCGCGGCCTTCCTCGCCGCCAAGCGCGAGGCATCGGCCGACGTCGAGGCCGCCGCGCGCGCCATCGTCGACGACGTGGCCAGGCGGGGCGATGCCGCGCTGCTCGAGGCCACGGCAAAGTTCGACCGGCTGAAGCTGGATGCATCCGGCCTGCGCATCACCGCGGCCGAGATCGAGACCGCGGTGAAGGCCTGCGATGCCGAGACTCTGGATGCGCTGAAGCTCGCGCGCGACCGTATCGAGACTTATCATCGCCGCCAATTGCCGAAGGACGAGCGCTTCACCGATCCGCTTGGCGTTGAGCTCGGCTGGCGCTACACCGCGATCGAATCCGCGGGTCTCTACGTTCCCGGTGGCACCGCGGCCTATCCGTCCTCGGTGCTGATGAATGCAGTACCCGCCAAGGTCGCCGGCGTCTCGCGCCTCGTCATGGTGGTGCCCTCGCCCGACGGCAAGCTCAATCCGCTGGTATTGGCTGCTGCACATCTCGGCGGCGTCACCGAAATCTACCGCGTCGGCGGCGCGCAGGCTGTCGCCGCGCTCGCGCACGGCACCGCGACCATCGCGCCGGTCGCAAAAATCGTCGGCCCCGGCAATGCCTATGTCGCCGCCGCGAAGCGGCTGGTGTTCGGCAAGGTCGGCATCGACATGATCGCCGGCCCCTCCGAGGTGCTCGTGATTGCCGACGACACCGGCAATGCCGACTGGATTGCCGCCGATCTCCTCGCGCAGGCCGAGCACGATGCCAGCGCGCAGTCGATCCTGATCACCGACTCGGCGCGCCTTGCCGCCGATGTCGAGAAGGCCGTCGAGGCGCAGCTGAAGACGCTGCCGCGCACTGCGATTGCGAGTGCGTCCTGGGCCGATTTCGGCGCCATCATCATGGTGAAGAATCTCAACGACGCGATCCCGCTCGCGGATGCCATCGCCGCTGAGCATCTCGAGATCATGACTGATGATCCGGATGCGCTGGCCGCAAGGATCCGCAACGCCGGTGCGGTGTTCCTTGGGCCCCATACGCCCGAAGCGATCGGTGATTACGTCGGCGGCTCCAACCACGTGCTGCCGACCGCGCGCTCGGCGCGATTCTCCTCGGGCCTCGGGGTCGCCGACTTCATCAAGCGCACCTCGATCCTGAAATGCGGCCCGGACCAGCTGCGTGCGCTGGGGCCGGCCGCGATGACGCTTGGCAAAGCGGAGGGGCTGGATGCCCATTCGCGCTCGATTGGATTGCGCCTCAATCTGTCATGACAAAGCCGCCCGAACAGGACGACTCGCAGAACCGCATCGTCGGCGTCACGCTCGACGAGGAGTCGATCGGCCGTTCCGGGCCCGACATCGAGCACGAGCGCGCGATCGCGATCTACGATCTGATCGAGCAGAATCTGTTCGCGCCGGAGGGGGCGGACGGGAAGGGCCCGTTCACGCTGCATATCGGTATCACCGGCAATCGCCTGATGTTCGACATCCGCCAGGAGGACGGCACGCCCGTGGTCGTGCATCTGTTGTCGCTGGGGCCGTTCCGGGGGATCGTGAAGGACTATTTCATGATCTGCGACAGCTACTATCAGGCGATCCGCACCGCGACCCCGGACAAGATCGAGGCCATCGACATGGGCCGCCGCGGCATCCATGACGAGGGTTCGCGCACGCTGCAGGAGCGGCTGAAGGGCAAGGTCAGGGTCGACTTCGAGACCTCGCGGCGCCTGTTCACGCTCATTACTGTTCTGCACTGGAAAGGTTAAACGCGGATGGCTGCGCCCCCACGCGCACGCGATCCACAATCGGTGCTGTTCGCCTGCGCCATGAACAGCGTGCGCTCGCCGATGGCCGAGAGCCTGCTGCGGCACATGTTTCCGCAAGGCCTCTACGTGAAGTCGGCCGGTGCGAGGAAGGGCGAGCTCGATCCGTTCGCGGTCGCCGTGATGGACGAACTGGGGCAGGACATCTCCACCCACAAGCCGCAGACCTTCGAGGAGCTGGAGGACTGGGAGGGGCTGAATTTCGACCTCATCATCACGCTCTCGCCCGAGGCGCACCACAAGGCGCTGGAGCTGACCCGCACGCTCGCCGCCGACGTCGAATACTGGCCGACGCAGGATCCCACCACCATCGAAGGCAGCCGCGACCAGAAGCTCGCCGCCTACCGCGACGTCTGCGACCAGCTCTTGATGCGCATCCGCAGGCGGTTTGCGAAAGTGGGCGCGGCCTCTGGCTAACTCTCGTGCCCCGGACGCAGCGCAGCGTGCAACGGTGCGCTGCAGAGCCGGGGCCCATCTCATCGCAAGCGCAAGCTCCTGGGTCCCGGCTCAGCGTCGTAGCATTTCATGCCGCGCCGCGTCCGGGACACGAGACCTCCCGTAACACCAGCGTCACAGACTGAGGGCACAGGCATGTCGGAAACCTCGAATCACCAAACCTCGGGTTCCCGGGTTGTGAAATCGGCCCCCTTCCGATAGGTTCCGCGCGCAATTCACCCCTGCCTCATCCCCCAAATCACCTGATGCTTGGCCGCCCCAAATTCGTACTTGCCTCCGGTTCGCCGCGGCGCCTGTCGCTGCTCAACCAGGCCGGCATCGAGCCGGACGCGCTCCGGCCGGCCGACGTCGACGAGACGCCGAAGCGGGGCGAGCTGCCGCGCGCCTGCGCCAACCGTCTCGCGCGGGCCAAGGCCGATGCGGCGCTCAAGTCGGTGCAACTCGACGACGAGCTGCGCGGCGCCTTCATCCTCTCCGCCGACACGGTTGTGGCGGTGGGCCGTCGCATCCTGCCCAAGGCCAATCTGGTCGACGAGGCGGCGCAGTGCCTGCGGCTGCTGTCGGGCCGCAACCACCGCGTCTACACCGCGATCTGCCTGGTCACGCCGCGCGAGGCCTTCCGCCAGCGCCTGGTCGAGACCCGCGTCCGCTTCAAGCGCCTCTCCGAGGACGACATCCAGGCCTATATCGGCTCCGGCGAATGGCGCGGCAAGGCCGGCGGCTACGCCGTGCAGGGCATCGCCGGCTCCTTCGTGGTGAAGATGGTGGGGTCCTACACCAACGTGGTCGGCCTGCCGCTCTACGAGACCACCACGCTGCTCGGCGGCGAGGGCTTTCCGATCCGCTTCGGCTGGCTCAACGCCACGGCCATCTAGCGCGCCGACAAAAATCTCGAAAACAACCCCATGCACAGTAGAATGGGCCCTCCGGACCCCGGCGGAGCCGCATGCGCCGGCGCCGCAAGAACCGCTTTGCCGACAGGCTCTTGAACTCCCTCACCTCGTGTAAGCTGCCGCCATCATGGACAACCAAGTCAAAACGCCCGCCGACCCCGTCAAAAGCTGCTCGATCTGCGGCAAGCCGCAGTCGCAGGCCACCCGTCCGTTCTGCTCGTCGCGCTGCCGCGACGTCGATCTGAACCGCTGGCTGAAAGGCTCCTACGTCATCCCCGGCCGCGATGACGAAGCGGATGGGGAAGAATAGCTAAATAATATCAATAATTTGCTGAGGTACCCGATCGACCGCGCGCTCGCCGCGGCAAGCCCGCCCCACCTTGTGCACAGCCGGGCCGCGCCCGGCGAAACCTCTTGGCGAAGCCGGGTGGACAGGCCGCTCTCAGCCCACTATAAACCGCCCGCTCGATGGGCTTTGGCCTCTCTTGGAGCACGCCCAGGTAGCTCAGTTGGTAGAGCATGCGACTGAAAATCGCAGTGTCGGTGGTTCGATTCCGCCCCTGGGCACCATTCCCTCAGCAAATTTGCGAACCGGGGTTCTCGCCCGGCCAAGCGTGGCCCTGCTATCGTCGTTCGAGCCGGTGACGCGCGAGATCGACAAGCACGTGCCTGTGCGCAGTTCACCGCGGAGGATCCGGCTCGGAGACACGTCCGATATCGGAAGAGGTCAGAACGACAACCTCTCCCGTCTCCAGACCGCCCAGCACCTCGACGCCAGTTTCGGTGGTTGCTCCTAAGACGACGGGCCGGTCGAACTCTCGGCCCGATCCTGGCTCACGGATTCTGACCATTGGCTTCACGCGGGTACCGCCTACGGCTTCGATGGGAACGACCAGCGCCTTTGCATTCGCCATCAGCTCGATCGTCATCCGGGCCGACATGCCCAGCCGCACCATATCGCGCCGCGCCGCTTCGACCGATATGGCCGCGCGGACTTCGAACGAGGGAGCCGGATTTCCACCCTGATTGGCATTCGCTTCGGCGCTCACACCCACGATGTGCCCTGCGATCTCGCCGGCGAAAGCGTCGCTGGTGATCATCGCAGCCTGGCCGACGTGCACGCGATTTACATCGACCTCGTCGATCCTGCCGACCACGATCAAGGTCGAAAGATCGGCAACGGAAAACAAGGCCTGCCCGCGGCTGACCCGGCTTCCGGGCTCGGTCGAGAGAGACCCCTGAGTGCTGGGTGCTGTCGCCGGCGGGCGGACCAGGATGCCTGACGAGGGGGCGAACACTGTGCTGCCATCGAGTTGCTGTTTCAGGTCCGCCAGTCTGGCCTGTGCGTTCTTCATTTCCAGATCCGCCAGCTGGCGGTATTCGGCGTTGCCACGTGCGAGCGTGGTTTGCAGGTCCAGGCGGCTGCTGGCGGCTGCAACCCGTTGTGCATCCCGCTGTTGCATCAGCCCATCGAATTCGTTGCGCGAGACGATCCCGCGATCGAACAGGGCCTTGGTCTCGGTCACCTGGCGTTCGAGGACTGCAAGCGTGGCGTCTGCAGCCTCGATCGCGCGCTTGGCACGCGTGACATCCGGGCTGGTGTCCCAATGGACCAGGACGTCAAGCCCCATGCTGGCCTTGAGCAGGGATCCTTGAGCGTCGCGAAAACGGCTTTGCACTTCCCCGGGGTCCATGATGAGAACCGTGTCACCCGCAGCGACACGATCGCCCAGCTGCACCTTGCGCTCGAGTATGGGGCCGTCGAACGGCGCCACAATCGGGACCGTCTTTCCGGATCTCAAGGTACCGGTCAGGGTCAGGCGTGAAACGACGGCGCTCGGTGCAACCGTGAACGTACGGGCGGTCGTCAGTCCGGCTGGAGTCTGTGGCGGCGAGACGCCGTTCTGCCAAAACCAGGTCGTCAAGCTCAACGCGACAACGGCAAGCAGAGCGGCCGCGATCGTCACGCGTTTGATTTGTCGTGGGACAAATCCGGTCATGCATGCGCGCACCGGGCGCTTCGTCTCCGCGGCGTCCGGCGTCTCGGCGTTCACAGTCAGTCTTTCAACGCGATGCGCCATGTCTCTAGCGTCGTCCCCAATTGGATATCCAGAAGCGTGAGCGCGTTGAGATAGCCGATCATGGCGCCGAGCTGCTGGCTCTCCGCCGACCTCAAATCGTTCTCCAGCCCACGCACCTGGAAATTGGCCGAGCGGCCGGCCTTCAATTTCTCCTTCTCGATCTCCACGGCTCGGGCAGCCAGATGGCCGGCGCGACGTGCCACTTCGAGCTGCCGCCAGCGGATGTCCACATCCGTAAACGAACCGCGCACCTGGAGCTCCACGCCCTGGCGGATGCTGGCAAGCTGCAACTCCGATGTCTGCAATGTCGAGGTCGCCTGCACGAAAGGTTGCTCGCGGCGCAGATCGTTGAGCGGAACGCTGAACGCCGCGCCGACCGTCACGTCGGAGATCCGTTCGGAAACGAAAGCGCCGCCGCCTGTGGTCGTCACGCGCCCGAACCGGCCGCTTGCGAAGACCGACAGGTCCCACAACCGTTCATTCTGGGCGACGACAATGCCCAACTTGTTTTGCTCGACGACGAGAACCTGCCCGAGATAATCCGGGCGCTGGGCCAGCGCGATCTGCATCAGCCGCGACAGGTTCGTCGCGATCCGCGCCGGATCGGTGCTCTCCCTGGCCACGATCGCGGCACCGAGGTCGATGGACAGAAGGTTCAGCAACTGCAGACGCGCCGAATCCAGCGTCTTCGTCGCCTCGAGCACGCGAATGCGTTGGTTCTCGAGGTCGGCCTCGGTCTGCACGATATCAACTTCGGCCATGCGTCCGGCGGTGATGAGGGTGCGGTTGATGTCGAGGAGCTCCTGCGCGCGCCCGACCGATGCCTGCGCCAGCTTCAGCTCCTCCTGGGCCTGCAGAAGTGCACGATAGGCGAAGATGACCTGGCCGACGCTCTCTGAGACCGTCGCCTTCAGCCGCAGTCGGTTGATCTTCTCCGTCAGGCGGGCGGCCCGCACCGGCGCCATGTTGACGTCGACGCCGCCTCCGCGCAGCAGAGGCTGCGACAATGTCAGCTCCGCCGTGGAGCTGCGTGTGACGATGCCGGCTGTATCGGTCATGTGGTTCGCCCAGGCCAGGCCGAACGTTGCTCCCGTCGGCAGCAGGGCAATGGCGGCCGGCGTGATCTCGGCACTCGTCGTGTTGATGCCGGCAACCTGCTGACGGGTCGCGCCTCCGCTGATCGAGAAATGCGGCGTGAAGCGGTCCTCGACCACCCTCAGATCGAACTTCTGCGCGATCCTGTCGACATAGGCGCTGCGGATCGTCCTGTTGTCGCGCAGCGCAATCGCGATCGCATCGGCAACGGTGAGTGAAATGCCGGCTGGCCTGGCTACCTCCGTGTCGGCTGTGGCGGCCGGCTGCGCCAGGGCTGCCGATGGACGTGCCGCGCGCTTCGCTTTGACGGCGGGTTTTGAGCCTGGCTCCTGCGCCGCTGCGCCGACAAGCGGGACGGCGGCTCCGATCAGCAGCGCGAACGCAATTCCAAGCCGGTGCTTCCGCCGCGCGCCCATCTAGTCCGACCTCAAGGCGACAATCGGATCGAGCCGGGCGGCGCGCGCCGCGGGATAGCTTCCGAAGAACAGGCCGACGACGAGCGCCATGCCGGCCCCCAGCGGCAATGCGACAGGTGCCATAGCGAAGGTCCAGCCGGATGATCGGGCGAAGAGCCAGCCGGTCAGCGTCCCCAGCACCGTGCCGATCGCCGAGCCGGCCGCCGAGAGCAGCAGGGCTTCGATCAGGAACATCACGCGGATATCGTGGCGACGTGCACCGATCGCCAGCCTGATGCCGATCTCCCGCCGCCGCTCCATGACGCTCATCAGCATCACGTTCATCACGCCGACGCCGCCCACCACCAGCGAGACCGTCCCGATCGCCAGCAGCAGGAGGCCGTAGATGCGCATCTGCTGATCGAGGGTCGCGATCAGCTGTCGCGCGGTCTGCACGCTCACGCCGCCGCCGCGCATGCGCGCGCCGAAATATTCGGAGATATTCTCCGAGACGATCGTATCATCGTTCGCGATGTCGATCCGTGCCGCGACATTGGTGATTTGAGGGGACGGGATCAGGCGGCGTGCGGCCGCATAGGGAATGACGACGGATCGGTCGAGATCGAGGCCGAGGACCATATTGGAGTAGACGCTGGCGAGGATGCCGATGACGGTCATGACCTGGCCGTCGAGTGAAATCTGGTCGCCGATCCTGACGGGCCTGCCGGTGCTCGCCGCGATGTCTTTGGTGAGAACGGCCCCGAGCACTGCGAACGGCGCAAACCCGTCGAGATCGGACGTCCGTCGTCCAGTCGCGATCTCGGCCTTGGCGAGCGAATAGATACCGTCCGTCGCGGCGACGAGGTTGGCCTGAAGCGAGGAGCGGCCGATCCTGACGGACGTGCCCGTGAGGATGAAGGGAGCCGCGGCGATGACGCCGACCCCGACCGCGGCGACATCACGAGCGGCGTCGAGGGGGATCACGGCATTTTTCATTCCGTCCGATCTCGGGGTGACGTTCACGAGGTCGATGCCGAGCACGTCGAATTGCTGCATCGTCTCCTTGCGGGCATTGTAGCCGATGTGAAGCATCGCGATCACGGCGGCTGTCCCGATCGCGATGCCGACCAGCGCAAGGACGGTGCGCCCCCTGAGGGCCTGCAAGTTCGAAGCGGCATCGAAAGCGAGTTCGCGCAGAACCATGCGATCGCCGCTCATGCCGTCGCTCCGACGCAGCGGAGCTCGCCTCTGTTGTCGTCGACGACGCCGCCGTCGCGCATGATGACGCGCCGCGGGCAACGCGCCGCGAGCGAGGAATCATGAGTTACGATCACCATGGTGACCCCGGACTCGCGGTTCAGGGACAGGAACAGGCCGAGGATGTCGTCGGCGGATTGGCTGTCGAGGTTGCCGGTGGGCTCGTCGGCGAGGAGCAACGCAGGCTCGCCGACGAGGGCCCGGGCTATGGCCACCCGCTGACGCTGCCCTCCGGAGAGTTCATCGGGGCGGTACGCCAGACGATCCGCAAGGCCGACACGATCGAGAGCGGTGGCGGCAGCCTGCCGGCGCCGCGCGCCCGCGACGCCGCGATACAGCAGCGGCAACGCCACATTGTCGAGTGCGGACAGGCGCGGCAGCAGATGGAACGACTGGAAGACAAAGCCGATGTGCTGGTTGCGCAGTCGGGCCGCGTCGTCCTCGCGCAGGCTTGCGACGGATATTCCGTTCAGATGAATCTCGCCGCTGTCGGGCCGGTCGAGCAGCCCCATCAGGTTCATCAACGTCGTCTTGCCCGAGCCCGACGCGCCTGTCAGCGCGCACATGTCTCCGGCGTTGATCAATAGCGTGACGTTCCTCAGCACGGGCGCGCCGCCCGCAACTCCGGCGTAACTCTTGCTGGCGCGGGCAATGCTCAGCATTCCGCGCGACCTCGGTGACGATAGGGCTGCGAACCGCGGTGAAGGCCTAGGACCAATGAACGCTTTCGATCGTCCGAACGATTGAGCAGGCCAGTCAAATGATCGCGATGCTGCAGCACCACGGGTGAGCCGCGCCGCTGCAACATTGCTAGTTTGTCGGGATTGTCCGGCATGGGTGTCTCGTGCCTACGAGACACCCACAGGGGCAGCATCTCTAGTTCATAGTGGTGACGTTAAAGACGTAGGTGCACGTCGCAGGGTTTTCACTGACAAGGGCCCATTGGCAGCTTGGACTAGTGCCAGTCCCGTTACCCTTAGAAAAGGAGATGCTCTTGCCCTCACATCCTGGTCCCGGAAATGTGCTGTTCGGTCCGTAGGCGCTAACCACGAGCTGGCACGACTTTCTCGTGAGACCGTCCATATAGTAGAACCGCGTGCTCATGGTGCGAATGTACTGGGTGCTCGCGGCCGTGTGCGTGAGCACTCCGGTCGTGCCGCTGTTGATGTCATGCGGGATAGTGCAAGTGCCGCCGTTACAGGCGTTGTATGCCGCTGTAAAGTCACGCCCCATGCTGAAGCCGGTGCTGTTGGTCCAGTTGACGGTGATGGTGTCATTGGCATGAACCGTCGTCGCGAAGGTCGCGACGGCAACAAGAGCGGGTAGGATGGAGCGCAGGATATTTTTCACAGTGTCTTCTCCGCTGACAGAACTGGAAAGCCGCGAGCCGCAGCATCCGGCGGAGAGCTAAAAGGATCATGCGGGTGTATCGCAATCTGAGATAATAAAACTTGACACACTCGCCTTGGACATTTCGACAATTTCTATGTCGCGCGCGGGCACGCGTGGCTCTCGAAGAGAGAGCGAGCGTGCGTCGCGCGTCAGGCCTCGATGATGTCGAGGCTGACGGCCCTGGCGATCGACTGCATAAGAGTCGCGCATTCCAGCTTTGTGCGTGCGCCCTGCAGATAGAGGCGGACGGCCGTCGGCGACAGATGCAGGTCGGCGGCGATCTGCTTCGGGCTGAAGCCGCGCGCGGCGAGCTGAAGTGTCTCGCGCTCGCGTGCCGAGAGCGATCGTCCGAGCTCCTGTGGTCGCAAGCCTGCGAGCCGCACGGCCTGATCGTGAATGAAATGGGCGATGACCAGAAAATCCCGCATATAGGTCATCCGCCGGCTGGCCCAGGTGTCGGTGGTGACGTTCGAGGCGATCGACAGGCGTGCATGCTCGCCGCCCGGTCCTCGGATCGGAATAGTAATGCCGCGAACACCCGCTTCGTGAAAGATTGCGCGCGCATCCTGCGCCTCCGGCGCGGCCTGGTCCCAGTCGTATGGCAGGAAGGCGCTTCGGCCGCTTTGAAAGACGGAGCCCATTTGAAGGCCACCGTGCTCGAGGTATTGCCTCGCCAGATCATCGTCGGATGAGAGCAGCATGAGAGGGGTGAGCGGACTGATCTCGGGGCGGTGCGCAGCCTGGTAGGCTACAAGCGTGAGGCCATAGTCTTTCGAAATCCGCGCCAGCGCGCGTTTCAGTTCATCGAGAGTCGTCGCGCCCGTGATGCTTGCGAGAGTTTCTTCGATCGGCGGAAACATTTGCGTTCCCCAGTCTTATTCCAGTCGTGAGTTCGCCGGGGCGTTGAGTATTCCCGGTTGGGTTGTGGTAGTGGCGGGAGCTGGTGCGAAGCCGTTGGTATGGCGTCGCATCGTTTTGATCGCTGTCTCGTGAGCGCGAAATCCGATCGATCCATGTCACGCGTGTTCGCTGCGCGATGGTTCGTCGCGTGCGGGATCTTCGCGGCGCGTCATTTGGACGCATGAACAGGTCGACCCCGGAGCTCAGCCCCGCCATTTAACAGTCAATTCACCATTGGGGGCTGAGTTGCAATTTCGCAGATTGCGCGGGCTTGACCGGAACCGTTAGCCTGCGAGCACTGATTCGACTTCGCGCCTTGAGGTTGATCAGCCGTGAGTGCGATGAACGCGACCGGGAGCCCCGTCTATGGCGACATGGCATCCTTGTCGATGCGTCCGCTTCGGTCGGTCGAAACTGACTGGGGTGCGACGGCTATCGTGACGACTGGCATGAGGCCAGCCCCCTGCTTGTGACCCGGCAATGATTGGCGGACGTCCAGGTAACACAGACCAGGAGGCCTAAATGGTTGCCATCAATTCCGTCGGCGCGACAGCGCTCACCATCCTGAAAGCCGCCAACGCTCAGACGGCTGCCGCGCCCGAAGCAAGTCCCGTCAGCGTCGTCCCTCATGTCAACGCTCTGTCGTCTCGCCTGGCGCCGGGCGTGTCTGACGCGCTGCTGAAGATCGACGCGCTCATCAACGGAAAGGACGTGCTCGTCAATGCAAAGACGGCCGCGGCGAATGCAGGGAAGTCTGCTGGCGGGGTTATCTCTCGCGAAGGTTTTGTCGCTTCGCCCATGATGAAGCTCTCCGAGCTTCCCGCGGATCAGGCCCAGTATCTGAAGAGGTTCGGCGCGGATGCAGCGGTGCGCATTGAGGGCGTCGAATTGAGCGATGCAGATTTTGAGCGAACGGTCCTCCAGTTCGGCATGGAGAGCTGGAAGGATCTGCCGGGCTTCAACGACGCGCTTGCCAACGGAACGTTGAAGATCCAGCGGGCAAGCGACGTGCCCGAAATCGGCTACGAGTCGTTTCAGTACGATCTCTATAGCGGCGGAAACTATTTCGGCGGCGTAGGCTGGAGCGGCATCAACAACAAGAAGCTCTACTTCGAGATCCAGGCGCAAGGCATTCGACAGGCCTTCGGGTCGATCCGGGGGCAGGAGTTCTACGTGACCTGGCCGGACGCGAGCTTGGCGAAACCTTCGTAAGGGCCCCGGACCAACATCATCGCGCCCTGTCGGTTCATCCGTTCCGACCTCGTCGGAACTGATGAACGCGCGGCTGCTATCGTGACGACTGGCATGAAGCCAGCCCCCTGCTTGTGACCCGGCAATGATTGGCGGACGTCCAGGTAACACAGACCAGGAGGCCTAAATGGTTGCCATCAATTCCGTCGGCGCGACAGCGCTCACCATCCTGAAAGCCGCCGGCGCTCAGACGGCGACCGAGCCTGAAACAAGTCCCGTCAGCGTCGTCCCGCATGTCAACGCTCTGTCCTCGCGCTTGGCGCCGGGCGTAGCTGACGCGCTGCTGAAGATCAACGCGCTCGTCAACGGAAAGATAGCTGCGGCGAATGGAGCGGGCTCTGCTGGCGGGGTTATCGCTCGCGAAGGCTATGTCGAATCTCCCATGATGAAGCTCTCCGAGCTTCCCGCGGATCAGGCCCAAGATCTGAAGGGGTTCGGAGCGGATGCGGCCGTGCGCATCGATGCCGTCGCGGTGAGCGATGCGGACTTCAAGCAAATGGTTCTCCAGTACGGTACGGAGGCCTGGACCGATGAGCCGGGCTTCAACGAGGCGCTTGCCAACGGAACGTTGAAGATACAGCGGGCAAGCGACGTGCCCGAACTCGGCTACAAGTCGAATCTGTACGATCTCTATAGCGGCGGAAACCTCCTAGGCAGCGTAAGCTTCGGTAGCAGTACCTTCAACAAGAAGCTCTACCTCGAGATCCAGGCGCAAGGCATTCGTCAGGCGACCGGGTCGATCAATGGGCAAGATTATTACGTAACCTGGCCGGACGCGAGCCTGGCGAAACCTTCGTAAAAACTGATCAGCCCCGCGGCGTCGGCCCGTACCGGAAGGAGCGGGGGCAGCGCTGAAGCAGATCGGCAGGTCGTCGGACATGCCGATCAGCTACGGAGATAGCGACGCATCGGCGGTGACCGCCGGTGCTCTCCGGCAACGCGAGAGAGGGCGGCCTTCCCCCGGGGTTATACCTCATCGCGCACGATGAAGCTCTCCGAGCTTCCAGCGTATCAGGCCCAATATCTCAAGAAGTTGGGGGCGATGCGGCCGTCCGCATTGGCATCGCCAGCGCGGGGGAAGCAGCCTGTCCGTCCCACCAGCGATCACCCCTTATTCCCCATAATTCATATCATAATTTCAATAGTATACGAGTTCGCAATTTTGTTCTGAATGGCGCACCATTTCTACGCTAGACCGCGACTTTGTACGATCGCGACCGCTATCGTAGGCGGAAGAATCAGCTTGAACCAAGTGCGCTCTCGCCGCAGCCCATCAATGATGAGGACGAGCCCTTAGTCCCCGCTGTCAACGATGCCGGATGTTTCGTCAAGTCTCGTAGCCACATCGCGCCGTTCAGATTTGCCGGACCAGCTCAGACAACCCGTTGCATCATTCGGGTGCCGAATAAGCCCAATTCGCGCCCGCCAGCTTCCGTTGTGGATGGCGAGCGACTACCCGAACTGGAACGAAAGTGCTGGGACTTCCTCCACATTCTCGCGAGGAGCGCCGCGGCGCTGGGTGTGATATTCGCTTGAGAGTGGTTGTGTTGACCGGCGCAGGACAAAGCTTCTGTGCCGGGATGGACCTGAACTTCCTTGGTCAGCTCGCGGACAAGCCGGCTGAACTCGCGAATTTCTCCGCCGGCGCGCGCGGCATCACCCGCTCACCGAAACCGATCATCACCATGGTGAATGGCTATTGTTTCGGTGGCGGCTTCGTGCCGCTGATCGCGAGCGACCTCGCTACCAAAATTAGCCTAAATATCTAATATTATTAAGAAAAATTCGGAATGGCGTCGCTATTGGTAGCGGGCAGCAGCCTTCGGCTTGCGCAATTGCACCGTCAAGTTGCTCCCGAGGAAAATACAGCGAATCTCTATCATCAACCTGGGCAATATCTCTGCTCTGTCGGACCATTCCGAGATAATAGAGGCGGTTGGAAACCGTGGTGGTAGTCACCCGCTCATGGCTTGCTTGTTTGTGCTTGCGACAGAGCCACTGACGAGAATACTAGTCGGTCGACATCTGGTTGATTGCTTTTTTGGGGTTGGGAAGTGGAGAAGGCACAGGGGCTTCGTTTCGGGGACATGGTCCTTGATGAAACATGCCTCTTCGCGCACCGTAACGGACGGAAGATTCAATTCACCAGAAACGAGCGCGCGCTGCTGCTCGCTCTGACGCAGAACCCACGTCGTCTGATGCGCCGCGACCGGCTGCTCGACGAGATCGCGTCGGAATCCGACGTCTCCGACCGCAACATCGATTTTCTGGTCAATAGGTTGCGGACCAAGCTCGGCGATAGCGCCAAATCGCCAAATTTTATCGCCACACAATACGGCGAGGGTTACGTCTGGATCGCGGTTCCGTCTCCCGTAGTGCCAATTGATGCGCTCCTGGTTATCGCGCCGGCTTTCGGGCCGCAGGGACGTCCCTTCAGTCGGCAGGCGTCTTCCCTGGTCGATCAGCTACGCGAGATGATCGCCGCGGGTGTTGGCGATAGCCACAAGGTCACCGTTGCCGAGGACTGGAACTCCACCGCCACGGACAGGCTGCGTTATTTCCTGCAAGTGAGCTTTTATGCCGGCAACGGGCACCTTGATGGCGCGGCCACCTTGCGGGAAATGCCGTCGAGGCGGATCGCAAAAGCATTTCGGCTCGATCTCGACATGGCGGACGCCGCAGCGTTCACAAGCGAGGCCAGCCGGGTTTCGAATGGCGTCATCGAGGTGCTGCGCAAGGCGCTCGGCCACGCCTCGACAGGGCTCGGTATACGCGCCGATGAGCCAGCTGAAACGCGGCTTCAAAAGGCTTCGAGCGTGTTGCTGTCGACAAATCCGAGGTGGGTGGAAGGTGGCGAGCAACTGGGGAGGGATCGCAAGCAGGATCCTGACAATGCGGATATCGCCCTGCAATGGTGCCTGCATCTGTTCACGCGCCTCACGACGACCAATCCGTTCGGCGAGATGAGCCTTGAAGAACGCTACCGCATGGAAAGCGAGATCGACGCCACGGTGCTGGACTGCCTGCCAGCCATCGAGGCGAACCCGCTGCTGATGCTGGCAGCCGCCAAGCTGCTGTACTTCATCAATCGAGGTCATCTCGAACTGGCGGAGGATATCCTCGAACGCGCCTTCGCCCAGACAACGGACTTTGCCGGGGCCTTGCCGGTCATGGGACAATTGCGCTATGCGCGCGGCCAATTCGACGAAGCTGTCCAATACTTCGACCGCGGCATCGCGATGGTCGAACTGAACCCTCTGTACCACATACATATCCGGGTCCTGAAATGCCTCGCCCTCCTTGCTGCCGGCAACCACGCGGCGCTTGAAGGCGCCGTCCCCACGATCGATCCGGACATCCCTTGCCCCCCTGAAATCGCATGGATGATTGCCTGGACGTTCGCGCCGGCCGATCAGGAATTGCCGCAGGCGTCGGCGGATGCGCTTGCCGCGATCGGCCCCGAGGGCGCGATCGGCGCGGTCGAATATCTCTATTTCACGTCGGCGCGTCATCTCGTTTCGGAGCAGGCGCGCGCCAACCTCATGCATAACCTGATCGCGCATGTGACAAGATTCCATGGCGAGCGGGTGGTCCCGGCCTTCATTCTCCGGAGCATCGGCAAGGTCTCTCCGGGTGAACACACTCACGGACAAACGGCGCTCGAAGCGGGCATCGGCGCACGCCTCAAATATTGAGCAAACAATTGGTTGCTTTAGCTTCAACAGTTTAGCTGGTGTCTTTATCGAGCTCGAAGTACGTCCCGAATGCGCGGCAAATGATGCGAGCTTCGAATTCGCGACACTAGAGCATTATCGGTTCTGATTGAATCAGAACCGAAGCTCTAGATTCTTGTTTTGACGCGTTTTCTTCACGCGAACCGGTATCCACTTCGCTCGAAAACACTTTAGGCAAGCCGTTCAGTACGAAATCACGCGCGGAGCGGTCTGCGGTGGCGTTTGTTGCGCATCCCCCGCAACGGTTAGATCGCGATCTGAAGCGAATGTTGGTATCGGTGGTTGCACCTCCGGGATCTGAACCTCGCCAGGGGGCGAACCAGCGGCGGGTTCCGGCTGGCCGTAAGCGATGCTTCCCAGCGAGCCAGGCTGCCAGCCAATAACAAAGCAGGACTCCCGCGATTGTGGGTTTGTAATCTCCGCCATCGTGCCAAGCGCTCACGCCACCATACTGAGAACAAACAGTGGTTCCTCGTGCGGTGGTTGCGTATGATTCCCTCCCCGGGCACCATTCCTCCCGAAACGAAATTGAAGCCTTCGGGCTGTGCGGTCGATTTGGCATGGGCCTCGCCCATGAACATGGCTGGCGTGCGCGTCATTGGAACGATGCCTCCAGCTCTCTCGCTTGAAGGTCTGGCTAACTTTAAGTTGCGTCGATGCATTCTTCTAGCTATGGTTCGTCATTCTCTCCGGGAGGTGGCCATGGTTCGCGTCATTGCGCTGCTGTTGATCCTCATGGGCGTTTCGACCGTATGCGCCTCTGCGCAACAACTCCCGATCCCGTCGTCCTGGCAGAATCAAAGTGGCTCCGAGCTGACCGTCTTTGCGCCCGGCGCGAACGGTGGCTTTGTGGGCCAATACGTCAATCAGGCATCAGGCTTCGATTGCCAGAACATGCCGTTCGACGCGAGCGGCAGGTCAGGCGCGGGCAATGTGCGCTTCGTGGTGACCTGGAAGAACAGCTTCAAGAGCTGCAATTCCGTTGCGGCCTGGACTGGCACGCTGGCTGGCAACGTCATGAACACGCAGTGGGAGCTGGCCTATGTCGATTCCGCGACCGGGCGGATCAAGATCGCCAGGGGCAATGATGTCTTTCGCCGGACGCGCTAGCGGGGATTCTGCCATGGCCCCGGTGCGTGCCATGCGCTGGCATTGAGAAATTGACCGGCGCCCTGAACGGGACACGGGATCTCCGCCGCCAAGCGGATGAGCTCTTCGTCGACGGATATTGCGTCATCGACGATGTCCTCGGTCAGGAAGACTTGATCCGGCTGCGGGCGATCTGCGACGCCCAGACGACGGACGAGGAGCGCAAATTTCCCGGCGATCGATTTTTGGGCCATGTCACCGACATCAGCGCGCTTCCGGAGCTCGGCTGGTTCGTCGGGCTCGAGCAGCATTATCTGCTGCTGCGCGCGCTGGGATTTCCGGATCCGAAATGGTTCATGGGCTTCGTCATCCAGAAGCCGCCGCACAGCCCCGGCCTGTACTGGCACCAGGATTGGTGGGGGTGGTCGGACGAGGTGAGCTTCGGCGATCGACCGCCACTTCTCGTGCTCGCCTTTTATCTACGCGACGTCGGTGCGGAGAACGGATGCCTGCGCGTGCTGCGCGGAACGCATCGCAGGCGGCATGAGCTTCATGCGGCGATGAGCCGAACCGCGGAATTGCTGGGCGAAGATGGAGAGCGTCAAGCACATCCTCTGCTCGCCGCGCCTCCCGATGCAGTCGATGTGCCGGTCCGAGCCGGAGACCTGGTGGTGCAGGATGCGCGGCTATTGCACGCCACGCATCCCAACGCGTTGCCGGACTGGCGTCCAATGATCTTTCTGTCGGTCATTCCCGACATGACCTGGTTGTCCGAGGCGGTGCAGGCCACCGTTGAGATCAAGCGACCGAAAGTCGAACGGTCGTGGCCTGCCCAGCACTACGACCTCGTCTGCGTCCGGCAGGCCCGTTACCACGGCACGGCAGAGCCGACGCCGATCAATCGGATCGCCGTGCCACGCGGCAGCGGCGCGCAAGCGGACGGCGCGACCAGAGCGCGATGACATCCTGATCTCATCGCCCTTCAGGCGATTGTGATGGCCGGCGTATCCGGGACGGCGGGATCTCCCGGCTTCACCGCCACGTCGGTGACGGTGCCCGCCACCGTCGCGCGCTGGATCAGGAGTGTCTTGCCGAATTCCACTGCGAAGAGATGCTGCTGAGGAGTCACATTGTCGCCCTGCTTGACATAGACCTCGACGACAATTCCGCCGGTCGGGACCTGAATAATCGTTGGCATCGCCATCTCCTTTGGACGAGTTGTCGAGCGCTTCCCTCCCGCGGCAGCAGATGCTCTCGCCCGCGATCTTTTGGAAACGAGTGCCGTTCTATTCTTCTATTTAAAGTAGCACAATGCCGGAATTCCGTCCACTGCATAAATGGCGTCGGAACGTGAGCGGCCAGCTATCCGCAGCTCCTGGTCCTGAACGCGAAAACCGACCCACCGCCGAACGCGCGTTCGACGATGGGCCGTTCCGGGTGGATGCCGCGAAACGCGTATCGCGCCACAGACCACTATCCCAATCGCTCAGCTGGATGGCTGTTCCTCCCTGCCGCGCGCCTCAGGGCAGGTGTGGTCAATACTGTACGGACGAGACCCATGGGCCAGTGGCACGCTGGCGCTGTCGCCAGGAACTCGGGGCGGAGGCCCGTGTTGCCTTGCGCAACCCACCAAGGTGTCATGGACCAGAAGAAATCGATCGGCGGGCCACTTTCGGATATCCGAGCGAGCAATGCGTCTCATTCCGCTCTGCTTCCCCCCGGCAAGAGCTTTGAGCACCTGAGCGATCAGAGCGTGCTCCGGCTGTATGAAGGTATTCGCCACCAGGTCGAAGCCGATCGAGCGATGGGCAGCCGATATCGGCTGGTCGGCAACGCAGCCAAGGAGCGGGCGCAGCGATTGCAGGCGGAGCTGGTCCAAAGAGAACTGAAGTTCATGCCGATCATCTGGCCGTAGATGGCGGGCATATCACTGCGTTGAATGCACTCTTCGCGTAGCCCCCGACGAGCACCAGATCGCATTCCCTCCCCGGACAACGCCAGGCATCATCACACTGTCATCGCCCCGTCATTGGTGCTCCATTAATCGCTGCTCCTTTCGCCGCGCATCGCAGAGGGTGGACATGCATCTGATCAAGACGATTTCTTCCGACCGCCGGTCGATTCTGAAGGGCCTCGCGGCCGCCGCCGTTGCGCCGCTGGCGGCGCCGGCTTTGGCGGCCGAGGGCTTGCCGGCGCAGCTGGCCGGATCGGCAGCGGCCATCGCCACCGACAAGGCCTATTGGACGGCCGTGAAGGGGCTCTATGCCGTGACACCTGATGTCGCCAATCTGGAGAACGGTTTTTGGGGCATCATGGCCGAGCCTGTCAGGCGCGAGTTCATCCGCCTGTCGGACATGGTCAACTATCAGAACACCTACTACGCGCGGCAGCGCGCGGGTGCGGATTTCGATTCCGTGCGGACCAAGGTGGCGGAGGCGGTCGGAGCTGCGCCGCAGGAAATCGCGCTCACCCGCGGCGCGACCGAAGCGCTGCAGCTGCTCATCAGCGGCTACAACAGGCTGAAGCCCGGCGACAGCGTGCTCTACGCCGACCTCGACTACGATTCGATGCAGTATGCGATGAACGCCCTCAAGGCGCGCCGCGGCGTCGACGTGGTCAAGTTCGATGTGCCGGAGCCGGCCACCCGCCAGGCCGTGCTCGATGCCTATGCCCGCGCCTTCGAGGCGAATCCGAAGACCAGGCTTCTTCTCCTTACCCATGTCAGCCATCGCACCGGCCTCGTCATGCCTGTTACCGAGATCGCCCGCATGGCCAAGGCCAAGGGCATCGATGTCATCCTCGACGCTGCTCATTCCTGGGGGCAGATCGACTTCGGGCTGGGTGAGCTCGAGGTCGATTTCATCGGCTTCAATTTGCACAAATGGATCGGCGCGCCGGTCGGCGTGGGCTTCCTCTACATCAGGAAGGACCGCCTCGCCGACATCGATCGCGATTTGGGCGACGAGGATTTTGCAGAGACCGACATCCGCTCGCGGGTTCACACCGGCACGGTCAATTTCGCGACGGTGCTGACGGTGCCCGCGGCGGTCGAACTGCATCAGCAGATCGGTGCTGCGGCGAAACAGGCCCGCCTGCGTTATTTGCGCGACTACTGGGTCAGTCGCAGCAGGGGCTTCAGGGATCTCGAGATCCTGACGCCGGATGAAGCCGGTTCGTACGGCGCGATCACGTCCTTCCGCCTCGCCGGCAAGACCAGCAAGGCCGACAACGACGCCACCGTGGCGAAGCTCAGGGACAGCTACAAGGTCCTGACGGTTCGCCGGGCCGGCGTCGCCAAGGGTCAATGCATCCGCGTAACGCCGGCGCTCTACACCGATGAGGCCGATCTCGATCGGCTGGTCGAGGCGCTCGCCGCCATCACGGGGACGAAGGCGGGCTGAACCCGCGCGCGGCGGTGTGAGAGGGTCTCGCTCACACCGGGAACGTCAGCGACTTCGCCAGCCGGACCAGGTCGACCTGGCGCCGGCAGCCGGTCTTTTCGAAGACATGAATGAGGTGGCTCTTGACGGTGCTCAGCGAGACGCCGAGCAACTCCGAGATCGCGCTCCGCGTCTGTCCCTCGCAGATGAGCTCGAAGATGCGGATCTCGGCCGGCGTCAGGTCGTAGAGCTGGTTGAGCGCATCGTGCGGCATTCGCGGCGGTCCGGAGGCTGACGCCACGAACAGAGCGGCGGCGGCGCGCTGGATCAAGCCGGATCGCATGTGGCTGCGCCGCAGCGGCAGAACGTGGATGACAAAGGGGTCACCGCTCGGGCGGGGGATCGGGATGCCGATGCCTTTCTGGCCGAGCGTTGCTTCGTCCTTCGCCGCCTGCGCGACGGCTGATTGCAACGTGCCGGTGGTCGCCGCGGATTGAACGGCGACCCTGCCATGCCGAACCACAATGGGATCTTCGGCTGCGAGCATGGCGGTGGCGGCGGCGTTGGCGTGAACGATGTTCGAATCCTCGTCCGCCAGCACGACGCCGACCGTCAGGGCCTCCACTGTGGCGGCGAATGTCGCAGCTTCCACCGCCTTCATGTCGAACAGATTGCTGATCGTCACGGCGCGGCGGATGTGGGGCGCGAGCAGGCGCAATCCGCCAACCTGCGCATCGTCGATGGGGCCGGCCGATTCATGCTGGCTGAAGATCGCATTTCCAATCATCGCCCTGTCGCGAACGAGGCCGACAGCAACGGCGTCGAACAGGCCCTTGGGCAGCGCCCATTCGCGATAATAGCGATTGCCGGCGATGATGTCCTGCCGCACGGCCTGGGATTGAACGATCGGCTCTCCGAGCGGGTATTGCGCAATGCGCTCGGCGCCACCCCAGAGCTCGATGATGTCAGCGCCATATCCGATTGCGTTCCGAGACATCTGGGTCAGGTCGCTCCCGGAGACCGCATTGACGACGGCCTTCATGTTGGTGAGGCTGGCGACCGAGAGCGCGCCGGTGGCAAAGCCGAACTCGGTGCAAATCCCGTCCAGGACTCCGGTCCAGCGTTCAGGTGCGATCACACAATCATAGATTTCGCCGATGAGGTCCGAGAATTTCTCGACCGAAGCCTGCTGCATCCCAAACCACTCACTTCAAAATCACGGACGTCACCTGGAAGCTATTTGAGGAGTGGCTTCATCACCTATGGCGAATTTCACAATCCTGAGCCAATGGTCTTATCACCGTGATTCCCAGGCGCAAACGGGAACACTGAACACAAGCACTTAAGCTGTCCTTTGGGGCGCTCCTTGGGCGATGATTTCGCCGATGGTGGGCTCGCGCCCGTGCTGCCGCGAGCCCAGCGCGTTGACTGTGCGTCATCTGACTAAAACTGTGGCAGGCAGCGCCGCGCGTATGCAGGGCATATCAGGTTGCACAATTTGCCAGATGCGACTTCCAGCGGCGGATGATAGTCTTGATCTTACGGAGATGGAATTGACTGTCTCCCCGCATTGGAAGGACATGGTCATGACGTTGTCGTCACGCTTCGTTGCGCGTCCCGCTGTTGCTCTCCCATCGCTTGCATTGCTGCTGTGCCTGAGCGGTCCGGCAATGTCTCAACCGACCCCTGCCGACCAGCTTCCGGGCATTACGGTCGACGCGCCGAAGCAAATGACAAGGCCGCACCGGCCGGTGCATCATGTGGCGGTCCGCAGCACCAATTCTCGCACGTCGCCGGCCATTTCGACGGCAGCGGTCGGGCCGATGTCGGACACCGCGAAGCTCGCCAAGCTCGAACGCGAAACCGGCAGCTGCGCCGGCGGTTGCCAATCGAGCTTCAAGACGGCTGACAAGCCCTGGGTCGGCTGCAACGCCTCGGGCGGCGTGTATTCACCCACGTGCCGAAACGTCGGCAACTACAAGAGCTACGACGAGTGCAAGGAGGCCGGACGCGTCACCGGCTGGCGCTCCGGTGAGACCTCGGCGTACTGCAGCAGCGTGGCACTCGCGGCGGGCTGGCGTTGAATCAGCTTCGGCGGCCGTAGCCTGTCCTCTCCCCCGATTGGACGAGGCACGGTCGCCAGCGCATCGATGATCACCGCGTGATTGGCGACACATATCATTCCAGCCGGTCGATCTAGCCTGTTGTCAGGTGGCTCGCAGTGATCCACCAAGCAAAGGAAAGTCTGATGCGCAATACCATCCTTGTGGCTCTCGCAGCGATCACGTTGGCGAGCGTGGCGACCCCCTCGAACGCGACGACCATCGTCCGTGACCATCGCGACCCGCCCATTGTGCGCGACCATCGCAATCAGACCATCGTTCGGGACCACCGCACTCAGCCCGAGGTCCGCGACCATCGCCACTAATCGTCCTGGCGACGGAGCCGAACTGGCAGGTTCGGCTCCGCTTCGCTAACTCCCCTTGAAGCCCGACCATCGTCTGCGCGTGGCGCGGATGTCCATTCGCGATTGTGAGGCTTGAGCGCGAGCCAAGGTTCCCGTCTCCATGCTATTGCTGCTCCCGCAACGACGCGAGGCCAGCCATGCTCCCCATTCCCGCCGACATCTTCACCGAGCCCGAGGACGTTTCGCCCGACGGCCTTGCCAATCTCGGCCCGCTGCGCCGTCTTGCCGGCAGCTGGCAGGCAGACAAGGGCATCGACGTCAATCCGAAGGCGGAGGGGCCGGAGCGGCGGACCTTCATCGAGCATATCCGCATGGACCCGATCGATCCGCAGGCCAACGGCCCGCAGCTCCTCTACGGGCTGCGTTACCACATCCACATCAACACGCCGGAGGAAGACATCACCTTCCACGACCAGGTCGGCTACTGGCTGTGGGAGCCCGCGACCGGGCTGATCATGCAGACGCTGGCGATTCCACGCGGGCAGGTGCTGCTCGCCTCTGGCAAGGCCGGGCCGGATGACAGAAGGATCTCCGTGACGGCGAAGCGCGGCGACACCGCCTACGGGATCTGCTCGACCGACTTCCTGGAACAGGCGTTCCGCACCGATGCCTACCGCTGCGACATCACCTTCAATGACGACGGAAGCTGGACCTATCTGATCCAGACCGAGTTGTTCGTCCGTGGCGCGCCGTTCAATCATCACGACACCAACACGCTCAAGCTGGTCGCGCCACCGAAGCTCAATCCGCTCGCGGTGATCGTGAACGATCGCGCCAAGAGCGGCGGCAGCGGAACGGCAGCTTGAGCATCATCCGGAGATTGGTATGAAGCCCTACGTCATCTGTCTGATGCACTCCAGCCTGGACGGCCGCACCCACCCCAGCCGCTGGCGTCCGAAGGGCGCTGGCGCGGACTGGTTCGAGAAGATCCACGACGAGCTCGGCGGCGATGCCTGGGTGATCGGCCGCGTCACCGGCTCGGAGTTCGCCAGGGGCAAGCCTTATGCCGCCGGAACGGCCGAGACGTTTCCGCGAGAGCCGTGGTTCGCGCGGCGCGATGCAAAGACCTATGGCGTCGTGCTCGACGCGCAGGGCAAGATCGGCTGGGGCCGCTCCGACATCGGCGGCGATCCGATCGTCGTCGTGCTGACCGAGAGCGTGCCGGATTCGCATCTCGCAGGGCTCCGCGGCGAAGGCGTGTCCTACATCTTCGCGGGCAAGTCCGAGATCGACCTCGCGCTGGCGCTGGACATCCTCAGCCGCGAACTCAAGGTGAAGCGGCTGCTGGTGGAGGGCGGCGGTGTCGCCAATGGCGCGTTCCTGCGCGCCGGTCTCATCGATGAATTCAATCTGATCCTCAGCCCCGCGATCGATGGCGCTAAGGGCGCGCCCTTCGTGTTCGACTCGACGGAGGCGGACAGCGACAAGCGTGCGCCTCTCGCCGCGATGACGCTGGAGAGCACGCGGGAGCTCGGCGGCGGCGTCCTGCTGCTGCGCTATCTGATCAAGAACGATGCGGAAGCCGTGGCTTCGCAAGCCTTGGCCAGGTGACGCGCCGGCATGTCGGACATGTCTGAGCACATCATTGTCGTCGGCGCCGGCGCCGCCGGCCTGATGGCGGCGCGTGAGCTCGCGCGCGCCGGCAAGAGGGTGACGATCCTGGAAGCCCGCGAGCGCTGCGGCGGGCGCATCCATCCGCTGCCGGAGCCGGAGTTCGGCTATCCCGCCGATGGCGGCGCCGAATTCGTCCATGGCGAGGCGCCGGTCACGCGCGCCCTGCTGCGCGAGGCGGGGCTGTCGCTTCAGGAGATCGAAGGCACGCAATGGAGCTTTGACGGCGCAGGATTCTCGCGCGAGGACCGGCACGATCCGCGCGAGCCGGAGCTGCATGCCGTGCTCCGCGATTTGAAGGACGACCTCACCGTCGCCGATTTCCTGCGCCGTCATTTTGCCGGACCCGAATATGATCGGCTGCGCTATTCGATCGAGCGGATGGTCGAGGGCTACGATGCGGCCGATCCCGAGCGCGCCTCCATTCTGGCGCTGCGCGAGGAATGGATGGATGGCGGGCACCATACCCAGGCGCGCATCGTTGGCGGTTATGGCGCGCTGATCGATTTTCTGGCGGCCGAGTGCCGCGGGCATGGCGCCGCAATCCGCCTTGGCTGCGTGGTGTCGGCGATCGCGGAAGAGGGCAACGCAGTCGTCGTCCGCTGCACCAATGGCGATGTGCACGACTGCGATCGCGTGATCGTCACCGTTCCGCTGCCGTTGCTGCGGGATATCGCGCTGCCCGCGGCCGCGCGCGCGAAGGCCGCTGCCGCCGACGACATCGGTTTCGGCAGCGTGATAAAAATCCTGCTCCGCTTCGCGCGACCATGGTGGCGCGAACGAAAGCCGGATCTCGCGGATATGACCTTCCTGCTGTCGGACCAGACCATCCCGGTGTGGTGGACGCGCTATCCGGAGCAGTATCCCGTGCTCACCGGCTGGTTCGGCGGCCCGCGGACGGCGGAGCTGCAAGGTCTCGACCCGCAAGGACTGATCGACGCCGGGCTCGCTTCGCTCGCCGTCATCTTCGGCCTGCCGCGCCAGGACATCGCGCGCGACCTCGTCGCGGCGGCGGCGACGAACTGGGTGCACGATCCCTTCGCCCGCGGCGCCTATTCCTGGGCGACGCCGCGCACGCGCGAAGCGCAGATGATCCTGGCGCGCGCCGACGGCCCCGTGCTGTTCTCCGGCGAAGCGCTCTATCGCGGCCGCGACATGGGCACGGTCGAGGCGGCGCTGGCGAGCGCGCTGGCGACGGCGGGGATGATCTTGCGCGGATGAAAAAAGGCCCGCGCATGCGCGGGCCCCTCGTTCATCCGTACGCGCCGGTTTACCAGCGATTGCCGCCGAAGCCGAAAGTCACGGCCGGACCGCCGCCGCCGTAATAGCCGTACGGTCCACCGCCGTAATAGCCGTGGTGCCGCGGGTAATAGCCGTAGCTGCGGTGGTGCGGACGATAGTAGCCGTGGCCGTGATGGCGCCAGTGATGATGGCGGTAGCCATGATGATGGTGCCTGTGCTGTGCGCTGATGTCGGTCGATTGGCCCGCTCGCGCGTTCTGCTTCGCGCTGGTGCTGTTGGCCGCGTTCGCCGCCGATCCGCCGGCCAGCGCCGCAGCACCGATGGCCATCGCGACAAAGAGATATTTCATGTCATCACTCCAGTTGAATGTCGTGTGACAACAGATGGGCGCTGGCTGCGTTCCGGCCAGTGCAGGCGTCGAAACGACGCAGCGCGCGATGTCGAACTTTCGAAAATGACGAGGCGTCGTGGGATTTATTGTCGCATCATCGCGTTGATCGCATCGCTGCCATCACTTCGCCGCGAATGATGCAATCACGTCATTCGCGGTGACGATGCGTGCGAATTCGCCATTGAGATTCGATAGCGTCATCACATGGATCTCTTCGGCGGAATGCACGTCGCCGTCGGGCCCGACCCGGTCGAATGTCCAGGTCGCATCACGCACCAGGCGCGCGTCGAAGCCGAGATTGCCGGCCATCCGTGTCGTCGTCTCGACGCAATGATTGGTGGTGGCACCGCAGATGACGAGCGTGGTGATGCCGGCGTCGCGCAGGCGCTGCTCGAGGTCGGTGCCGATGAAGGCGCTGTTGACGCACTTGACGATAACAGGCTCGCCTGGTGCTTCGCGCGCCTCGTCCTTGACGGCGTAGCCGGAGCGTGATGGCAGAAAGGTCGAGTTCGGCTTGGTGCCCTCGTGGCGGATGTGGAAGATTGGCGCGCGATTCGCCCTGAACGCGGTGAGCAGATCGACGATGCGCGCCACCGCATCCGGATTGTTGCGCCGCTTGCCCGCCGCCTCCCATTCGTCGAACGCGCGCTGGACGTCGACGAGGATGAGGGCGGGGAGGGGGCTTGGCATGATCGGACCTTTCGGACGGCGTGTTGAGTCGAATATGCGAGGCGATCGGCAATGCACAATGCCAATCTTCCCTCGTTTCGCGACGTCATTGCGGCTATGGACCTTTTGCTACGGATGCGGACCGGGAAAGCCGTGGCGTTCGGAGAGCGCGGCGAGGATCGCGTCCTTGTCGGCGATGAAGGCACGGCCCCGGTAGCTGCCGGTCTGGTGCGGCGAGGTCGCGCCATCGGCGAGCACCAGCAGCGGTAGCCACTGGTTCTCCTCCCCGACCAATTCGATCACGGCATGCCGCGGCCGTGGCCAGGCGATGCGCTCGACGTCGAGCTTTTCGGCATGCTGTGGAAACGAGACGAGCAGGCCTTCGATCAGCGCGCAATGCCAGCAATAGAAGCGCCGGCCCGGATAGGCCGGGTCCTCGAAGCCGGGGCGCAGCAGAAACAGCAGGTCGCGCGTCATGGGTCGCTCCATAGCATGGCCGCCTTGCTGAGGATCAAGGCGGCGAGGACTGGCCAGCCTAGTGTCGAGCACCCAGATTCACGGGAATCGACGGTCAGGAAAGGACGCCATGCCGGGGCCGATCAGTCAACCGCAGACGCTCGCTGAGGTGACAACACTGCCGGAGCTGTTGCGCTGGCGCGTCAAGGCGACGCCGGCGGCGGAAGCTTATCGCCATTTCGACGCGGGTGCGGGGCGCTGGATCAGCCAGTCCTGGCGCGAGATCGACGCAGAGTTCGAGCTGTGGCGGCGGGCGCTGGCCGCGGAGGAGCTTCTGCCCGGCGAGCGCGTCGCCATCCTGATGCCGAACGGCATTGCGCATATCGCGATGGACCAGGCGGCGCTGTCGCGTGGTCTCGTGCCGGTGCCGATGCATGCGGTCGACAACCCCGACAGTATTGCCTACATCCTCGGCGATTCCGGCGCGCTGCTGCTGTTCGTGGACAGTCTGGAGCGCTGGCAGGCGATCGTGGCCACCGGCCAGCCGCTCGATCATCTCAAGCGCGTCGTCTGCGCGGATGCGAGCGGGCTCATCACGCCTGATGCGCGCATCGTCGGGCTCGACCACTGGCTCGCACAAGCACCGGGCGCAATTGCGCCGCTCCCCGACGTGGCAGTTGAGCCGAACGATCTCGCTGCCATCGTCTACACCTCGGGCACGACGGGACGGCCGAAGGGCGTGATGCTGTCGCATGACAACGTCGTCGCCAATGTGAAGGCGATCGCACATCGTATTGCGGCCGCGCCCGACGATGTTTTCCTGTCCTTCCTGCCGCTCTCGCACACCTTTGAGCGCACCGGCGGCTATTACTATCCGATCGCCGCCGGGGCCTGCGTTGCCTATGCGCGCTCGGTGCCGCTGCTCGCCGAGGATCTCAAGCATGTGCGGCCGACGGTGCTGATCTCGGTGCCGCGGATCTATGAGCGCATCCATGCACTGATCATCCAGCATCGGGCGGCGGCTGGAAGCATCGAGCGGGCGCTGCTCGACCTCACGATTGCCGTCGGCGGCCGGCGTTTCGATGCGCGGCAGGGCCGCGACAGATCGTCGGTGGTCGATCGGCTGGCCTGGCCGCTGCTGAAGCGGCTCGTCGCCGACAAGGTGCTGGCGCAGCTCGGCGGCCGGTTGCGCGTCGCGGTCTCCGGCGGCGCACCGATCGCCGAGCCCGTCATCCGCCTGTTCCTCGCGCTCGGGCTCGACATCCTGCAGGGCTACGGCATGACCGAGACCTCGCCGGTGGTCTCGGTCAACACCCCCGAGGACAACGATCCGCATTCGGTCGGCCACGTGCTCGACGGCGTCGAGGTCAGGCTGGGTGAGAACGATGAGCTGCTGGTGCGTGGTCCCAGCGTGATGCTCGGTTATTGGCACAAACCCGAAGAAACGCGCCGCGTGAAGGAGGCCGACGGCTGGCTGCACACCGGCGACCAGGCCCGGATCGAGAACGGCCGCATCACGATCACCGGCCGCATCAAGGATATCCTGGTGACGTCCACCGGCGAGAAGATCGCGCCGGTCGATCTGGAGACCGCGATCCTCGCCGATCCCCTGTTCGAGCAGGCGCTGGTGGTCGGCGAGCAGCGGCCCTTCCTCACCGCGCTGGTCGTGCTCAACGCCAAGGCCTGGGTGCAGGAGAAGGAAAGGTTAGCCGCCAGCGGCAAGCAGGGCGGCGCAGCGGAACGGGCCGCGCTGCTCGCGCGGATCGCGGCGGCGGTGAAGGCCTATCCGTCCTATGCGACCCCGCGCGCGGTGTGGTGGACGCTGGACCCCTGGACCATTGCCGCCGGCCTGCTCACGCCGACCCTGAAGAACAAGCGCCCCGCGCTCGAACATCGCTTCGCCGCCGAGATCGAGCAGATCTATGCGAGGAAGCCTATGGCAATAACGTCGACGTGATTTCCGGCAGTTGCCGCGCTTGATCCAGCGCAACTTCGGCTGCGCCTCGCCATGCAATGTCGCCGCAAGAATTCGAATTGCAATCGAGGCAAGTCATGAAGGCGTATTTCATCGGAGGCGGCATCGGATCGCTCGCGGGCGCGGCGTTCCTGGTTCGCGACGCGCAACTGCCGGGTCGCGACATCGTGATCTACGAGGCGCAGCCGCTGCTCGGCGGCAGCCTCGACGGTGCGCTGCTCGCGAACGGTGCCTATTCACTGCGCGGCGGGCGCATGCTGACCACCGACCACTATGAATGCACCTGGGACCTGCTGTCGGGGATTCCCTCGCTCGAACGTCCCGGACTGAGCGTGCGCGATGAAACTGTCGCGTTCAACGAGGAGAATCCGGCGCATTCCCAGGCGCGGCTGGTCGATCGCAACCGCTTCAAGATCGACGTCTCGCATATGGGCTTCTCCGCGCGCGACCGGCTGGAACTGCTGCGGCTCACCGAGGCCTCGGAAGAGACGCTCGGCAACAGCCGCATCACCGACTGGCTGTCGCCGAAATTCTTCGAATCAAACTTCTGGTTCATGTGGCAGACCACCTTCGCCTTCCAGCCATGGCACAGCGCGGTCGAGCTGAAGCGCTATCTGCACCGCTTCATGAACGAGTTCTCGCGCATCGAGACCCTCGCCGGCGTCAAGCGCACCGTCTACAATCAGTATGACGCGATTGTGCGGCCGCTCGCCGACTGGCTGAAGCGGCAAGGCGTGCAGTTCGTGCGCGGCACACGTGTCACCGACATGATGCTCGAAGATGAGGGCGGCCGCGTGCGCGTGCGCCAGCTCGTGCTCGACCGCGACGGCCGCACGGCCAATGTCCGTCTCGAGGATGGCGACCTCGTGTTCTTCCAGAACGGTTCGATGACCGATGCCACGAGCCTGGGCTCCATGACCGAGCCGCCGCCGCACCTGACCAAGGCCGACAGCCAGGGCTGGGCGCTGTGGGAGAGTATCGCCAAGGAGCGTCCCGAATTCGGCAATCCGTCCGCGTTCAACAGCTCGATTCCCGAGTCCTACTGGCTGTCCTTCACCGCCACCTGCCGCGACCCGCGCTTTTTCGACAAGATGGAAGCGTTCTCCGGCAACAGGGCCGGCACCGGCGGCCTCGTCACGTTCAGGGATTCCAACTGGTTGATGTCGGTGGTGCTGTACCACCAGCCGCATTTTGTCGGCCAGCCGAAGGACGTGCAGGTGTTCTGGGGCTATGCGCTGCATCCGGACCGCGTTGGCAATTTCGTCGCCAAGCCGATGTCCGAGTGCGGTGGTGCGGAGATCCTGAACGAGCTGTGCGGGCATCTGAATTTCGATCGCGATGTGTTGGAGACCGCGACCTGCATTCCCTGCCGCATGCCCTACATCACCAGCATGTTCATGCCGCGCAACCTGACCGACCGGCCGCTGCCGGTGCCCAAAAATTCGGTCAACCTCGCCTTCGTCAGCCAGTTCGTCGAAATCCCCGACGACGTCGTCTTCACCGTCGAGTATTCGGTGCGCGCGGCGCAGATGGCGGTCTATCAGCTCATGAAGATCGATCGCCCGGTGCCGCCGGTGACCCGCCACGACAAATCGCTCGCGGTGATCTTCGCGACGCTGGAGAAGGCGTTCGCGTGAGACGGCGGTCTCTCAACGCAACATCGTGACAAAATGCTGACGCACCATGTGGAGCAGGGCCTGGGCGAAGCGTGACAGCGGCTTGTCGCGCCTTGTGATGACGCCGAGGCTGCGGTGAACGCTGGGGTTGCGCAGCGGCACGGCCGCGAGGCCCGTCACGCCCGGCAGGCTGCCGGCGATCTTGGGCACGATGGCGATGCCGACATGCGACAGCACCATCCCGACCGCGGTCTGGAGATGCTGCACCTCGTAGCGCCAGTTCAGCTTTTCGCGGCGATGGCCGAGTGCGTCGTCGATCAGCACGCGGTTGCCGGCCTGCGGGCTGATACGGATCAGCGGCGCGCTGCCGAGCTGCGACCAGTTGACGAAGCGCCGCTTCGCCAACGGGTCGTCCTTGGCGCACAGCAGCACGAAGGGTTCCTTGGCCAAAACCTTGACCTCGACGTCGGCGACGTTCGGCGACACGATGGTGAGGCCGAACTCGGCCGTGCCTGATTGCACCAGCTGCGCGATCTCGCGCGCCGAATTGTCGTAGATCTTCACCGACACGTTCGGGTAGGCGGCGCTGAACTCGCGCAGCACGCGGGGCAGCTGATAGGCCGCGATCGTCGGCAGGCATCCGATGGTGACGCGTTCGACTTTCTTGGCGCCCTGGCTCCGCACGCCTTCGAGCGTGTCGGACAATTCGTCGAGCAGCGCGCAGGCCCTCGGTAGCAGCTCGAGGCCGGCCGCTGTGAGCGAGACCTGCCGCGTCGTGCGCACAAACAGCGCAACGCCGAGGTCCTCCTCGAATTTCTTCATCCGGTGGCTGAGCGCCGTCTGCGACAAATTGAGATGAGCAGCGGCGCGCAGGAAGCTGCCGCGCTCGGCCACGCTGACAAAGGCCTGCAGGCCCAGAAAATCGATCCGCATTCCCATCCCCGGCACTTTTCGTCGCCGGACTTTACGCTGCCGGCGTTTGTGCCAGCCACACTGCACGCGCCGAGCTGAACATTCAACTCGCGTGGGATGCTGGAGACGACGCGAGGAGACGTTACGCCGCAACTATAGCGATCCGGCCTCGCCTTGCCGCAAAATCGACATCCAGTCGAAGGCGGCGACGGGAGTGGGGGCGAGCGGCTTCGGCCGCGGCGCGGCCGGCTCTGCGGCAGGTTGAGGCGCAGAGGCGGGCAGCACAGGCACGGCGGCAGGCGTGGTGTCCGGCGAGGCCAGCGTCAGCACGACGCGCGCGCCGTCCTTTTCGAGCACCGCAAGGCCCCGCTGCACCTGCCTGATGGCCCATCCTTTGTGCTGCTCGCCGACCTTGAGACGCAGCGCGCGCTTGGCGAGATCGTCGATGAAGATGCCGATCCCCCGGACGCCGTCCGCTTCCGTCACCGTTCCGAGCAGGGACAAAGCGGGTCGGTCTGGCTGTGCCTGCGCCGGTTGAGGCGGGGATGTTGCCGGAGTCTCCGTCGCCAGCGGCAATGGTGGCGGGCGACGCGTGGCCGTGAAGATCGGACGTTCGCCGGTTGCGCTCAATTCAGCGAGCGGGACGGCCCACAGGGGATTGCCGCTTCGCCGCGTCTGCACCTGATTCTGGTCCGTCTCGGTGCCCGGCATCGCGGCCACCGCTGCCGCCTGGCCGATGACGAGAAGGACCGTCAGCATGACTACCGGGAATCGCATCGTCACTTGCCATGCCATGCAGCGCCGGGAGAGACGCTGCGCGCCAGCACCTCATTGGAGCGTGGCGCGCAGCAGGGTCGCATCACCTCTGGGCTTCGTCGTGGCGCTCGTCGCCATCATGCCCGTCGTGCCGCCCGTCATCGTGCCGGCGGTCGTTCGAGCAGACGAGCCTGGTCCCCTCGGCGTGGCACCTGGCCTGCGGATAGTCGGGCGAGAACAGATAATTCCCGACGAAATCGCTGACCGGCGGCTCCTTCCTCGGCGTGTAGGCGACGAAGTTGGCCGCCACCGTCGGATTGAGCCCGGGCGCCTTGAGCCGCGCCACGGCCGGGTACGGATAGACCGGACGCGAGGTTGCGGTCGACGTGTTGGCGGCGACGATCGCGTTGGGGGCGGTGTTGGTCTCGACCCAGGACATCAACGGCGTGACGATGTCGAACGTGTTCGGCCCGAGCCCGCCGCCGCAATGCGCCATGCCGGGAAACAGGTAGAACCTGGCGAACCGATCGACCTGCTGGTCGCCCAGCAAATCGTTGACGGCATGCCAGTATTTGATGGTGCCGCGGGGCGGGATGTGCTGGTCGGACCAGCCGTGCCACAGCAGCAGCTTGCCGCCGTGATGGGCGAACGGCCCGAGGTCCGGATTGTTCGCGGCATAGACGGTCGAGGTCGCCACGGTGTTGTTGAATCCGGATACGGTGAGCTTGAGGTCGTTCAGCGTCCAGCTGGCGCTGTAGGTGTTGAAGAAGGTCTTGTAGGCCGCCCACGAGTTGACGAAGTTCTCGCTTCCGACCGACTTGCCCTGGGCCGATGGCACGAACAGCGTCCAGTCGAGCTCGGAGCCCCATTCCGAATTGGCGAGCGGCTCGAGTCGCTGGCCGTCGGCTGTGACTGCACCGTCATGGATGCGGCGGACGACGTCGGCCTGGGCCTGCGTCAGGCAGCCGGTTTCGTTACCGTTGTTGCTGCAGACCAGCGTCTTGGTGTCGAAATTGCAGGCCCTGGGATCGTCGATGACGCCGTCGGTGAGGCCATCGATCGCGTCACAGGCGGCCACCACCTTGGCGTGGACATAAGCGAGCTTGTCGGACAGCAGCACATAGGTGTCCCTGGACGGAATCGGGATCGTGCCGGGCGTGGTCTGGTTGGTGAGAACGCGCCAGCCATGGTGATAGGTGTTTTGCACGTCCATGTCGCTTGCCGGCGCGCCGGCCGCGATGCCGTCGAAGTCGTGGGGATAGCGCTGCGCCGCCATCAGCGCCTCGCGGCCGCCGTCCGAGCAGCCGCTGAAATAGGAATAGGCCGGCTTCTTGCCGTAGAATTTTGCGATGATCGCCTTGGCGACCTCCGAGGCGACGTGCACGCCACGATAGGCGAAGTCGATCTGCGCCTGCGGATTGTCGACCGACCAGGTGGCGCCTTGCGCGCCGGTGTGGCCCATATTGGTGGTGGCGCTCGCGATCGTGCCGTTGGTGATCGGCACGCAGCCGGTCGATTGCGTATAGCCGATGTTGTCGTTGCCGCACTCGCCGCCGCAGCCGGTCTGGAGATAGCGCTGCGTCCAGGCATTGGTTGGCAGCCGCATCACGATGGAATTGGCGCCGGGCCCGATGACGCCGCGCACGGCACAGTAATCGGCCGGGTTGGTCGCCGATGCCGGCACGACCGCGGCCGACGAGATGGTGATGGTGCCGCCGACCTTCTTGCTGATCTCGCCGAGATCGAGGCTCGTGAGCGAGCTGCACGTCATCACGGGGGCGATCGACGGCAGGTCCTTGAGACCTGCGGCGCTGGCGTCCGTGTGGGGTGCGAGCATCATCGCCGAAGTCGCGAAGGCGAGCGCGATGTTTCTGATGGATGTCGATTGAACACTGGCACGCTTGTCTGTCATGGGCGGTCCCCTCTCTTGGCTAGCTACTTCGGACAGCAGATGGCATCGCATCCGGTCATGACGCGTCGATCCTGCAATCCAGCAACCGCGTTGCCGGATTGTCAGCGTCAGACGTTTGATCGGAGAGCGAGGTCGATGAAATGGTGCGCGGGAGAGTCGGGCGCAGCATCCCCCCAGAGTTGTGTCGTGTTATTTCAGACGAAAGTCGGATTTGGCGGCCGACAAAGCAAATGAATTGTTTGGCAGGATATATGAGCGGCTTGCATCTTGCGCGGCGGAGCTGTCGCTGGCGAAAAATAGATCACGCGACATGGGTCCTGGCTTTCGCGCGGACGACGACGGAGGATGTTGGGAAAATTTTGTGGGCCGCGTGAATCATCACGCCGCCGTCGATCGCCTACTTGAAAGGATCCTGGATCGACGGCGCCGACTGCCTGATGCGGCGCACGCTCACTGGCGTACCGTCGGAGATGAACAGCAGTTCGTAGGTGCGACCGTCGGTGTCGGTCGCCGAGCAGGTGACGTCGTTGACCTTCCTGGCGGCGAAATTGCCGGTCTGGCGACAGATTCCGGTCGAGGTCTGCTCCGCCGGCACCGGGAGGCCGTCGACCTTGGGCCGGTCCTTGGAGTTGAGCAGCATGCGGTCGATCGGCAGCTCGTAGGAATTGTCGTCGGCGCGCTTGCCGTTCTCGCCGGAGAACGAGACGACGTGGTTCACATCGCTGGGATCGTCGACGGCGACCGCGAAATTGACCCGGCCCTTGTCGCCATGGGCGTAGGCCACCGTCTTGCAGGCGAAGGTGCGCCCGGCGACCTTCAGCGTCTTGCAGTGGCCGGACATCAGCGCCAGCAGGTCGATGAAAGAATTCTGCAGCGCCCGCGGATTGTTGACGGGAATGGGCGCGGAAGACTCGGCAAAACAAGGGCTTGCGAGAGCAATGAGGGTTGCGGCCAGCAGCGGGCGGCGGAGGCGCATCGTCAGGCTCATATGCCAGAGACCACGGTGGCGGAAAAGTTCCGTCCAACAACCATCGAACCGCAAATTGGTTGCGATCCGGTTTGTGTTGCCAAGTCCGTCTGGAATACCACAGCGCCACCCCTTGGCGATTCGCCAAAATCGCCCCACCGTCCCGGCAGGCACTTGCCGTCAGGCCGGTGTTTTTTTCGTGGCAGAGCTAGCCCATCGCCGCCTGCCAGCGTGTATCGCGCAGGGACGGACGGCGGTGCAGGCGGGCATCGAGCAGCGCGCGGGCTCGCGGCAACTCGCCGCTGCGCATGAGGGCGACGATAAAGGTGTCCTCGATCAACTCGCGCTGGGCGTGGCTGCCGCCGATGCGCACGACTTCGGTGAGAACGGGCGCCAGCGTTTGCACACACGCTGCATGGTCCTCATCGGCAAAGGCCGCGAGCGCGCGGCAGATCGCAGGCACCACGGGGCCGGCCGGCAGCTTGCCGTCGGCAAGCCGCTGCTCGATCACGGCAAGGCGCGCGGCGAGCGCCTCGCGGTTTTGCGTTGCGGCGGCGAACAGCGCCATGTGAACGTCGGCGAAGGGCAGGCTTGATTTTGGAAACAGCTTTTGCGCGGCGGCGTCGGCCTCGAGCCACAGCGTCTCCGGCACGGCGTGGCCGTAAGCCGACAGACGCCAGAGCAGCGAGGCGCCGTCGGTGACGACGTTGAGCGGCGGTGCCTGCGTGGCGGAGGGCTGAAGCACGTCGGCATAGATCGCAAGCGCGCGGTCCGCATTGCCGTGCTCGAGCGCGCCGAGCGCCTGGTGCCAGAGGATGTGGCCGTGCAAAATTCCGGCGCGGCCGTAGGAGGGGATCCATTCGTCGACGAGACGGTCGGCTTCGTCAATCGAGCCGTCCTCGAACATCGCATGCAGCACCGCGTGCGCCGCGTGGGCATTGGCACGGCGTAGATTGAAGCCGCGCTCGGTGATGCCGCGGCCGCGCGCGACGTCGCCATTCTCGGTCATCGCCCAGCCGGACATGGTGAGGAACCACCAGTCCTCGCCATAGTGCTGCGCGACGCGCTCGCACAGCTCATGCCGCGCGCGGTCGTGATCGGCCATGCCGGAGAAGGCGAACAGGCCGAACGCGCCGAGCGGCAGCGACAGCACCACGGCATCGCGCGGCCATGCGTCGATGTGCTTGCCCATCGATACGATCGCCTCGGGCAGTCGCCCCTCGATCGCCAGCGCTAGCGTCTCGACATGCGAGCGCTCACGCTCGGTGCCGCGCTTGGCAACGAGCTCGCGTGCGCCCGCTGCCTTCTGCCGGGCGAGATCGCCCTGCTGATAGAAGGCGTGGACGCGGGCGCGGGCGATGTGGGGAAGCGCAAAGTCGGGATCGGCTGCAATCGCGCGCTCCAGCATCTCCGCCGTGCCGGTCCAACCCGCCAGCAGAAGGTCGACGCCTTCGCGATAGGCGCTGGCCGCTTCGTCCGAAGAGGTGGAGAGCGGCAGGCCGTAGCGGTCTTCGTGCGCCATCGTCGCCTCCCGCCCTTACGCCGTCCGGGCGCGGCGGCCCTCGATCGGATAGGCCGGGTCATTGTAGCCCGGCGTCGAAGGATGGCCCGGTACGACCAGCCGGTCGATCAGCGCCTCGTCCTCCGCCGTGAAGCGATAGTCGAGCGCGCTGATGTAGCCGTCCCACTGTTCCTCGGTGCGCGGGCCGGCGACGATCGAGGAGACGAAAGCGGAGTTCAGCACCCAGCCGACCGCGAACTGGCCGGCGGTGATGCCCTTCTTCTCGGCATGGGCTTTGATCTCCTGCGCAAGCTGGAGCGATTCCGGCCGCCACTCCGTCTGCATCATGCGGGTGTCGTTGCGGCCTGCGCGCGTCTCCTTGTCAGGGACGGCGTCGGGCTTGTACTTGCCGGTGAGAACGCCGCGCGCCAGCGGGCTGTAGGGCACGATGCCGAGGCCGTAATAGGCGCAGGCCGGAAAGTGCTCGACCTCAGGCATGCGGTTCATCGCGTTGTAATAGGGCTGGCTCACCGCGGGGCGGTCGATGCCGAGCCGGTCGCAGATGTTGCAGATCTCGGCGACGCGCCAGGCGCGGTAGTTGGAGACGCCGAAATAGCGCACCTTGCCGGCGCGGATCAGGTCGCCCATCGCGCGCACGGTCTCTTCCAGCGGCGTCGCATGGTCTTCCTTGTGCAGATAGTAGATGTCGATGTGGTCGGTGCCGAGCCGCTTGAGGCTTTCGTCGGCCGCTTGCAACACCCAGCGCCGCGACAGGCCGACACGGTTGGGGTCATCCCCCATGGGATTGGCAAGCTTGGTGGCCAGCACCCAGGCGTGACGGTTGTTGCCGATGGCGCGGCCGACGACTTCCTCGGATGCGCCCTTCGAGTAGGCGTCCGCCGTGTCGATGAAATTGATGCCGGCCCCGTGCGCCTTGTCGACGATCCGCTTCGATGCGGCTTCATCGGTCGGCCCGCCGAACATCATGGTGCCGAGGCAAATCGGCGAAACCTTCAGGCCGGTGCGGCCGAGCTGGCGGTACTGCATGGGCGTATCCTCACTTTAGCGGAGGCTTCAGCATAGCCGCCCAGTTCCGTCATTGCGAGCGCAGCGAAGCAATCCAGTGATGCATCCGAGGAAAGAGTCTGGATTGTTTCGCTGCGCTCGCAATGACGAGGTTGGAGCACACTCATGCCCCACACTCGGTGTCATCGCTTCGCGGGGAATGACGGTGGTGGGTGCAGAGCCTACGCCGGCCCCTTCAAGATCTTGAACACGCCGTTTGCCATCACGATGCAGCGATCATCCACCGTCACCTCGGTGCTCATGAAGATGAGGCTGCGGGTCGAGCGCACCACGCGCGGGCGGGAGATCAGGATGTCGCCGATCTGGCCGGCCTCGACGAAATGAGTGTCGAGCTGCACCGTCGCCATGAATTCCTTGCCGGAGGTATAGCGGGCGGTCATGCCGCAGGTGCGGTCGGCGAAGGTCATCATCACGCCGCCCTGGATCATGCCGCGGCGGTTGTGGTGCTTGTCTTCGGTGGCGAGTGCGAATTCGCATTGGCCGTCGACCTTGCGCTCCCACAAGGGGCCGATCAGGTGCATGAAGCCCGTGGTCTCGAGGATGGTCCAGCCCTCCGATTTGAGCCTTGCGGCGGCCTTGTTGGTCATCTCTCCGTCCATCCTTGCTGGCGCATCTCTCCTCGTTTCATCAGATGCAGTCCTGGTGTAGTCAAGCATCATGAGAGCTTTCGACGATGCCACCAGACGGAATATCGCAGAGGCCTGCGCGTCCTTCGCGCGGCTGCCTGACGAGGCCGAGCCGTCGGCGCTGAAACGCGCCGCGGTGGTGCTGGCGCTGACCGAATCCAATGACGGCGACGACACCGCCTTCCTGCTCACCAAGCGTGCATCGAGCTTGCGCTCCCATCGCGGCCAATGGGCCCTGCCGGGCGGACGCTGCGATGCCGGCGAGACGCCGGTGGAGGCGGCGCTACGCGAGCTCGACGAGGAGCTTGCGCTCAAGCTTTCGGCCGACGCGGTGCTCGGCTTGCTCGATGATTATCCGACGCGCTCCGGCTATCTGATCACGCCGGTCGTGGTGTGGGCGGCCGACAGTGCCGCGATCAGGCCGAACCCGGACGAGGTCGCGTCCGTTCACCGCATCGCGCTTGCCACGATCGAGCGCGACGACGCCTTCGATTTCACAGACATCCCCGAAAGCAGCCGCCGCGTGATCCGCTTCCATCATCAGATGAGCCTGATTCATGCACCGACCGCGGCCCTGATCTACCAGTTCCGCGAGGTGCTGGCGGGGCGGGACACCCGCGTGACCGAGCTGGAACAGCCCGTGTTCGCCTGGAAGTGACGCAAGAGCTTAAAAAAAGAGGTAAACGGCACGTTAACGTGACGGTTACCGGATGCCTGCTAAGAGGGCAGCATGCATCATTCGATTCGAAATGCCGTGAGGCTGGTTCCACTCGCGCTCGTCCTGCTCGCGCCCGCCGCGCAAGGCGGCGAGTCCGATGCGCTGCCGCCGGCCGTCCGCAACGCCAACGCCCAGCTGCTGTCGCAGTTCTTTGCGCAAGGCGGGGCCTCGCCTGCCGTGCTCGAATATCGCCGCAAGCTTGCGGAATATCAGGCGGCGCGCGCCGCCTTCGACGAGGAGGCCGGCGCCTATTGGAGCCAGATCTCCGAGAAGAGGAAAGGCCGCAACGCGAAGCGGCGCAGCGGGCAGCAGATCACACTCGACGATTACGTGCTGGAGCATCCGCCGCTGTATAACGGGCCGAAGCGGCCGGTGAATCCGGAGCCGGAGGAAACGCCGGATCGCCCGACCAAAAAGCCGATACCCGTGGTCGCCGATTTGCTGCGCGCGGCGCAGGAGCTCTATCAGTTCACGCCGCAGCGCCCGTCCAGCGAGGTCGAGTTCAAGCGCGCCTATGCGCGCTATGCGCTCGCCTCCGGGCTGACGCGCGAGCAGGCGGTGCGGGTCTATTCGTTCGAGACCGGCGGCACCGGCAGTTACGACGTGCAGGCCGGCATCGAGCATGGCGGCAAGCGCGCGATCTCGACCGCGATGGGCTACAACCAGCTCTTGACCACCAACAGCGTCGAGCTATTGGCCGAGCAGGGCCATGAATTCATTCGCGCGCTTTCCGACAAGGTGGCGCGGACCTCCGGCCCGGCGCGCCAGTCGCTCGAGCACAAGCTCACTGTCCTGAAGAAAATGGTGGCGCAGGCGAAGGCGGTGCCGGACACCTGGTCGGAGCACGAGAAGATCGGCAACACCGCGCAGGGCTGGGCCATGCATGCGATGGTGCTCGACATCGACATCGGCCCGATGCTGCAGACCCACAAGCTCCTGACCTCGGTGCTGTTCGCGCGCACCAAGGGCTACAACCGCCCGCTCAGCGCCGCCGAGCTCGAGATGATGAACCTCACCGGCGACGGCACCGGGCTCGACATGGTGACGATGCCGCAGGCGATGCGCGAGCAGGTGCCGACCTCGAACTTCTTCCAGCGCGGCGGCTACGAGCGCAACCCGGTCGCGATCCGCCACAACACGGTGGCGAAGCTGCTCGCGGTGACGGATACGCGGATGGACAGCAACAGCAACAACGCCGGCGCAAGGGAGTTGGCGGGGGCGTTTTAGGTTAGGCGCTCGCCCTGCCACATCTTCCGCTGTCGTGCCCCGGCTAGTCCGGGGCATCCAGTACGCCGCGGCCCCTCGATTCAATCACGAGAGCCCCTGGAATACTGGATCACCCGCTTTCGCGGGTGATGACACCGAGAATGTTGCAGCGCTGTGCCCTCCAGCTTCGCCGCTTCTACCGCTCCGGCCCGAACTTGAACTTGCCGTCGCCTTCCAGATACGGCCCGCTGCGCATGTAAAGCTGGCCGTTGTGGCCGACGAAGAACAGCGTGCCCTTCGGCACCTTCTTGGCGCCCTTCAGCAGCTCGCCGGCATTGCTGGTGCCCATCTTGTAGGAAAAGGTCTTGCCGTCCTTGTCGTAGGCATAGCCCATGTCCGGCTTGAGCTCCCAGGGGGTCGCCTCGGTTTGCGCCAAAGCGGGTGCTGCGAATGCCCCGAGCGCGGCCAGAATCACAAATGTCTTCGTTGAAAATGCCATAATCCAATCCTCCCCGTCGTTGGGGCACCCTGCTTGAACAAATCACGAACGGCATTTCCGGGTCAATTCGCAAAACGCCGCAGCGCATCACGTCTTGCCCAGCAGTTTGTGATTTTCCCTTCGGCCCCTCGCGACTATGTTCCGCTTTCCGTCTAGAACGCAATTCGACAAAAATATTGGTGGGGATGATTCGAATGAACCATGTCATTAAAGCCTGCTCGGCTGCCGCGCTGCTGCTCACGGCGCTGGCGCCGGCTGCCCGGGCGGATGATTACCAGCTCAGCCACAACCAGCGGATTTCGTGCAGCCGCGGCCTTGCCCCGGGCAAGCTGAAAACCGCGACCTGCAAGTCCTACACCTATCTGTTCAACACCCGGACCTCGGAATATTTCCGCTGCCAGGTCTCGCTGGCGCTGACCAGCGACAACAAGGAAGTCATCAACGTCCAGACCGACGGCGGCTGCACCAAGAAGCCGCGCATCTTCGAGGCCGACGGTCATTACGACTTCGACGCCACCGAGACCGAGCCGCCGAACACCAACTCGTTCTTCGGCCCCGGCGGCTACTCGATCTGGGCTGCCGACGTCACCGCGCAGAAGGTGCGCGGCTGCATCATCGTCTCCTCCGGCCTCGGCTCCGACATCTCCAAGTGCCTGGACATGACGTTCCAGTAGGGCTTGCCAGCGACGGCGAGGCGCGCGCCAGACCCTGACTGCGCCACCTCGCCGCACCCGCCCGGTTCCCAAAAGTCGAGCCGGATCGGCCGTTTACCGCAGTCCTGTTGTGTCTTTCGGATGGGTTGACCTGCTCCCCTCATCCGGCCAATTTCGCCGCCGGTTTGGGGAGTAAAACAACCATGAAACGGACGATCTTCGGCGTGGCCACAGCTCTTGCTCTGGCGGCGTCGGCACCTTGCGCGCATGCGCAATCCTTCATCAACGTGCTGACCGGCGGCACCTCCGGCGTCTACTATCCGCTCGGGGTCGCGATCGGAAAGATCTACGGCGACAAGATTCCGAACGTGAAGACGCAGGTGCAGGCCACCAAGGCGTCGGTCGAGAATCTGATCCTGCTCCAGCAGGGCCGCGGCGAACTGGCGTTCACACTCGGCGACTCGCTCAAAGCCGCCTGGGATGGCGACGAGGAAGCCGGCTTCAAGACCAAGCTCGACAAGCTCAGGACCATCGGCGCGATCTATCCGAACTACATCCAGATCGTCGCGACGGCCGAGAGCGGCATCAAGACGCTGGCGGACCTCAAGGGCAAGAGCCTGTCAGTCGGTGCGCCGAAATCAGGCACCGAGCTGAATTCCCGCGCGATCCTCAGTGCCGCCGGCATGAGCTACAAGGACCTCGGCAAGGTGGAGTACCTGCCGTTCGCCGAGTCCGTCGACCTCATGAAGAACCGCCAGCTGGGTGCGACGCTGCAATCGGCCGGCCTCGGCGTGGCGTCACTCAAGGATCTCTCGACCTCGAGCCCGATCACGGTGGTGTCGGTGCCGAAGGAGACCGTCGACAAGATCGGCCCGCCCTTCATCTCGGCGACCATTCCGGCCAACACCTATACCGGCCAGGACAAGGACGTTCCGACCGCAGCCGTGGTCAACTATCTCGTGACCAGCTCGGCGGTGTCGGACGATCTCGCCTACCAGATGACCAAGCTGGTCTACGAGTCGCTGCCGGAATTGCAGAATGCGCACGCGGCCGGCAAGGAGATCAAGCTCGAGACCGCCGCCACCGGCAGCCCGGTTCCGCTGCACCCCGGCGCGATCCGCTATTACAAGGAAAAGGGGCTGATCAAGTAATCAGATCCGGATATGGGGCGTCATGGCCGGGCAAAAGCGCGAAGCGCGTCTTCGCGCAGATGTCCCGGCTATCCACGTTCTGAGGCCAGGCGAGAAAGTTCGTGGATGCCCGGGACAAGCCCGGGCATGACGGTCTGGAGACGCCGCGCGAATGCTATAAGCGCTGGACGGTTGGGGACATATCGATGTTGCAGGCAGAGGGCTCCGCAGAGCCCATCAAGGTCGAATTCGACAATTTCGAGCACGGGTTTCCCGAAGGCTTTGGTCCGGGCTGGTGGGGCACGCTCGCCTACTGGATCGGCATCGCGTTTGCGACCTTCCAGCTCTATGTCGCCGCCTTCAACTATCTGCCGAGCCAGGTGGTGCGCGGCGTCCATGTCGGCTTCCTCGTTCTCCTCACCTTCGGCCTGATCGCCAATTTCACCGCCAGAAGCGATGTCGGCCGCGCGGTCGGCTGGGTGATCGGCGCCGCCGGTTTCTTCTGCGGGCTCTATCAGTGGATCTTCTACGCCGATCTGATCGCGCGCGACGGCGATCCGACGCGCCTCGACCTTGCCGTCGGCACGCTGCTCGCGGTGCTGATCTTCGAGGGCACGCGGCGGCTGATGGGCGCGGCGTTGCCGCTGATGTGCGGCGCCTGCCTGCTCTACTGGTTCTTCGGCCAATATCTGCCGTCGCCGCTCAACCATCGCGGTTATGATTTCGACCAGATCATCACGCACCTGTCGTTCGGTACTGAAGGTTTCTACGGCGTGCCGATCTACGTCTCGGCGACCTACATCTTCCTGTTCATCCTGTTCGGCTCGTTCCTGGAACGCGCCGGCATGATCCAGCTGTTCACCGACGTCTCACTCGGCCTGTTCGGCCGCACCCGCGGCGGACCTGCCAAGGTCGCGGTGTTTGCTTCGGGCATGATGGGCACGATCTCGGGCTCCGGTGTCGCCAATGTCGTCACCGTCGGCCAGTTCACCATTCCCTTGATGATCAGGTTCGGCTATCGCCGCGCCTTTGCGGCCGGCGTCGAGGCCACGGCCTCGATGGGCGGACAGATCATGCCGCCGGTGATGGGTGCGGTCGCCTTCATCATGGCGGAGACACTCGGCGTTCAGTACTCGGAGATCGTCAAGGCCGCCGCGATTCCTGCCATCCTCTATTTCGCCTCCGCGTTCTGGATGGTGCATCTGGAAGCCGGCAAGCACGGCCTCGTCGGCATGAAGCGCTCGGAGATCCCGAGCGCCTGGAAGGCGCTGGTGACGCGCTGGTATCTCGTGCTGCCACTCGCAGCCCTCGTCTACATGCTGTTCGAAGGCTTTACGCCGCTCTATGCCGGCAGCATGGGCCTCGCGCTGACGGTGGGCCTGATCCTCGGCACCGCCATAACGGCCGGCGCATCCTCGATGGTGATCCGCTATATCTTCTGGATCGGGCTGGCGCTCGTCGTTGCCGCGCTGTCGCGTGACGGTCTTCAGATCGTGCCGGTCGCGAGCGTCGTGGTCGGCTTGATCGTGATCACCGCTTTCATCCGCGGCGGGTTCGCGGCCTTGCGCGAATGCCGCAATGCCTTGGCCGAGAGCGCGAAGTCCGCAATCACGGTGGGCATGGCCTGCGCCATCGTTGGCGTCATCATCGGCATGATGTCGCAGACCGGCGTCGGCACCATTTTCGGCGGCTGGGTGATCGGGCTCGGCGAGAAGAGCCTGTTCCTGGCGCTGATCATGACCATGCTGCTCTCGATCCTGCTCGGCACCGGCATTCCGACCATCCCGACCTACATCATCACCGCCGCGCTCGCAGCACCCGCGCTCGCCAAGCTCGGCGTGCCCCTGATCGCGAGCCACATGTTCGCATTCTATTACGGCATCATGGCCGACCTCTCACCGCCGGTCGCGCTCGCAGCCCTTGCCGCAGCGCCGATCGCGAAGGAGAATCCGGACAAGATCGGCTGGGAGGCGATGCGCATCGCACTGGCGGGCTACGTCATCCCCTTCATCTTCGTCTATTCGCCGGCCTTGATGCTGCAAGGCGGCGATCCCATGGCGGCAAAGCTGGGCTTCTACGGCGCGGTGGCGCTCGCGACCTTCAAGGCGCTGGTGGCAATCGCGCTGTTCGGCATGGTCGCGATCGGCTTCCTGTTCACGCGGCTGACGCTGATCGAACGCCTGGTCGCGCTCGGTGCTGCGTTCTGCCTGCTCGGCGACTTCCCGTTCAGCGACACCGCGGGCTTCGTGCTCTCGGCAGCGCTGGTGCTGTGGCAGTGGCGGCAGCGCCCGCCGGCAACGGTCGAGGCGGTGTGAGCCTCTGCTTCGCAACAGCGTCAGGCGTGAAGGCGCTCGCGCTGTCCGCCTTCACGCTGGTGTGGACGCATTCGATCGCGAAGGTCGACTGGCAGGAAGACTGGCGCGTCACGCCAGCCGGCCTCGAACTGGTGCAGGCTCGGGTGAAGGGCACCGGCCCCGGCATGGAGCCGCCGCCCGAGGCGCGGCTCGTCGACGGCTGGTTTCAGTGGCAGCCGCAGCGTGCGCCGATGCGGGAGGTCGTGCTCGGCAATTCAGGAGAGGCCGGCGAATGGCGGCTATGTCATGATGGCGCGTGCCGCACTCTGTCCGAGATTGTCGGGCATCCGATCGGTGCTAACGTCACCACGATGAGAGTTTGCGACGGTCCGTAGCCCGGATGGAGCGAAGCGCAATCCGGGAACCGCAGCCCTGGATTACGCTTCGCTCCATCCGGGCTACAAGAACAACAACACGGGAGAAACGGGATGGATCGGCTCAAGGGCAAGGTTGCGATGGTGGTGGGGGCTGGCTCGATCGGACCGGGCTGGGGCAACGGCAAGGCCACCGCGGTCACTTTTGCGCGCGAGGGCGCGCAGGTGTTTTGCGTCGATCGCAACGGCGCCGCCGCCGAGGAGACCGCGAAGATCATCAACGGCGAAGGCGGCAAGGCGACCGCATTCACCGCCGACGTCTCGCGTCCCGCCGAGGTCGAGGCGATGGTGGCGGCGTGTCTGAAGGCCTATGGCCGCATCGACGTGCTCGACAACAATGTCGGCATCGCCGAGATGGGCAGCGTGGTCGAGGTGACCGAGGAAAGCTGGGACCGCGTCTTCAGCGTCAACCTCAAGAGCGCCTATTTCGCCATGAAGCACGTCATTCCCGTGATGGTGAAGCAGGGCGGCGGCTCGATCATCAACATCTCCTCGATCGCCTCGATCCGCCACATGGGCATTTCCTACGTCACCTACGGCACCTCGAAGGCGGCGATGAACCAAATGACCCGCACCACCGCGATCGAGTTCGCGCGACATCATGTGCGGGTGAACGCGATCCTGCCCGGTTTGATGAAAACGCCGATGGTGGAGCATTCCGCTGGGCTCGCCAACAGCTACGCCAAGGGCGATGTCGAGGCGATGTGGCGCGCCCGCGACGCGCAGGTGCCGATGGGCCACATGGGCGAGGCGTGGGATGTCGCCAGTGCCGCGCTGTTCCTGGCGTCGGACGAGTCGAAATATGTCACGGGGATCGAGCTCGTGGTGGACGGCGGGATCACGTGCAAGGCGGGGGCGTAGTCGCCCCCTCACACACCGCCGTCGTCCCGGACAAGCGCGCCCAAAGCGCGCGCAGATCCGGGACCCATCACCACAGGGAGAAGTTGTTTTGCTAACCCGTAACTCCGAATCTTCCTAACCACGTTGGCCTGTGGCTATGGGTTCCGGATCGGCGCTCACTTCGTTCGCTTGTCCGGGACGACGACGGAGGCTGTGGCACCTACTGCGCCAGCGCCAGAATCCCGCCGGCAAACGCGTGCCACGCTGCCGTTTCGCTGATCGGCCAGTTCAGCACCTTCACCGCCAGCAACGCGAGCGTGCCGATGATGTAGACCGGATGCACGCGGCCCTCGGTGCGCCAGTCGCGGACCATGGCGACCACGAGCAGCAGCGAGGCCACCACCGCTGGCGCGATCGTTACCGGCACCGGCGGCGGGCCGGGCGGTCCCGGAGGTGCGAGGAAAGTCAGGAACCAGCGCGCGATTGCGGCGTCGAGGATAGACACGGCGGCGAGCAGCATCAGGCGCTTGTGAATTTCGGGCCTTCGCGTGTTCATGATGGCGAGCACGAACACCACCGCAAAGAACGCGATGCCACTCATCGGCACGATCGAGAAGGCGATGCCGGCGTCCTTCTGTCCGAGCGCGGCTGAGTGCTGCATCACATGAACCGAGGCGAGAAAGCCGAAGATCGTCATCGCGGTCGCGAGCGAGACGCCGACGATGCCGAGCGCGCGATGGTTGACCACGCGGCCCGAGGCCGCGAGCCAGGTCTGGATCACGAAATAGAGAGACCAGGTGAAGAACAAGAGTCCGTGAAAATGGATCACCGGGCTCGCGGAGAACGCACCGTGGGCGAGCGGTACGAAATAGGTCGGTGCAAAGCCGAGAAACGCGGTGGCCGCGCAGGCCAGCGCCATGTGGAGATAAAAATATCGTGCAGGCGACGCATCACGCGCGCGTACACGACGGTCGTCGATCAGGGTTGTCATCTGGAGTGAGTCTGGGAAGACGGCGTTTGGTTCATTGTTCTCCCTCTCCCCGCAAGCGGGGTGAGGTAAGAAAGCGTCATCCCCCCGCGCTCAATTCTGCGCGATCGAGCTCTTCCTCGATCCTGTGAAACGCGTCGTCGCCGATCACCTCGGTGGCGCGGAGGTTGAAGATGGATTTGCGCGCGGCTTCGATCGCGCGGCGGCGCAGCGGATCGGCGGGCAATTCGCCATTGGTAATGCCGCCATGTGGATCGTCGTCGGCCTGCATCAGGATGGCGCGATATTCCAGCCGCAGGATTTCCGCTTCCTCCGACGGATCGTCCTCGATCGCATCGAGCGCGGCGCGATAGGCCACCGCGCGTGCGCGCGCGACCTCGACGCCGACGGGATCGTCGTCCTTGAGGTCGAAGGCGAGGATCAGCGGCCGCAGCGTCAGGCCCTGGATCACCAGCGATCCCAGCACCACCGCAAAGGCGATGAAGACGATGAAGTCGCGATAGGGAAAGTTCTCGGGCAGCGCAAAGGCGGTGGCGAGTGTGACGAGGCCGCGCATGCCGCACCAGGAGATGATGAGGCCGCCCTTCGGCGAGGCGACCTGCTTCGGATCCATCGGATGATAGATCCCGTGCGCGATCAGCACCCGTAGCGTGGTCCGATAGAATGTGATCCACAACAGCCGCACCAGGACCACCGTGAGCAGGATCCAGCCGGCAGCCACGCAATACTCCCAGCGCACCTCGGCGTCGAGCCGCGTCCAGATCGGCCGCATCTGCATGCCGATCAGCATGAAGGCGAGCACGTTGAGCACGAACACCATCGTCTCCCAGACCGCATAGGACGGTACCCGCAACCGCGCCGGCATGCGCGCCGGTGCGGTGCGCGCGATGGCGATGGCGTAGATCACGATGGTGAGGATGCCGGACAGGCCGAGATGCTCGGCGGCGATCCAGATCATGAAGGTGGTGGCGAACTGAACGATGATCGCGCTCGGTGCTTCGGTCACGCGTTCCATGATGGGCGGGATGAGGCGGGCTGCGACAAGACCGGCGACGACGCTGCCGACCAGCGCGAGCGCCATGGTTGGCGCGACCTGGCTCCAGCTCAGATGCTGGGTGGCGACCGCGCCGACGGCGATGCGATAGATCAGCAGCGAGGTCGCGTCGTTGAGCAGGCTCTCGCCCTCCAGCACCTTCACCATGCGGTGGGGCAGCTTGACCTGGCTCAGGATCGCAACCGCGGCCGCGGCATCCGGCGGTGCGACGATGGCGCCGAGCGCAACCGCGGCGGCCCAGGGCATGTCGGGCATCAGCCGGTGCGCGACATAGGCGACGCCCACCGTGGTCAGGCCGACCGCGGCGACCACCAGGGTCGAGACTGGAACCCAATTGTTGCGCAGATCCCGCAGCGAGGTGTCGAAAGCGGCATCGAGCAGGACCGGTGCGACAAAAAGCGCCAATGCCAGGTCCGGCTCCAGCGCCCAGGTCGGGCTCGACGGCACGAAAGCGATCAGCGCGCCGCCAATGGCGAGAAAGGTCGGGTAGGGGACCTTGATCCGCCGCGCCAGCGCCGATAAGGCAACGGCGCCGAGCAGCAGCGCGATGATCCATTCGAATGTCGACACGATAGTCCCCGAAACCGATTTGAACCGTGCCACAAGCTAGCACCAATCCGGCCGTATGCTGGATAGTGTGGCCCCAAGGCAAGCCTGAAGAAGACTTTCCGACTGCAACAAGCATGCGTTTTCAGAAACTCATTCAATTGTCAGGCGCCGTGGCGCTCTCGGCGCTTTCGCTTGGCACGGCTCGTGCCGCGACCGGCGGCGAGCCAGCGGTCGTCACCCAGGTCGATATCGCTCCGTGCCTCGCGGCGAGCGCGGCCGACGACATGGACAAGGCCAATTCCGCCTGCGCGGCCGTGATCGACAATGAGAAGGCGGCAAAGGGGGATCTGGTCAAGGCGCTGGTCGCGCGCGGCGCGCTCTATGCTCGGCATGACCAGGTCGACCGCGCGATCGCCGACGACAATCGCGCCCTGATGCTCGATCCCACGCTGGCGGATGTTTTCAATGCGCGGGGCGAGCTCTGGCTGAAGAAGGGCGACAAGCCGAAGGCGGTGCAGGATTTCGGCGCGGCACTGAAGATCGATCCGAACCACGAGAAGGCCAAGGCCAATCACAAGGCGATGGCGCGTGAGCTCGAACGGATCGGTGCGCAGATGGCGGTCGCCGGCAAGCCCAGCTTCAATTGTGCCCGTGCGGCGCGTGCGGTCGAGAAGGCGATCTGCGCCAACCGCGAGCTCGCCGATCTCGATCGCGAGATTTTTGGATCGAATGCGCGCGCGATCCACGAGGCGCGCAATCCTGCGGAGGCCAGGAATCTCCAGCGCGAGCAGGACGAGTTCATCGCCCGCCGCAATGCCGGCTACGGCCGACCGGGCTATGACCTGAAGAAGGCGATGCAGGAACGCTTGCAGCGGATCAACGGGGTGGACGGGTATTGAGGGCTTTCGACGCGCCTTGACGACGGGGCCGATTTGAACCCATCCCTTCCCCGCCGCGACAATGGTGAAAACCTGATGTCACGGAGCCTTCCTGATGTGCGGCACGCGTTCTTCCGCGCAAATGTTCCCGTTTGCCAAACTCCCGCTGCGCGCCGTTCTGCTTGGCGCCGCCATGAGCCTGGTCCTCGCTGCCCCGGCTTCGGCCGGCGCCGATTGCGCGATGGGCAGCAAGACCGCTCCTGCGGAGCTGATCACGGCATGCAGTGCCATCATCGATCAGACCTCGAATTCAACGTCGGATCGCGCGGCCGCACTGCTGGTGCGGGCCGACGCCAATGCGCGGACCTCGGGCGGTCTCATGCAGGCGCTGCGCGACATCGACCGCGCCATCGCGCTCGACGGCAAGAATGCCAAAGCCTGGCGCCTGCGCGGCGACCTGCTGCGCGAGGCCGGCGGTGATCTCAGCCGTGCGGCGGCCGATCTCAGCAAGGCGATCGAGCTCGATCCACAGGATGCGGAGGCCTACGAGCTGCGCGGCGTGGTCTACACCACCCAGCGCCGGCTCGACCGCGCGCTGGCCGATTACGACCAGGCCATCAAGCTGAAGCCGGATGACGCGCAGGCCTGGTCCGACCGCGGCGTGACCTATTATCTCGGCGGCGACAACGAGAAGGCGATCCGCGATCTCAGCGAGGCACTGCGGCTCGATCCGAACCGGCCGCGCAGCTACACCAATCGCGGCGCGGCCTACAAGAAGCTCGGCCAGCTCGACAAGTCCGTCGCCGATGACGGCGAAGCGATCAGGCTCGATCCGAAGGTCGCCGAATATTACGACAATCGCGGCCTGTCGCTGGCGGCGATGGGCAAATACGACGAGGCAGTTGCCGATTACGACCAGGCCCTGAGACTGGCGCCGAAGCCGAACTTCTTCACCAACCGCGGCGATTCCTACCAGCTCAAGGGCGAGCTCGGCGCGGCGCTGAGCGACTACGAGGCCGCGCTGAAGCTCGATCCGAATTTCGCGCAGACCTACAACAACCGCGCCGTGCTCTACAAGAAGATGGGCGAGCGCAGGAAGGCGCTGGCCGATTACGAGACCGCGCTGAAGCTCGATCCCGGCAACGACAACGCGGCCGCCGGCCGTCGCGCCATGATTGCGGAGATCGCGAAATTCGGCGATGAGCCGCGCCGTCCGCTCGCGGCCAATTCCGGCAACGGCCCCTCGTTCGACTGCGCCACGGCCAAGCGCGAGGTCGAGAAAGTGATCTGCGCCGATCCGCAACTCGGCGTGCTCGACCGCCAGATCGCCGAGACTTACGAGCGCGTGCTGAAATCCGCAAGCAAGCGTTCGGCCGGTGACCTGCGCAAGACCCAGCGGGATTTCCTCACGACGCGCAACGCGAGTTTCGGCCGGCCCGGCTATGATCTGAGGAAGGTGATGCAGGAGCGGTTGCAGCGCCTGAATGCGGTGGAGGGTTAGTCGCTCCTCGCCTCTCCCCGCAAGCAGGGACGAGGGAGACGTTCGTCACCTCATCCCGGCGCGCCGGAACCCCTCGAGATAGTGCTCGCGATCCTCGGCCCGCAGCATCGGCAGCTCGCGGGTGAGCCAGGCGAGCGAGAGGCCGGGCTGGGTGCGGTGCAGGCCTTGTAGCGCGGACGCCGCGAGCTGAGCATCGCCCAGCATGCCCGCGGCGGCAGTCAGCACGCGATGGGCGCCGACGAAATCGGCACGCTGCCGCATCGATTCCCGCGCCATCTGGATCGAAGCCTCATAGTTGCCGCCGATGAACTGTGCATAGGCGGCAACGCCGCAATAGATCGCCGCGAGCGGATCGCGCGGGCTCAGGCGTAGCGCTCGGCGCGCCGCGGCATCGCCGTCCTGCCATCTCCCGGCGTAGCACAGCGTCACACCATAGAAGGCGTGCGCCATCGCAAAATTCGGATTGAGCCTCAAGGCCAGCTCGAACTCCGCCAGCGCGTCGTCGAAGCGACGGCGGAACAAATAGCTATAGGCGAGGCCGTGATGGGCCCAGGCGTCCTCGCGATCGGCCTCCACCGCCGCCAGCGCCGCGCGTTCGGCGACCGGCACGGTTGCGGCCATGTCGGCCCAGCCCATATGCGCGCCGAAGATATGGCTGGTCGCGAACAGGCCCAGCGCCTTGCCGTAAGCGGGATCGATCGCGACGGCCTTCTCGAGCAGGGCTTGCGCGACGGCATTGTCCTCGCGGGTGATGCGCCAGTAATGCGATAATGCGCGCATCACCAGATCCCAGGCGTCAAGACTGCCCGGCGGCTTCTGCTGGGCGCGAAAACTCTCGGCGGCATAGAGTTGCGGCTCGACCGCGGCGACGATCGCCTCGGTGATATCGTCCTGGACGGCGAAGATATCGGCAAGCTCGCGGTCGTAGCGCTCGGCCCAGAGATGGCTGCCGGTCGAGACGTCGTTGAGCTGCGCCGAGATACGCACGCGCTCGCCACTCCGCCGCACGCTGCCCTCGACCACGTAGCGCACGCCGAGCTCGCGCGCGACCTCGTGGATGTGTACGGCGCGACCCTTGTAGACGAAGGAGGAGTTGCGCGCGACGACGAAGAACCAGCGCAGCTTCGACAGCGCGGTGATGATGTCCTCGCTGATGCCGTCGGAGAAATAGTCCTGCTCGCGGTCGCCGCTCATGTTGGTGAAGGGCAGCACGGCGATCGCGGGCCTGTCGGGCAGCGCGAGCGTCGTCTGCGGCGCTTGTGTCCCGCGGCCCGGTTCCGGCGCGATCGCGGCGAGCTTGGTCTTGACGTCGCCGACGAAGCGAAATCCCTTGCGCGCGATGGTGCGGATCAGCGCCTGGCTCGCGCCATTGTCGCCGATCGCCTTGCGCGCCGCGTTGATCCGGCTGGTCAGGGTGGATTCGGAGACGCTGCGCCCGTGCCAGATTTTGTCGATCAGCTCGTCCTTGCTGACCACCCGGTCGCGGTTTTCCATGAGGTGGACGACCAGGTCGAAAACCTGAGGTTCCACGGAAATGGGAACCTGCTCGCGGCTCAGCTCGCGCCGGTCGGTGTCGAGAAGATGATCCCGGAACAGAAACTGCACGTCGAGAACTCAGACCTCACGGCGACATCAGGCAATGAAGAAATCAAAATGGATTTCGACTCGAAGTCTGTAAGTCCGCTGAGCGGTCGAGCCGGTTCACCGCAATCGCGGGATGGCAGCCATGCTGTTTTCGTAGGGGAATACAACCTGAATTAGAATGTGGCCGTTTCGGTCAGATTGTCGCGGGCGGGATGATCTGGCCCGCGATTGAAACAAGGGCGGAAGTGCTAGGGGCAGGGATGGCGCCGGCCGTCGTTGCCGAGATACATGCCGGTGTTCGGGTTGTAAGACTTGTAACGCTGCATGCAGTACTGCACGTCGCCCTCCGGCGGCGGTCCATAGGCGACGGGCGGCGGCGGGTAGCCCGGTCCGTAATAATAGGGCGAGCCATAATAATAGGGCGCAGCGATCGCGCCGCCGATCAACGCGCCGGCTGCGAGCCCGCCGATGAAGGGAGCTCCGCCCCAGCCGCGACGCCCGTACCAACGCACCTGTTCGATCTGGCTCGGTGCAGATTGCGTCATCGCCAGTGGCTGACCGATCGGTGCGGCCGACACATCGGTCATTGACGCTGCCGACAGTCCCGCAAGCAGACAAGCTCCAGCAACGAAGTGAAACGATTTCAGCATTGTGGTCTCCTCGTCATGCGGCGGCTCCCGCGCCGCAGACAAGTGATAGTGCAATTGGAGAAGTGCGCTGAATTAAAGTTTGGACAGGAGGGTAATACGTGCAGCCGTCATTGCGAGCTGCGAATGATCTCCGTCATCCTGAGGTGCCGGAGCGCAGCGGAGGCCTCGAAGGATGGACGGCCCGGCTGCATCGCGGCCGAGCATCCTTCGAGGCTCTGCGCACGCTGCTTCGCATCGTGCGCCTCGCACCTCAGGATGACGGGGCTGAAGTCCGGCAGCGCGGTGGCGAAGCCATCGCGCGACATCGAATATGTGACGAACTGTGAATGTCCATTGCCGAACACTGCGACCTGCGTAAGCTAGCCCCGCACAAACAACAGCCACGAAGAAACGCCCATGCCCGCTTTTCACGCCTCGACCACCGTGCTCGACTCCATGCTGTTCCGCGATGCGTTTGGAACGCCTGAGATGCGCGAGGTGTTTTCCGACGTCGCGCTGGTCGGTCGCTATGCCGAGGTCGAGGTGGCGCTCGCGAAGGCGGAGGCGACATGCGGCGTGATCCCGCGGGAGGCCGCCGTCGAGATCGCGGCCCGGACCGACGTCGCCGCGCTCGACTTCGATCTGCTCCGGCAGGAGACCGACATCGTCGGCTATCCGATCCTTCCCCTGGTGCATCAGATGGTGAAGCAATGCGGCGACGCCGGGCGCTACGTGCATTGGGGCGCGACCACGCAGGACATCATGGACACCGCCGTGGTGCTGCAATTGCGCGCCGGCTTCGAGTTCATCGAGCGCGACATCGCCGAGCTGCGAAAGATTCTCGCTGACCTCTCCAGGCGTCACCGCGACACGCCAATGGCGGGCCGCACCCATCTGCAGCAGGCACTGCCAGTCACCTTCGGCTACAAGACCGCGATCTGGCTGGCGATGTTCGACCGCCACGCCGAGCGCCTGGCGCAATTGAAGCCGCGGGTGCTGGTCGGCCAGTTCGCCGGCGCCGCCGGCACGCTGGCCTCGCTCGGCGACAAGGGCTTCGAGGTGCAGGAGGCGCTCTGCGCCGAGTTGAAGCTCGGCGTTCCCGCCTCGACCTGGCACGTGGCGCGTGACGGCTTCGCTGAAGCGGTGAACTTCCTCGCGCTGGTCACCGGCTCGCTCGGCAAGATCGCGCTCGACATCATGATCATGGCCTCGACCGAGTTCGCCGAGGTCTACGAGCCCTTCGTCAAGGGCCGCGGCGCCTCCTCGACCATGCCGCAGAAGCGCAACCCGATCTCCTCGGAACTGATGCTCGCGGCGTCCAAGGCGGTGCGGCAGCACGCCGGCCTGATGCTCGATGCGATGGTGCAGGATTTCGAGCGCGCCACCGGTCCCTGGCACGCCGAATGGATGGCGATCCCCGAAAGCTTCGTGCTGACCGCCGGCGCGCTGCACCAGGCCAAGTTTGCGCTCGCCGGTCTCATCGTGGACGAAACAAAGATGAACGACAATCTCGCCATTAGTCGTGGCCTGATCGTGGCCGAAGCGGTCATGATGGGGCTGGCGCCGCAGATCGGGCGGCAGGAGGCGCATGACGTGGTCTATGATGCCTGCCGGCTCGCCAATGAGAGAGGTCTGACGCTGGCAGATGCGCTCTCGTCCGACTCCCGCGTCTCGACCCGGATCGACCGGGCCACGATCGATGCGCTCACCTCACCGAAAAATTACCTCGGCCTTGCTCCCGCCATGGTCGACCGGGTGCTCAAATCGGCAACGCGTTGAAAACCAAGATGCGTGAAACCCCGTATCTTTCACAGTCCCCAAGACGCTCGCATACTTGTGTCTGGCGATGCTAGACTTAGATTGAACATGAGACTTTCGGCAGAGGACCCGGCATGACCGATCAACGCATCACCGCCACTCCCATCGATCCCGTGAAACTCGACCGGCTGGCCGAGGTGGCGGTGAAGGTGGGCCTGGGCCTGCGGCCGGGACAGGATCTGCTCTTGACCGCGCCGGCGATTGCGCTGCCGCTGGTGCGGCGGATCGCCGTGCACGCTTACAAAGCCGGCGCCGGCATCGTGACGCCGATCCTGTCCGACGAAGAGATGACGCTGGCGCGCTATCGCCACGGCCACGACAACAGCTTTGATCGCGCCGCCAACTGGCTCTACGAGGGCATGGCCAAAGCCTTCTCGGACAACACCGCGCGGCTCGCGATTGTCGGCGACAATCCCATGCTGTTGTCGGGTGAAGATGCTTCCAAGGTCGCGCGCGCCAGCAAGGCCAATTCCATTGCCTATCAGCCGGCGTTGGAAAAGATCGTCAATTTCGACACCAACTGGAACATCATCGCCTATCCGAGCGCGGCCTGGGCCAAGCTGGTGTTTCCCAACGATCCGGAAGAGGCTGCGATCGGCAAGCTCGCCGACGCGATCTTCGCGGCGTCCCGCGTCGATCGCGAGGACGCGCCGGCCAATTGGGCAAGCCACAATGCGGTGCTGCGCGAGCGCACCAACTGGCTCAACGGCCAGCGTTTCCGAGCGCTCCAGTATTCGGGACCGGGGACCGACCTCACCATCGGGCTTGCTGACGGCCATGAATGGGAGGGCGGTGCCTCGCTGTCCAAGAACGGCATCAGCTGCAACGCCAATATCCCGACCGAGGAAGTGTTCACCACGCCGCATTGCCGCCGCGTCTACGGTCATGTCGTGAGCTCGAAGCCGCTGTCCTACCAGGGCACGCTGATCGACAACATCGCCGTGCGCTTCGAGGACGGCAGGATCGTCGACGCAAAAGCCTCGCGCGGCGCGGAGGTGCTGAACAAGGTGCTCGACACCGACGAGGGCGCGCGGCGTCTTGGCGAAGTGGCGCTGGTGCCGCATTCCTCGCCAATCTCGCAGAGCGGACTGTTGTTCTACAACACGCTGTTCGACGAGAATGCGGCCTCGCACATCGCGCTCGGCCAGTGTTATTCGAAATGCTTCGTCAACGGCGCCCAGCTCACGCCGCAGCAAATCGCGGCGCAGGGCGGCAACCAGAGCCTGATCCATATCGACTGGATGATCGGCTCGGCCGAGACCGACATCGACGGCATTCTCGCCGACGGCAGCAAGGTGCCGGTGTTCCGCAAGGGCGAGTGGGCGAAGTAGCACATCTTGCGGTCCATCCTTCGAGACGCCCGCCGTCGGCGGGCTTCTCAGGATGAAGTCTTGCTTCGTTGCAACATCCCAGGCCCTCATGGTGAGGAGCGCCGCTTGCGGCGCGTCTTGAACCATTAGGCCCTGTGCCTACGCCGCCGCGTTGCGCAGCATCGGGTTGCTGTCGATGTTGAAGCGGTTGAACAGTGTCGTGAACGGGCTGCCGTCGGTGGCTCGCACGATGGCGTCGGACGCAGCCACTGCCTCGTAGAGCGTAGCGACCGGATCATGTGGCTCGGGCAGTTCGAGGTGCCCGCGGATTTTCTCGCGGGCCTCGTTGACCTCGTGCTCGTCGTCGAGTGTCGCCTCCAGCGCATCCGCAGCGCGTCGCATCTCCTGGAGGTCGCCCCCGGCGGAGAATTTGAGGATGCCCAGCCAGTAGGGGCGGGTGACGACGAGCTGGATGAATGCCTCGAAGCTCGCCGCGATAATGCCTGCCCGGCCCTCCGATGAGACGTAGAGCACAGCCTGCGACGGCAGCAGTATGAAGGCACCGCCGGAGCCGTCGCCGCCGACCTGCCGCGGGCTTTCGATGCCGTCGATGGTGAACCAAAGCTCCTCGTCCGGCGCGAAGGAGATGTCGAAGCAGCCGAACCAGGCGACGACCTCGCCCTTGGCTGTCAGGACCTCTGGGGTGAGGGGCATCGGCGTGGCTCCTTCTAGGGTCGCTTTCGCGCATTTTGTCGCACCCCGGAAAAGATGGGTTCATGTGCGCGAATTCGCAGGGAAATCGTGACGTTAACCGCTTCGCATCTGCAACTTGCGGCTGATTGTCAGGGCCTGCGTAAGAAAGAATTAAAAACCGGCTACTAGCGTTCCCAACATGTTTCGAAACAATCCGGGCCAAGACCCGGCCAACCATATTATATCCCCTGGGGAAGCAGATGTCGCGCGCATTGATTGAAATCGGTAGTTGCAATGTGGATCTCGAGCTGCGGCCGATCGAGCCGGCCTGGATCATCGAAGGCAACCCGGTCTCGCGCTCGCATATCCTGTCCACCAGCTCCGACGGCACCGCATCGACCATCATCTGGCACTGCACCGAAGGGCGCTTCAACTGGTATTACGATATCGACGAGACGATCATGATCATGGAAGGATCGATCGTGCTTGAAAGCGACGGCATGCCGCCGAAGCGCTACGGCCCCGGCGACGTCATCTTCTTCCGCGACGGCGCGCATGCCAAATGGCATGTCGAGGGCTACGTCAAGAAGATCGCCTTCTGCCGCAAGACCAATCCGGTCATGATCGGTTTCCTGATCCGCGTCGTCAACAAGCTGAAGCGGATGTTCGTCTCTGCCGGCGAGCGCCGTCCCGCCTCGCTGATGGGGGCCGGCTAGCCATAAAGTTTCACGAACGCTTCCCAGCGGCCACGGCAGAAGAGGGGTCGGGACCAACATCCCGGCCCCTCTTCTCGTCATGACGGCAATTCGAGCCGGTAGACATCGGTCGCGGTCTGCGAGAACAGCGCCGTCTTCTCGGCCTCGCTCAAGGGCGCCGCGATGCGCTTGAAGGCGTTGAAGATCACCTGGTAGCTGCACTGGCCCTTGTCCGGCGGGAAATTACTCTCGAACATCGCGCGCTTTGGCCCGAACGCCTCGATGCAGGTCTCGACATAGGGCCGCCACGCCGCGGCAAGCTCCTCGGATGAGGGCGGCCTCTCGCGCAGATGGAAGTCGTAGCCGAGCAGGCACATCGCGAGGCCGCCGAGCTTCACCACGACGTTCTCGCACTTCGCGATCTCCCGGATCGAGGCACGCCATTGCGGAAACACCTCTTCGCGCCGTCCGGCGAACCGGCCGACGCCGGCCGGGCCACCGCAATGGTCGAGCACGATCCTGGTGTCGGGAAAGGCGCGCGCCAGCTCGGTCAGCTCGCCGATCTGTGGGTGAAACAGCCAGGCATCGAAGCTGAGGTTCAAGGGCGCAAGGCAGGCAAAGCCCTTGCGGAAGGTCGGGTCCTGCAAAAGTCCCTTCGGCCGGTTCGCGTACATGCCGGCGACGACGGGGTCCTGGTCCCAGGCTGAGGAATGCCGGATGCCGCGGAAGCGGCCGTTGCCGGCGGCGATCTCGGCTTCCAGTACCGGCTTTGCGGCATCGCCCAGCAACAGGTTCACATGGCTGACGATGCCGGCGCAAATCGCGGCCGTGCCGTAAGCACCGCTGGCGCTCATCGCCGCGACGCCATTGGCGAATTCGACCTCGCCGACGGGCCGGAATGCCTCAGGCCCATGCGCGCGATACATCGAGCGGCAGTCGACATAAACCGTAGCGATGATGTTGTGGCCGGAGGCGATGTCATCAGCCATCTCCTCGATCAGATAGCGATGGCCGCGATTCCAGAGATGATGATGGGGATCGACGATCGGCCGGGCCGGATCGATGATCTCCTCCTGATGCAACGCGAGCCAGTCCTCGCGCGGCTCGACGAATAGCCCGCTCGTGTTGGCGGGCAGACCGCTTGCAGCCATCGGCGTTCGCTCCCTCTATGTCTCTTATTGTTTGTGGCGGGAGCCTAACACCCAATCCATGCACGCAGCACCGCGCGCAGCGCAACCGCGCTCATCACCGCGAGCACATCGGGCATCGTCAGCCCTTTCGTCGCCTCGCCCTCACGTCGACCACCAGCCGCCAATCCGGCGCCGTAGCCGGCTTGACCTCGCCGAGCCAGTGGAAGGCGTCGTCGGTCATCTCCGTAAAACTCCAGCGCGTTAGCTCGCCCGACTCGGTCGTGCCTTCCTGCACGATGTCATCGCCGCGCGGACGGCCGATCTGCTGGCGGAACACGCTGCGGCCGGGATCGAACCAGGAAATCCGCCAAGCGGACATCGTGGGGTCGTAAACCCGGAGCGTCGTGCCGTACCAATTACCGGCGATCGGAAAGGCCTGAGAGCCCGCGGGGCGGGGAATGATCCAGACGTCCTGGACGGCGCGGCCTTCCAGCACCCAGCTGAAATGGATCTCGCCGGGTGCGGTGTGTTTCGTCCCTCCAGGACCGTGGGCGGTGATCCCGGCATCCCAATCACCGACGAAGCGGCCATAAAGCTGGAGCGCTGCGGCGTGCTCCGGGTTCGGTCCGTCCGCGTGCAACAATCGTGCAAAATCTGTCATGTCGATCTCCTGTTGCGGGGAGATCAGCATCAACGGGCCACAGCCGGCTTGGAGAAAATTGCGCGTCAGACGCCGTCCAGGATGATCACCGTCGGCTTTGTCGGCAGCGCATCCCGTGACATCCGGAACGAACGCTCGCTGCGCCGGTCGATCTCGAACTGCTGACCGATGAGGTGCATGAATTCTTCGAGCGGCGTGGCGAAGCGGTGCATCGGCAGTACTACGGAGGCGCGCAGCCGCTTGGTGATCTCCGAGACGCCGTCGAGCGACATGGTGTAGGTGCCGTCGATCGGCACCATGACGATATCGAGCCGCCCGATCTGGGCGAAATGGCTCTCGTCGAGCTTATGGTGGAGGTGGCCGAGATGGCCGATGCAGAGGCCGGCGACCTCGAAAATGAAGATCGAGTTGCCGTCGGGGATCATGTTGGTGCCGGAATCATCGCCGAAATAGCGGCGGATGTCGGTCGTGACGTTGCGAATGAAGGTGTCGCCGATCCGCTCCGAAACGATTGCCGGCTTGCCGTCGTCGCTCCAGCCATGCAGCACGTGGGGAATGCGCTTGTCCGGATAGAGAGAGTAGTGCGTGCTGTGGGCCCGGTTCATGGTGGCGACATCGGGCAGTCGCCCGACCTGGTAGGCGCCGCTATAGTCGGTGGCGATGCGCAGGCCGCCGGGCGTATCGATGAAATAGGTGGAGTGGCCGGCATAGGTGATCTCGACCTCGGCGGCCGCTGCTGCCTGCCGGAACGCGACCGGCATTGCGCGGGGCGCGGCGTTGGCCATCGCCAGGCATTCGCTGCGTTGTGGCGGTTGCTGGGCGAGGGCAGGTGAGAAGAAAGCGCCGAACAGCGCCAGAGCCGCCGAAACTATTCGCCACATGAAACCGTCCCCAATGACGCCCGGGGGAAAGTCTAGCGTGCAATGCAGCGCGAGGCCAACAGCCGGCGATCAACAGCGCGTCAGTGTCGCACCTATTGCTCTCGCTTTGGGCTGAACTTCCAGGTGATGGCAACGAGGCCGGCGGTGATCAGTCCGCTGACGAGGCCGGCGATGGGAAGGGCCAGCAGCAGCGCGGCGCTGGCGGCCCAGCCGATCGAGGAGAAGGCCTCGGCAAAGGTCGCCAGCCGCGACGAGGTCTGGCGGCGGCGGAATTGGCTGCGCCGGGCCTGCACCCGGAACCAGAGCTGGATCGCGGTGGCGGAGGCCGCGCTGATGATGACGGCTCCGGCGCTGACGGCGGCCTGGAACGGCGAGGCGAAGGCCAGCGCCGCGACCAGCGGGCAGAAGATCATGGCGATCGCGATCAGCACCACCTCGATCTTGGCGCGGATGACGCTGGACGGTGTCAGCGGGGCGGTCGCGACCAGGTCGGGCGCGTCCTCGCCCGAAATCGTCAGCCAGGCGAGCCCGCCGGCGAGCTGTCCCGCCGCCATGACGATGACGGGCGTGATCAGCGTCAGTGCGGCAGAACTGTCGGCAAAGCTGCGCCAGAGCAGCAGCGCCGGCGGCACCAGATAGAGCAGCTGCATCAGGGTCTGCGAGATCAGCCAGGGATCGCGCCAGAGCAGCGAAAACTCCTTGCGCCGCAGCGCCTGCTGTCGCGACCCGCCGCGGAACGGGCGCTCCTTTGCACGCTTGCTGCCGGACTTGCCGTAAGCGGCGGCGTCGATCGCGGTGTCGGCAAAGCGGCCCGAGAAGATCGCCATGACGCTTCCGAGCAGCACGAGCCCGAGCGCCATAAGCAGCAGCAGCGCCTCGCTGTCGCCCAGAGCGGCCCGCGCCGGCCACCACCAGATGCTGTCGACGTCGGGGGCGTGTTTGGCAAAGGTGCCCGATGTCAGGATGGTGATGCGCGACAGCGTGCCATAGGACATGATCGCTGCGACCTGGAGCGCGATCACGAAGCCGGCGCCAATGATCGCCGCCAGGATCTGAGCGACGAAGCGTGTCCGTGCCGGCCCGATCAGGCGGAACAGGACAATGGTGACGGCAATCGCGATGGCTGCGGCCGAAAGGCCCATGGCGACGACGACGCCGAACGCCGCAAGCCAGCGCGGTCCGCCGCCAAACACCAGCACGTCGATGAAGGGCGTCGAGAACAGCAGCGCCATCATCGTGACGGTGAGCGCGATCGCGGCGATGCGCACCGAGAACAGATTGGCAAGCCGCGCCGGCGAGGACATGATGAGGTCGAGATCGGCGCGGGCGTAAAACACCCGCGTCACCGATTCGATCGCCTGCGACAGCATCAAGGTCCAGGCCAGAAAGATCGTCGCCGAGATCACGATCAGCGAGGACTTGTCGAGCGGCAGCTGCAGATCGGCGAAGCGGCCGATCACCGCCCAGGCCGGCACATGCAGCAGCACCGCGAAGAACAGCAGGCCGATCACGGCGGCGCGCGCCCGCTTGCGCCGTCCACCGGTCATCATGGCAAACCATTCGCGCCAGGCGAGCCGGAGCTCGTGGCGCGCAAACCAGGACAGCGCGGTCGCTGAACTCATGCGGCTTCCTGCAGCGTCACCAGCGCGATGAAGAGATCTTCCAGGCTGGTGTCGGCATGGCCGTTCTGCTGGCGCAGCTCGGTCAGCGTGCCCTCGGCGACCAGGCGGCCGGCGGCGATCACGCCGATGCGGTCGGCCATGCGTTCGGCCACCTCCAGAATATGCGTGGTCATGATGATGGTGCAGCCGGCCTGGACGCGCTCGCTGAGGAGGCCCTTGACATGGCGTGCGGAGACGGCGTCGAGGCCGGTCAGCGGTTCGTCGAGGATGATGAGGCGGGGATCGTGCACCAGCGCGCCGGCCAGCGCCACCTTCTGGCGCATGCCCTTGGAAAAGCCCTCGCAGCGTTCGTGCCGGTGCGGTTCGAGCCCGAGCGAGGCCAGGAGTTCCTGCGCGACCGGTTCCGAGATCGAGGGCGCGATGCCCCAGAGGCCGGCGACGAATTCGAGATATTCGAGCGGGGTGAGCTTGTCATAGATCATGGGCTCGTCGGAGACCCACGCCATCACCTGCTTGGCGGCGACCGGGCTTGCGAGTGCATCGATGCCGAAGATCGAGACCGCGCCGGCATCGGGCCGGAGCAGGCCTGCAACCATGCGCAAAGTGGTGGTCTTGCCGGCGCCGTTGGGGCCGACCAGGGCGTAGAATTCGCCGGCGTGAATGGTGAGATCGAGGCTATCGACCGCCAAACGGTCAAAACGCTTCGTTAACCCTCGGACTTCCAGTGCCGAGTTGTCCGGCTTCATGACGGCCACACCATCCGGTTTTGCATCGCCCGCGACCATGACCTGAAGATGTTTCGGCACCGTGAATCGCGCTGCCGCAAATTCCGGCATCCACCCTGGACCAAACACCCCTACAAGTCACCGTTTGTTGACAGCGCTTTGCGGTTCGGGCTGAATTGGTGCCGGGACAAGAGGAGCTCACGCAGCGAAACGACTGCGTAGCGACTGGACACAAGATGCGGCGAGGCGGTCGAAGAACCGCCGGTTGCATCGGGAGGAAGCGCGACGATGCTGGATTTCGTTCAGCAGCTGGTCAGCGGTGTTGCGCTCGGCTGCGTCTACGGCCTGATCGCGCTCGGCTTCGTGCTCGTCTACAAGGCTACCGAGGTCGTCAATTTCGCCCAGGGCGATCTGATGATGCTGGGCGGCTTCTTTGCCTTCACCTTCATCGGCATGATGGGACTGAACTACTGGATCGGCTTTGCCGGTGCGGTGGCGGCCATGGCGTTGTTCGGCATGCTGGCGGAGCGCGTGGTGGTGCGGCCGATCCTCGGCTATCCGCAATTCTCCATCATCATGGCGACCATCGGGCTCGGCTACTTCCTGCGCTCGATCGCAGGCATGATCTGGGGGACCGATGATCTGAAGATCGAGACGCCGTTCAGCCAGGGCGTGCTGCGCATCGGTTCGCTGGTGCTGGCCTACGACAAGCTCTCGGTGATCGCGGCGACCATGATCCTGTGCACGCTGCTCTATCTGTTCTTCAACAAGACCACGCTCGGCACCGCGATGCGCGCCAGCTCGGAGAACATGCTCGCGGCCTATTACATGGGCATTCCGGTCAAGCGCGTGGTGTCGATCGTCTGGGCGATCAGCGCGGCGGTCGCGACCTGCGCCGGGGTGCTGCTGGCGCCGATCACCTTCATCCATTCCAATGTCGGCCTCGTGCTCGGGCTCAAGGCGTTTCCGGCCGCCGTCCTCGGCGGCTTCGGCTCGATCCCGGGCGCGGTGGTCGGCGGCGTCCTGATCGGCGTGATCGAGAGCATGGCCGGATTCTATCTGCCCGAGGGCTGGAAGGACGTCGCGCCCTACGTCGTGCTGCTCACCGTGCTGCTCTTGAAGCCCGAAGGCCTGTTCGGCCTTCACGTCCGCAAGAAGGTCTGAACATCATGCGCTTCCTGTTCAAGACCGACTACGACGACGACATCAAGCTGTTCCCGCATTCTGGTTATTACGTCTCCTACGGCATCCTGCTCGCGCTGCTGCTGGTCGCGCCCTACGTGCTCTCCAGCTATCTGATGAGCCAGCTCGTCTTCGTCTGCATCTATGCAACCGTCGGCGTGGCGCTGCTGATCCTGACTGGATTCACCGGGCAGGCCTCGCTCGGGCACGCGGCGTTCCTCGCGATCGGCGCCTACACGGCGGCGTATTTGCAGACGTACAACGTGCCGTTCCCGGTCTACTTCCTCGCCGCAGGCCTTCTGTCCGGCTGCATCGGCGCGTTGGTCGGCTTTCCCGCGCTGCGGCTCCAGGGCATCTACCTCGTCATCGCCACCATCTCCTTCGCCCTGATTGTCGAGGAGATCCTGGCGCGTTGGGAGAGCGTGACCCACGGCAACGAGGGCATGCGGGTGAAGACGCTGTCGCTGCTCGGCGTTGCGGTGCCGCGCGACAGTCCCACCTTCTATTTCCTCTGCCTTGCGGTGCTGGTGCTGACCATCGTCGGCACGCTCAACCTCTTGCGCTCGCCGACCGGGCGCGCCTTCGTCGCGATCCGCGACAGCGAGACGGCGGCGCGCAGCATGGGCGTCAACGTCGCGCTCTATAAGGTGAAGTCCTTTGCGATCTCGGCGGCGATCACCGGTTTTGCCGGCGTGCTGTTCGCCCATAAACTCTCCTTCATCTCGCCGGAGATGTTCACGCTGCAGCTCTCGATCGAGTTCATCATCGTGATCCTGATCGGCGGCAGCTTCAGCCTGCACGGCGCGGTGCTGGGCGCGATCTTCATCGTGATGATCGATCCATTCCTGACCTATTTGAAGGACGACATGCCGGGCATCATCGCCGGCATTGCCGCGACGTTCGGGGCGGGAGCGGCAACTGCGGCAAGCGTCCAGTCCAAGGTCGCGGCCTTCGCCTCGCTGAATGGGCTCAAGGGCGCGATCTACGGCATCATCATCGTCTTGTTCGTGCTGTTCGAGCCGCTCGGGCTCTACGGCCGCTGGCTGAAGATAAAGCTCTTCTTCCAGCTGTTCCCGCTCTACAAGCGCGCCACCTTCAAGCGGCAGAAGATCTACGTGAAGTCGGAGCGCAACCGATGAGCTATTTCCGCGCCGAGAACCTGTCGCTGCATTTCGGAGGCCTCAAGGCGGTCGACGCGGTGTCCTTCGCGCTGGAGAAGGGCGAAATCCTTTCGATCATCGGTCCCAACGGCGCCGGCAAGAGCTCGATCTTCAACCTGATCTCGCGGATCTACCGGCCGACCTCGGGCCGCATCTTCTTCGAGGACCAGGACATCACCGAGCAGCCGCCTTACGATATCGCGAGGCTCGGCATCGCCCGCACCTTCCAGAACATCGAGCTGTTCGAGAATGCGACCGTGCTGTCGAACCTGCTGGTCGGGCGTCACCGGCATTCGACCACCCGGCTCTGGCAGGAGCTGCTGTTCCTGCCGAGCGTGCGCGCCAACGAGAAGGTGCATCGCCGCCGGGTCGAGCAGGTCATCGAATTCCTCGACCTCGAGCCTTACCGCGACAAGCTGATCTCGGGCCTGCCCTACGGCGTGCGCAAGGTGATCGAGCTGGCGCGTGCGCTCTGCTCGGAGCCAAAACTGATCCTGCTCGACGAGCCGTCCTCCGGGCTCAATGTCGAGGAGACCGACGACATGTCGTTCTGGATCCGCGACATGAAGAACGAGCTTGGCGTCACCGTGCTGATGGTCGAGCACGACATGTCGCTGGTCAATCGCGTCTCCGATCGCGTCATTGCGCTGAACTACGGCCGCGTGCTCGCGATGGGCTCGCCGGCGGAGGTGCAGCAGCATCCCGACGTCGTCGCCGCGTATCTGGGAGCCTGACGCGATGGATGCCGCGGTGACACCGGATATCATCCTGAAGCTCTCCAACATCGAGAGCTATTACGGGCCGATCATGGCGATCCGCGGCATCTCGCTGGAGGTGCCGCGCGGCCGCATCGTCACGCTGCTCGGGGCCAACGGCGCCGGCAAGACCACGGTGCTGAAGACGATCTCGGGCATCCTCGATCCGCAGAAGGGCGCGATCGAGTTCATGGGCAGGTCGATCCAGCGCATGGAGGCCGACCGGATCGTGCGGCTCGGCCTTAGCCATGTGCCCGAGGGACGCGAGGTGTTTCCGTTCCTTTCGGTGCGCGAGAACCTGATGATGGGCGCCTATCCGCGCAGGGATCGCGACGGCGTCGCGGAGGATCTGGAACGCGTCTACGGCTATTTCCCGCGGCTGAAGGAGCGCATCAACCAGCCGGCCGGCCAGCTCTCTGGCGGCGAGCAGCAGATGCTCGCGATCGGACGCGCGCTGATGAACCGGCCGACGCTGCTGCTGCTCGACGAGCCCTCGCTCGGCCTGTCGCCGCTGCTGGTGAAGGAGATTTTCACGATCATCCGCCGCGTCAACGAGGAGCAGGGCATGTCGATCCTGCTGGTCGAGCAGAATGCCAAGGTGGCGCTGGAGACGGCGCATTACGGCTATGTGCTCGAGATCGGCCGGATCGTGATGAACGACACCTGCGACCGCTTGATGCATTCCCAGGACATCCAGGAATTCTACCTTGGCGCCAAGGAAGCGGGCGCGCGAGGCGAGCGGCGCTGGAAAAAGAAGAAGACTTGGCGTTGAAGGAAGACTTGGCGTTAGATGAACTGACCCGTCCGCGAACATAGACCGCCGGCAAGGCAGGCAGCGGAGGGAAGGCGACAAGGAGGAGACGCGCATGGCCCGACCGGCGGTGCTGACGGTCGCTGATACGATCGCAAAGAGCTTTTTGCGCGCCGCGGAGACGCGGGCCGACAGGCCTGCGATCCGAGAGAAGAAGTTCGGCATCTGGCAGCCGACCAGCTGGCGCGAGTGGCTGGAGATTTCGAAGGAGATCGCCTACGCGCTTCGCGCGATCGGCTTCATGCCCGGCGACGTGGCCTCGATCATCGCCAATGCCGTGCCGGAGTGGGTCCATGCCGACATGGGTATCCTGTGTGCCGGCGGCGTCTCCTCCGGAATCTATCCGACCGATGCCTCGTCCCAGGTCGAATATCTCGTCAACGACTCCAGAACCAAAGTGATTTTCGCCGAGGACGAGGAGCAGCTCGACAAGCTCCTCACCTGCCGGGCCCGCTGCCCGTCCCTTCAGACCATCATCGTGTTCGACATGGAAGGCCTCAGCGGTTTCTCCGACGACATGGTGATGTCGCTCGACGCGTTTCGCGCGCTCGGGCGCAATCATATGGTCGGGCGCGAAGGCCTGTGGCAGGAGATGATCGACAGCCGCAGCGCGGGCGATCTTGCGGTTCTTGTCTATACGTCCGGCACCACCGGTCCGCCCAAGGGCGCGATGCACGCCAACCGCAGCGTCACGCATCAGATGCGGCATGCCAACGACTTCATCCCCGCCCGGGAGGACGAGGACCGGCTGATCTTCCTGCCGCTCTGCCACGTCGCAGAGCGGATCGGCGGCTATTACATCTCGGTCGCGCTCGGCTCTGTGATGAATTTCGCCGAGAGCCCGGAGACGGTGCCGGACAATCTGCGGGAGGTGCAGCCGACCATCTTCCTCGCGGTGCCGCGGATCTGGGAGAAATTCTATTCCGCCATCACCATCGCGCTGAAGGACGCGACGCCGTTCCAGCAGTGGGTTTACCGCCGCGCCATCGCGGTCGGCTACCGCATGGTCGAGTGCCGGATCGAGGGCAAGGTGCCGCCGCTGTCGCTTCGCCTCGCCAACCACATCGCCTACCGGCTCGCGTTCCGCAACATCCGCCGCATGATCGGGCTCGATCGTTGCCGCATCGCCTTCACCGGCGCGGCGCCGATCGCGCCGGAGCTGATCCGCTGGTATCTCGCGCTCGGCATCGACATGCACGAGCTCTACGGCCAGACCGAGAATTGCGGGGTCGCCACCATGATGCCGGCGACGCGGATCAAGCTCGGCTCTGTCGGCACCGCCGTGTCTTGGGGCGAGGTCGCGCTGTCGCCCGACGGCGAGATCCTGATCAGGGGCGACTTCCTGTTCATGGGCTATCTGAACCAGCCGGAGAAGACCGCGGAAACGATCGATCCGCGCGGCTGGCTGCGCACCGGCGACGTCGGCACCATCGACAACGAAGGCTTCGTCCGCATCACCGACCGCATGAAGGACATCATCATCACATCAGGCGGCAAGAACATCACGCCCTCCGAGATCGAGAACCAGCTCAAATTCTCGCCCTACATCTCGGATGCGGTCGTGATCGGCGACAAGCGGCCGTATCTCACCTGCCTCGTGATGATCGACCAGGAGAATGTCGAGAAGTTCGCCCAGGACCACGACATCCCCTTCACCAATTATGCGAGCCTGTGCCGCGCCACCGAGATCCAGGACCTGATCTGGCGCGAGATCGAGCAGGTCAACGTCAACTTCGCCCGCGTCGAGACCATCAAGAGGTTCTTCCTGATCGAACGCCAGCTCACGCCGGAAGACGAGGAGCTGACGCCGACCATGAAGCTGAAGCGTAACTTCGTGAACAAGCGCTACGCCGCCGAGATCGACGCGATGTATGGCGCGCGGGCGGTAGCGTGATCTGCGTCTTTGAGAACAGCGAAGGAGCCATGGCCACGCCCTTCGTACAACATGGGCCTAAGGAGGAGACGTCAATGTCGAGATCGTTGAGAGCGTTCGGCTTTGCGGTAGGCGCGGTGGCGCTCACCTGTCAGCCGGCCCTAGCGCAAACCAAAGTCACCAATGAAGGCATCTCGGCAACCGAGATCGTGATCGGCACCCATCAGGATCTGTCGGGTCCGATCAAGGGCTGGGGCGTGCCTGTTTCCAACGGCATGAAGATGGCGGTCGAGGAGGTCAACGCCGCCGGCGGCGTCAACGGCCGCAAGATCCGGCTGGTCGTCGAGGACAGCGGCTACGATCCGAAGAAGGCCGTGCTGGCCTCGCAGAAATTGATTGAGCGCGACAAGATCTTCGCGATGGTGGGACCGATGGGTTCGCCGACCGTGCTCGCCGCGCAGGACATCCTGCTCGACGCCGGCGTGCTGCAGCTGTTTCCGCTGACAGCGGCCGAGTTCACCTTCAAGTTCGATCCGGCCAAGCCGCAGGAACGGCTGAAGTTCAACAATCTCCTGCCCTATGTCGAGAGCACGCGCGCCGCGCTGAAATACATGATGGAGTGGAAGAGCTTCCAGAAGCCCTGCATCATGCACCAGGACGATGAGTACGGAAAGAACGTGCTCGACGGCTTCAACCAGCAGCTGGCTGTCATGAAGGTGCAGCCGGCTTCGATCACGAGCTACAAGCGCGGCGCCTCCGACTTCAGCGCCCAGGTGGCGAAGATGAAGTCCGACGGCTGCGACCTCGTCGTGCTCGGCGCGGTCCTGCGCGAGCCCATCGGCGCCATGACCGAGGCCAGGAAGCTCGGCTGGGACGTCACCTTCCTCGGCGCGACGCCGACCAACGTGATGGAGGTGCCCCTGCTCGGCAAGGAAGCCGTCGAAGGCCTCTATGCGGCCAGTGGCTTCGAGATCCCGTATGAGGACACCGCCAAGGGCAAGGTCCACGACTGGCTCGTCAACTACAAGAAGATGTTCAACACTGACGCCAACACGCAGGCGATCATCGGCTACAATGCGGTGATGACCTTCGCGTTCTATGCGCAGAAGGCGGGCAAGGACCTCACCGGACAGAAGATGCTGGACTCGCTGGAATCGGGCGAAAAATTCCTCGACATCTTCAACTCGCCCGCGACGAAGTTCTCCAAGACCGACCACCTCGCCAACACCATCACCCAGGTGCAGCAGGTCAAGGGCGGCCGCTGGGTCCTGGTGAAGGACAATCTGATGTTTTGATCTCTCGCCGCGCGAACGGTGCACCCTCGCCCCTTGTGGGAGAGGGTGGATCGCCGCGAAGCAGCGATCCGGGTGAGGGGTTCTCTCCGCGCGCGAGACTCTCGCAGTTGGATTCGCTGAAGCAGACCCCTCATCCGGCGCTTCGCGCCACCTTCTCCCACAAGGGGAGAAGGAAGAAAGCGCGACAGGCGACACCTACGACCCCCCGCCCGCAGTCCCCGAATTCACCGGCGCCAGTTCGTCCTCGCGGCAGCGCCAGCCGTCGGCGGCTTTGACGAAGGCAAACGTCCGCTGGATCCTCAGGCGGCGCGTGACATTGAAGGCCTCGCCGGATCGCTCCTTGTTGCCGGCCGCGGCCGGCTGCGGACGGCCCGTCCTCGGGTCCCAGCAGGTGCCCGTGCAGGCGGACGCGACCTTGCTGCAGGTGGCGAAGGGCGCCAGCACGACCATCTCGATCTCGCCGGTGACCTGCGCCTCCTGGTCGGTGACCTGGCTGTCGAGTGCGTAGACACGGTTGATGCGCAGGAAATTGCCGCAGGAATTGGCGGCGTGAATCCGCGCGGCGCAGAAGTCGACCGCGTCGGTGTCGGGGGTGCGGGCCGCGACCTGCCGGCCGAACACTTTTTTCGGATCGCCCTTGGCGGCAGCGATCTCGCCCGTCTTGTGCTTCAGATAGTCGGCAAGACAATCTTCCGCGGATTCGAGCTCGGCAAGCGGCACGTTCTCCTTGCCGACCAGATTGCATTTGCGATCACGCTCTCGCGTCCATCGTCCGTATTCGGCGAAGGCAAAGCGGGCCGCGGTCGGGTCCAGCTTGCCGATCAGGCCGAGCACCTGGCCGTTGAGCTCGGTTTCGGCAAGCGCCAGCGACGGGTCCGCGCAGATCAGCGCGCCCGCCGCAGTGTTGGACGCAAGACAGTCGAAATCCGGATCACGCAGCACCGCGGCGCGCTCCTCGGTCACCTTGAGCAGGCAGGCCTTCACCCGGTCGAAATCGTCGGTGCGGATCGCGGTCTGGCCGACGATGCCGCAGCCGAGATTGCGCTGACGGGTCCAGATCGCGTTCTCCTCGATTCCAGGCAGGCGATCGGGCAGGCGGGCGAGCCGCGCCTCGATCGCGGTGCTCAGCTTCTCGGCGGCGGCGGCAAGCTCGGCATCACCGCAGAACAATTGATTGCCGGGGTCGCGGATTGGCTGGCAGTTGTTCCTGGCGAACAGCGGCAGCCTGTCGGCGATGGAGCGGTCGGATGGGCCGGATTGCGCGGACGCGGCCGGGAGCGCCAGCAGCGCAAGCACAGTCAGCACGATGAACCGCATTCCAGTCGCCCCCTAGCATAGCCGCAGCCATGCTAGCGTCCCGGATCGCGCGGTGGAATGAATTTGTGTCAGAAGTCTACGTGAGACCCGTAGCCCGGATGGAGCGCAGCGCAATCCGGGATTCGTGCGACAAGTGATAGCGGCCCCGGATTTCGCTTCGCTCCATCCGGGCTACGAGACCACTACGATCAATGCGCCTCGGCCGTGGCCATCGAGAACCGTACGGGCTCATCGACATATTTCATCACGGCCGACTGGTAGAGCACGAACAGCGGCTGGTAGGTTCGCGCATCGTCGTCCTCGACCATCGCCATGCGGCGATTGTCGAGCATCAGCCAGTGGCCGTCGAGCTTTGCCGCGGCAACCGCGTGCTCTTCGCCGGCCCTGACGTCACGCACCACGACGATGCGGAGGTCCTCGGTGGCGAGGCCGGCGAGCCGCAGCGCGGCCAGCTTGGCGATGGCATAGTCTTCGCAGTCGCCGGCGCCGCGCGCGAAGGTCGCAAGCGGCGAGCTCCAGACGTCGTCTGCGCCGTCATCGGCGGCGCGGACGGCGAGGTTGATGGCGCGGTTGGTCTCGCCCAGTTTCGCGCGGCCGTCGCGGCTGCGGGCCTGGTCGACGATGGCGAGCAGCTTGAGGGCGGCGGGTGAAGCGCAATTATCCCGGTCGCCGTCGCACAGTGCGAGCTGCACCATGTCGTCGTCGAGCTTCTGCTTCAGCGCGAACCATTTCTGCTGGAGGCTGCCGGACGAGATGGCGAAGGCGAACACGCCGAACGGCTCGGCGGATTTGCGCACGAGCAGGCCTGCGCCCGGCGACAGCAATGTGCCGGCGCGAAGCTCTGCGGCCGATCCGAGCAGGATCAATCCGCACACGACAAGGATTGCGCGCCAGGCGCGCGAGCGAGCAGCGATTTCCATCTGACATCCCCTTCCGACTTCGTCAGGTCCCCCTCGACCTCGACGTGCCGGCTTTGTTGCTTTCGCGGAGATAGTGCGAGGTGGGCCGTTTTGTTCTGCTTAACGCGCCCGGCAGGGGTCCCAAAACCGGGCAACAGGCTGAAACGAGCCTGTCCAGATTGCGTAAAATTTTACGATTTGCGGGCTAGGAGGGGGCCGGCTGCCGCGAAATGGAACCAATTGCAGGCAGAAGTTGTGCGAGTGCCGATTCTGCGTCCTATGGCTAACAACCCGCTATTTCACGGGTTCTGTTAGTTGGATCACAGATTTAACTCCGTATTTGCCGCAGGATGCTGCGGAGCACTGCGAAGGAAAGATGACACAAGTATCTGCTGCCGGATTTTGGCGGATGATTACTTTGGATGACTGGAAATGCGTACCCGTGAGCAGATTTCGACTTCAGAGTACTCGAAAAGTTACTTTGGATTTTCTTTGATGGTACCGCTCGGCAGGGGTCGCCACGGCCAAGTGACGCGAAATCACACAAGCAGTAGATGGTTTCGCTAAGGACTTGGTAATGCTATGCAAGCTTAAGCGGTCGATACTTACTTAAATTTTAACCCTTTTACGGTGCCCGGTTGAATTACGCTGGCAAATTTGACGCCGCGATCTTCTTGGACGGCCAGGGTTCCCGCTTGCCCGCGGATGGCCATGTCGATTCCTTTACGGCCAAGCCCTTTACTGTAAAGGCGCATGGTCACGTGCCTGATGGCGCGTTCGTAGTTCCCGACCCCAACCTGATCTTCAACGGCGACTTCAAGCGCGCGGGTGTCGACCTCGTGCTGTCCCACGACGGTCATGAGTTCGTCGTTCACGATTATTTTAGGGGCGACAAGCGCGCGGCGCTTGCCTCGCCCGATGGCGCCCACCTCACCGGCGACATTGTCAACGCGCTCACGGGCCACGTGCAGTATGCGCAGGCCGCGGGCGGCATCGCCGCGGCCCAGGTCATCGGCCACGTCACAAAACTCTCCGGCAGCGCGACCGCGATCCGCAACGGCGTCTCGGTCATCCTGAACAATGGCGACAATGTCGAGAAGGGCGACGTGGTCTCGACCGGCGCCGACACGACGCTGGGCATCACCTTCATCGACGGCACCGTGTTCGGCCTGGCCTCCAATGCGCGGATGGTGCTGAACGAGATGGTCTACGACCCCAACGGGTCGAACAACTCCTCCCTGCTCAGCCTGGTTGCGGGCACCATCACCTTCGTCGCCGGCGAGACCGCCAAGCACGGCGACATGAAGATCGACACGCCGGTCGCCACCATGGGCATCCGCGGCACGGCGGTGCTGAGCCAGATCCATTTCGTCGTTCCCGCCGGTGGCGGCGATCCGCAGCCGGAGGCGAGCTTCCAGGTGCTGGTCGAGCCGAACGGCACGACCGGTTCCTACATCCTGTTCGACAAGGTCACGCTGCTGCCGATCGCGACGGTCAACCAGGCCGGCCAGATGATCCAGATCAGCGGCGGCAACGTCTCGATCTCCAATGCGCTGATGTCGCCGGACATTCAGAAGCTGATCACGGATGTGTTCACGCTGAAGTTCACCGACAACAACACCAACACCAAGCTGACCACGAACTTCACCGATACGATCACGCCGACCAGCGACGGTCTGATGTTCAAGACCCAGGGCGGCTACATCGCGACCGTGGTCTACACCAACACCACTCAGCAGGGGTCGGATCCCGGCCACAATCCGTCGACCAGCAACCGCATCCCTGGCCCGCCCGATGCGCGCAGCCTCGATGCCAACGGCAATGTGAAGACGGCGTTTTCGCTGACCGAGCGCGCGGACACGACTGGCGATACGGCTCCCGACAAGGTCGTCGGCCACATCACCTTCGTCGACCAGAATCTGGGTGACCGGCCGACGGTGAGCGTGAGCCTCGCCGGCGCGCCGAACTATGTCTACAAGAGCGCCGGCCAGCAGGATGTCACCGGCTCGCTCACCGATCTGCAGAAGCAGGACATTGCGGCGACCCAGATTGACATCCAGGTCGTTGCCGACGGTGGCAACAACAACAACGGCTCGGCGGTCTGGACCTACACGATCCCCGACAACGTCTTCGACTTCCTCGCGGCCGGCGAAACGCTGACGCTGACCTACATGATCCGCGTCAACAACAATTTCGCGGTGAATCCTGAATCCACCTACATCCCGATCACCGTCACGATCACCGGCACCAACGACAAGCCCACCGTCGCGACGGCGGGCGGGACCGTCATCGAGAAGGTCGGCACCGGCAACGAGGCCCACGACACCATCACGGGCACGGTCACCTTCACCGACGTCGACCTGACCGACCGGCCGATCGTGAGCGCTTCGCTCTCGTCCACCCAGCCGTTCAAATATCTCGATGCCGACGGCAATGATATCACCGCGACGCTGACGCCCGAGCAAAAGGCCGCGATCGCCGCGGTCGAGGTACCGCTCAGCGTGGTGCAGGGCGCGGGAAATGCCAATAACGGTTCGGCCACCTGGACCTACAGCGTTATCGACCATTATTTCGATTTCCTCGCTGACGGCGAGAAGCTGATCCTCAATTACGTCGTCCAGGTCGATGACGGGCATGGCGGCGTCGTCACCACGTCGATCACCCTGTCCATCGACGGAGCCGACGTCAGCGTCGAAGGCACCAACGACGTGCCGACCATCGTCGAGGCGTCGACGACCCCGGCCGGCACGGTCATCGAGGATACATCGGCGACGCTGAGCACCGGCGGGACCATTACCTTCAACGATCCCGACCTCACGGACACTCACACCGTGAGCTACGCTCTGAAGTCGACCACGTCGAGCGCGCATCTCCCCGGGTTCACCGATGGCACTTCGCATATCGGCACGTTCGCGCTGACGGCGGTGAGCGAGAGTCCCGGCGTCAGCACGATCGGATCCGCCGGCTGGAGTTTCACGCTCGATGACGGCAATTCGGTGCTGCAGTCGCTGGCCGAAGGCCAGAGCATCACCCAGGTCTACACCGTCACTGTCGATGATCATCATGGCGGGAAGGTCACCCAGGACGTCACCGTCACCATCACCGGGACCAACGACAAGCCGACCATCACCAGCAGTATTGCGGACGCCGCGGGCACGGTGACCGAGGATGCGGCCACGCCGACGCTGACCACCGGCGGCACGCTGGCGATCCAGGACCTCGACCTGATCGACACCCACACCGCGACAGCGGTGTTCAAGTCCTCGACCTCGACCGCGCATCTGCCGGGCTTCAGCGACGACACGCATATCGGCACCTTCACCAT
>NZ_JBXAPO010000008.1:265000-319167 GCF_058804065.1 Bradyrhizobium sp. GW821-FHT13H05 | reverse complement strand
AGTCTCCAAAAGATTTTGCCGCCGCCAAAACCGAAATCTCTCGATCAGCGAATTAGTGGACTTGCACAGCAATGACGAGAGGCTTAAGCCGTGCCCGCCTCACGTCCCAAAATCCCTTCCTCGATCGCCTTGATCTGGAGCGCGAGATATTTCGAGTTGATGCGGCACTGCGCGAGGCTGCCGGCGATGAACCACAGGCCGGGCTGTTTCGTGCGGGCATACATGTTGCGCAGCTCAAGGCCGTCGCCAAAACCCCAAACCGGGCCGACGCGATCGGCGATGCCGTCGCCGAACAGCTTTCGCACGAGGTATTCCTGCGGCTTGTAGCCGGTCGAGAGCACGATGAGATCAGCCGCGATGGTGGTGCCGTCCTTCATCCGCGCACCGTCAGCCGTGAAGCCTTCGATGTCGGCGAACTGTTTCAGCTTGATCGCGCCCTCGACGATGAGATTGGAGCAGCCGACGTTGAAATAATAGCCGCCGCCACGGGTGAGGTATTTGAACTGCCAGCCGGTACCGGCCTCGCCGAAATCGAGCTTGAAGCCGACGCGGCGGAGGCCGTCGAGCAACTCCTTGTCGAGCTCCTTGGACTGCTCCGTCAGCATCACATGTGTCTTCTTCGCGAGCGGCGTCGGCATCGAGGTCGCGATCAGGTCGTTGTCCTCGAGCGTGCCCTCATTGTAGGTCGCATAGGCCAGCTGCGCCGAGGGCTCGATATTGGTGACCAGAGTCGGCGAGCGCTGCATCAGCGTCACGTCGGCGCCGCTGGAATACAGATCCTGCGCGATGTCGTGGCCGCTGTTGCCGGTGCCGATGACGATGGCGCGCTTGCCTGCCCAGTTCTCGCCGTCCTCGTAGCGGCTCGAATGCAGCAGCGTGCCCTTGAAATTGTCCAGCGTCGAAATATTCGGCACGTTGGCGATGCCGCTGACGCCGGTCCCCATGATCACATGGCGTGGATGCATGGTCCGCTTGCTGCCGTCGGCGCGCCGCAGCGTGACCGTCCAGCGGCCTTTCGTCTCGTCGTAAGCACCGCCTTCGAACTCAGTGTCTGTCCAGAAATTCAGCTCCATCGCATCGACGTAAGCCTCGAACCAGTTGGCGAGCTTGTCCTTGGGGATATAGGTCGGCCAGTTCGGCGGGAACGGCATGTAGGGCATGTGATTGACCTGCACCTGATTGTGCAGGGTCAGCGCGTGATAGCGCTTGCGCCAATTGTCGCCGATCCGCGTTCCGCGATCGACGATCAGCGCGTCGACCTTCAACTGCTTCAACCGCGCCGCGATCGCAAGCCCGGCCTGGCCGCCGCCGACGACCAGCACGACCGGATCGCGATCGGTGTAGTCACGGGAGGCGTTGCGCAAATCGAGCCAGTTCGGTCCGCGGAAATCGCGTGAGTAGGCCTGGCCGCGCGGCCGTGAGATGCCGAGTTGCTCCTCGAAGCCTTTCAGCTCGTCGAGTGCGGTGAGCACCGTCCACGCCTTCAGGCGGTCGCCGTCGGCGGCATCGGATATGAGCCGCAGGATGCCGCTGCCGCGACCGAGCGTCGTCTCGAAGGTGAAGATGGCTTCGATGTTGTTGGTCCCGGCACGCGTCACCCAGCGCGGCGGCGCGCGGTTCGGCGCGATCTTGAAATTGGCGAGTGCAGCTTTGGCTGCGAGCGCGGCCAGCGCTTGTGAGACCTCATCGCGGCCAGCGATCGTTTGCAGATTCCAGCTCAGCGCCAGCACGTCGCGCCAGAAACATTCGACAACGAACAGGCGGTCGAGCGCTGCGCGATCAGGCTTGCCCAGCGTGCGCTCGAATTCATCGAGCCAGGCTTGAGCGGCGACGGAGATATCCTTCGTCCTGTCCAGCATGCGCGACCTCATAGCCGTCTTCGCGGCGTTTCCTCTGAGCTCGAACGCTATACCGGTTCTCGGGTCGTCGAAAGCGCCTTACCCGAGCAGTGAGAGCATGTGGCCCTGCTCCGGCGGAATGCGCCCCTTCAGTGTGTCGAGATAAACCTGCCGCACCGCCTCCGGTCCGTGGCTCTCGACCACACTCAGGCATCTCTCCAGTCGCGGCGCGAAGCCCGACCATGCCGCGCCAAAGCGCTGCTCGATCCCGCCCGGGCCCCATTCCTTGGCACGCTTGCGGATGTGGTCGGGGGCAAAGAACCAGCGCGGTTTTGCTCCGGGCAGCTCGCCTTCGTCAGGCTCGGTGGCGCGATGCGTCAAACCGACGCGCACCGAGCATTTCATCTGCTCGGCGAAGTGCTGGTGCAGTCCGGTGCGGAGCGCGCTGTTGCCAGCCATGTCGACGAAGGCGACCGGCTCGTCCGATGGCAGCGACATCACGCGGTCATAGGTGACGACCTCGCCGTAGCAGCCGAGCGAGGTGACGAAGCCGGTATTGCCTGATGACGTCAGGCCGATCACCCTGCGTCCCCGCGTATGCAAGAGATGAGCGAGCCCGAATGCCGTCTTGCTCGAGGCGCTCGACAGCAGCATTGTGCGCGCGCCGAAATCGCCGTTCTCGGCCAGGAAGTCGTCGACCAGAAACGACAGCATGAACAGCGGCCGCAGCAGCGCCTGGTAGTCGCCCTGCCGTCCGGCATAAGCAGGATCGCCGCTGACACGCGCATAGGCATTGTAGACCGGTGCCACGCCCTGTCGATGTGCGGCGCCGTCGCGCAGGCCGCGCTTGCTGACCTCAGTGGCCTCGATCACGAGATGCGTCGCCATCGGGAAATAGCCGAACAGGCGCTCGCCCACGGGGACATCAGGATGTTGCGAGGCGACCACCTCGCCAAAACCCCACACCGGAATGTTGCCGAAGCCCTGTGGTGCTGGAAACAGCTGCCAGTATTTCAGCTCGTCACCGAGCACGGCATAGGTGATGTTGTTGGCGGTCAGCGCAAAGCGGTCGACCCGCACCAGCAGCGCATCCTGCGGCAGCGCGTCGGCTGCGGGCAGTTCCGTTGCGATCGTCTTGCAGTTCTCGAAATCGTCTCGCGCAACGATGAAATCGGTGGCTGTCATGATGTCGATCCCGGCTCGTATCCGCGCCGGCATCTCAATCCTTCATGAGCGCGGCGTTTGCAACCGCAACATAGTTTTAAACACTGTTCGTTCGGGGCCCGTTAGGGGTGGTTCGCCCAATAAGGCTCCCGCAGCTTGCGCTTGAATATCTTCCCTGTTGCCTCGCGCGGCAGCGCGTCGCGGAACTCGACGTCTTTCGGCACCTTGAAATTGGCTAATCGCTCGCGCAGGAACAATTGAACGGCGGTGGCCGAGATCACGGCATCCGATTCAGGCTCGACAAAGGCGCACAGCCGTTCGCCGAATTCAACGTCGGGGATGCCGAATACGGCGCAGTCGCGCACGCCCGGCATTCCGATCAGCACGTTCTCGATCTCGGCGGGATAGATGTTGACGCCGCCCGATATCACCATGTCGCGCTTGCGGTCGCACAGGAACAGGTAGCCGTCTTCGTCGAGATATCCGACGTCGCCGACGCTGATAAGACCGTCGCGACCGGCCTCCGCCCTGGCCTGTGCCTTGCCGTGATAGTCGAAATCGGGCACCGCCGTCTGGCGCATGTAGATTTCGCCGATTTCGTTGGCGGCGCAGAGGCTGCCGTCGTCGCGGAAGATTTTGACAATGCCGCCTTCGATGACGCGGCCGACTGTGCCCGGCTTCTTCAATGCCTCCTCGGCCGAGTGCCACACCGGGATGCCGGTCTCGGTCGAGCCGAAATATTCGTTGATGACCGGCCCCCACCAATCGATCATGGCGCGCTTGATTTCGGGCGGGCAGGGCGCGGCGCCGTGCACGACGAAGCGCAGCGACGAGAGGTCGTAGCGCTGCTTGATCGCATCGGGCAGCCGCAGCAGCCGGACAAACATGGTCGGCACCATGTGGATGTGCGTCACGCGATGGCGCTCGATCAGCGCCTGCAGTTCCTCCGCGTCGAACCGCGCCTGAAGGACGATGGGGCAGCCGCTGCGGAACGCCAGCATGCCGTAGGAATGTGGTGCCGAGTGATACATCGGCCCGTTGATCAGCACGATTTGGTTGTCTCGCGGCTTGATGCCATAGGCGATCGCGCCGACGCGCTCGGCGGCTGCCGCCTGTTCGGGCTGCATTGGCATGCGCCGCACGCCTTTCGGCATGCCCGTGGTCCCCGAGGTGTAGATCATCGCAGCGGCGCGGCGCGGCGGCTCCTGCGTTTCCGGATGGCCGTCGCGCCAGCTGTCCCAATCGGTCAGTCCGGCCGGGACCTCGGTCACATCAGGGGGAATCGCGAATGTCGCCGCAAGCTCGGGCGGTGTTGCGACGACGAGGAGGCGGACGTCCGCCGGCAGGCCGGAACGGATCTGCGGCAGCAGATCGGCATGACAGACCAGGATCTTTGCGCCGCTGTCGGCCAGGATGTAGCGGACCTCCTCGGCTTTGAGATGCCAATTGATCGGCACCACCGGACTGCCGAGCGCGGCGGAAGCCGCAACCACCTCGAACAGCGCGAAATCGTTGCGCAGCATCATGGCGACAGGAGCGCCTTCGGCGAGGCCGAGCCCGCGAAGCCCGCTTGCGGCCCGCCGGATGCGGGCCTGGATCTCGTCATAGCCGATCCGGCGTTCGCCGCTGATGATCATGGCGTGTCCTTGTTTCGCTTGAGCCTAGCGATCATCCAGCACGTCGCCAAACCCGACCCAGCTCTTGCCGTTGAAGCGGCGGAGCTGAAGCTGCTGGAACGGCAGATAATCATCGGGGCCGGTCGTCACAGCCATGCCCGGCAGCAGTAGCGGCAACTTGATCTCCTTCAGCGAGGCCGCCTGTCGCATGATGTTGTCGCGGCTGACGTCGTCCTTGCACGCTTTAAGCACAGTCATCAGGAGCGTCGCATAGTGATAGCCCGCGGCATAGTTGGAGTTGGAGAGGTCCGCAGTCGGCATGTACTGCTTCATGAAGGCGAAATATTCCTTCACGCCGGGATCGTCGGCCCATTGCGGGTCCATCGTGTCCTTCTGGTTGCTCGACGAGATCAGACCGACCGCGTTGTCGAGCCCGGCTGGCTCGAGGAACGAAATCGACGACGCCGACGTCGGCACGAAGAACAGCTCCGGCTTCCAGCCGATCTCGGCCACTCCCTTGATCGCCTGCGAGGTGAATTTTCCGAGCACGACACCGAACAGCACGTTGGCGCCTGACGCTTTCAGCGTCGAGAGCTGCGAGCTGATCGTCGGCGCGCTGGTCTCGTAGCTCGCTTCCGCGATGATCATGCTGGCGGCCTTGGGCCCGAGTGCGCGCTTGAAGCCCGCGACATAGTCGCGGCCGAAATCGTCATTCTGGGACAGGATCGCGATTTTCGCGTCGGGCTTGGCCTGCAGGATGTATTTGGCGTAGACGACGCCCTCGGATTCGTAGGCGGCCATGCCGGGCATCGTCCACGGGTTCTTCTGCGGATCGGCCCATTTGGTGGCGCCAGAGAGCACGAACAACTGCGGCACCTTCTTGGCGTTGAGGTAGCGCTGCACGGCGCTGTTGGTGGCGGTGCCGAGCGAGCCGAACATCATCAGCACCTCGTCCTGCTCGACCAGCTTGCGGGTCTGCTCGACCGTCTTCGGCGGCGAGTAGGCATCGTCCAGTGTGATGAACTTGACCTTGCGGCCGTTGATGCCGCCCTCGGCGTTGACCTTCTCGAAGAACGCCTCCTGCGTTCGTCCGATCGTGCCGAAGCCGGAGGCCGGGCCGCTATAGGGCAGGGTCTGCCCGATGCGGATCTCGTCGGCGCCTTCGGCATGGGTGTTGCCGGCGGCAAGCGTCAGCAACGACAGGCCGATCAGTGCGGCTGCCAGCTTCATGATGTCCTCCCGGTTGTCTTTTTTATCAGTTTGAAACGTCAGGCGCTGGCGCGCATCAGGAAATCCTGCCGCGCCTGATCGAATTCGCCCTTCATCCGGTCGACGAGCTCGGCAACCGGAGGCGCATCCAGGATCTGGCCGATGCCCTGGCCCGAGCCCCAGATGTCGCGCCACGCTTTGGATTTCATGTTGCCGCCGGAACCGAAATTCATCTTCGTCTTGTCGGCGACCGGGAGATTGTCCGGGTCCAACCCGGCGGCTGCAATCGACGGCCCGAGGTAATTGCCATGCACGCCGGTGAACAGGTTGGTGTAGACGATGTCGTGCGCCGCGTGCTGCGTCAACGCGGACTTGTAGGCCTCGTCGGCATTGGCTTCCTGCGTCGCGATGAAGCGCGTGCCCATATAGGCGAGGTCGGCGCCCAGCGTCAGCGCGGAGGCGATGCCGAAACCGTCGCTGATCGCGCCCGACAGCAGGATCGCGCCGCCAAACCATTGCTTGACCTCGCGTACCAGCGCAAAGGGCGAGAGCATGCCGGCATGTCCGCCCGCGCCGGCGCAGACCAGGATCAGGCCGTCGACGCCTTGCTCCGCGGCTTTGCGCGCATGCTTGACGTTGATGACATCGTGGAACACCAGCCCGCCATAGGAATGCGCGGCCTCGACGATCTCCGCCGGCGGCCGCAGCGAGGTGATGATGATGGGCGCCTTGTGCTTTACACAGATCTCCATGTCCTTCATCAACCGGTCGTTGGAGGCATGGCAGATCTGGTTGACGGCGTAGGGCGCGACCTTCTTGCCGGGATTGCGCGATTTGAAGTCGCCGAGCTCGTCCTCGATGCGGCTCAGCCACTCGTCGAGCTTATCGACCGGACGGGCATTGAGCGCGGGAAACGAGCCGACCACGCCAGCCTTGCATTGCGCGATCACCAGCTCCGGTCCGGAGACGATGAAGAGGGGCGAGCCGACGACGGGCAGTTCCAGATTGTTCTTGAGCAGAGCGGGCAGTGCCATCCGATCCTCCTGACGACGCGCGTCGCCGGCCTGTCGGCCGATTGTGAGCGCTTCCATGTCGATTGTCGCGCCGGCGGGGTGTCCGCCGCCCGGCGGTTTGACCCCACTATAGGGTTGGACGGCGGGCAGGGGATCGTTCAATATTGAACAAGCGTATATTCAGATTTGGACGGAGCCGGCGGTGGATTGGGATCTCTGCAAGACCTTCGTCGCGGTCGCCGATACCGGCAGCTTCACCGCTGCGGCAAAGCGTCTGCATGCCAGCCATCCGACCGTCAGTCGCAAGATCGCCGCGCTGGAGGCGCAGCTCGGCACCAAGCTCCTGGCGCGTGCCGCTGATGGATTTGTGCTCACCGCCGATGGCCGGACCCTGCGCGAGCATGCGGAGGCGATGGCGGCCGCCGCGCTCCGGGCCGAGGCCGCCGTCGGCGCCGGCGGGCGCAAGGCGCGCGGCACGGTCAAGCTGTCGATCGGCGCGACGCTGGCCTCGCACTGGCTGATGCCGCGGCTGCGATCGTTCCTGAACGAGCATGACCACATCCGGCTCGAGATCATCACCCATCCGTTTCCGGCCAGCGTGCGCCGCCGCGAGGCCGACGTCGTGTTGCGGCCGGTCGACAGCGGCGAGGAAAATCTGGTCGGCCGCAGGGTCGGCCGTCTCGGCACCGGCTTCTATGCCTCGCGCGACTATGCCGCCGGCCGCTCCTTGCCGGAGCGCAGCGGCGAGTGGAAAGGGCACAGCGTCATCGGCTTTGCCGATCAGGATTCGAACGTGCAGCTGGCGCGCTGGAGCAACGCGATCACGCGCCAGGGCGCCGTCGTGATGCGCTGTTCGTCGCAGGGTGACATGCTCGCGGCGGTGCGCGCCGGGATCGGCATCTCCGCGCTGTCCTGCTTCGTCGCGGAGAGCTATCCGGACCTGGTCCGCGTCGCGCCGCAAAAGCTCGTCAGCGTCGCCGATCTCTGGCTGCTCGCCCATCCTGATCTGGTCGAGCTGTCCGCGGTGCGGGCGGTCGTCGATTTCGTCGCGGAATGCGCCCGCGCCGATCGCGAGCGGCTGCGGGGCTAGTTTGATCCCGGAAGCACGCCTTCGCGCTTCTTGATGACGCGATAATAGCTCCACCACAGATGCGCAGCCGCTCCGCGCAGCGGTCGCCAGGGTTCGGCGAGCGGCGCCATCTGTTTTTCCGTCGGCCGCGCCTTGAGCCCCAGGCCGACCTTGATCCCCTCCTGCACGGCGATGTCGCCGGCCGGCCAGGCATCGCCGTGTCCGAGGCAGAACAGCAGATAGACATCGGCCGTCCACGGACCGATGCCGGGCAGCGTGATCAGCGTGTGGTGCGCGGCCTCGGCGTCCTCTTCGGCGAGCACGTCGAGGTTCAGCCGCTGCGCGGTGATCTCGCGCGCGAGATGCTTCAGCGTCTTGATCTTGGCCGCGGAGAGGCCAAGCCGCCCCAGCCGGTCGGTGCGGGCGCGGCGCACCGCCTCATGGTCGAACGGATCGAACGCGGCCGACAGCCGCCCCCAGATCGCTGCGGCGCTCGCAGTCGAAAGCTGCTGCCCGCAAACGATGTGCGCCAGCCCCGCAAAGCCGGGCTCGCGCCGCCGCAACGCCGGCATGCCGGCGATTTCGAGCACGGGCTTCAGGCGCGGGTCGCGCTTGATCAGCGCATGGACGGCTTCTTCGAGATCGGACTGGGTTTCGAGGTGGATGGTCATTGTTTGCTCAACTCGTCATGCGCGGGCTTGACCCGCGCATCCATCTCCTATCGTAACAGAGTCCTGGGAGATGGATGGCCGGGTCAAGCCCGGCCATGACGAGATATTGTCATATGATGCCACCCGTTTTCCGATTTGCCCCGAGCCCGAATGGTCACCTGCATCTCGGCCACGCTTATTCCGCTCTGCTGAACGCCGACCGCGCGCAACAGACCGGCGGGCGGTTGTTGCTGCGGATCGAGGATATCGACGCGACGCGCTGCCGGCCGGAATATGAGGCGGCGATTGAGGAGGATCTTGCCTGGCTCGGGATTGCCTGGGCAACGCCGGTGCGGCGGCAGTCGGAGCATCTGGCCGATTATCGCGCCGCGCTGGAGAAGCTCTCGGCGCTCGGCCTCGTCTATCCCGCTTTCGAGAGCCGTGCCGAGATCGCAAAGCTCGTCGCCGCGCGCGAAGCCGCCGGCCCGTGGCCGCGCGATCCCGATGGTGCGCAGCTCTATCCAGGTGATGCCAAATCGCTGTCGGCTGACGAGCGTGACCGGCTCATCGCGTCCGGTGCGCCTTACGCGCTGCGGCTCGACATGGCGGCCGCCTGCCAGCGCGTCTCGGGCCTGACCTGGCATGAGCTGGACAAAGGGCCGGATGGTGAGTGTGGTACCGTCCCCGCGCGGCCCGAGGCCTGGGGAGACGTGATCCTGGCCCGCAAGGAGACGCCGACCAGCTACCATCTGTCCGTCGTCGTCGACGACGCCCTCCAGGGCGTCAGCGAGGTGGTGCGCGGCCAGGACCTGTTTCACGCCACCTCGGTCCACCGTCTGCTCCAGATCCTGCTCGGCCTGCCGGAACCCGTCTACCGCCACCACGCCCTGATTCGCGACGAGGCGGGGCGGAAGCTGTCGAAATCGAGCCGCTCGACCGGTTTGCGGGAGTTGCGCGACGCCGGCGTCTCGCCTGCCGGTATCCGCCAGCTGGTGGGATTAGGTTAAGTTTCTCTGGGGGTTAGCCAAACGCCGCCGTGACTCCGGGTGTTCCGCCGTGCCATGCTCGCCTGACGGCCCGAGGTTCGAAGGGGATACTTCGAAGGGGAATTATGGCGGCGAAAACGCGCGCAGCGCGCACTACGCGGACGTCCAAGCGAGTGGCTCGGAAGCGGTCCGGCCCAGCTGCGAAGGTGCGCAAGCGCAGCACCAAGGCGGACGCGCCTGACGTGGTCCAGGCGGCGCTTGCCGCCTTCGCCCATGAGGTCCGCACCCCGCTGACCGGTATTCTGGCGATCAGCGACCTGCTCGCGACCTCCGATCTCGGCGAGCGGGAGCGGCGTTGGGCCGACACCATCAAGGCCGGCGCCGAGCATCTGGCGAGCCTCGCCACCCTGTTCGTGGATGCAGCCCGCACCGAGAAGGGCGGCAGCGCGCTGCGGCAGGATCTGTTCGACCTCAGGACGCTGGCCCGCAGCGCCGGCGATTCGCTGGCCGGGCGCGCCGCGGCCAAGGGCCTCCAGGCCCAGGTCGAGATCTCCGAAAAGCTGCCGGGGCTGGTTGTCGGCGATCCCGTCCGGCTGCGCGCCGCGCTCGAGAACCTGATCGACAATGCGGTGAAGTTCACCGACCAGGGCGGCGTGGCGCTCGCGGTTACGCCTTGGCGCCCGGCCAAAGGCAAGACAAAGGGCAGGGCCGGCGTTGCCTTCGCGGTGTCCGACAGCGGCATTGGCCTGACCATGGCCGAGATCAAGCGGCTGTTCCGCCCGTTCACCCAGGCCAATGTCACCATCGCCTCGCGCTTCGGCGGCGCCGGGCTCGGGCTCTCCTCGGTGAAGCAATTGGCGCGCGCGATGGGGGGCGACATCTCGGTCGCGCCGCGACGCGGCGGCGGCGCCACCTTCACCTTGACGATATCGCTGGATGCGACGGGATCGCCTAAATCCCGCAAGGCGAAGGCCGAGGCGGATGCGGTCACCGCGATGCGCGTGCTCAGCGTCGAGGACAATCCGTTCGGCCGCGTCGTGCTCAACACCATTTTGACCGAGCTCGGCCATCATGCCGAGTTCATCGGGCGCGGTGAGGATGCGGTGAACCGGCTCGCGCAGGGCGCGTTCGACGCGGTGCTGATGGACATGGTCTTGCCGGGCATCGACGGCGTCGAGGCGATCAGGCGGATTCGCACGATGCAGACGCCGCTCGCTCAGATCCCCATCATCGGCGTGTCCGGCCGCGGCGAGGACGAGGCGGCCTCGCGCGAGGCCGGCGCCGACGCCTTCCTGGTCAAGCCTGTGTCTCCGCGTGCTTTAGCGACTGCGCTGCTTGAAGCGAGACGCCGTGAGGAAGCCGCGACTTGATGATCGCCGCGTTGAGCTCGCCGCCGTAAACGAAGATCGCGGCGATGAAGTACAGGAACACCAGCGCGATGATCACCGAGGCCAGCCCCGCATACATCGTCACGTAGTTGTTGGCGAAGCGCGCCAGGTACTGGCCGAATACGATGCCGGAGATCAGCGACGCCACGATGGTGAAGACGATGCCGGGCATGATCTGGAGGAAGCCGCGCCGGCCCGCCGGCAGCCACGCGTGCAGAATGATCAGCGCCACCACCAGCGCGCCGACGGTGATGCCGTAGCGCAGCCAGGTCAGGATGCTCTCGTTGGATTCGACGAACAGCGGGATATGCTGCCGTGCCGCTGCGATGATCAGGGGGCCGAGCACGATCAGGAACGCCATGGCGAGTGCCGTGAAGGCGGCGACCAGCGTATAGCCGATCGATTCCAGCCGTAGCCAATACCAGCGCCGCATCTCCACCACGGCATAGGCGCGATTGAGCGCGACGCGCAGCGCCTCGACGCCGTTGGAGGCGAAATAGACCGACAGCGCCGCGCCGATCGTCAGCACGCCGGTGCGGGTGGTGGTGAGCACGTCGTGGATCTCGCCCGAGAGCGAGTCGGCCACCTGCTTGGGCCAGACCTGGAGCATCAGCTCGGCTGCCTGGTCGGCGAGTTCCTTGGAGCCGAAGAAGCCGGCGAGTGAGGTCAGCACGATCAGGAACGGGAACAGCGCCATCAGCGTCGACAGCGCGATATGGCTCGCGATCGCCCAGCCGTCATCGGCCAGGAACGTGTAGAACGCATCCATCCCAACGACATAGATGGTGCGGATGGCTTTCACAGCTTGCCCTGTACTGCTCGCTCTCCCCGCGCGCGGGGAGAGGCGAAGAAGACAGGCGACGCGCGCAAATCGGAAATCATCTCGCTACCATCTGATATTATTGGCTTAAAAGCCAGATCGGGAACGCCATGGCGGACCAGCGCGCACGGTGTTATCACCCCCCAATGGCATCCCTTCTGAGTACTTTCATCCTGCCGGTGGCAGCCGGCGCCGTGGCGTTGGTGCTGCTGCTCGGTCTCGTCAACATGATGCGCGGCGGTTCGCCCAACACCTCGCAGAAGTTGATGCGCTGGCGCGTGCTGCTTCAGTTCGTGGCGATCGTGATCGCCATGCTCGCGGTCTGGGCGATGGGGCGCTGAACATGGTGGTACTGAACCGCATCTATACGAAGACCGGTGACGACGGCACGACGGCGCTCGGCTCTGGCGAGCGCCGTCCGAAATACGATCTGCGCATCGAAGCCTATGGCACCGTGGACGAGACCAATGCCGCGATCGGCGTTGTCAGGCTCCACACCCACGACATGCCCGAGTTCGACGCCATGCTCGGCCGCATCCAGAACGATCTGTTCGATCTCGGCGCCGATCTGGCGGTGCCCGAGCGCCAAGACAAGGACAAAGGCAAAGCGGAACGGCTGCGGGTGGTGGCGAGCCAGGTCGAGCGGCTCGAGCGCGACATCGACGCGCTCAACGACAAGCTCTCGCCGCTCACCTCCTTCGTGCTGCCGGGTGGCACGCCGGCCGCCGCCTACCTCCACGTCGCGCGCACGATTTGCCGCAGGGCGGAACGGGTGATGGTGGAACTGGCGGCCCGGCCCGGCGAGCCGGTCGGCGCTGCTGGCATCCAGTATATGAACCGCCTGTCGGACTTCCTGTTCGTGGCCAGCCGCGCCGCCAATCATAATGGCGCCGGCGACGTGCTCTGGGTTCCAGGCCAGAACCGCTGACCCATTGAGGTCAGCATTTCCAAGGTCTAAAATTTGGCCTTGTCGCGCGTTGACCGGGCCGGATCAGGCCTTTAGGTTCCGCGCCAGTTGATAACCCCCTCCCAAATTGAGTGAAAGAGGATCGATGAAGGTCTTGGTGCCGGTAAAGCGGGTGGTCGATTACAACGTCAAGGTCCGCGTCAAGAGCGACGGATCAGGCGTTGAACTCGCCAACGTCAAAATGTCCATGAACCCGTTCGACGAGATCGCGGTCGAGGAAGCGCTGCGCCTGAAGGAAGCCGGCAAGGCGACCGAGGTCGTGGTGGTCTCCATCGGACCGGCGCAGGCGTCGGAGACGATCCGCACCGGTCTTGCGATGGGCGCCGATCGCGGCATCCTTGTGAAGGCCGAGGGCACCGTCGAGCCGCTCGCCGTTGCCAAGATCCTCAAGAAGATCGCCGAAGAAGAGCAGCCGGGCCTGATCATTCTCGGCAAGCAGGCGATCGACGACGACAGCAATCAGACCGGCCAGATGCTGGCCGCGCTGCTCGGCTGGTCGCAGGCGACCTTCGCCTCGAAGCTCGAGGTCGAAGGTTCCGACTTCAAGGTCACCCGCGAAGTCGATGGGGGTCTGCAGACCGTGAAGCTGAAGGGACCGGCGATCGTCACCACTGATCTCCGTCTCAACGAGCCGCGCTACGCCTCGCTGCCCAACATCATGAAGGCGAAGAAGAAGCCGATCGCGGAGAAGACCGTCGCCGATTATGGCGTCGATATCGCCGCGCGGCTCGAGGTTCTCAAGACGACTGAGCCGTCGGGCCGCAAGGCGGGCGTCAAGGTCAAGGACGTCGCCGAGCTGGTGTCGAAACTCAAGAACGAAGCCGGGGTGCTCTGATGACGACGCTTCTGATTGCCGAACACGACAATGCGTCGTTGAAGGATACGACCAACAAGGCCCTCACCGCGGCCGCCGCGCTCGGTGCGGATGTCGAGGTGCTGGTGGCGGGCGAGGGTGCCAAGGCCGCCGCGGACGCCGCCGCCAAGCTCGCCGGCGTCAAGAAGGTGCTGCTCGCCGATGGTGCGCTGTACGCGCACGATCTCGCCGAGCCGCTGGCCGCGCTGGTCGTCTCGCTGGCCCCGTCCTATGACGCGATCGTTGCGCCTGCGACCTCGCGCTTCAAGAACGTGATGCCGCGCGTCGCAGCTCTGCTCGACGTCATGCAGGTCTCGGAGATCATCAAGGTGGTCGCCCCCGATACCTATGAGCGTCCGATCTATGCCGGCAACGCCATCCAGACGGTGAAGTCGAAGGACGCCAAGAAGGTCATCACGGTCCGCACCTCCACCTTCGCCGCAGCGGGTGAAGGCGGCAGCGCGCCGGTCGAGAACGTGGCGGCGGCAGCGGATCCCGGCCTGTCGTCTTTCGTCGGCGAGGAAGTCGCCAAGAGCGACCGTCCCGAGCTGACCTCGGCCAAGATCATCGTCTCCGGTGGCCGTGCCATGCAGAGCCGCGAGAACTTCGCCAAGTACATCGAGCCGCTCGCCGACAAGCTCGGCGCCGGCGTCGGCGCCTCGCGCGCCGCGGTGGATGCCGGCTATGCGCCGAACGACTGGCAGGTCGGCCAGACCGGCAAGGTCGTGGCCCCCGAGCTCTATGTCGCGGTGGGCATTTCCGGGGCGATCCAGCATCTGGCCGGCATGAAGGACTCCAAGGTGATCGTCGCGATCAACAAGGACGAGGACGCGCCGATCTTCCAGGTTGCCGATTATGGCCTGGTCGCCGACCTCTACCAGGCGGTTCCTGAGCTCACCGACGCGCTCGCCAAGCTCGGCAAGTAAAAACGCGATAAGAACACCGGCCGGAGTGGTACACTCCGGCCGGTTTTTCTTTTTCGAGGCGTTTTCTTTGGCGTGGGGCACGCCGGGGGAGCGATCCAATCTAGGTTTCGAGCCGAGATTCTGGTTAGATCAAGCTTCTGATTAAATCAGACCCCCCGGCTCAGGGGATTAGGCAGGCGCGATATGCGCGCCGTTCCGGTGGATGACATTATGGCGGCAGTGATCAAGAAGGTCGGCGTGATCGGCGCGGGGCAGATGGGCAATGGCATCGCGCATGTCGCGGCCTTGGCCGGCTTCGATGTGGTGCTCAACGATGTCTCGGCCGACCGCCTGAAGTCGGGCATGGCCACCATCAACGGCAATCTGGCGCGCCAGGTCTCCAAGAAGGCCGTCTCCGAGGACGACAAATCCAAGGCGATGGCGCGCATCAAGCTCGCCGAAAAGCTCGACGACCTCGCCGACTGCGACCTCGTGATCGAGACTGCGGTCGAGAAGGAAGAGGTCAAGCGCAAGATCTTCCACGAGCTCTGCGCGGTGTTGAAGCCCGAGGCGATCGTCGCCTCCGATACGTCATCGATCTCGATCACGCGGCTTGCTGCCGCCACCGACCGGCCCGAGCGTTTCATCGGCATTCACTTCATGAATCCGGTGCCGCTGATGGAGCTGGTGGAGCTGATCCGCGGCATCGCTACCGACGATTCCACGTTCGAGGCGTCCAAGGAATTCGTCGCCAAGCTCGGCAAGCAGGTCGCGGTCTCCGAGGATTTCCCGGCCTTCATCGTCAACCGCATCCTGCTGCCGATGATCAACGAGGCCATCTACACGCTGTATGAAGGCGTCGGCAACGTCGAGGCGATCGACGCGGCGATGAAGCTTGGCGCGCACCATCCGATGGGCCCGCTGGAGCTCGCCGATTTCATCGGCCTCGATACGTGTCTTTCGATCATGCAGGTCCTGCACGAGGGCCTCGCCGACTCCAAGTACCGCCCGTGCCCGCTGCTGGTGAAATACGTCGAGGCCGGCTGGCTCGGCCGCAAGACCCAGCGCGGGTTCTACGATTACCGCGGCGCCAAGCCGGTTCCGACAAGGTAGGCTGGTTTCGTGCCCCGGACGCAGTGCGAAGCGCTGCAGAGCCGGGGCCCAGAGACGGCCTGCGCGCTGAAGCATGGGTCCCGGCTCTGCGTCGCGTCATTGCATGCGGCGCCGCGTCCGGGACACGGGCCGCGCCCACCCTACGGCACTGTGACGATTCATGTCGCATTAACCCATCGCCTCTAGGCTGCGCCCGTAAATAGGGTTCGCGTAATGGACATGATGGCAATGGTCAGCACCATGCTGGCCTCTCAGCAAGGCGCGCTGCAGTCGAATATCTCGGCGACGCTGATGAAGCAGAACGCGGATATGGAGAAATCCACCGTCCTGACATTGCTCGGCGCGGGTCAGCCGTCGCTTGCCAATGTCGGCGCTGGCGTCGGCGGCAATCTCAACGTCACAGCTTAAGACATCACCTCTTAGAACGACGCGGCCGCCGGGCCCAATGCGCCCCGGATCAGCTTGAGCGCGTCCTCGCTCGCCCATTCCGCCGGCCCCGCGATCGTCGCGATTTCGCAGCCCTGCGGGTCGACCAGCACCGAGGTCGGCATGCCCAGGGCCCGGCCTATGGCCTTAAGATCCTGGAAAACCTTGGCTTTTTGGTCGTTGAAATAGCCCAGCCGGGTCAGATTGGCGTCTTTCAGGAAGCTCTTGGGCTTCTCGGGGTCGCGGGTATCGATATTGATCGCCACCACCTCGAAATTCGGGCCCGACAGCTTGCCCTGGAGCTCGTCCAGCGCCGGCATCTCCTTTCGGCAGGGCACGCACCAGGTGGCCCAGAGGTTCACCAGCAGCGTCTTGCCGCGGAAATCGGACAGCTTTCTCGCCTTGCCGTCGGAATCCTCGAAGGTGAGATCGGGCAGCTTCAGGGGTGCGCTTGCCATGGTCAGCGCGGCCACCTCGCCATGGGCAAGCGGAGCGATCCTCAAGGCCGTCGCCACCGCCGGCTTGCAGGTCGGATCGCCTGACGGCGACCGGCTGAGGCCCAGCCCATACAGCGCGGCAAAGCCGGCCAGCCCGCCGACCGCCACAGTGGCGATGACGAGGGGGATCCGGCGCGTGGCGGAGGGCTTCCTGTCGAGCATATCGTTTGTCATCCGGTCGCAGATATGGCTATCAGAGGCCTCTTAATACGGCTGGCTGCGGCCAGCAAATCTGCGGCAAGGCAAGGCGTGAGCAGGGGATCATGAGCAACAAGATGTGGGGCGGCCGGTTCTCGGAACGTCCCGATGAGATCATGGAAGAGATCAACGTCTCCATCGACGTCGATCGTCACCTCTTCGCCCAGGACATTGCCGCGTCCAAGGCCCACGCCGCGATGCTTGCCACGCAGGGCATCATTACGGCCTCTGATGCGAAAAATATCGGCAAGGGTCTAGACACGATTTTGTCAGAGATCGGCAAGGGCGGCTTCACGTTCAAGCGCGCGCTCGAGGACATTCACATGAATGTCGAGAGCCGTCTGTCCGAGCTGATCGGTCCCGCCGCCGGCCGCCTGCACACCGCGCGCTCGCGCAACGACCAGGTCGCGACCGATTTCCGTCTCTACGTCCGCGATGTCCTCGACGAGACCGATGCCGCGCTCGCCGCGTTCCAGGCCGCGCTGGTCAATCGCGCGCTCGAACATGCCGCGACCGTGATGCCCGGCTTCACGCATCTCCAGACCGCGCAGCCCGTGACCTTCGGCCACCATCTGCTCGCCTATGTCGAGATGGCCGCGCGCGACCGCGGCCGTTTCCAGGACGCGCGCAAGCGACTGAACGAATCGCCGCTCGGCGCCGCCGCGCTGGCCGGCACCTCGTTCCCGATCGACCGGCACGCCACCGCGAAGGCGCTCGGCTTCGATCGCCCGATGGCGAACTCGCTCGATGCGGTCTCCGACCGCGACTTCGTGCTGGAGACCTTGTCGGCGGCCTCGATCTGCGCCGTGCACATGTCGCGCTTCGCCGAGGAGATCGTGATCTGGACCTCACCGCTGGTGGGCCTGATCTGCCTCAGCGACAAGTTCACCACTGGATCCTCGATCATGCCGCAGAAGCGCAATCCTGACGCCGCCGAGCTCGTGCGCGCCAAGACCGGCCGCGTCATCGGCGCGCTCAATGGTCTGTTGATCGTGATGAAGGGCCTGCCGCTCGCCTATCAAAAGGACATGCAGGAGGACAAGCAGGGCGCCATGGAGGGCTTTGCCGCGTTGTCGCTCGCGATCCGCGCCATGACCGGCATGGTCCGCGACCTCGAGCCTGACGAGGCCAAGATGCAGGCCGCCGCAGGCGAGGGCTATGCCACCGCGACCGATCTCGCCGACTGGCTGGTGCGGACGCTGAAGATGCCGTTCCGCGACGCCCACCACGTCACCGGCCGCATCGTCGCCAAGGCCGCCGAGGGCGGTGTCGCGCTGCACGAGCTGCCGCTCAAGGAGATGCAGGCGATCGAGCCCAGGATCACCAAGGATGTGCTCGGCGTGCTCTCGGTCGAATCGTCGGTGAAGAGCCGGACCAGTTTTGGCGGTACCGCGCCGAAGAACGTGGCGGCTCAGGCCAAGGCCTGGGCCAAGCGGCTGGAAAAAGAGCGAAAATTGGGCTGAAGGCAAAATTTCGCTTATGTTTCATGGTCATCCGGCTCTCGCCAGAGCGCGCCAATCTCTGTATGGTGCGCCCCGCGTAGTGGGGATTTCGTCGTGACGTCAAAGTTTCGCCCGGCCGGCTCGGGGTGGGCCATCATTGTCTTGAGCCTGACGGCGCTTGCGCTGGCCGGCTGCGGCCGCAAGGGCCCGCTGGATCTGCCGCCGACCGCCTCCAGCGCGTCGACGGCCAATGTCGCAGCTCCGACCGACACCGAGACCGAAGCCCAGAAGACGCCGAGCGTGTTCAACCCCACCTATGGTGCGGATGCAGATCCCGCGGCGCCCAAGGGCAAGAAAAGATCGTTTGTTCTCGACCCGCTCCTGGACGAAAGACCCAGCAAATAAGCTGGGGCAACTGAGCCAACGCCATGAACCATTTCGACTATCGCAACGGCGTGCTGCACGCCGAGGCGGTGAATCTGTCCGAGCTGGCCGCAACAATCGGCACGCCGTTCTATTGCTATTCGACCGCGACGCTGGAGCGGCATTACCGCGTCTTCGCCGATGCTTTCGCCGGCGAGAAGGTGCTGGTCTGCTACGCCATGAAGGCGAACTCCAACCAGTCGGTGCTGCGCACACTGGCGAAGTTAGGGGCCGGCGCCGACGTGGTCTCCGGCGGTGAACTGAAGCGTGCGCTGGCCGCCGGCATTCCCGCGAGCAAGATCCTGTTCTCCGGCGTCGGCAAGACCGAGACCGAGCTGCGCGCTGCGCTCGCCGCCGACATCCTCTGCCTCAACGTCGAATCCGAGCCCGAGCTCGAGCTGCTCGCGCGCCTTGCGACCGAAATGGGCAAGACCGCGCGCATCTCCATCCGCGTCAATCCCGACGTCGATGCCGGCACGCACGCAAAAATCTCGACCGGCAAGTCCGAGAACAAGTTCGGCATCCCGCTCGCACATGCCCGCGAGGTCTACGCGCGGGCCGCGAAGCTGCCCGGCATCCAGGTGACCGGCACCGACGTGCATATCGGCAGCCAGATCACCGATCTCTCCAAGATGGAGGCCGCGTTCCGCATCCTCTCCGAATTCGTGCAGACGCTGCGTGCCGACGGCCACGACATCTCGCATGTCGATTTCGGCGGCGGCCTCGGCATTCCCTATTACATGGACCGCGAGGCGCCGCCGGCGCCCGATGCCTATGCTGCCATGGTCAAGCGCGTCAGCCACAATCTCGGCTGCACGCTGATGTTCGAGCCCGGCCGCATGATCGTCGGCAATGCCGGCATCCTGGTCGCCAAGGTGATCTATGTGAAGCACGGCGACGGCAAGAATTTCGTCATCATCGATGCCGCGATGAACGATTTGATCCGGCCGACGCTGTACGAAGCCCATCACGACATCCTGCCGGTGACGCAAGCCCCGAAGGGCGCGGCCACCATCATGGCCGATGTCGTCGGCCCGGTCTGCGAGACCGGCGACTATCTCGCGCTCGATCGCGCGCTGCCGACGCCGAAAGCGGGCGATCTCCTCGCCATCATGACCGCGGGCGCCTATGGCGCCGTGCAGGCCGGCACCTACAACACGCGGCCGCTGGTGCCGGAGGTGCTCGTGAAGGGCGATCAATACGCGGTGGTGCGCCCGCGCATTGAGGTCGAGCAGCTGATCGCGATGGATAAGCCGGCGCCGTGGCTTTGAGTGATTGACCGTAGTCCGGATGGAGCGAAGCGAAATCCGGGACAGTCTCTCGGCGGCGCCCTCGGCCCCGGATTTCGCTTTGCTCCATCCGGGCTACGACCTGACGAAACGCCGGCGAGCCGATGCTCGCCGGCGTTTCGCGTTCGTCACGGCCCGTATTTCGGAGCCGGCTTCTGGTTGAAATCGTTCTCGTCGGTGATGCAGGTGAAGTTCGCTGCATTGTTGGTGTCGCCGTTGCCGTTGTACTTCGCGACCTTCGGGAAGACGCAGAGCGGGCGCGTCATCTGGACCGCGGGCGGCGTATCGGCCACGAACTTCGTGGCGAGGATCGTCTCCGGCGCGACGCCCGCCTCGACCCATTTGACGAGCGGTGTGAGCGCATCGAACGTATTGGGACCGGGCCCGCCTGAGCAATGGTACATCCCGGGCACCATGAACAGGCGCGCATAGCTCTGGGTCCGCCGCAGCGCCGGATTGCCATGTCCGTCCGCGTGATCGAAGAAGCTGGCCTGTTGGAAGCCCTGACCTTCATTCCCCACGAGCGCGAGGAAATAGTTGATGCTGCTCTGTGACGGGATCAGCGGATCGGCCCAGCCGTGGTACATCAGCAGCTTGCCGCCGTGCCCTCTGAACTCGCTGAGATCGGTGCTGGTGGCGTTCAGCACCGCCGCAAGCTGATCATCCACCTTGTCGATGTCGCGGTGGAAGTCGAAATTGGCGAAATTGACCGGGCTGGATGGGTAGCCGAAGCTCGGCCCGAACACCCAGTAGAACAGGCCGTCGAAGGCCGGCTCGGGCAGTCGCTCCTGGAACGCCAGACCGAGGGCGGGGATGTCGTCGGTCTCGTTGCCGCGCTGGGAGCCTGGATTGATGATCTGCCCGTTCACCGGGTCGATCGTGCCGGCGTAATATCTCTGCATGGTCGTTACCTGATCGGAGGTCAGGCAGGCGGGTGGGAGGTTGCCACCTTTGCAGAGCAGGACCTTCGGATCGAAACGACAATCGCGCGGATCGGTCAGGAACTGATCGGTGCTGGCGCCGCCGTCCTGGCCGACGCATTGCTTGAGCACGGCCTGGTTGATCAGCGTCATCTGGCCGGTCTGGATGAACCGGCCGGGGCTCGCATGCGTATTCTGCCAGCCATAGAGCCCCGCCATGTGCAGGTGGGTGCGGTTGAATGCGGGAGCGCCCGCCAGGATGCCGTCATAATCGTTGGGGAAGCGCTGCGCCTCCATCAGGGCGTTCTGGCCGCCGGTTGAGCAACCGGCAAAATAGGCTCTCTGCGACCGCTGTCCGTAAAACGCGTTGGCGATTTCCTTGCCGCGCACGGTCATCAGATGGATCGCGCGATAGCCGAAATCCTTGATCCGCTCGGGATGCCCGAACAGGCCGGTCGAAGGGCTCGCGGGGTCGCCGAATTGAATGGCGAGAGGATTGCCCATGTTGCCGGCCGAGCCGCAGAACAGCGGATTGCATCCCGATGACCCCGTGCCGAGGTCGCTGTTGGTCGCGGCAAAGCCGCCCTGGATACCGAGGGCGAGCTCGTTGTAGGTGATTGTGCCCTGGAAGCCGCCGCCTCCAGTGCCGAGGAACCTGCCGTTCCAAGTCGTCTCCGGCAACCAGACTTCGATCTTGATGCTGGAATCCGAACTGGGAATCAGGGTTGCGGTGACGCGACAGAAGGCGGGAAGGCCGGTGATCGGACTCGCGCCAGGCGGGACGAAGGTGCCGGTCGTGTTGTCGTCCGCCGAATTGATCACCGTGTGCTGAAGTTGCAAGGATCGAAGATTGGTGCACGCCGTCGCCATGGCGGGCGAAGTGCCGATTGCGACACAGGCAAACAGGGCCATGGTCGCACCGACAAGTAAGTGTCGATGACGCTTCATTCCGTCCTCCCTGATTTTTTGCAGGCTTGTAGCGAGGACAGGATAGCCCACAACAAATACAACTCAAGGATGAATCGTTGTGTCGCGAGATGGGGAGCGAACTCGCGCTGCGGTTGTGAGGACGTAGCCCGGATGGAGCGCAGCGTAATCCGGGCTACACGAGCGGGGCGCTACTTCCCCGCCAATCCGCCGGTCTTGCCGCCAACCACGACGCCCGCCTTCTTCTCGATCGGCTTGATCGCCGCGGTGAAATCCGACTCGGCGCCTTCTGCGCTGATCACGGTTTCCCAGAGGCGCCCGACCGCGTCGGCGACCTCCATCGACAGCCCGAGCGACTTCATCTCCTCCAGCGCCAGCCGCACGTCCTTCACCATCAGCCCCGTCGCGAAGCCGAAGTCGAAGGTGCGCGGCAGGACCGAGCGCGGAAACTTGTCGCGGCTTGCGGTGTTCATGCCGGAGCCGGAATTGATGACGTCGATCATCACGGCGGGATCGAGCCCGGCCTTCACACCCATCACCACGGCTTCCGACGTCGCCACCATCGCGGTGGCGGACAGGAAATTGTTGGCGAGCTTCATGGTCTGCGCCGCGCCGGGCTTCTCGCCGATGAAGAACACTTTTCCGATCACGTCGAGCGCGGGCTTGAGCAGCTCGAACTCCGCCTTCGGCCCCGACACCATCACCGCAAGCGTGCCCTTCTCGGCGCCGCCGACGCCGCCGGAGACGGGGCAGTCGATCTGCACGATGTCGCGCCTGGCGAGCAGGCCGTGAATCTTCGAAGCCATCGTCGAGCCGACGGTGGAGAGATCGATGAAGCGTTTGGCGCGCTTGCCCGCGATCACGCCGTTCGCTCCCGTGGCAACTTCAAGCGAGGCCTGCAGCGACGGCAGGCTCGCCATCACGGTCTCGACCTGGTCGGCGACGTCCTTGGGTGATGTCGCAGCAGTGGCGCCGCGCGCCACGAGCTTGTCCGTGACCTCCTTGCGCGTGTCGAACACGACGAGCTTGTGACCGGCCTCGATCAGCCGCCGCGCCATCGGGAAACCCATGTTTCCGAGGCCGATGAATCCGATGTCCATGGTGTTTCCTTCGTTCTTCTTGGTTGTTCGTTGGACGTGAAGCGGCGATCATTCTCCGCTCGTCGTCCCGGGCTCGCGCTTTGCGCGCCCGGGACGACGTCGGAGAGAGCTGGCCTCACGCCTTCCCATCGAGCTCCGCGAACACCTCGCGCGCGATCCTGAAACTGTCGACGGCGGCCGGCATGCCGCCATAGATCGCGACCTGCATCAGGATCTCGCGGATCTCGTCGCGGGTGACGCCGTTGGTGAGTGCGCCCTTGAGATGTGCGCGAAACTCGTGCTGGCGGTTGAGGATCGCGATCATGGCGATGTTGAGCATGCTGCGGGTCTTGCGCGGCAGCTCCTCGCGGCCCCACACCGTGCCCCAGCAATATTCGTTGAGCATCTCCTGGAACGGACGGTTGAAGTCGTCGACGTTTTTCAGGGCGTTGTTGACATAGGCTTCCCCCAGCACCGCTTTGCGGACTTCCAGGCCCTTGTCGTGCATCTTCTTGTCCATGTCGTTTCCTCGTTTCCCTCAGGGATGGCGGCGCGGAAATTACGGGGTTGCGGCGGGCCAGTCACGTCCTCGTGTTATGCGGGAAAAGGGGTGTCTCCCGTACAGGAACGGATGCCTCAGTGCTGCCGTTGTGATAGGCTTCTCTCCACCGGGCAACCTGGAGAGCTGATTGAACGGCGTCACCCCCGACCCGTCAGACCCGATCCGCGACGATAATGCTCTGTCGCGGCTGAAGCTGGCGCAGGCCCTCGATCGGGCCATCTATGCCATCGCGTGGGAGCGTGCCTGGCCGAATTTGGCGCGGCTGCTGACCGTGGTCGGCCTGTTCCTGGTGGTGTCCTGGGCGGGTCTGTGGTTTGCGCTGCCGTTCCTCGCCCGTGCCATCGGTCTCGTCATTTTTGCCGGCGTTGCGATTGCCGTCCTGTTCCCGTTGATTCGCTTCCGCTGGCCGAGCCGCGAGGAAGCTTTGAGCCGGCTCGACCGCGGCTCCGGCATCCGTCACCGTCCGGCCACCACGCTCACGGACACGCTGACCTCGCAGGACCCGGTCGCGAAGGTGCTGTGGCAGGCGCAGCGCGAGCGCACGCTGGCCTCGCTCAAGGCCATCCGCGCCGGTCTGCCGCACCCGCGGCTGGCTCTGCATGACCCCTGGGCGCTGCGCGCGCTGGTCATGGTGATGCTGGTTGCGACCTACTTCGCAGCCGGCGATGAGCGCGCGATGCGGCTCGGCGCGGCCTTCGACTGGAATGGCGTGCTGGCTCCGGCCAATGTTCGCGTCGATGCCTGGGTCACCCCGCCGCTCTACACCGGCAAGCCGCCGGTCATCCTGTCGGCCGCCAACAAGGAGGCCGCTGCGCTGCCGGCCTCCGGTCCGCTCGCCGTTCCCGCCGGCTCGACCCTGATCGTGCGCTCTTCCGGCGGCAGCCTCGATGTCGCCGTCTCCGGCGGCCTCAAGGAGGTCGCCCCCACCGAGGCGACGCCGAAGGGCACCAACGAGAAGCACTTTGCCATCGCCGGCGACGGCACCGCGCATGTCCGTGCGCCCTCCGGCCAGCCGCAATGGGCGTTCACGGCAACGCCGGACCGGCCGCCGACGATCGCGCTCGCCAAGGATCCGGAGCGGCAGGCCTACGGCGCGTTGCAGCTCTCCTACAAGATCGAGGACGATTACGGCGTCACCGGCGCCGAGGCGCAGTTCGTCCCGCGTCCCTCCGACGTTCAGGACAATTCCAGGGACGCCAGCAAGGACGCTGACACCAAGGCCGCGCGGCCGCTGTACCAGCCGCCGCAATTCGCGCTCACTTTGCCCAATGCACGCACCCGCAACGGCGTCGGCCAGATGGTGAAGGACCTCAGCGAGGATCCCTATTCCGGCGCGGACGTCACGCTGACGCTGACCGCCAAGGACGAGGCCGGCAACGAGGCTAGAAGCGAGCCCTTCAACATGCGCCTGCCGGGGCGGCTGTTCACCAAGCCGCTCGCCCGCGCGCTGATCGAGCAGCGCCGCATCCTCGCGCTCGACGCCAACAAGAACTCCGACGTCTACGCCGCGCTGGACGCGCTGATGATCGCGCCCGAGATGTTCACGCCGGGGCCCGGGCACTATCTCGGCCTCTACAGCGTCGCGCGTCAGCTCGAGGCGGCGCGCACCGACGATTCCCTGCGGGAGGTCGTGGCGAGCCTGTGGGCGCTGGCGGTGACGATCGAGGACGGCAATATCAGCGACGTCGACAAGGCGCTGCGCGCGGCCCAGGACGCGCTCAAGCAGGCGCTTCAGCGCGGCGCCAGCGACGAAGAGCTCAAGAAGCTCATGGACAATCTGCGCACTGCGCTCGACAACTACATGCGCCAGTACGCGCAGCAGATGCGCAACAATCCGCTGGCGCGTCCGGCCGTCGGCCTTGATGACCAGATGAAGCGGATCGAGCGGCTGATCCAGCGCGGCAACCGCGATGCAGCCGCACGCGAGCTGGATCGTCTGGCACGTCTGCTGGAACGGCCGCCGGGCCCGCCCAGCGCCGAGCAGCGAGAGATGGACGAGATTGCGCGCGAGCTGAACGATCTGCTTCGCGAGCAGAACGCGTTGCGCGACGAAACCGACCGGCAGAGCAAGGACTCCAAGCGCGGTCAGCGCGGCACCAAGCCGCTGCCGCCGAAGGTCGCGGAGATCCTGCGCAAATCGAGAGAGTTGCGGCAGAAGACGCGCGGCGCGACAACCGAGCAGCTCGACGATCTGGCAAAGCAGCAGGAGGCCTTGCGCGAAGAGCTCAGGACCTGGCGTCAATCCCAGGGAGGCAGATAGCTCATGAAGCACACCTCGATTTTGCAGGGCAGGAAGGTTGTGCGGGGAGGGCTTTCGACGGCCGTTCTCGCGCTTGCGCTCTCCTGTTTCGCGGCTTCAACCGCCCTGGCTCAGTCACGCTCTGATCAGCAGAATCTCGATGCGCTGCTCGACAGTGCCGACCGGTCGATGAAGCAATCTACCGACAGCCTGAAGGAGAAGAACTCGGACCAGAGCATCGGCCAGCAGTCCAAGGCGATCAGGGAGATGGAGAAGTATCTCTATCCCGATCCGAACGATCCGTCGGCGTCGCGCGACAGCGCGGATACCCAGGACCGGCAGGAGCAGTTGAAGAAGCGGCTGGAGGCCCTGAAGAAGAAGCTCGCCGAGATGGGGCTGCAGCAGGACGGCCAGAAGGGCCAGCGCGGTCAGAAGCAGCAGGGTCAGCAGGGCCAACAAGGCCAGAACGGCCAGCAGGGCGACGGCGACCAGGATGGCGAGGACGGCTTCGACGCGGCCGAAAACGCCATGGGCGATGCCGGCAGTCAGATCGGCGAAGGCGATGCGGACGGCGCGACGACGTCGCAGGGCAAGGCCATCGATGCCTTGCGCAAGGGCATGCAGGATCTGGCTGACTCCATGGGCGGGCAGCAGAACGGCGAGGGCTCGGAGCCGGGCGATGGCGAAGGTCCCGGCCAGGCAGTCGGTCGCCAGCAGGGCAGCGGCGAACGGACCGATCCGCTCGGCCGGCCGCTCCGTGGCAAGGACTATAGCGACGATTTCACAGTCAAGATTCCCGGCGAGATCGATGCCCAGCGCGCGCGCCGCATCCTCGAAGAGCTGCGCCGTCGCCTCAGCGATCCCGCCCGTCCGCAGATCGAACTCGACTATCTCGAGCGGCTGCTGAAGGATTTTTGACACTCGGTGTCATCGCCCGCGCAGGCGGGCGATCCAGTACTCCGAGACGGTTGTGATTTGATCGAGGGGCTGCGGCGTACTGGATGTCCCGCCTTCGCGGGGCATGACAGCGGAATGTGGTGCGTCGCCCGCTACCCCTTCTTCGCCGCCAGTGCATCCGCCACGGCGGTGCGGATGTCGGCGACCGAGAATGGTTTGGTCACGACGTCATGTACCAGCGCGTTGAGGTTTGAGGCACGCTCGCGCTGGTCGGCATAGCCGGTCATCAGCAGGATCGTCAGGTCGGGGAAGTCGCGCGCGGCGGACAGCGCCAGCGCGATGCCGTCCATCACAGGCATCTGGATGTCCGTGAGCAGGAGATCGAACGCGCCTGCCTCGCGGGTCAGGATCTCCAGCGCCTCTGCGCCGTCCTGCGCGGTGACGGTCTCGTGGCCGTCCATGGCGATGGCGCGCGCCACCAGCTGGCGCATCGAATCCTCGTCGTCGGCGATCAGAACTTTCGGCATCAGATCAACCCTTGGGGCGAACCTTCCCGTGCGGGATCTCGAGCATGATCCGGAAAAGTGTAGCGGTTTTCCGAAAGCCCATGCTCAAACAACAGCTGCCTGATTATACGCTGCCGCCGGCAATGTCGCGCCGGTTGAAGAAGCGAACGTCGATATTGCGGCCCTCCGGCGGAGGCGAGGCCAGGCGCGAGCGGAAGAAGGCGCGCTCGCCGGGCTGCAGCACGGTCTGCTCCAGCACGGTGTTCCAGGCGTAGATCTCGGCGCCTTGCGCGTCGCGCACCGCAAAGCGCAGCCGCGGGATATCGAGCGGCTTCTTGCCCTGGCCGACGATCACGCCCTCGATCACCAGCACCTGCTTACCGTCAACGGTCTCGCTGGAGAGCTTGACGTCCTTGAAGGCCAGCCCGCGCAGGTTCACCTCCAACCCGACCATCTTGTAGAAGGCCGCGGTCTGCGGCAGCAGCCGCACCATGTCACCGCGCCAGATGACCAGGGCCAGCACCAGCGCGGCCATGGCGGCGCAGGCGGTCGGCAGGCCGAAATAGGATTTTCGTGGCGCCACGGTGGGGACCGGACGCTTCACCCGGGCGCCGCGGCGGCCGAACAGGCCGCGGAACCAGGACTGATGCTGCACACCGACGACCTCCTCTTCGGCCTCCCTGGCGGCAGCCGACCATTCGTCCTCGATCTCCTTGGCGTCCTCGGCGGGCCAGTCGCTGGCGATCGAGGGGCTTTCGACAACAGGGGTATCCGCGGCGCCGTCGTCCTTGGCGTATGAGTTCCATTCTGCGGCGAGGTCGGACTGGTCGTCGGCCTGGCTGGCCGCAGCCATGGCCGGGACGGAGGCCTCCTCGATGGCATCCTCGGCATAGGCGACCCAGGTCTCCTTGCAGCGGGAGCAGCGGACCGTCCGTCCGTTCGCCCCCAGGCTGGCAAGCTTGATGGCGTAGGATGTCGTACAATGGGGGCAGACGATATGCATGGACGAGCCTTGATGCACGGACTGGTCTTGACGATGAGCCGGTCGAGGAGAGCCGGGCACCCCAAATGCTACAGGGCGACCGTTAACGAACCGGAAACCATAACGGCCGCAAAACCCCTTGATCGCGTGTGGCGGAGCGTCGCGCCGCTCCTATCGCCACCTCTCGAACGGAGCTGAGCTTGGTTCGGTTCGAAAATGTCGGATTGCGTTACGGTCTGGGGCCGGAGGTCCTGCGCGACCTCAATTTCCAGATCCCCGCGCATTCCTTCCAGTTCCTCACCGGCCCGTCCGGTGCCGGCAAGACATCACTCTTGCGCCTGTTGTTCCTGTCCCACCGGCCGACGCGCGGCCTCGTCAACCTGTTCGGCCACGACATCTCGCAGCTCGGCAAGGACGAGATCGCGGACTTGCGCAAGCGCATCGGCATCGTGCTCCAGGATTTCCGCCTGCTCGATCATATGACGACCTACGAGAATGTCGCGCTGCCGTTCCGCGTCATGGGCCGCAGCGAGTCGAGCTATCGCAAGGAGGTCATCGACCTCCTGAAATGGGTCGGTCTCGGCGAACGCATGGACGCGCTGCCGCCGATCCTGTCCGGCGGCGAGAAGCAGCGCGCGGCGATCGCGCGCGCGGTGATCTCGCGGCCGCAGCTGCTGCTCGCGGACGAGCCGACCGGAAGCGTCGATCCGACGCTCGGCCGCCGCCTGCTGCGGCTCTTCATCGAGCTCAACAAATCAGGCACCGCGGTCATCATCGCCACCCACGACATCGGCCTGATGGACCAGTACGAGGCACGGCGGCTGGTGCTGCACCAGGGACGGCTGCACGTCTATGAATAGGACCGACGAACGCGGCGTGCTGGTCGATCTCGGACAGGAGCGTCCGCAGCTTCCGGCCAAGGCGCGCAACATGTCGCCGATCGTGCCGCGTGCCTCGATCCACGGCCGTGCGCTGGTCGCCGTCGTCGCCATCATGACCTTCCTCGCGTCGATGACGACGGGCACCGTGCTGCTGGTCAGCGCCTCCGCCGCGGAATGGCAGTCGGATGTCGCGAGCGAAATCACCATCCAGGTTCGGCCGCAGACCGGTCGCGATCTCGATCGCGACACCGCGGCGGTGACCGAGGCCATGCGCGCGCAGGCCGGCATCGTCGAGGTCAAGCCTTTCACCAAGGACGAGAGCGGCAAGCTGCTCGAGCCCTGGCTCGGCACCGGCCTGTCGATGGACGATCTGCCGGTGCCGCGCATGATCATCGCGCGCGTGCAGCCCGGCACGGCGCTCGATCTCGGCGCCTTGCGCGCGCGCGTGACGCAAGTGGCGCCGAGCGCCAGCGTCGACGATCACCGCGCCTGGATCGAGCGCATGCGCTCGATGACCAATGCCACGGTGCTCGCCGGGCTCGGCATCCTTGCGCTCGTCATCATCGCGACCATCATCTCGGTCTCGTTCGCGACCCGCGGCGCCATGGCTGCGAACCGTCCGATCGTGGAGGTGCTGCATTTCGTCGGTGCCGGCGATCGCTACATCGCCAACCGCTTCCTGCGCCATTTCCTCCGACTGGGCTTGGAAGGCGGCGTGATCGGCGGCGGCGCCGCCATGCTGGTGTTCGGCTTCTCCGAGTCGATCGCCGGCTGGTTTTCCGGGACCCCTGTTGGCGATCAGTTCGCGGCCCTGCTCGGCACCTTCTCGCTGCGGCCGTCCGGCTACATCGTGCTTGCGGTGCAGGCGGTCCTGATCGGCGCCATCACCGCCGTCGCCTCGCGCCAGACGCTGTTCGCGACGTTGAATGATGTGGATTGAGGTTTCTTCGCCTCTCCCCGCTTGCGGGGAGAGGCCGGAATGCGCGCTGAAAGCGCGGATTCCGGGTGAGGGGGACTGTCCGCGAGTCCGTCTGATTCCGTCCCTGCGGAGACTCCCCCTCACCCCAACCCTCTCAGCGCGAGCGAAGCTCGTCGCGGCCCCGCATCCGCCTTCGCCAAGGCTTCGGCGGACAGGAGCGGGGCGAGGGGGCGCACCACCGACGCGGATAGAGTTGTGGTCCGTTGCGTTGGTAGAGCCAAATAAACCGGACTCCACTTCGCCTCAAAACGTCTTAAAATCATCCGGGGAAGGGATCACCGACATCGCATGACCTCGCCGAACGACGATCGATCGCCGAAATTGCCGCGCGGCTGGCTGCGCGCGGCATTGGTGTCGACGATCGCGCTCGCCTTCGTCGGCGCGGCGGCGGGCTTCGTCGCGTTCCTGTCGCAGTTGCGCGGCGCCGAGATCGCGCCCGACCGCAAGGCGGATGGCATCGTGGTCCTGACCGGCGGCTCCTCGCGGGTGTCGGATGCGATGGAGCTGCTCGCTGCCGGCTACGGCAAGCGGCTGCTGATCTCCGGCGTGCATCCGACTTCGACGGCAAGCGACATCTCCCGAACCCTGCCGGAGAACCAGTCCTTCATGACCTGCTGCGTCGACCTCGACCGCACTGCGCTGTCGACCCGCGGCAACGCGGCGGAAGCGCGGCGCTGGGCCGAGGGACGCGGCTTCAGATCGCTGATCGTGGTCACCTCGAACTATCACATGCCGCGCGCGCTGGTGGAGTTCTCGCACGCGATGCCGGAGACGGTTCTGATTCCGTTCGCGGTGGTCGGTGACAAATGGCGGGAGGAGCCGTGGTGGACCTCGGCGTCCACTTTGCGGTTGTTGATGTCGGAATATGTCAAGTACATCGCGGCCGAGCTCAGGGTCCGGCTGGAGGATTTCGGGATTGACCTTTCGCCCGAGATGTCGGAGCAGCCTGCAGGCCAGCAGCCGAAGCGGCCCGCCACCGCCCAGGCCGTCAATTGATGGACCGTCGATGTTCTTGATTTTCCTGCGCTCGCTCGTGTTCAACGTGCTGTTCTACGCCGTGCTGGTGTGCCTTGCGATCGTGGCGCTGCCGACCTTCGCCTTGCCGCCACGGGCCATGCTGACGGTCGCGCAATGGTGGGCGAAGGCGACGCTGGTCCTGATGCGCCTGGTCTGCAACATCAAGGTAGAATTCCGTGGCGTCGAGAAGATCCCGCAGGGACCGCTGGTGATCGCGGCCAAGCACCAGTCGTTCTGGGAGACCTTCGTGCTGCCGGGCTTCTTCGACCGCCCGATCTTCATCCTCAAGCGCCAGCTCATGCAGATCCCGGTGTTCGGTCAGTTCCTGGTCAAGACCGGGATGATCGCGATCGACCGCAAGGCCGGCGTGAAGGCGCTGCTGGACATGACGCGGCGGGCGCGCGATGCGGTGCGCGGCGGAAGGCAGCTCGTGATCTTTCCAGAAGGCACACGCCGCGCGCCGGGTGCTGCGCCCGACTACAAGACCGGCTTTGCGCAGATCTATTCGTCCTGCGGCGTGCAGTGCCTGCCGATCGCGCTCAATTCCGGCCTGTTCTGGCCGCGCCGCACTTTCATGCGCTACCCCGGCACGCTCGTGGTCGAGTTCCTCGATCCGCTGCCGCCGGGCCTGCCGAAGGACGAGTTTCTGTCCCGCGTGCAAACGGCCATCGAGGACGCGACCGGCCGCCTCGTCGAAGCGGGCCGGAAAGAGCAGGAGCAGCTGATCGGCAGCGCGCCGAGCTACGCGCCGTCGGAGAGTTAGCGGTTCTCTCGATCCTCCGCGGTAGCCTGCGCGTGCGGGGAATGCGTGTCCCCATGCAGCATGGTCGCGAGCTGATGCAATTGCGTATCGCGAAAACCTTCGGCCTCGATCGCCTTCACTGTCGCGGTCACATAGTCGCGGTTGGCCCCGGACTGGCCATGGCCCTGGACGACATGGCGATGCTGATCGGCAAGCGACAGCCGGCCGGCGTATTGGACATGACCGCGATCGACGACATAGGCGAGCGCGGAGACGCGCTCGCGCGCATCGTTCTCCAGCCACACCGAGCGCATCACCTCGCGATAGACCGACGTCACCTGCTCGCGCGCGCGCAAATAGGCGACGACATCGGCGCGGTTCTCTTCGGCGACGCGGAAGGCGATGCCCCGGCAGGCGCCGCCGCGGTCGAGCCCGAGCACCAGGCCCGGCTTCTCCGGCGTGCCGCGATGCACGAAGGAATAGACGCAGAGCGCCCGATGCTCGCCGACCAGCCGCGCCGGGACGCGTTCCCTGAATTCGAAGCCAGGTCGCCACATCAGCGAGCCATAGCCGAACACCCAGAGGTCGCCCTTGGCTGTCGTGACGGAGGGGAGGGTGATTTCCGACATTTCGGGCACGGCTACCAGAACCGCGCCGCCAAGCGAAGCGAATTCTCCGCCTTTCGGAGCAAGCCAACCTCGCTTACATTTGCCATCATCTGGGGTCAAAGGGTCGCCGCATGTCCGATATGACCGTTGCCGCAGGCCGGCGCTCCCGTTGGGGCCTTTTCATCGCACCCGTTCTCGTCCTGATCCTCGCGGTCGCGTGGAGCTGTTTCTGGTTCTATGCGGCGTCGCAGGCCGAAATCGCCGCAGACGCCTGGCGCGCGCAGGAGGCGAAATCCGGCCGCATCTATGATTGCGCCAAACGCTCGATCGCCGGCTTCCCGTTCCGCTTCGAGGTCCAGTGTTCCGGCGCCAGCGTCGCCCTTGTGTCGCAGAACGCCAGCAAGACGCCGTTCACGGCCAAGCTCGACAACATCCTGGTTATCGCCCAGGTTTACGATCCCAAGCTGGTCATCGCTGAATTTTCCGCGCCGGCGACGCTCACCGACGGCGTCACGCAAAACACCTTTGTCGTGAACTGGAGCAAGGGCCGCAGCAGCGTCGTTGGCTTGCCGGCCGTGCCGGATCGCGCCTCGATCGTGTTCGACGATCCCACCGTCAACCGTCTCGACGGCAGCGTGCAGGTGCCGCTCGCACGCGCCAAGCAGATCGAGCTGCATGGCCGTCTCGCGGACGGATCGCCGGCCGATCATCCCGTGATCGAGACCGTGGCCCATATCGCGCAGGGCAGCATCCAGGGCGTTCATCCCCTGCTCGCCGAGCCGTTCGAAGCCGATACGCGCGCCAAGATCAGCGGCCTTTCCGACCTGACGCCAAAGCCCTGGCCGCAGCGCTTCCGCGAGATCCAGGAGGCAGGCGGCCATATCGAGATCGTGCAGTCGCGCATCCAGCAGGGTGAGATGATCGCAGTCGCGGCCGGCACGCTCGGCCTCTCGGCCAATGGCCGACTCGACGGCGAGTTGCAGATGACGGTGACGGGCCTCGAGCGCGTGATCCCGGCGCTCGGCATCGAGAAAATGCTGGAAGAGGGCGTGCCGCAGGCAACGCTCGATCGCGTCGCGCCCGGCGTCAAGTCGCAGGACCTCAACAACCTGTTCGGCGCGCTCGACCGCGCCGTTCCCGGCCTCGGCAAGGTCATCAAGCAGAATGCCAATGCGGGACTTGCCGCCGGCATCAATTCGATCGGCACCGAGAGCACGCTCGAGGGCAAGAAGGCCCGCAGCTTCCCGCTGAAGTTCGTCGACGGTGCCGTGCTGCTCGGCCCGGTGAAGGTCGGACAGATCCCGCCGTTGTATTGATTGCCGTAGCCCAGATGGCGCGCAGCGAAATCCGGGACAGCGCCAGCCGCATCGAAGAACCCCGGATTACGCGGAGCCTGTCATCGGGCGGCGCTGCGCGCCGACCCGTTGGCTCCATCCGGGCTACGGACGCGCGTCACGGACCCTTCGCCGGATCGTGATTGCACGCCGGGAATGCGAAGCCACGATATCCGCTCTCTCTCCATGTCGGCCGCACGATGAGGCGGCCTGCCCAGGCAGGAGAGAATATCATGACCAAGTCAAAACTGTTCATTGCCGCCATAGCCGTATCGAGCGCGCTTGCGACGCCGGCGCTCGCGCAGTGGCAATGGCAGTCGCAGGAGCCAGCCGCATACGCCTCGATGTATCCGAATGGCGATCGCAACCTCGCGAGCCCCGCGACGCGGGATACGATGGCGTCGGTGCCGTCGGCGAAGTCACCGCGCCCCACGGTGATGCGTGCGACCAAGGGCAAATAACCTCCATCCTCCGCTTGCCCGTCGCGAAGTTGAGCCCGGTCATGCCCCGGCCGGGCTCAATGCGCGTTGCCTTGGACAAGAGCGACAATCGCGCATGCGGATTGGTCCAGCAGCGCAAATATTCCGAACATCGTCGTCAGGAAAACGTGATGCAGAAAGCCAGCGTCGCCGAGAATAACCGCAGCCGCATTCAAATCACTCCACACCAGGGAAGCATGCAAGCGCCAGACGAGGCGCGACGGATCGGACCAGCTTCCCAAGAGGAGGGAGGTTCACGTGCGGATCATCAACTACGGACTGATGCTGGGCATGCTCGCTGCCTGTTCGGGACAGGCGCGTGCCGACGACAATGTCGCAACCGAAATCCAGTCGCTGAAGGCCAAGCTGAAAGAGCTGCAGCAGCGCGTGGATTCGGAGGCGCGCAAGACGCGACAGGTTGAGGCGCAAGCGAAGGCCGCGCCAATGCCGGCAACCTACAAGGCATTGCCTGTCGATCCGTGTGCGGCCGGCAAGGTCTGCTACAAGGGCGTCACGCTGACATTCGGCGGCTGGGTCGATCTCACCGGCATCTACCGCTCGCGCAATCTCGCGTCCGACACCGGATCAATCTACAACGCCATCCCCTATCCGCAGAGCCGGAATTACTATTTTCCGGAGACGCGTTTCTCCGCGCGCCAGAGCCGGTTCTCGGTTCTGGCCGAGGGCAACGTCGACGCCGACACGCATCTCGCGGGCTATGGCGAGATCGATTTCGAAGGCGCGGCGCAGACGGCGAATTCGGTCACGACCAATTCGTTCAATCCGCGCATGCGGCAGCTCAGCCTCGAAGTGGACCGAACCGATCTCGGCCTTCATGTCCTGGCGGGACAATCATGGTCGCTGAACACGCCGATGAAGGCCGGGATCGATCCGCGCGGCATCGATGCGCCGGGCGTGATCGATTTCGAGCTCGTTCCCGGATTTCTCGCCGCGCGGCAACCGGGCCTTCGCGTCTGGCAGGATATCGGACCGGAGTTCAAGATCGCTGCATCGGTCGAGAACGCGCAGACCTCCTTCTTCGGCGGCAACGTGCCGACCGTCGGCACGCCCGCGGTTGGGCCGCAGGGCGTGCTGAACCCAAACCTCCAGGTCAATTTGACTGGCCCCGGCGGCAGCTTCTTCAATAACCTCAACAATGTCAGCTTGAACCAGGTGCCCGACGTCACGGTGAAAGCGGCCTGGGATCCGCGGCTCGGGCCCACCAAGCTGCATGTCGAGGCGTGGGCGCTCTATCGCCAGCTGTTCGACCGCTTCAACAACGCCAACCACAGCTACGACACCGGAAGCTTCGGTGGGCACATTTTTGCCGAGCTGATTCCGAAGACGCTGGATCTCCAGCTCTATGGCGCACGCGGGGTGCTCGGTCGCTTCACGGCGTCGCCGTTTCCCGATGCCACGGTGGCACAGGATGGCACGATTCTTCCCTTGACGATCACGGCTGCCGCCGCCGGCCTGGTGTGGCACGCGACGCCGAGCCTTGATGTCTACTCTTATGCAGGTCTGGAAAGGGCCAAGGCGGCGTTTGCGAATGTCGGGACGGTGCCCTTCGGCTACGGCAATCCGCTCTACAACAACACCGGATGCTCCACCGAGAATTCGCCGGCTGCGACCTGCAACGGCAATACCAGGGAAGTCCGGCAGGTCACAGCTGGACTCTACGACACCATCTATCAGGGCAAATACGGCACGCTCAAAGCCGGCGTGCAGTATTCCTACACGCAACGCTTCGCCTTCGCCGGGGTCGGCGGTGCGCCGAAGACCGACGACAACATCGTCATGACGCAGATCCGCTACTATCCGTTCTAGTCATGAGGTGCCGTAGCCCGGATGGAGCGCAAGCGTAATCCGGGGTTCTTCAACGCGGCAAGCACCGTCCCGGATTGCGCTGCGCTCCATCCGGGCTACGCAGCCTTGTCCGCGCTACGTCGGCTTACGGCTTCTTCAGCGCCGCGTGCGGCCGGCCGAAGTCGGGCGCGGCCGAATCCTGGCCGATCTCAACGATGCCGCGGCGGATGGCACGGGTGCGGGTGAAGTGGTCGAACAGCGCCTCGCCGTCGCCGCGGCGGATCGCGCGGGTGAGCTTGGCGAGATCCTCGGTGAAGGTGCCGAGCATCTCCAGCACGGCTTCCTTGTTGGCGAGGAAGACGTCGCGCCACATCGTCGGATCGGACGCCGCGATGCGGGTGAAGTCGCGGAAACCGCCGGCGGAGAATTTTATCACCTCCGACTCCGTCACCTGCTGCAGCTCGTCGGCGGTGCCGACGATGGTGTAGGCGATCAGATGCGGCAGGTGGCTGGTGATCGCGAGCACGAGATCATGATGATCCGGCGTCATGACCTCGACCTTGGCGCCCATCGCCGCCCAGAAGGCGCGCAGGCGATCGGTGGCAGCCGCATCGACGCCTTCCGGCGGGGTGAGGATGCACCAGCGGTTGATGAAGAGCTCGGCGAAGCCGGAATCAGGGCCCGAATGCTCGGTGCCTGCGACGGGATGCGCCGGTACGAAATGGATGGTCTTCGGCAAATGCGGCGCCATGTCCCTGACGATCGCGCCCTTGACCGAACCGACATCGGAGACGATCGCGCCCGGCTTGAGATGTGCCGCAATCTCCTGCGCCACCGGTCCGCAGGCGCCGACGGGAATGCAGAGGATGACGAGATCGGCATCCTTCACCGCTTCCGCATTGGTCGCCACGACCTGATCGACGATGCCAAGCTCGAGCACCCGCGCCCGCGTCTTCTCCGAGCGCGCGGTGGTGACGATCTCGCCGGCCAAGCCCTGGAGCTTCGCAGCGCGCGCGATCGAGCCGCCGATCAGGCCGAAGCCGATCAGGGCGACGCGCTGGAAGTGCGGGTTCGCGCTCATTTGCCGGCCATGAAGTCACGCAAACCATCGACGACGAGGCGATTGGCCTCCTCGGTGCCGATGGTCATGCGCAGCGAATGATGCAGGCCGTAATTTTTCAACCCGCGCAGCACGAGCCCCCGCTTGGTCAGATAGGCATCGGCGTCGTCAGAGGTCTTGCCCTTCTCGGTCGGGAAGTGGATCAGCACGAAATTGGCGACGCTGGGCGTCACCTTCAGCCCGAGCTTGCCGATCTCCTCGGTGAGCCAGTTGCGCCAGGTCTCGGTGAACTGCTTCGACATCGCCTGGTGCGCGGTGTCCTCGATCGCGGCGACGGCGGCGTACATCGCCGGCGTCGACACGTTGAACGGACCGCGGATGCGGTTGACGGCGTCGATGATGTGCTCGGGGCCGAACATCCAGCCGATGCGGAGCGCGGCAAGGCCGTGGATCTTGGAGAAAGTGTGCGTCACCACCGTGTTCTCGGTGGTGGCGACCAGCTCGATTCCCATCTCGTAGTCGTTGCGCGAAACGTAATCGCAATAGGCGGCGTCCAGCACCAGCAGCACGTGCGAGGGCAGGCCGGCGCGCAGGCGCTTGACCTCGTCGAACGAAATATAGGTGCCGGTCGGATTGTTGGGGTTGGCGAGCCAGACCAGTTTTGTCTTCGGCGTCACTGCCTTGAGGATGGCGTCGACGTCGCAGGTCAGGTTGGTCTCCTGCGCGATCACGTTCTTGGCGCCCACCGCCATGGTCGCGATCGGGTAGACCAGGAAGCCGTGCGTGGTCGAGATCGCCTCGTCGCCATGGCTGAGATAGGTGTGGGCGAGCAGATTGAGGATCTCGTCCGAGCCGGCGCCGCAGATGATGCGGTTGGGGTCCAGCCCGAAGCTGCGGCCGATCGCTTCGCGCAGCACGCGCGAGGTGCCTTCCGGATAATCTTCGAGATGATCAGCCACGTTCTTGAAGGCCGCGATCGCCTTGGGCGAGGGACCGAACGGCGTCTCGTTGGCCGAGAGCTTGAACACCTTGCGGCCCGGCTCCGCCACCGGGCTCTTGCCGGGCGTGTAGGGCGCAATATCGAGAATGCCGGGATTCGGCACGGGGCGGGACATCTTCAACTCCGAAAGTAGCTTAAGCAGTACGCGATTTACGATTTTTGCCCGGTCGGGGCCACCGTATAGCGCGTTGCATGGCTGCCGACGAGGGCCGTGGAGCGCACCGAGGCCCCCGCCTCGATCAGGGCTGCCTTGATCTTGTCGATGCTGCTCGCGGCCGTGACCGAGACCAGCAGCGCCGCGCCGTCGAAGGCGGTATCGGGCACCGCCACGATCTCGGCGAGGGGCGACAGGGCGCGCGCAATCTCGGCATTCCAGCCGGAGACACGTACGCTGAAGGTCTCGACCTCCGTCACCAGGGCGCTGTCGGCGACGCGCGAGATCGCGAACACGGGCAGCGCGGCCGGATGGTCGGCGCGCTCGACGAAGGGCAGCCGCGCGATGATCTTCGGTGCGCCTTCCGCTTCCAGCTCCAGCCACCACGGCGTGCGGCTGGAGGTCGCCGAGACCAGCGCCAGATCGCCCTTGGATTTCGCCACCGCTTCGACCGCCGCCTGTGCGCTGAAATGCGCGACGTAAGGCACGGTGAAGCCGAAATGGAAGCGCACGGAATCGCGCATCGCCGGTTCGCTCACCGAGATGTCGGCGTGCACGGAGAACGGCGCCTGCACATAGGTGAAGGTCGAGATGATGACGCGCCAGATGCTCTCGACCGTGTCGAGCGGCAGGATGCCGCGATGACGCTGCACGATGTCGCGCATCATGGAGGCCTCGCGCGCCGGGCGGAACGCCGAGCCGACCTCCTGGGTCTGCTTCACCTGGATCAGGCGGTCGATGATGTCGCCGCGCTGCATCAGAAGGCGATGCATGCCCGCGTCGATCTCGTCGATCTCCTTGCGCAGTTCCTGGAGCGATGGTGGCGCGGGCGGACGTTGGGACATATCTGGCTGGAACTGTTCAGTGGCTGCGGGGAATGTCCTGATTAGGCAGTCAGGGCGGCGAAAGCAAAGAGAAATGACGGCCTTTTCGGCAGGCCGGACGGAGGCAGATCCGGTTCATCCGGGCCGCGACTTGACGAAAACCGCCCAAGACAGTAGGTTTTGCCTGTTCCGTGGTCATTTGAGCCGGCCGGCTTGCAGCCACGTTAAAAAACTCGCTAAACAGGCCGGGGACGTTTTCGATCCCGGCCGAACCTATCGTTCAGGCCGGGTTTTTCATGGCCTGATGTCAGTCGCGATCTGAAGTCTGATCGCAAATGAGGTCGATGGTCAGATGGTTGGCGTCAAGTCGATTCCGAGTCCCGCGATCAGTGCCGACGAGCGGTCGCATGAGGTCGATCATCCGAGTTCGCTCGTCGCGTATTTCGGTGCTGAGCAGCCGTTGCCGCTCGACTGCGGGGTCGATCTTTCGCCGTTCCAGATCGCCTACCAGACCTATGGCGAGCTCAATGCGGACCGCTCCAACGCCATCCTGATCTGCCATGCGCTGACGCTCGACCAGCACGTCGCCAATGTGCATCCGCTGACCGGCAAGCCGGGCTGGTGGGAAATCATGGTCGGCCCCGGCCGCCCGCTCGATACCGACAAGTACTTCATCATCTGCTCGAACGTGATCGGCGGCTGCATGGGTTCGACCGGCCCGGCCTCGACCAATCCGGCGACCGGCAAGGTGTGGGGGCTGGATTTCCCGATCATTACGATCCCCGACATGGTGCGGGCGCAGGCCATGCTGCTCGACCGCCTCGGCATCGACACGCTGCTCTGTGTCGTCGGGGGCTCGATGGGCGGCATGCAGGTGCTTCAATGGACCGCGGCCTATCCGCATCGCGTGTTCTCCGCGCTTCCGACCGCGTGCAGCACGCGACATTCGGCGCAAAACATCGCGTTCCACGAGCTCGGCCGGCAGGCGGTGATGGCCGATCCGGATTGGCATGGTGGGCGCTATGTCGATCAGGCGACGCATCCGCATCGCGGCCTCGCGGTGGCGCGGATGGCCGGGCATATCACCTATCTCTCGGACGCGGCGCTGCACCGCAAATTCGGACGGCGCATGCAGGACCGCGAGCTGCCGACCTTCTCGTTCGACGCCGACTTCCAGGTCGAGTCCTATCTGCGTTACCAGGGCTCGTCCTTCGTCGAGCGCTTCGACGCCAATTCCTATCTCTATCTGACCCGCGCGATGGACTATTTCGACATCGCCGGCGACCATGGCGGCGTGCTCGCGAAGGCGTTTGCGGGCATCCAGACCCGCTTCTGCGTGGTCTCCTTCACCAGCGACTGGCTGTTTCCGACCTCGGAATCGCGCGCGCTGGTGCATGCGCTCAATGCGTCGAGCGCACGGGTGTCGTTCGCCGAGATCGAGACCGATCGCGGCCACGACGCCTTCCTGCTCGACGTTCCCGAATTCTTCGATATCTCCCGCGCCTTCCTGGAATCGGCAGGCAAGGCACGCGGGCTCAGCAGCAAGGGTGGCTAGGATGTCAGTGCAGGAAGTGCTGCCGCTGGGCGGCCTTGCGTCGGAGCAGCCCGGCCAGTTTCGCGCCGACCATCGGTTGGTTGCGGAGATGGTCAAGCCGGGCTCGAAGGTGCTCGACGTCGGCTGCGGCGAGGGCGACCTGCTCCAGCTGCTGGAAACGCGCGGCATCGACGGCCGTGGCATCGAGCTGTCGCGCGAAGGCGTCAACCGCTGCGTGGCCAAGGGCCTTGCGGTGGTGCAGGGCGACGCCGACACCGACCTCGTGAATTACCCTGACGACGCCTTCGACTACGTAATCCTGTCGCAGACGCTGCAGGCGACGCGGCAGCCGAAGGTGGTGCTGGAGAATCTGCTGCGTATCGGCCGCCGCGCCATCGTCTCGTTCCCGAATTTCGGCTTCTGGAGGATGCGGCTGCAACTCCTGATCGGCGGCCACATGCCGCGCACGGAGAATCTGCCGGCAAGCTGGTACGACACCGCCAACATCCACTTCTGCACCATCAAGGACTTTGTCGAGCTCTGCGACGAAATCCACGTCAAGATGGAGCGCGCCGAGGCGCTCGATCTCTATGGCCGCCCGCTGCGGCTGCGGATGCCGTGGTGGGTGTGGAATCTGTTCGGCGAGCAGGGCGTGTTTCTGCTGACGCGCGGGCAGGGGAAGTAGTTTCTCGTCATTGCGATCGCAGCGGCCCGTAGCCCGGATGGAGCGCAGCGCAATCCGGGGCAGGTCGCGCCGCGTCTGGAGGAATCCCGGATTACGCTGCGCTCCATCCGGGCTACGCGATGGAGTGTTTGGCTAATGCGCCGCCAGGGACCTCGGATCGCGCACCGGCCACCGTCCCGCCTCCACCAGCGTCACGAACCGCTCCACCGTCTCGTTGAACAGCGCGGGCTCTTCGAGGTTGAGCACGTGGCCGGACTTCGGAAACATCGCGAGCCCTGCCGCCGGCAAATGCTTCTTCAAAAACAAACTCGCCCCGATGCACGGATCGTCTTCATCGCCGCAGATGATCAGTGCCGGTGTTGCCACGCCTTTGATCGCATCCGTCAGCGTGTAGATCGAGGGACGGCCGCCCTGGAAGCCGCGCATCGTATTCGCCGATCCCCTGGAATCGTGCCGCGCCAGCGCGGCGTAGAAATCGGCATGGCCGCGCGGGTCCTTCACCAGGAAGGGAATCCGGCTCGGCGCCTCGCGCGTGACTTTTGCCACTTCCGCGGCGCCGAGCATTTCGAACTGTTCGGCATTGGCGCGGCACTGCTTGCGCCAGGCGTCGAGATTCTCGAGCTCCGAGCCGGAGCCGACACCGGCCAGCGTCATCGACAGCGCATGCTGCGGCGCGTTCAATCCGATCTGGAGCGATGAGTATGCACCCATCGAGAGACCGACCAGATGGGCGCGCTCGATCCTGAGATGATCGAGTACGGCAAGCGCGTCGGTGTAGAAATGTGTGGAGGTGTAGACCTCGCCGGCAGGCACGTCAGACGGCGTGTAGCCGCGTGCGGAATAGGTGATGCAGCGGTGGCCGCGCGAGAAGTAACGCATCTGCGGCTCCCAATTGGTGTAGTCGGCCGCGAACTCGTGCAGAAAAATGATCGGCGTTCCCTGACCCGCCTCTTCGAAATAGATGCGGACGTCGTCCCTGGTCGTGGCGTGGGGCATTAACTGTTTCCCTCTCTTGAAGCCGTGCTTTGAGAATTGCAGTTAATGCTGTTGTCCGCAATGCGGCAGCGTCAGACCAGCATCGACACAAAATCATCGCAACAATTCCCCGAAGCGTTAATTCGCAGCGCCGCGCGGCGTCTTGTTCTCGCCACATCCGGACGCTTTACGGCCCGGCGGATGTCGGTCACCGCACGGGCCGATACGGAACTGGGGGTGTCAACGAAGGATGAAGAATGTTTGAGTTGTTTGCGTCTCGCCTGTCGCGTTGTGTTATCGCGCTGGCGCTCTTCTTCGCGGCGGTCGCCGCGTTCTCGTCTCCGGCCTCAGCGCGGCCGCATCATCGTCATAGCGCAGAGCGGCACGCTCACGCGCATCACGCCAGCGGATATCATCATTACCGCCACCATGGACGTAGCTCGCGCTTCGAGCGCAGCGCGGCGCAGTTGCAGGCCGGCGGATTCATGAACACGCAGGCCAGCTACGATCCGAACGCCAATAGCGGCGGCATGGGTGACATGCGCTACACGGGCGGCGGAGACATGAGCAGCGGAGACATGGGCTTCGGCGGAAACATGAGCCGTGCTGGCAATATGAGCCGCGCCGGTAAGATGAGCTACGCTGTCAACAAGAGCAGCGCTGGCGAGATCGGCAACACGGGTATGAGCAGCGGCTTCGGCGGCGGCTCGGGCCTCGTGTCCGAGGCGCGCCGCTATGTCGGCGGCAATCCGACCGGGCGCGGCAGCCTGTGGTGCGCGCGTTTCATGAACATGGTGCTTGAGAAAACCGGCCACCACGGCACCGGATCGGACATGGCGAACTCGTTCGCGCATTACGGCACCCGTGTCTCCGGTCCGCAGGTCGGCGCCATTGCGGTGATGTCGCGCGGCGGCCGGGGCGGTCATGTCGGCATCATCACCGGCATCGACGCGCAGGGGAATCCGATCATGATCTCCGGCAACAACGGCAACCGCGTCCGCGAAGCCCCGGTCTCGCGCGGCCGGATCTATGCGTATGTGATGCCGAACTGACCGCCGTGATTGCGAGGAGCGAAGCGACGAAGCAATCCAGACTGTCTCAGCGGATAGATTACTGGATTGCTTCGCTGCGCTCGCAATGACGGTGTGTGTTGAGGCAGCGCCCTGTCACACCAATCTCGGCTGTTCCACCGCGACCGCATCCCCCACGCCGATCTCGCCGTTGGCGATCACCTCGGCGTAGATGCCGCAATCCATGTGGCCGAGATGGCGCGAGAGCGTCGGCGGTATCTCGAGATCGCGGACCGCGGTCTCGGGATCGACATTGGTGGCCGGGCAGCGGACGATGCGCTTGACCACCTTTAGTCTGGCCTGGCCGATCGCGAGCGTCTGGCCGACCAGGTCGAGCTCGGACCAGGCCGGCCAGCCCTGGACGTAGAGATTGGCGCGGAAGCGCAGCGGGTGGACCGGGGCGCCGCCGAGCATGGCCTCGATCGCGCGGACGCTGCCGATATTGATGATCGACACGACCTTGCGGGCAACATCGGAAAAGCTGTGGTCGCGGCCGGACAGCACTTTTGGCGGCCCCTTCAGCTCCGGCTGAAAATTCTCCGTGAAATAGCTCTCGATGGCGGCGCGCCCGGCAGGGGTCTCGAGATCGCCGCTGGCGACGACCTGGCCGTCCTTGCGGATGGTCAGGCGGTTGGTCGCGTCCTCGTAGCGGCTGTCGAGGGACGCCAGCCGCTCATTGCGCGCCAGCATCAGGAACTGGATCTTCGGCTTCCATTGGGGCGACTCCGGATCGAACCCGCTCGGGCCGTTCTCGATGGCGTAGCGGCGGTCGGCGGGGAGGGTCTGGCCGGTCCGAAGCGGAACACGGGGCAGGGGCTCGGGCGTCAGGCCCTTGATCGGGTAGCGGTAAAGGCCGGTGATTTCGGCGGTCTGGCTGGCTGTCATGCCGTTACTTAGGGGATTCGACGCAGCCCCGCCAAGCGGGCGGATCCGCGCACGAAATTGTGAACTCGCCTCTTTCGATCCGAGGGCCCGCTTCCCACATCTGGATCAGGTCGGCGCCAGCGCCGGCTGATAACGACCGTTACCGGTTGAGAAACGTCAATGCGGTAATCGGAAACCCAATGAAGATGCCATTTGGAGTGCCTTTGAGGGCTCCATGGGCAGGCCGAGGGAAAGAAAAGATATGAATATCGAGAAGTATACCGAACGATCCAGGGGCTTCGTCCAGTCCGCGCAGTCGCTTGCGGTGCGCGAGGGGCACCAGCAGTTTTCCACCCTGCACGTCCTGAAAGTCCTGCTGGACGACAATGAGGGCTTGGCTTCCGGTCTGATCGACCGCGCCGGCGGTAATTCGCGCGCAATTCTGAAGGCGACCGAGGACGCCCTGGGCAAGGTGCCCAAGGTCTCCGGCGCAGGCGCCGGCCAGATCTATCTCGCGCCCGAACTCGCCCGGACCTTCGACGCGGCCGAGAAGGCCGGCGAGAAGGCCGGCGACAGCTTTGTCACCGTCGAGCGGCTGCTGCTCGGCCTCGCGCTGGAGAAGACCAGCGAGGCAGGCAGCCTCCTCGCCAAGGGTGGCGTCACCCCGCAAAATCTCAACGCGGCCATCGAAGCGCTGCGCAAGGGCCGCACCGCGGATTCCGCGACCGCCGAGAACGCCTATGACGCGCTGAAGAAATATGCCCGCGACCTGACCCAGGCTGCGCGTGACGGCAAGCTCGATCCGGTCATCGGCCGCGACGAGGAGATCCGCCGCACGATTCAGGTGCTGTCGCGCCGGACCAAGAACAATCCCGTCCTGATCGGCGAGCCCGGCGTCGGCAAGACCGCCATCGCCGAGGGCCTCGCGCTGCGCATCGTCAACGGCGACGTGCCGGAGAGCCTCAAGGACAAGAAGCTGCTGTCGCTCGATCTCGGCTCGCTGATTGCGGGTGCGAAATATCGCGGTGAGTTCGAGGAACGGCTGAAGGCCGTGCTCCAGGAAGTCACCGCGAGCGAGGGCACCTTCATCTTGTTCATCGACGAGATGCATACGCTGATCGGCGCGGGCAAGGGCGACGGCGCGATGGACGCCTCCAATTTGCTCAAGCCCGCGCTCGCGCGCGGCGAGCTGCACTGTATCGGCGCGACCACGCTCGACGAATACCGCAAGCATGTCGAGAAGGATGCGGCGCTGGCGCGGCGCTTCCAGCCGATCTTCGTCAGCGAGCCCTCGGTCGAGGACACGATCTCGATCCTGCGTGGTCTCAAGGACAAGTACGAGCAGCACCACGGCGTGCGGATCACCGATTCCGCGCTGGTGGCCGCCACGACCCTGTCCAACCGCTACATCACCGACCGCTTCCTGCCCGACAAGGCGATCGACCTCATGGACGAGGCCGCGGCGCGGCTGAAGATGCAGGTCGATTCCAAGCCGGAGGAGCTGGATTCGCTCGACCGTGAGATCATCCGGCTCAAGATCGAGCAGGAAGCGCTCAAGAAGGAGAGCGATCTCGGCTCCAAGTCCCGTCTCGAGACGCTCCAGAAGGAGCTGGCCGAACTCGAAGAAAAATCTGCGGCGATCACCGCGCGCTGGAGTGCGGAGAAGAACAAGCTCTCCGATGCCCAGAAGCTGAAGGCCGAGCTCGACGCGCTGCGCGTCGATCTCGCCGACGCGCAGCGCCGCGGCGAATTTCAGAAGGCCGGCGAGCTGGCTTATGGCCGGATCCCGCAGCTTGAGAAGCAACTGGCGGATATCGAGGCCAAGGATAATACAACGCAAAACTCCGGCGAGATGATGGAGGAGGCTGTTACGGCCAACCACATCGCCCAGGTGGTGTCGCGCTGGACCGGCGTGCCCGTCGACAAGATGCTGGAAGGCGAGAAGGAGAAGCTCCTGAAGATGGAGGAGCAGCTCGGCACCCGCGTCGTCGGCCAGGCCGAGGCCGTGCGTGCGGTCGCAACCGCCGTGCGACGTTCGCGTGCGGGCCTGCAGGACCCGAACCGGCCGACCGGCTCGTTCATGTTCCTGGGGCCGACCGGCGTCGGCAAGACCGAGCTGACCAAGGCGCTCGCGGAGTACCTGTTCAACGACGAGACCGCGATGGTTCGCCTCGACATGTCCGAGTACATGGAGAAGCACTCGGTCTCGCGGCTGATCGGCGCGCCTCCGGGCTATGTCGGCTATGACGAGGGCGGCGCGCTGACCGAAGCGGTGCGACGCCGGCCCTATCAGGTGGTGCTGTTCGACGAAATCGAGAAAGCGCATCCTGACGTCTTCAACGTCCTGTTGCAGGTGCTCGACGACGGCCGCCTGACCGATGGTCAGGGCCGTACCGTGGATTTCCGCAACACGCTGATCATCATGACCTCGAACCTCGGTTCGGAGTATCTGGTGAACCAGCCGGAGGGCGAGGACACCTCGGCCGTGCGCGAGCAGGTGATGGGAATGGTGCGCGGGCATTTCCGCCCCGAATTCCTCAACCGCGTCGACGAGATCATCCTGTTCCACCGCTTGCAGCGGAACGAGATGGGCCGGATCGTCGAGATCCAGTTCATGCGACTGCAGAAGCTGCTGACCGACCGCAAGATCGTGCTGACGCTCGACAGTGCTGCGCGCGACTGGCTCGCCGCCAAGGGCTGGGATCCGGCCTACGGCGCACGACCGCTGAAGCGCGTGATTCAGCGCCACCTCCAGGATCCGCTCGCCGAGATGATCCTGGCCGGCGACGTCAGGGACGGGGACCACGTTGCGATCTCGTCCGAAGGCAATGTGCTGACCTTCAATGGCAAGGCGCCGCAGACTGCGGAGATCGCCCAGTTCGAGGCGCCGGTGACGAAGCGCAAGCTGAACTGATCACAGGCCCAAGCAACAATCGCCCCGGAGAGGTTCGTCCTCTCCGGGGCTTTTTTTGCCGCTCGGCGCTGGCGCTACTTCCTGACGACCCTGTAAATCGCGTTCTCCACGTCCGACGAGACGTAGATGACGCCCGTCGCACCGATCGCCACGCCGGTCGGGATATGCGTCGGCAGGCCGCCGGGCGCACCCGTCAGGCCGATCGGAAGATTGGCCGCGATCTCGGTGACCTCTCCGTTCTCCGGCGCGATCTCGATCAGCCGCTTCGCGCCGACCTCCGCCACGATCAGCCTGCCGTCGCTGCCGCGTGCGAGACCTTCGGGCATCTTCAGGTCCTTGGCGATCACGGTTTTTTCGCCGTTCTTGTCGACCCTGGAGACCAGCCCTGCAAAGGCTTCGGTGACATAGACCTCGCCGCTCGAGCCGCCGACGAGTCCAATCGGGCCCTCGAGCCCGCCGATCAGCGTGGTGCGATCCTTGCCATGCTCGCCGCTGACGCGCACCAGCGATTTGGTGCCGAGCTCGGCCACCAGAATGCTGCCGTCCTCGAGCACGATGGCGTCGTGCGGCGCCTTGAAGCCGTGCAGCATGTCGCGCGTTGCGCCGGTCTTGCCGTCGATCACCTGCACCGTGCCGGTGAACCAGCTCGACAGGATCACGTCGTTGCCCTTCGCCGTCGCGCTCATCGGGTATTCGAGGCTGACGCCGTCGGCATGCATGCGCGCCTTCTCGGTGACCTCGCCGGTGGCGCCGTCCACCGTGCGATAGGCGAATACGTCGGCGACGTGGATCGTATCCTTGCCATTCTCCGAGGTGACGCCGATGCCGCCGGGCAAAGCGAGCTTGCCGATGATGATCTGTTTGGCCTGGCCGGTCGCGGGATCGACCTCCTGGATGCCGTTGTCGGCCATGTTGGAGACGTAGACGCGGTCCTTGCCGTCGATCGCGAGGTTGTCCAGCGACGGCTTCAGCTGCGCGGCCATTGTCTTGGCGCCCGAGGTGATGTCGACCCGGACGAGCTGGCCGAGCGCGGTGTCGACCACCCAGAGATTGCCCTTGGAATCGAAATTCACCGCGGCCGGGACCTTGAATCCGTCGGCAACCACGGTCAGTTCGGCCTTGTCGACGTCGACTTTGGCGACCTGTCCCTTGAACCAGAGCGGCCCGTAGAGCTTGTCGTCGGGGCCGAATTCGAAGCCGTTGAGGCCGCCCATCTTCTCCATGATCTGGCGGGGCGGTTTGACGCCTTCGACGTCGATCTCATAGAGCGTGTCGCCGAGGAAGACCGTCGTGGCGTAGAGCCTGCCGTCCTTGCGGAAGGCGAGCGAATTGATGCCTGGAAGGCCGGAAGCGAGCTTCTTGATCGGGCCGTCGCCCTTGCGCGCATAGAGATCGCCGGCCAGGAATCCGGTCCATGCCATGGTGCCGTCGGGCGCGAATGCGATGTCGTCGGCCATTCCGATCGGAGCGGGGATTGCAACCTTGGCGGTACCGCCGGCGATGTCGACCTCGTAGAGCATGGCGCCTGCGACGCTGCCCGCAAACAGATGACCGGCCTTGTCGATCCCGAGTCCGTGGACGCCATGGAACGCCGAACCGGGGACGAGTTTCGTAACCTCAAAGGTCCCCGCCGATGTCTCGGCGGACGCGCTGGTGACGGAGAAAACCGCAGCAATCAGGGCAGCGCAGGCGAGCCTGTTCTTCATGGCGAGACCTCCCATTTTTTGGAAAGTATTCGTCCGTGAGGCGGCTTTGGCAAACGAAACTTGAAATTGTGGCGCGGTGAAGCGGCCTGCTGCTTCGTAGCGTTCCATCCAGTCGTGTCTGAGGATGTCCGGCTGGCGTCAGCCGGTTGCCACTACCGGTTGCTGACCTGCAGCGGGCCGCCGGTTGCGTCCGACATGCGGGCGATGGCGCCGCCCCGGCCGCTCATCATGCCGTCGAGCCGGTCGCGTTCCTTCTCGAAGCTGGCGAGCATCGGGCCTTCCAGCGAGCGGCCGCGCGGCAGTTTCACGCGCAGCGGATCGACGAAGCGGCCGTTGACCAGGATTTCGTAGTGCACATGCGGACCGGTCGACGCGCCGGTCGAACCGACGAAGCCGATCACCTGGCCCTGCCGCACCTTCTTGCCGGCTTCCATGCCCTTGGCGAAGGCCGACATGTGGCCGTAGGCCGTCTCATAGCCGTTGTTGTGCTTGACGCGGATATATTTGCCGTAGCCGCCCTCCCATTCGGCCCTCTCGATGACCCCATTGCCGGCGGCGAAGATGGGAGTGCCGTAGGCGGTGGCCCAGTCGACACCGGTGTGCATCCTCACAAAGCCCAGGATCGGATGGCGCCGCCCGCCGAAGCCGGAGCGCATGATGGCGTTGTTGACGGGCTTCCTGACCAGGAACTTCTTCGCGCTCTTGCCGGTCTCGTCGTAATAGTCGACGACGCCATCGTCGGGGCTCTGGTAACGGTAGTATTTCTTGGTTTCGCCGCCGACCGTGAGAGAGGCGAACAGCACGTCGTTCTTTTCGCTCGACGTCGTGCCCTCTTCTTCGCCGGCATAGAACACGTCGAACGAGTCGCCCGGCGCCACCTTGCGCTGGAAGTCGACGTCGTAGGAGTAGATCTTGATCATGTCGTCGATGACCGGCATCGGCACTTTGTTGCGGATCGCGGTCTCGTAGATGCTCTGGTAGAGCCGCACGCCAGTGCCGTCATCGTCGTCATCGTCGTCGCTGCTGGCGTTGGCCGTGGCGTCGGCGACGGTGTTCATGCTGGAGACGTCGACAGCGACGTATTTGCCGAGATCCGACAAAGCCGCGATGGCTTCGACCATGGTGTCGTTTGCAACCACGACGCGATAGGGCTGGAGTCTGGCGCCGGGGCTTGCGGGCGCCATCAGGATGCGAAGCTTTTCGCCCTCCTTCAGGCCGCCGTCGCGGCCGCGGGGCCCGAGCGTTGCGGTGATCGCCTTGATTTCCTCGGCCGTGGCGCCGAGATCGCGCAGGACGGAGCCGACCGAGTCGCCCTTCTTGACCATGTGGACGCGTTCGCCGTTCGGATTGCCGCCGGTGATCTGCTCCTTGGTCTTCGGCAGCAACGTCACGTTTTCCGGCACCACGCGGGTCTCGAAGCCGGCATAGGGATCGGACGGCGAAGCTTCGGCGGCGTAGGCGCTTCTGATGTCGGACGGGCCGGTCGCGCCGGAAACGTCGGCGGCGGCGTTGGCCAGCGAGGCGTAGCGCACCCCGCCATTGCCGCGCCAGTTGGCGGCATCGCGGACCCGCATCAGGATGTCGTCGAGCGCCACCACCGCGGAAATCTTGGCCTTCGGCAGCACCGGCGACAAATCCTTGGTGACGAAGGAGACCTCGGCATCGGGCTCCACGGCTTCCGGATTGTTAGGATCTTCCGATGCGGTCTTGGGATCGGAGCCGACGTCGGTGAGCATGCGCTGGGCGTTGAACGGCGGGATCTTCGCCGACAGATCGCTCGTCGTCATCGACAGATTGCCGGCGATCCGGACGAAGGGGCGGACCCGCATCACGTCGCGGTTGCCAACGCGGGCGACCGTCGAGACGCGCACGATGTTGCGCGAGGCGGTGGATTCGCTCGGCGGCGGCAGGCGATCGCTCTTGTGCAGCGTGGCGGCGCGATCAGCTGCGCCGAATGCTCCGCGCAGCGCGCCTTCGACCCGCTCCGGCACCTTGGCGAAGGTCATCTCGCCGTCCAGAGAAGCGAAAACGGCGCCGCCGATCAGGGCTGCGCCGCAAAGTCCGGTCAGAATTGTCCCGCTGAACCATTGTACCGAGACGCGACGGCGGTCGATGACGGCGGCTTCCGAACCATCGACGGACAGCGGCGGCTCGTGGCCGAGATCGATGATCCCGGTCTCACGCCCGTAAGCGCCGCGTGACGTCCTGTGGTTCAACCCAAGTCCCCCAATCAACGACCCAAGAGGTCCATACAGCCCGGCCCATACCAGCCCGGTTTCGAACCCTCTCCTGGCCGCCCTCTTGAAGGGGCATCGCAGGAAAAGGCAAGCCGCACAGGCGTCCGCGGTCAGAAGGCCCTGATGACGGGCCGGCCGAAATTACGAACAGCTAAGCGGAAAAGATCTCTCGATGTCTCTCGAATGTCTGAAGAAGGCCGCTTCATCGTATGATCGCCTTCCTCTGACCCCACCAAAATCGCCGGCAGCCCCCACTGGCATCCCCGCGATTCAAGCTTGTCTCTTATCAGAACGCCGCGGGATTGTGGCTCAAGTACGGCGCCTAATATGGAAAAAGTTTCCTGAAAGGCCGGGCGCTGGGGTCCGCCTGGGGAGGGCGCCCAGAGCCGCTTCCGGAGCCCCTCCGGAGCCCCCTGGGGCGCAAACTTTTTTTGAGTTTTTTTGCCGGGCCGGTTCGGCCGGCTCGCTCCCGCCCCTTCTAATCGACTGGAATCACTGAATTTTTTTCGATGATCCACTGTGCGACGATTTGTTGACGATGGGCGTTGACAATCCCGGTCGGGGGGGCCTATAACCCGACCACTGAGCGCGGCGCCGCCGGGTCACTGACCAAGGCGAGCGAACGCGCCACTGATGCTCCTCACCTTGTTGAGTGACACAACAGCCGACACCAGTCGGTTGGAGTTCATCCATCGTCGGTAAGGGTGTCGGAACCCTTCCTCTCTGGAAGGTTGGGGCCTCCTGGTCCCGGGCTGTTTGACAAGTGAAGATGAAGAAAGAGAAACGTGGACGGCGGAGTCCTTGCGCCTCTCGGATACTGAAGAGCTTCGGCTTTTAAGTTCTGAGAGGGGACGAAAGACTTCGGCGGTACACGTTTTAAAGGAAACACCATCGTTGCCAGCGATGTGAATCGCGGGCAGCTCGGCGGCTTCGGTCGTCGGAAAAATGGTGGGACCTCGTCAAACGTTGTGATCAGCCGGTTCAAAGTTCAAGTCCAACTTGAGAGTTTGATCCTGGCTCAGAGCGAACGCTGGCGGCAGGCTTAACACATGCAAGTCGAGCGGGCGTAGCAATACGTCAGCGGCAGACGGGTGAGTAACGCGTGGGAACATACCTTTTGGTTCGGAACAACACAGGGAAACTTGTGCTAATACCGGATAAGCCCTTACGGGGAAAGATTTATCGCCGAAAGATTGGCCCGCGTCTGATTAGCTAGTTGGTAGGGTAATGGCCTACCAAGGCGACGATCAGTAGCTGGTCTGAGAGGATGATCAGCCACATTGGGACTGAGACACGGCCCAAACTCCTACGGGAGGCAGCAGTGGGGAATATTGGACAATGGGGGCAACCCTGATCCAGCCATGCCGCGTGAGTGATGAAGGCCCTAGGGTTGTAAAGCTCTTTTGTGCGGGAAGATAATGACGGTACCGCAAGAATAAGCCCCGGCTAACTTCGTGCCAGCAGCCGCGGTAATACGAAGGGGGCTAGCGTTGCTCGGAATCACTGGGCGTAAAGGGTGCGTAGGCGGGTCTTTAAGTCAGGGGTGAAATCCTGGAGCTCAACTCCAGAACTGCCTTTGATACTGAAGATCTTGAGTTCGGGAGAGGTGAGTGGAACTGCGAGTGTAGAGGTGAAATTCGTAGATATTCGCAAGAACACCAGTGGCGAAGGCGGCTCACTGGCCCGATACTGACGCTGAGGCACGAAAGCGTGGGGAGCAAACAGGATTAGATACCCTGGTAGTCCACGCCGTAAACGATGAATGCCAGCCGTTAGTGGGTTTACTCACTAGTGGCGCAGCTAACGCTTTAAGCATTCCGCCTGGGGAGTACGGTCGCAAGATTAAAACTCAAAGGAATTGACGGGGGCCCGCACAAGCGGTGGAGCATGTGGTTTAATTCGACGCAACGCGCAGAACCTTACCAGCCCTTGACATGTCCAGGACCGGTCGCAGAGATGTGACCTTCTCTTCGGAGCCTGGAGCACAGGTGCTGCATGGCTGTCGTCAGCTCGTGTCGTGAGATGTTGGGTTAAGTCCCGCAACGAGCGCAACCCCCGTCCTTAGTTGCTACCATTTAGTTGAGCACTCTAAGGAGACTGCCGGTGATAAGCCGCGAGGAAGGTGGGGATGACGTCAAGTCCTCATGGCCCTTACGGGCTGGGCTACACACGTGCTACAATGGCGGTGACAATGGGATGCTAAGGGGCGACCCTTCGCAAATCTCAAAAAGCCGTCTCAGTTCGGATTGGGCTCTGCAACTCGAGCCCATGAAGTTGGAATCGCTAGTAATCGTGGATCAGCACGCCACGGTGAATACGTTCCCGGGCCTTGTACACACCGCCCGTCACACCATGGGAGTTGGTTTTACCTGAAGACGGTGCGCTAACCCGCAAGGGAGGCAGCCGGCCACGGTAGGGTCAGCGACTGGGGTGAAGTCGTAACAAGGTAGCCGTAGGGGAACCTGCGGCTGGATCACCTCCTTTCTAAGGATGATCCTTCAGAGAGCTTCGGCTCACTATCGGATCGTTTTAGAAACATCAGTGGCCAACGGTCGTCAGGATCGTTGAGCTGCATTGGCGGGATTTCGCCGTCTTCGTTTCTCTTTCTTCGCGGACGAACACGCGCTGGGGCTGCAACCTTGCAGATCCCTGGTCCTTGACTGGATATGCGTTAGGGGCTTGTAGCTCAGTTGGTTAGAGCGCGCGCTTGATAAGCGTGAGGTCGGAAGTTCAAGTCTTCCCAGGCCCACCAGCCTTCGCGCTTCGCAGCTTCGGCTAGGCAAGCCCTTCAAAATGAAGGCTGCCGCGCCGTAGCCTTGGCGAAGGCGGGCTAATCAAACGAGCATTCGTCTTCTGGTTACGGGGCCATAGCTCAGCTGGGAGAGCGCGTGCTTTGCAAGCATGAGGTCGTCGGTTCGATCCCGTCTGGCTCCACCAGATGGTTTGATCATCGACTGATCGTGCACCTAAAATCGTCCGCGAAACATCACTTCGCACTTACTAGTCCGGATGGACGGTAAGCTGCGTGATTTCTGACATCGTAAAGAGGAGATCGATCCGAGTTGGATCGTGCGGCAAGCAATTGCCACGCGAGACTTCATTATCTCCGGATCATTTCGGCGCTCGCGCGCCTTTCAGTGTAGCTCACAAGGCTGCGTCTGGAAGGAATGCGAGTTGTAAATGATCCTTTTAGCGAAGCTTGACCGCCTCGCTATCGGAACGATCTTACGAAGCAAGCTGGTCTTTCTAATCATTGTCCGGCTGTACGTAGCGTTCATCGAGGGCGCGCGCCGCGAGGCAATCGTACAGACAACATTCTG